>NZ_JAAAPM020000001.1 GCF_009909155.2 Flavobacterium undicola
TTTTGGCATCGCATATAAAGAAAAACCCCGTTTTTGACTCTTATAGAGCAATTTCGGGGTTTGTTTCTTCTAATATATGGTGTATTTTATTGAAAAACAATAATTTGTGTTATTATGAATGTGCCTTAGTATAGCCTAATAGAAATTTATGGATCCCTAAAGGACCCAAAATTATAGCTAATAAACCAGCAGCCAGTCTTTTATTATCTTCTTCAAAAGGTTGCAGATTATTCCAATGTTCTTGTTTTGAATTCTCCATAATCACACATTTAACTGATTATCAACCATTAAATTTATGAAATTATATTCAAATACTGAAATAGTATGGCTTCTTAAAACAAAGTATTGTTCTAATTAAAATAAAAATCATTAATCTTATCGACAATTACCTGCGCTAATCGTTCATGACTTTCAAAGGTCCAACCGGCCACATGAGGTGACAATAGTACATTTTCAGCTTCTAATAAATACTGAAAAGCTTCTGGCGTAGTTTTATCCTGAAATAAGGTTTCAAAAGAAAGTTTTTCATATTCTAATACGTCTAATCCTGCACCTAACACTTTTCCGGATTGCAAAGCAGCAACCAAATCAGCCGTTACAATGTTTTTACCTCTCGAAGTATTAAAAATCCAAAACGGTTTAGCAAAAGCATTAATATAGGCTGCATTTACCATTTTATCGGTTTCTGGAGTCCAAGGAAGATGCAAACTCAACACATCTGCTTTTTGTTGTAATTCTGCTAACGAAACTTGTTTTGCATTGGCATCACCAACATTTTCTTTTATATCATAACAAAATACTTCTACATCAAAACCTCTTAGTTTTTTGGCAAACCATTTTCCCATATTACCATAGCCAATAATACCAACCGTTTTTCCATCTAATTCATGTCCACGATTGCGTTCTCTGTTCCAATGTCCGGAACGTATTTCTCTATCGGCTCGATTTAAATGATTAAAAAGCGACAAAATCATTCCCAAAGTGTGCTCGGCAACTGCATTTCTATTGCCTTCGGGAGCTGCAATGAGTTGGATGTTTTTTGACAAGGCATAATCACAATCAATACTTTCTAAACCTGCGCCAACACGGGCTATAAACTGCAAATTAGTTGCTTTGTCCAGGAAATTTTTATCAATCTTAAATCGGCTGCGAATCACGATTCCATGATAATCTTGAATTTTTGCTTCAATTGCTTCTTTTGGCGAAGTAAAATCTTCATGGTTTTGAAAACCTAATTCTTGCAATTGCTGCATTAAAATGGGATTATTACTATCGATGTGAAGAATTTTAATATTCATAACTATTTTTAAGTTGAGCTTCCAAAATTAATAAAAAAATGGGCTTATTAATTTAATCCCAAAAATTAGCAGCTCTTAAAAATAAAAAACCATTTCTAAATTAGAATTAATTCAGAAATGGTTTTCTTTTGGATAACCCAAACTTAAAGTAATGTTTTTTACATACGCTCTTTTTTTACTAATCCATTTTTCCTTTAATATCTCACCATTGATTCATCTCCGAATAAAAAGCGAGAAATCTTGTCGTAAAACATGTTGAATAACTTTTTCATAATAATGTTTATTTAGTGTTAGTTTTAAATTAAACCATTAATTAAGAAAAGCAGTGATAGATTGGGATTTCCATCTATAAAATTACAGCATTTTTTAATTTTATAAAAGCAACTTCAGCAATACTCGATGTAAAGCTATTTTTTAAGATAAACTACATGAAAATCAAGCATTTGAATTATTTTATTTACAAAAAAACAGGCTCAAAATTTAAAAAAACAAACACAGAATCAACAATATTTATATCTTTGTTAAAAATGTATATTTTACATTTAAATAAAAAACCAACCTATATTATACTAAAATGAACAAAACCTTGAACTTTTTACGCCTGACTTTTCTATTAAGTTTCATAGTTATCGGAATGACAGCCTATTCTCAAAAGCTAAAAAAGAATCAATTCAACAATCCTCTGGCATTTCAACGAGCAGATCCATTTGTTACAAAAACTGCCGACGGAACTTATTACTTTATTGCAACAGCTCCGGAATATGACCGTATTGAAATTCGCAGTTCAAAAACAATTAACGGCATCAAAGAAGCTAAACCGGTAGTAGTATGGCGTAAACACAACAAAGGCGCTATGGGAAACCATATTTGGGCTCCTGAATTGCACCGAATTGATGGCAAATGGTACATTTATTTTGCTGCAGGATCGGCTGAAGACAAATGGAAAATACGCATTTATGCCTTATCTAATCCATCAGAAGACCCTACGAAAGGAGAATGGAAAGAAGAAGGTCAAATTGTGACTAAAAAAGACACTTTTGCCCTGGACGCTACCACTTTCGAACTAAACGGGCAGCGTTATCTTATTTGGGTAGATAGAGGCTCAGGAAAAGTAGTTAATACCAGCCTGTATATTGCAAAAATGACCAGTCCAACTTCAGTAGATGAAAAACAAATTGTTATTAGCCAACCTGATTATGATTGGGAAATGCATACCTACAAGGTAAACGAAGGACCTGCTGTACTTATCCGCAATGGAAAAGTATTTTTAACGTTCTCCGCCAGTGCAACTGACGCTACTTATTGCCTGGGTTTACTTTGGGCAAAAGAAGGCGCCGATTTACTCGACCCAGCTTCCTGGAACAAATTAGACAAACCCGTTTTCTTTACTAACGAAAAATTCAAACGTTACGGCCCGGGACACAATAGTTTTACGGTAGCCGAAGACGGTAAAACCGATGTGATGATATACCACGCTCGTGATTACGAAAAAATCATTGGTGATGCCTTAACCGATCCTAACCGTCACACCCGTGCCAGAGCATTAAAATGGACTAAAGATGGTATGCCTGATTTTGGTCAGGAAATAGATGATAACGATATGGCTTTGAAAGCTAAAAAGAAATAAATTTGCCTTTTAGTTATGTAAAAAAGGGCTTCTCAGTAATTTGAGAAACCCTTTTTTTTGAAAATGTATTATCTATATTGGTTTGGCAAACTTTATCCCTTTTTGAGTTAATTTTTCAATAGGAGTATTACCTTTCAAGAATAATCGTACGGTAGCCTTATCTGAAACCATTTTGGTTACAGATTTTATTATTGCTTCTTTATTTACGACTTTATTATTCATACAACAAAATTAGTGTTCCCTTTTTAAAATAAAGTATTTATCTTATTGTTATAACACTCACGATTACAATAATATAAAACTATTCTTTAGATTGGTTAATGAGTAGTGAACTGCCCCAAAAAGGCAGTTGATGATTCAAGAATACCTTTTGTATTTTAAAACAGGAATATTAAATCCCTTTAATTTTCTTTACTGCCGCTTTAATTCCACGTATTAATGACGAACTAAATCCATGAGATTCCATTTCGCTCAAACCGGTAATGGTACAACCCTGAGGAGTCGTTACCCTGTCGATTAATTGTTCCGGGTGAATTTGTTCTTCCATTACCATTTCAGCAGCTCCTTTTACGGTTTGTGCCGAAATAGCCAATGCCGTTTTCCAGTCAAATCCTATTTCGATTCCCGCCTGCATAGATGCTCTAATGTAACGCAAAGCAAAAGCAGTTCCACTGGCTGCCAAAACTGTAGCCGCATCCATTAATTTTTCGTCAATAACGGGTGCTGTACCTAAATCCTTAAAAAGAGTGACTAGTTTTTGTCCTTCTGCCTTGTGTTTTTCGTTAAAAGAAATACAAGTCGCCGAAGCTCCGTATTGTGCTGCAATGTTAGGCATAATTCGAATTGCCTGATGCCCTTCGCCAATTTTATTCTGAAGCACTTCAATAGACAAACCACTTACACCGGAAGCAATTATTTTATTAGAAATAACAGGAAGTATTTCAGCCAAAACAGTATCTACCTGATACGGTTTAATCGTTAAAATAATAACATCTGCCTCTTGAATATTGTGTTTATTATCCGAAGAAACCGTAACACCTAATTTTTCTAAATATAAAATACTGGTAGTATTTCTTCTTGTTACCGTAATCTGATTTTCGGTAGCGCATCTCGCCATTCCTAATGCAATAGCAGCACCTAAGTTACCACCGCCTATTATATGTACTTTCATTAAATAAATGTATTAAAATCCTAAAATCATTCTTGCCACTGCAAAATATATGATAATACCAAAAATATCATTCGCTGTGGTTATAAAAGGTCCTGTTGCAATAGCAGGATCAATCTTGTTTTTATGTAGAAAAAGCGGAACCAATGTTCCTAATATAGCAGCAAAAAGAATAACCACAACAATAGAAATAGAAATTGCCAATCCTACCAAGTATTGTTGATACATTATCGAATGATAACCCAGCAACAATAAAGAAATTATAGAACCTGAAATCATTGCTACGGCAATTTCCTTGCTAAAATAAACCCGACTAAACTCTTTCAAAGAACCATTAGCCAATCCTTGTACAACGATTGCTGATGCCTGTACTCCAATATTTCCCGCCGTGGCCGAAAGTAAAGGCACAAAAATAATCAAGGTCGAATAGCGTCGAAAAGCATTTTCATTATCTTTTAAAACAAAAGAAGCAATAACTTCTATCACCATTCCGATGAGCAACCAGGGTAAACGCGCTTTGGTCAACTCTAAAATACTGTCATTGGTCTCTACATCTTGAGTAATACCCGCCGCTAATTGGTAATCTTTCTCAGCTTCTTCCTTAATTACATCTACAATGTCATCAATGGTAATACGACCTACTAAACGTCCCAATTCATCCACTACGGGAACGGCTTCCAAATCATATTTTTGCATGATTCGAGCCACTTCCACATCTTTATCGTCTACTTTTACCCAGTTTAATTTTCGAATATAAACATCGCTGATATGCGTTTTGGTTGAAGTAGTTAACAAATCTTTTAGCGAAAGTCTTCCCTTTAATCGGTTTTCATCATCAACAACATAGATTGAATGTACTCTGGAAACATTTTCGGCCTGAATACGCATTTCTTTTACACAGGTCAACACATTCCAGTTCTCATTCACTTTTACCAACTCTTTCCCCATCAAACCACCGGCAGTATCCTCGTCATAACGCAACAATTCGACAATATCCTTAGCGTGTTCAACGTCTTGTAGTTCCGAGATTACCTCCGCTTTTAAGTCCTTAGACAATTCGGCGATAATATCTGCCGCATCATTGGTATCTAATTCATCTAACTCCTCAGCAATCTCTTTTGCAGAAAGACGACTTAATATATTCTCACGCAAATCATCTTCTAATTCAAGAAGAATTTCTGCTGTTTTTTCACTGTCTAATACCTTAAAAATATAAGTAGCTTCTTCAAAATCAAGTTCGTCCAAAACCTCGGCAATATCAGCATGGTGCATGTCATTCAGTAAGGATTCCAGTTCCTTATCATTCTTATTGACAATGTGTTGCTCTAATTCGAGAATTAAGTCTTTGGTGATTTTAAATTCCATCGGCTTCTATTTTTTGAGTAAGTTCGATAAATTGTGCCACATCCAATTGCTCCGGACGGAGGTCAAAGATACTATCTTCTCTTAAATTATCTGACAAATTCAGTGTTTTTAAACTGTTACGCAAAGTTTTACGGCGTTGCTGAAAAGCCGTTTTTACCACCGTAAAGAATAGTTTCACACTACAAGGCAAGCTGTAATCTTCTTTTCGGCGCATACGCATCACCCCTGATTTTACCTTTGGTGGCGGATTAAAAACATTCTCGTCTACCGTAAACAGATATTCAGTATCATAAAAAGCCTGTGCCAAAACGGATAAAATTCCGTAGGCCTTACTTCCTTTTTTCTCGCAAATTCGCTCAGCCACTTCTTTTTGAAACATACCGGAGAATTCAGGAATTTGGTCTCTGAATTCCAATACTCTAAAAACAATTTGGGTCGAAATGTTATATGGAAAGTTCCCGATTATAGCAAACTGCTTGTTCTCAAAGACTTCATTGATATTGTATTTCAAAAAATCCTGCGAAATAATCTTACCATGTAATTTTGGATAATTGGCTTCCAAATACGTCACCGATTCGGTATCAATCTCAATTACATAAGTAGTGATGGGTTTATCCAACATATATTTGGTCAAAACCCCCATTCCTGGTCCTATTTCCAATACATCATCATATCCTTCTAAGCTTAGCGTATCAGCAATGTCTTTGGCTATACTTTCGTCTTTTAGGAAATGCTGTCCGAGGTGTTTTTTGGCTTTTACTTTATCCATGGTGTTTGTTTAAATTTTAAGGTTTTTAAAAACCTCGGATTTTATTTTTTATAGTTGTCTCTATGTTATATAATTATATAAAACTATTTCCAAAGTTTTTCATGCTCCCAATTTGTCTTCATTCCTAATGCATTCGGATCAACATTCGGATATTTTATAAAAAGCTTCGATAATCTTTCTGTAAAATTATTTTCAGGTTGTATTCTATCTAATAAATACTTCATTATACAAAGATGAATATACAATTTTTCATTTTGTTTTGGCACATCTTCAACCCAATTGAATGGAGGATTAGTCAGCAGTTTAGGGTTTCCAGGTAAATTTTTGTTCCATATCCTAGAATGATGAGCACAATAATTGCGAATTTGAGCAATGGATTGTAACCAACTTGGTAAAAAAGTATGATTAACCGCCCCGAATTCTTTGGCAATAATATCTTTCGATTTTACGGTACTTTTTAAATTACCATATAATTTTGATAAAGAACCAAAACTTGTTTGCTCTAAAGATTTCCAAGCTGGAGGAAAACGCAAATCATCTTTGTGATTTTTAACATGATTCTTTATAGTTGTTTCTTTTGTTCTTTCTAGTTCTTCTTCTAGACTCGAAAGTGTTTTAACTAAAGCTCTGCTGTCTATAAATAAATCAAAACTTTGAAACCACCAAGGACTAAATTCATGGGATAGATGATAAATAAGTTTTGTGCGTAAACTTATCTCAATTTTTTCGATAATATCAAATAACAAAATTCTAAGTTCACTATCAAATTGATAAAGAGCTATAACATCTTTAAACTTACTATTCTCTTTAAAAATATGATTAATTTTATCAGATTGCATGGAATACCAATATTCTCCCAGTCTATAATAACTGATATGAGATAAATAGTGTGGGGCGTTATCTTCAGGAGTGATTAACAAACCTCTTGTTTCTAATCTTTCAATTTGTTCTTGAATCGTAAAAGGTAGTTTTTCGAACATAATTAATCAAAAAAAATAAAAACCGAAACATCTTTAAAGCAAAAGACACACCCTGGGACGCTGTCTTTATTGCTAAAAACTGTAGCGTGGTGTGTACTGTTAGTGCAAAGGTAAAGCATTTTTTTGAATGTCAAACAAAATGTCAAACAAATTATTGGAATTCAAAAATCACTTGTAACTCAGTTCTAAAAGTGAGCATTTTTTCACCAAAAAGTTTTTGACCCTCTGCCTGAAGCACTGCATCATCTTCTTGATAGAATTTTTCTAAAGTCACTAAACTATCCGTTGTAAATTGAGCCGAATAAGTCACTCCTCCCATTTCTTCTTCTACTAAAACACGAACCAGTTTAGCATTGGTAAATTTGCCCGTTGCCAGCATTTCAGGAATGTGTTTGTGTTGCATCCAGATCATCCATTTATCATGAACGCTTTCGTGTATATTAATTGTAATGTTATAAATTATCATTTTTAAATGTATTAAGATTGCTGTATTAAGTATTAAGACAATAAAAGTCAATCAAAATTTCTAGTGCAATCTGTTTTCTGTATTCTCCTTATATTCTCTATTCTGAAATCTAAAATCTGCTATCTAATTTACAGGTTTTTATCTCCTCTTAACTCCCTAAATTTCTTTCTGGCTTCGACAAAATAAATACTGTCCTGATGGTTGAAAATCAACTTTTCGTATAATGGTTTTGCCTTTTCGGGTTCGTTTAACTTCTTGCTATAAATTTCCGCCGAAAAAAACAGCGCTTCATCAATGTAAATTCCATCACTATGATGGTCAATTATCGATTGGTATTGGCTTAAAGCCAAATTATATTCGGCTATTTCCTCATAGACTTTCCCCAGTCGCAATTGCGTTACCGCCTCTATTTCCTGTCCTTTAAAGGTTTTTAAAACCAACTGAAACTGTGCAATGGCTTCCTGATTTCTGTTTTGATACAACAAATAATCGCCTTTGGCAAAAGCTTTCAAAGCCGTCTGTGTCGAATCGGCAACTGTGTTATCATTTATCAACAAAAAATATTCTAGAGCATCATTGGCAATCAACTGCGTATTTGCCGATTTCAATTCCTTAAACTGTTTTAATGCCCAAGGAAAATCGCCTTTAAAATAACTCGTTTTGGCTGCTTTCAAACTCGCTTCGTGAGCCACCACATCATTTTTCAAATCCATTTCAATTTGCGAATAATACAACAACGCCTGATTGAATTTTTCTTCGAAAAGCAAAATATCCGCCAATTCCATTTTGGCCTGAGCCACTTCGTAATTATTGAGTTGCAACTCCAAAGCTTTCTTCACAATCGCTCTTCCCTGCTCCGGTTTTTTCAAATGGAATGCCACAAAATGTGCCTGAATTAGCTGCAAAGATAAGGTA
Organism: Flavobacterium undicola; assembly: GCF_009909155.2. GTDB lineage: Bacteria > Bacteroidota > Bacteroidia > Flavobacteriales > Flavobacteriaceae > Flavobacterium > Flavobacterium undicola. The sequence goes on from NZ_JAAAPM020000001.1 coordinate 8,589, forward strand.
AAAGGACTTATTTCAAATTGTTTCAATAAAGCCTCAATTTCCGTATTGATAGTTGCGTAATCTTTTTCGGTGGCTTTAGCAATTTTTAGCTCTATCAAATACGAATGTGCCTGAACCAATAATCCTAAATCCTTGGTATTTTCAATTACAAAATCCAGTATTTCTTTAGCCACCTCCTGATTTTCTTCTTCAATGGCTAAGTTTGCCAAATTCAAAATAGTGGAAAGCGATTCAGGATTGCGTTTGTAGATTGCTTTTTCCTGAATAAAGGCTTTCGGAAATTCTTTTTGTTGTATATAAAACCAACTCAAATATCGGTTCCAGAACAAATCCTGACTTTTTTGAACCTTCAAAACCAAAGCTTTTCGCAAAGCATTGCTAAAACTCACATCGGCTTCATCGGTCATAAAACGCGACAATTGATTCTGAATCACAATTGAATTTTGAGGATTTGCATAAGCTTCGTCCAGAAAAGTGTTAATCATCATTTCGAAATTACCTAATTGCCCATACAGCAATCCTTGTTGGTAATTGAAATTAAAATTAGGCTGGATTTCAGTAGCTGTTTTATAAGCTTTTAATGCATATTCTAATTGTACTTTTCGTTCAAAAGAATTAGCAATTCCGTACACTTCATTGGGATTTTTACGAATACGCTCTATTGCCTCATCATAATAGCTTTTGGCTTTAGCATCATTCTTTTGCAATTGGTAATTATATCCCAATTCAACTAAAAGACTTTCTTGGTTGTATTTTGTAAGCCGGTTTTGGATGGCTTTTTCGGCAACATCATATTGTTGCAATTGCTGATAACAATCTACTGTTCGGAGAAAGTATTGCATGTTTTGAGGAATGTTCTCCAATAATTCCTCATAACTGATTTTGGCTTTTTCAAAATCGCCTTTGTCGTAATAATACTGCGCTAGTTGTTCATTTTGTGAAAAACAAATCAATGAAAAAAACAGGGAAATATGTAGAAAGAGTTTTTTCATTATTCGATTTCAATTTGCTTTCCATTTTTCTAAGTTATTTAACCGCAAATTCACAAATTTTAATTCTTTAAGACTAAAAAATAATTTGCGAATTTGCGGTAAATAAAACTAAAGTTAGTTTATAATATCAAATCCGCAATACGGACGTAAAACCTCTGGAATTACAATTCCTTCCGGGGTTTGGTAATTTTCAAGAATTCCCGCAAGTACTCTAGGCAAAGCCAATGAACTTCCGTTTAAGGTGTGTGCCAATTGGTTTTTTCCGTCTTTATCTCTGAAACGCAATTTCAAACGATTCGCCTGAAAAGTTTCAAAGTTAGAAACTGAACTAATTTCTAACCAACGCTCTTGCGCCGTAGAATACACTTCAAAATCATAAGTCAAAGCCGAAGTAAAACCCATATCGCCACCACAAAGACGCAAAATTCGGTATGGTAATTTCAATTCGTTCAAAATCTCTTTTACGTGTTCTACCATTCCGTCTAAAGCTTCATAGGATTTCTCAGGATGCTCCACACGCACTATTTCTACTTTGTCAAATTGGTGCAAACGATTCAATCCACGTACGTGCGCACCGTAAGAACCCGCCTCACGACGGAAACATGGCGTATAAGCTGTAGTTAAAATTGGCAACTCATTTTCATTTAAGATTACATCTCTAAACAAGTTGGTCACCGGAACCTCAGCTGTTGGAATTAAATATAAATTGTCGGTAGCGTCATGGTACATTTGCCCTTCTTTGTCTGGCAATTGTCCCGTTCCGTATGCCGAAGCTTCGTTTACCATGTGAGGCACTTGAACTTCATTGTAACCCGCAGCCGCATTTTTATCTAAGAAATAATTGATTAAGGCACGCTGCAATCGCGCTCCTTTTCCTTTATAAACCGGAAAACCTGCTCCCGTGATTTTATTTCCTAATTCGAAATCAATGATGTCGTATTTTTTTACCAAATCCCAGTGTGGTTGTGCCCCTTCATGTAAAACTGGCACTTCACCAGCTTCAAAAACATTTAAATTTTCCTCTGGTGTTTTTCCTTCAGGAACAATATCGGCAGGAAGATTAGGTAAAGTATATAATTTTTCAGCAAGATCAGCAGCAATAACCTCAGCTGTTTCAGCCAGTTTCTTGCTCTTTTCTTTATTGATAACTGTTTTTTCTTTTAAGATAGCAGCTTTAGATTTCTCACCCGCTTTCATCAATTCGCCAATGTCTTTGGACAATTTATTAGATTCAGCTAAAATATTGTCTAACTCTACTTGCGTAGCACGACGACGCTCATCAAGTTGTACCACTTCTTCCACAACACTTTTGGCATCCATATTTCTTTTTGCCAAAGCCTTGATCACTTTTTCCTGATTCTCTCTAATAAATGCAATTTGTAACATAGTTGGGGTTTTATAAACTATTATATTTCTAATAACGGTAGCAAATTTAAGGAAATGTTTGGTACAAATAAGACAAAGTTTAAATTGAAAAAAATATTCCCCTAAGGCTTATGGAGCTTGCACAAAGAAGTACATATTTTTTATGCTTTACTTTAAGAATTATTAATCTGCCTTTGCGAAATGCTTATTATCTGTCAAGCAACTAACAGCTAAGCTGATATTTGTTATTCATCATATCAATCTCTAAATTGCTTTAAATTGGGAATGATTATATTGAATTCTGTTCCAACACCTAATTCGGAATTTACATTTACAACACCATCCATTAAATCAACAGACTGCTTTACTATAGACAAACCAATTCCAAAACCCTCACTGACTTCCTTCTCTACCTGAAAATTTAAATCAAATATTTTCGAAAGCATTTCTTTGCTGACGCCAATTCCATTGTCTTTGATTGAGATTTTTGCCTCAATACCATTTGAATCGATTGAAACCAATACAAATGACTCTTCTTTGTTATTGTCATAATATTTCAAACTATTGTCTATCAAGTTTGAAATAACCGAAGTGATTTCATTTTTATACGTATAAAATTCAACCGTTTGATGTACATCCGTCTTAATTTTGACATGTTCCAGTGCTGGATTGTATTTCACGGATTCGTAAAAATCACTTAACAATCTATTAAAATCTACTTCTGTATATTTATTAGTTGATTTAGACAACTCAAGGGTTTCCTGTACGAAAGACTTCAAATTAGAAGCACTTTTTTCGATAAGAGAAAAATATTCATCAATTGATTCATTGTCTATCCTTGATAAATGGATTAGGCCTATAACTGAATTTAAAGGAGCAACTATATCGTGAGTAATTTTAAACATGGTAGAATCCAAGCGTTTGTTGATTTCTTTCAACTGCTTATTTTGCTTTTTAACAATCTCTTCCGAGATTTTTCGTTGACTTATATTAATATGCGACACAATTGACAAATCGACGTTGTTTACCAATGGAGTACACCTTAAAATAAACCATCTTTGCTCGTTTAAGGAATTACAAGAATACTCCATTTGAAAAAGAGCTTGTTCCCTATTAATCACAGCTTGAATACCCACTAATGCTTCGGTAGCACTTTCTGCATCTTTACCGGTTGCTCTTCCACATATATCCAAATAGTTTACACCAACATCCGTTTTGTCCAAAAAACCAAAATTTTCACTCGAAAAACTTTTCCAAGCGATGTTTGTGTAAATAACCTCCCCTTTTTTGTTAATTACAGCAATGGAGTCTATGAATGAGTCAAAAAATTCAAAAGAATATACCATGAAATTATTTGCAATTTGATTCAGAGATGACTTTAACTAAAAGTGTCGAATCATTTACTGATTAGGTTAACAAATCAAAAAAAATGTATGGTAAATATAGGACAAAGTTTTTGGAACAACGAAAAAATATCTTACATAAAACATATATAAAGACAGGACAAAGACACACACAAAAAATTCAGTATTTAGTTAATGAATTCTTTGTTGTCTTTACAAAAAAAAACAATTTTATTGACTATGCCCTTTTAATTTCGCGTCCTACAAAGTCTTCCAACAATTCGAACATGGCATCAACAGAAAGAACCTGTGTGTCCGGATGATTTTTTAAGAAAGCGGCATTCAACTGCAATAAATTTTCTTCCAGTTCGAAAAAGCGGTCGTTGTTAAGCAAATCACGAATAGGATTTACCCCTTCGAGTTTGCCTTTAAAGAATTTTTCTCTTTTCACACTGCTCATTAATTTGACTTTTTTGCATTGTTCCTGAAATAACTCCAAATGTTTTTCGGCGCCAATTAAAGCCAAACCTTCTTCAATCAATTCGTTTAATTCGGAATTCCAACCGGAATTGTATACAAATTGTGCAAAATTACCCTCCACATATTGGCTGTAGTAATAATCCAAATAATAACTCATCAACGCATCTTCGTGAATCAAATCGTCATCGATTTTTTCCTCGCGCATCAGATTAATTACCGAAATGTTTGAGTTGATTACATCTTGAGGATTTTCGCTATTTGCGGCTGTTTCTGAGATAATGATGCTTCCGAATTCCATTTTGAGTTTTTTAAAGAGTGGTTTGCAAATTTCGGCTAAAATAGTGAAGAATGAAAATGTTTTTAGCCACAGATTAATAGTGCTAAAAGTTATTCAGCACCCTATTCGTTAGTATTCTTTTGCTGATTCATTTTGGCAACCAAAGCTTTCAAACGCAAAGCTTTTTCTTTTTTCTCTTCTTGAAGCTTGGCCTTTTTCCGATTCAATAATTTGGTGTGTAAAGCCTTGTTTTTAGTGTTTTTTTCAGGTCCTTTTGGCATGATTTATTTTCTTTAAATCCGTTTGCAAAGATAAACAAACCTAACTGACAATATATTACAAATGACAAATGGAAGACAGTAATACTTTTTGTAAGAAAAAAAAGTAATATATTTGAAAAACCAAATTATAAATCAACACAACCAAAGATGAAAAAAACAATACTATCATTATGCTTTTTATTAGCCCTAAATGCTTTTTCGCAAGAGAAAAAAATCTGGGCAAAATCTATTATCAATCAAAAAGCACCAAAACTGGTCGTAGAAAAATGGCTTTCAGAAAAACCTAAGACAAAAGGAAAATTTGTGCTAATTGATTTTTGGGCTACCTGGTGTGGTCCTTGCAAAATAGCCATTCCTGAATTAAACCGTTTGAAAACGGAGTTTGAAAATGATTTGGTAGTTATTGGCATCAGCGACGAACCAAAAGAAAAAGTAGTCGCTTTGACATCTCCTCAAATTGAATATTACAGCGCCATTGATACACAAAGAAGTATGTATAATTCATTAGAAATAAAAGGCATTCCGCATTGTATTTTGATAGATCCCAATGGTATTGTCCGCTGGGAAGGTTATCCACTATTAACCGGATATAAACTAAACTCTGAAGTAATAAAAGATATTATCGAAAAATTTAAAAGCACAGATACTACAAAACAGCTTTGATTTAAAACATCTGCTAAAACCTGCAGAATCTACGTAAAAATAAATGTTTCGAACGCAAAAGGATTCGCGCACGAACTAGACGTATTAATTATGTGAAAATAGATTTTTTAGCTAACCTATCAGATCTTAAATAAATCTATATTTAAACAAAAATAGAATATTTGCAAAATTCAATATATTTCATTTTATTTGTTTTTTAACAAAAATAAACTTACTATGAATACTAAGCTACCAAAAGCACTTATCGATAATATTAAAGATGGTAAAGTAATTCTTTTTCTAGGTGCTGGAGCAGCATTTGATTCGTTTCATAAAAATTCAAAAAAACCGCCTACTGGTAATCAATTAGCAAACTTAATCGCAGAAAAATTTTTAGGCGATGAGTATTTAGATAAAGATCTTCAATATATATCTGAATTAGCAATTAGTGAAACAGATCTATTTACAGTTCAAAAATTCATATATGATATTTTTATTGAATTCAAACCTGGTGAACACCATAAACTAATACCTTTATACAAATGGCACTCAATTTACACAACAAATTATGATTTGTTGATTGAAGAATCATATGAAAGATGTCATACAAAACTCCAAGAATTAGCAACTTTTGTGAAAAATGGCGAAAGAATTGGCGACAAAATGATTTTTGAAAACTCAGTCATGTTTAACAAATTACATGGTTCAATTACTGATATCAATGACAAGGATGTACCTCTTATCCTAACTCCTGATCAATATGTGGAACACAAGGAAAATAGAGAAAGATTATTTAAAAGGCTAGAAGAATCATCTTATGAATACCCAATTCTTTTTGTAGGTTTTAGTTTCGCAGATTTAGACATAAGAAACAGTCTTAAACACTTAGAAAAAATCGGAAGCGTTCGTCCCAGGTCATATATGGTTGGGCCATATATTACAGATGCGGAAGAAAGACTATATGATTTAAAAAAAATCTCATCGATAAAACTTTCTTTTAAGGATTTCATGAAAGAAATTCAATCAAGCATTTCTGAAAACCAAAGAATTTTGAGTACTTTAAAGAAAGATAGTTTTTCACATCCAATTATTAATAAATTTAATTCTGACTCACCTGAACCAAGTGAAAGACTTATACAATTTTTAGAAAGAGATGCAATTTATTTACATACAAATTTAGCTGCTAAAAATACTGATCCACGTGATTTTTACAAAGGATATTTTGAAGGATGGGATCCAATTATTAAAGAATATGATGTTGAAAGAAATATCACAGATTCTATTTTGTCAGAAGTATTTTTAATTGAAGAAAATCAAAGGATCTCTAAGCAAGAATTGTACATAATAAAAGGGAATGCTGGTTCTGGAAAAACTGTTCTATTACATAGATTAGCTTGGAATGCAGCTGTAATATTTGAAAAATTATGTATTTTTTATAAATCAGACATAAGTATAGAATATGACAGATTATCTGAATTATACCAACTCACAAAAGAAAGAATCTATTTATTTATTGATAATGTAACAGAAAGAAATGAAGATATTGAATATATCTTTACAAAAGCAAAAAAAGACAATTTATTAATATCTATAATATCAGCTGAAAGAGTAAACTTATGGAATATTAATGGTGAAACTTTAAACATCTATCTAACCAGAGAATATACTCTTAAATACCTAAAAGACAACGAAATAACTAAACTCATAGATCTTTTAACTAAATATAAATCTTTAGGATATTTACATGGCAAAACGATTGATCAACAAAAAGATGCTCTTTCAGAAAAATCAGGAAGAGAATTATTAGTGGCGCTATATGAAGCAACGGCAGGAAAACCCTTTGCCGACATAGTTATGGATGAATATAATTCAATTCCTAATGAAGAAGCCCGAAACCTATATCTATCAATTTGCGTTTTTCATAGAATTGGAACATACGCTAGAGCAGGAATAATTTCAAGATTACATAGTATTAATTTCTCATATTTTAAAGAATATCTTTTCAAACCTCTTGAATCGGTAGTATATAGTAATAGAAATTACAACATTAATGACTATGTTTTTCAAAGTCGTCATCAACATATTGCTGAATTAGTTTTTGAACAAGTATTAGTTGATTTAAATTCAAGATATGACAAATACATTAATATTATATCAAAGTTAGATATAGATTACGATAGCGATCGTCAAGTTTTTATTGCTATGACTAACGCACGAAACCTTTTAAATGTTTTTAAGGATCCTGAAATGATTAGATCAATTTATCAAATCGCATATGATAATGTTGGTGAAATTTCATCATTGATGCAACAAGAATCTATTTTCGAAATGAATTCCAATAGTGGAAATTTAGAGAAAGCTTCAAAATTACTAGATTTAGCTCATGAAATAGACCCGAAAAATGGGTCAATTGCTCATTCTAAAGCAGAATTTCTATTAAGAAAAGCAGAAAAAACATCTCAAAGGTTATTAGCTAATAATTTACTAAATAATGCTAAAGAAATTTGTAATGAAATAATATCAAATAAAAGAAATAAAAATATAGTTCATGCATATCATACATTGTTGAAAATTTATTTACAGGAACTAAAGATATCCATTGATAATCAAGCAAATAACATAATTGAAGTGAAAATTCAGGAATTCGAAAAAACATTAAACAAAGCAAAACAATTTTACCCAAATGAAAGTTTTTTTCATGATGCAGAAGCTAGCTTTAATAAATTAATAAATAATACTCCTAAAGCTTTAGAAGCATTAAAATCTGCTTTTGATTTCAACAAAAGAAGCCCATATTTAGCTACAAGATTGAGTAATTATTATATCGAAGAAGGTAAAATAGATGATTCCTTAAATATTTTAGAATTATCCCTTGCTGTAAACGAAAACGATAAAGATTTAAATTTTAGATATGCAAAATTACTAAGTGAAAAATCTCCTGAAAACTATGTGAATTTAAAACATTATTTAAGAAAATCTTTCACTAAAGGAGACAAAAGATATGAGCCTCAATATTGGTATGCAAGATGTTTATATCTTTTAGATGAAAAAGATGAGTCATTAATTTATTTTAACTCTTTAAAAGATGTTCCTCTAGATGTAAGAATAAAAAGAAAACTCAATGGCTTTATAACAATTAATGGAAAAAACCAAACATTCGAAGGAACTATAATAAAATTAGAAAATTCTTTTGGATTTATTAAAAAAGACTTTACAGGAGAATCAATATATTTTGTCAGAAACATTAATGATAGCTTAAAATACAACTCAAGGGTTAAATTTCATTTAGCTTTTAATTACAATGGTTTAATAGCAGAAGTTATTGAGTAGATATTGCAACGAATAGCGGGACATTGAAGATTCAGCGAAGCTAAATAGCTCCAAATAAAATTCTATTCCTTATTTTTGCGCTCTATAAAATTGAATTATGCTACAGAATCCAGAAAGATATACCATTACGGCGGCGTTGCCTTATACTAACGGACCAATTCATATTGGGCATTTGGCGGGTGTTTACGTGCCTTCGGACATCTATTCCAGATATTTAAGATTACAGGGAAGAGACGTTTTGTTTGTTTGCGGAAGCGACGAACACGGAGTTGCCATTTCGATGAAAGCCAAAAAAGAAGGCATTACACCTCAGGAAGTAATCGATAAATATGATGGAATTATCCGTAAATCCTTCTCTGATTTTGGAATTGCATTTGATAATTATTCTCGAACTTCGGCTAAGATTCATCACGAAACGGCTTCGGAGTTCTTTAAAAAATTATATGAAAAAGGTGATTTTATCGAAGAAGTAACCGAACAATTGTATGATGCCAAAGCAGATCAATTTTTGGCAGATCGTTTTGTAATTGGAACTTGTCCAAAATGTGGCAACGAAGAAGCTTATGGCGATCAATGCGAAAAATGTGGTTCGACTTTGAATGCTACTGATTTAATTAATCCAAAATCGACTATTACAGGAGAAACTCCTATTTTGAAATCGACGAAACACTGGTTTTTGCCTTTGGATCGTTACGATGCATTTTTGAGAGAATGGATTTTGGAAGGACATAAAAACGACTGGAAACCGAATGTTTACGGACAAGTAAAATCCTGGATTGATGGCGGATTAGAGCCTCGTGCGGTAACCCGTGATTTGGATTGGGGAATTGATGTTCCTGTGGAAGGTGCCGAAGGAAAAAAATTATACGTTTGGTTTGATGCGCCAATTGGCTACATTTCTTCTACCAAAGAATGGGCTGCGAGAGAAGGAAAAGATTGGGAGCCATATTGGAAAGATGAAAAAACAAAATTGGTTCACTTCATCGGGAAAGACAATATTGTTTTCCATTGCGTGATTTTCCCGGCGATGTTAAAAGCCGAAGGAAGTTATATTTTGCCTGACAATGTTCCTGCAAATGAGTTCTTGAACTTAGAAGGAAATAAATTATCGACTTCTAAAAACTGGGCGGTTTGGTTGCACGAATATTTGGAAGAATTCCCAAATCAGCAGGATGTTTTGCGTTATGCTTTGACTTCGAATGCACCAGAAACTAAGGATAATGACTTTACCTGGAAAGATTTTCAGGCTAGAAATAACAATGAATTAGTGGCAATTTTTGGAAATTTCATCAATCGCGTGGTGGTATTAACCAATAAATATTACAACGGAATTGTTCCGACTCCAAATGAACTTTCGAAAGTTGACGAACAAACTTTAGCGGAATTACAAGCTTATCCTGCCGTGATTTCAAGTTCACTGGAAAGATACAGATTCAGAGAAGCTTTAGGCGAAATGATGAATGCTGCCCGTTTAGGAAATAAATATCTGGCTGACGAAGAGCCTTGGAAAGTGATTAAAGACAATCCGGAACGTGTACAAACCCAAATGTATGTGGCTTTGCAGATTGCTGCTGCTTTGAGTTCACTTTGCGAACCATTCCTGCCGTTTACTGCCGCTAAATTGACTCGTATCTTAAAAATAGAGGATAAATTAAACTGGAGTACCATTACCGAAACTTCTGATTTAATGCCTGCCGGACACCAAATTGGTCAGGCCGAATTATTGTTTTCTAAAATCGAAGACGAAGAAATTCAGAAACAAATAGACAAACTGGAAGCTACTAAAACAGCTAATATCGCTGAAAACAAAAAAGCCGAACCACAAAAAGATTTAATTCAATTTGAGGATTTCTCCAAAATGGACTTGCGTGTAGGAACCATTTTAGAAGCTGAAAAAATGCCAAAAGCCAATAAACTTTTAATTTTAAAAGTTGACACCGGTATTGATGTTCGTACGATTGTTTCAGGGATTGCCGAGAGTTTTAAACCAGAAGATATTATTGGAAAAAGAGTAACTGTTTTAGCTAATCTGGCTCCAAGAGCGCTTCGCGGTGTAGAAAGTCAGGGAATGATTTTGATGACCAATAACGCCGAAGGAAAATTGGTTTTCGTAAATCCGGATACTGATGGTGTTGGGAATGGAGAGACGATAAATTAAAAGAAATACAATCATAAATTACACTCAATTGCCACAACTTCTACGTGGCAATTGGTTTTTATAAACGATAGGAAACATGAACAATGCAAAACCCAAACTTGCTTTAGCGCTTGGAATACTTTGTATTTCCATCTTTCCTATTTTGGTTCGCTTGCAATTAACTAACGGATTGATTTCTGCTTTTTACCGCATGTTTATTGCGGCGGTGTTATTGTTGCCTTATGTAATTATTACTCGAAAATTCAAACGCCCTCCTACCACCATAACATTATTAGCAGTAGTTTGCGGTCTTGTATTTGCAACAGATATAGCCATTTGGAATATAGCCATTCAAAAATCAAGTGCTACCCAGGCTACTTTATTGGCTAATTTATCCCCTGTTTGGGTAGGAATAGGTTCGTTTTTAGTTTTAAAGAACAAACCATCGGCTAATTTTTGGATTGGAACAGCAATAGCACTTATGGGAATGGTAACCTTGGTAGGCTTTGAAACTTTTGCCCAACTCAACTTTGACCTGGCCTTTGTACTCGCAGTTTTGTCTGGAATGCTTTATGCTACTTATATATTAATCAGCAAAAACATCTTATCCCAAGTTGATATACTCTCTTTTATGAGTATTGTTCTGGTTTCTTCGAGTCTGTTTTTAGCTTTGGTTTGCGGGATTACGGCAGAAAGTTTTAGCGGTTTTTCAAATACTGCCTGGTTGGTTTTGTTTATCCAAGGTGCCGTTTGCCAACTGACCGCCTGGTTGTTAATTAGTTACTCTACCCAACATTTACAAGCCACGAGAGTTTCACTTAGTTTGTTAGGACAGGCGGTTTTGGCTACCCTACTTGCTTGGTTATTTTTAGACGAAAAAATGAGTTGGTTTAGGATTATTGGTGCTGTTTTTCTACTTTTAGGAATACGAATCACCTTCTATAACAAACCCATTGGATTTAAAAATTTAAAATAAAAACCATGTCTTTAAAAGTAATTGCCTTCGACGCCGATGATACCTTATTTGTTAACGAAACCTATTTCCTGGAAACAGAAGAAAAGTTTTGCGAGTTGATGAGTGATTACCTTTCGCATCAGGGTATTGCTCAGGAACTTTTTAGAATTGAAATCCATAATTTAAAAATATACGGTTACGGAATTAAGGCTTACATCCTTTCGATGATTGAAGCCGCGATGACTATTTCGAATAATACCATTCCGGTTGAAGTGATTGAAAAAATTATCCAGTACGGTAAAGAATTACTGGAAAAACCCATCGTTCTTTTAGAGGGTGTTGAAGAAACATTAGAAGCATTACATGGAAAATACAAGTTGGTTGTAGCTACCAAAGGCGATTTGTTAGATCAACGTCGAAAACTGCATAATTCAGGATTGGGGAAATATTTTCATCATATCGAAGTAATGTCAGACAAACAAGAACAGGATTACCTGGATCTAATCAAACGTTTGGAGATTCAATCAAATGAATTTTACATGATAGGTAATTCCTTAAAATCGGATGTTTTACCTGTACTGGCTATTGGCGGATATGCAGCACATGTTCCATTTCACACCACTTGGGCACATGAAAAAATTGATCACGAAGTGAAACATGAAAACTTTAGTGCTTTTGAAAAAATTGTCGAAGTACTCGAAATTCTTTCATAAAAGACAACTCTATTAATTTATTTTTTAAAAACAGATTTGAATATGAATATTAGAATTGCAGATAAAAAAAAAGATTACGACAAAGTTTGGGACATCTTTACAAAAGTTATTTCAACAGCTGACACTTATGTTTTTGACCCAAAAACCCCAAAAGAATCTTTAGATAAAAATTGGTTTGCTGACTACATGGACACATTTGTTGCAGTCGATGATAATGATGAAATATTAGGCACTTACATTATTAAACCCAACCAGATTGACTTAGGCAACCATATTGCTAATTGCAGTTATATGGTTAATCCAAAATATCACGGACAAGGAACAGGTAAGCTTTTATGTGAACATTCAATAAAGTTTGCTAAAGATAAAGGATATTTAGGAATTCAGTTTAATATTGTCGTAAGCACAAATACAAGTGCTGTAACGCTTTGGAAGAAGTATGGTTTTGAAATCATTGGAACAACTCCTAAAGGTTTTAGACATAAAAAACTTGGATTCGTGGATACTTATATAATGTTCAAAGATTTACGCGAAAATTAAAAAACTACCATTAAATAAAAATCAAATAGGCTTATACCGATGATTTTTATACGATTTTTAGTAACTTTACCTTACGTTTAATAAAAAACTCACGATTATGTTATCAAAAAATATAGAAGCTGCATTAAACAAGCAAATACGCATTGAAGCGGAATCTTCTCAAACTTATTTATCAATGGCTTGTTGGGCAGAAGTACATGGTTTGGAAGGAATTTCGCAATTCATGTATAAGCAATCTGACGAAGAACGCGCACACATGCTTAAATTAATTAAGTATGTAAACGAACGTGGTGGTCACGCCCAAATTACAGATTTAAAATCGCCTAAAACCAGCTACACTACTTTCAAAGAAATGTTTGAAGCTTTATACGAACACGAAATTTTTGTTTCTAATTCAATTAACGAATTGGTACACATCACTTTTTCTGAAAAAGACTATGCCACTCACAACTTCTTACAATGGTATGTTTCTGAACAAATTGAAGAAGAAGCAACAGCTAAAACAATTTTGGACAAAATCAACCTAATCGGTGACGACAAAGGTGGATTATACTTATTTGACCGTGATATTCAACAACTGGCCGTTACCAGCTCGGTGGCTATAAATCCAAAATAAAAAAGTTAAAGTTTATTTAGAATATATAAAAATAATATTTTTTGTTTTATATTTGTCTCAGTTTTAAACTGATAGAAAAGGTGAGCAAGAAAGACAAAGAAAAAGACAAAAAAAGCAAGAAGAAAGACAAAAAGAAAAAAGAAGCTCTTAATGTCATTAAAAAAGTGGAAAACTGTAAATCTTCCTGTTGTGAAAAATTCAAAAAGTCAGAAAGCAAACGTTGCAAACGTTGTCCTATGCATGACTTGATTAAAAAAGTAGCCTAATTTAATATATAAAAACCCATCTCGTTCTAAAAAACGAGATGGGTTTTCTGTTTAATATTTAAGGCTTTCCTAATAAAAGTAAATCAGAAACCACTACTTCAGTAACGTATCGTTTTTCACCGTTTTTATCCTCATAGCTACGATGAGTTAATTTGCCTTCAATAGCAATTTCTCTTCCTTTAGTAACATATTTTTCGATAATTTCTGCTGTTTTCCCCCAGGCTATTAAACGATGCCATTGGGTTTCTTCGACTTTTTCTCCTTTATCGTTTTTGTAACTTTCATTAGTTGCCAATGTGAAATTGGCTAACTTTTTACCTCCGTCAAAATTTTTGATTTCTGGTTCATTTCCTAAATGACCGATCAACTGTACTTTGTTTCTTAATGCATTCATGGCGTATAAAATTTAATTGTTATCATCTGAACTCGTTTCAGACTTTGTTGTTAATACAATCGAAATCTTTTGTTTGTTTCCGACAGTACAAAGTTGCAACCACCGCCATAATTTATTCGGTTAGTACCTATTTACTTTCGGTTGTAAATATTTGTAAACGTTTGTAAACGGATAATTATTTTTTCGTATCTTTCAGCAAATCAATCCTTTTATGCAAGCAGAAATCAACAAAGTCGAACTAAGAAATCTAAAAATTCAAGATTATAAAGAATTGAAGAATTCGATGATTGAGTCTTATCCTGAAATGGTAGACGATTATTGGAAAGAAGCCGATATCAAAAAACTACTCAAAATATTTCCCGCAGGACAATTGGTTATTTTAGTTGATGATATTGTAGTAGGCTCGGCACTATCGCTTATTGTAGCTGAAGATTTAGTAGATCAAAACCATGATTATGCTAAAATCACAGGAAACTATACTTTTTCGACACATACGGCAAAAGGTGAAATTTTGTATGGTATTGATGTTTTTGTGGTGCCAAAATACCGTGGTTTACGATTAGGACGCCGTTTGTATGATGCCCGAAAAGAAATCTGCGAACAATTAAATCTAAAATCAATAGTATTTGCCGGAAGAATCCCCAATTACGCAAAATATGCTCAGGAGATCAACCCTAAAGTCTATATTGACAAAGTTAAAAGAAAAGAAATTCATGATCCTGTACTATCATTTCAGTTAAGCAACGATTTCCACGTTATGCGAGTCATGAAAAACTACCTGGAAGCCGATAGAAAATCCAAAGAATTTGCCGTTTTATTAGAATGGAACAACATCTATTATAATGAGAGCCCAACAATTATTAATACCGAAAAAACAGTCATCCGACTGGGTTTGATTCAATGGCAAATGCGCCCGTTAAAAAACTTAGATGCGCTATTTGAACAATCAGAGTTTTTTATTGATGCCGTATCGGGTTACGGCAGCGACTTTGCCGTTTTTCCCGAATTGTTTATTGCTCCCTTAATGGCCGATTACAATCATTTATCCGAAGCTGATGCTATTCGGGAATTAGCTAAGTATGCCGAACCGATAAGGAAACGTTTTCAGGAATTAGCCATTTCTTATAATATCAATATTATTAGTGGAAGCATGCCTAATTTAGTTGATGGAGTCTTATATAATAGTGGTTTTTTATGTAAAAGAGATGGTACTTATGAAACCTATACCAAAATTCACATCACCCCAAACGAGGTTTTTCATTGGGGAATTACCGGGGGAAATACCATTCAGACTTTTGATACCGATTGTGGAAAAATAGGAATTATGATTTGTTATGATGTCGAATTCCCGGAACTCTCCCGATTAATGGCCGATGAAGGCATGAATATTTTATTTGTTCCTTTCCTGACTGATACTCAAAACGGATATACGCGTGTCAAACATTGCGCACAAGCCAGAGCCATAGAAAACGAATGTTATGTAGCCATTGCGGGCTGCGTAGGCAACTTGCCAAAAGTCAACAACATGGACATTCAATATGCACAAACGGCTGTTTTTACACCTGCGGATTTTGCTTTTCCAAGCAACGGAATTAAAGCCGAAACCACTCCAAACACCGAAATGACCTTGATTGTTGATGTCGACTTGGATTTACTAAAAGAATTACACGAACACGGAAGCGTTAAAATTCTAAAAGATCGCCGTCATGATTTGTATCGAATTAAAAAAATAAAAAACTAAATATGAAAAACTGTTTAGAATGTGGTGAAAAAATCATCGGTCGGGAAGACAAGAAATTTTGTAGCGATGGTTGTCGCAATGCCTACAACAATAAAATAAATAAGGATAGTAACAATATCATGCGCAACATCAATAATAAATTGCGCAAGAATTACCGCATCCTCACCGAACTCAACACCGATGGAAAATCGAAAACCACAAGAACCAAATTATTAGGAAAAGGATTTGATTTTGAGTTTTTTACCAATATTTTAAAGACTAAAACAGGGAATACATACTATTTCTTGTATGATCAAGGTTATATGTTATTAGAAAACGATTTATACATTCTTGTAAAAAAAGACAATTAGCAACCCGCCCCAAACCTAGCTAAAATGAAAAAAGATTTATCATCCATAGTTTACACCCTGTTTTTTATAGCAGTCCTCACTTTTATTTATCTAAGTATAATGCCGAGATGGACTTTTGACGACAACCAACCACTTTCCGAATTTTCGACAAAAAGAGCTTTAACGCATATAAAATTCATTAGTCAAAAACCCCATTTTGTAAGTTCAGAAAACCACAATCAGACGGCAAATTATCTGCAACACCAACTAACTAAACTAGGTTTAAAAACCAACTTTCAGGAAGGATACACCTTGACCGATTGGGGAAATCTAACCAAATCAAAAAATATAATCGCCCGAATAAAAGGAAACCAATCTGGAAAAGCATTAGTATTACTTTCGCATTATGACAGCGCACCCCATTCGGCTTCACATGGGGCTGGCGATGACGCTTCCGGAATTGCAACCATCTTAGAAAGCGTTCGTGCTTTTTTATACAACAAAACGCCACATCAAAATGACATCATTATTTTATTTACCGATGCCGAAGAACTCGGACTCAATGGCGCGGCACTTTTTGTAACCCAACATCAATGGGCAAAAGAAGTGGGTCTAGTACTTAACTTTGAAGCACGCGGGACTTCGGGGCCCAGTTATATGTTGATGGAAACCAACAATGGAAATGCGGGAATGGTTAAAAATTTCGCTGCCGCAAATCCTACTTTCCCTGTGTCAAATTCGTTAATGTACAGCATTTACAAAATGTTACCTAACGACACCGATTTGACGGTATTTAGAAAACAAGGCAACATTCAAGGCTTTAATTTTGCCTTTATCGACGGGCATTATAACTACCACACCGACCAGGACGACTACAATCATTTAGACCCTAATTCGGTAGCACATCAAGGTTCTTACCTAATGCCTTTGTTGCATTATTTCTCGAATGCCGATTTGAATACCACAAAATCAATTGATGATTATGTGTATTTTTCTATTCCTTTCAGTTTCATCAGTTATCCTTTTAATTGGGTCGTTCCAATGGAAATTATTGCTTTTGCTCTTTTCCTATTCTTTATATTCTTAGGTATTGCCAAAAGAATATTAACTCCCCAAAAAATGCTTCAAGGATTCATTCCGCTATTAGGCTCGCTGTTTTCAGCAGGATTAATTACTTTTTTTGGTTGGAAATTATTATTGCAAATCTATCCGCAATACAATGATTTTTTAAATGGTTTCACTTATAATGGACATGCTTACATCGCTGCTTTCGTATTATTAAGCATTGCTATTTGCTTTGCCTTCTATCACTTTTTTACGCCAAACAAAATTACTGCCAATCATTTTGTAGCTCCATTGTTGATTTGGCTGCTTATCAATACCGGCATTGCCTTTGGTTTACAAGGAGCCGGATTTTTAATTATTCCTGTTTATTTCGGAATCTTTATGTTCGGATTTTATATTCTTACCCAAAAATACAACCCTGTTTTAAACCTAATTTTTAGCATCCCGGCCTTATTAATCATTGCTCCTTTTATTCAAATGTTCCCAATAGGATTAGGATTGAAAATATTGTTCGGAAGCGCCATCCTAACCACCTTATGTTTCGGATTACTGTTGCCTACCTTTGGCAATTACGTCCAAAAAGGAACTTGGTCTATTCTTTTCTTATTGGCTTCCATAGGCTTTTTTGCGAAAGCACATTCGGAATCCGATTACGAAAAAGGAAAAGCAAAATCCAACAGTCTCGTCTATCTCTATGATGCCGATACAAACTCGGCACAATGGCTGACTTATGATAAAAATCTGGATTCCTGGACAAAAAGTTATTTAGGTGAAAATCCAAATACTCCTAAAGGTCTTGAAGCTATTCCGCTTTTTAGTAAATACGATTCGCAATTTACATTTGCTGCCAAAGCACCTATAAAAAACATTCCGCAACCTACCATCGATTTCCTTACCGATAGTATTTCGGATAATCTGCGCTATTTGAAGATTCGCATTTCGCCAAATCGAAAAGTGAATCGTTACGATATTTTTGCAAACGAAAAAATGGACATTTACAACATCAAGACCAATGGTGTGTCTCATTTAGAGCAAAACGGAAAAATATACAAAAGAGAGGGTAAAAGATTACTGAGCTATTATGTGGTCGATAACGAACCGCTTCTTTTAGAATTCAACATCAACGTTGCTACTGCGTTTGATATGAAACTATTAGAAAGTTCGTTTGATTTAATGCAAAATCCATTATTTCACATCAACAAAAGAGCCGACTGGATGATGCCAACCCCTTTTGTATTGAATGATGCCGTGGCGATTAAAAAAACCATCAAGCCAAGTCCTGGAATCATTCAGGCACCATCAGTAGTTGCCGAACCTACAGTTTACACAACTAAACCAATTCCAGCAAAGGCAGTTCCATATATGGAACCTAAAATGGTTAGTGAACCAACAATTATTCCCGAAGTAAATAGAGTTCCTAAACCCAATAAAAAAATTGTAAAATCTAAACCCAAAACCCGAACTCCCTTAAAACTTATTGATGCTCCTATTGATACCACAAGATAAATAAAAGCTATTTCAAGCTTTTGTAACAGCAAAATCTTTTTTTAAATCAAAGAGAATGACTTATCTTTCAAAATTAATTTTATTGATTATGAGAGATATAAATACTATTAATAAAAAAACAAAAGCGGCAGCTGTATTGATCTTTGTTACCATTTTACTTTTAATAAGTAATTATTTCATTGGACTTAATTCTAAAAAAACCAACGAAAGCATCAAAGCTATTTACAACGATAGATTGATGGTGAGTCATTATATTTTTCAGTATACCAATGCGATTCATCAAATAAAAATTCGTGCTATTCAAATCAATCCTAACGATTCTGAAAAACAAAATTTTGTTTCAAAACGTTTGCAAAGCATTCACCGCATTGATAAAAAATATCTGGCTACGGTTTTAACTTCTGAGGAGAAAAAGCAATTTAAAACTTTCCAAAATCAATGTGCTGCTATTGGAACCATGAATCAAAACAAAGATTGGCAAAAACTAACGCAATGGAGTGATCAAAGCTTACAAACCCTGGAAGTATTAGCTCAAATTCAAATTGATGAAGGCAAAACAGAACTAACAACAGCCAACACCTTGCACAATGGAAACAAAATTTTCGCCCAATTTGAGATGGGATTGTTCATTATCTTAGGCTGTCTTTCGGCTTATTTATTGGTTTTAAAAAAGATGAAAATAAAGATAAAAATCCCTGAATCGCCTAGTCTGAATTAAAAATGGCGAAAGAAATAAGAAGAAAGAAAAACTGCTTTTAAATCATTTAACTTCTTCTTTTTTTTAGTACAAACAACTGGTTTTTAAGTGTTTTTAATTTGTCTTTTTTGTAACTTGTACAAATTAACCTAACAATCTAAAATCATGAAAAAATCTAAACTATTTATCTTTGGGATTTTATTATTAGCAGTATTAATGGTTTCATGCAATAAGAAGCGAAACAATTTGATTAATTCATGGAAAACTACTGAGGTAGAAGCAAAAATGCCTCTCTCAGATTCTGCAAAAAATGAAATTTTAACCAAAGGAAAATTAACTTTTACTAAAGACGGACATGTTAATGGATTCTTCCAAAGCGAAATAAACGATGGTACCTATGCATTGACAAAAAAAGGTAAAACTCTCGTAATTAAAGACGAAAATGGCACTCCATACCCTTGTGGAAGCACTATTACAGAAGACAAACTGATATTAGACAGTAAAGAAATGAAAATTACCCTCACAAAAATGTAAATACATTATACCTCACTTCAAGCCACTCAAAAAATGAGTGGCTTTTTTTTACCAGCCACCTCCGCCTCCGCCGCCACCTCCGCCGCCAGAGGAGCCACCACCACCAGAACCACTTCCTCCTGAAGATGCTTGAGTTGATGCAGAGGTTATCGAATTAGATAAATTAGAATAAAATGTATTTCCAAAACTAGAACTGTTAAAACTGCTGCCATAATACCAATTATTTTGATACGTCATTGAAGCCAACTTTAACATACTAGAAAATTTTTGTCCCCAAATTTCATCAACACCTAGTACAATTGCAAAAGGAAGAATTTTTTCAAACAATTCGGGAGTCATGTTAGGAGAATTAAAAAACTTTAATTGCTCACTTTCCGCAGCTCCAATGTACATTTTATAACCTTCAATTAGAGATTGGGTTTCTAACTTCTCTTTCGATGGTTTTTTAATAAGATAAGAATAAACAACCAATGCTATAAATGATAAAACTAAAAAAATAAAACAAATCAAATAATTACAATCTTCTTTAAGATCAAAATTAAAATCAACAGTTCCACTAAAAAAACAGAAAAGAATAAAAGGCATAAACCAAACAAAACGTGATGAAACGGAATAACCTTTTACTAAAAAAGTAAAAACTACAAAGAAAAAAAGTAAGATAAAATACAACCACAATCCAATTACAGCGTTTTTAGGGCCACAAAAAAACAATCCTAAACCATAAACTGCTGAAATAATTAACGCTGGTAATCCTAATTTAGACCTATTGTTTCCTTCATCTAAAAAATTATCATGTTGAAATTTTAAATTACTTTTAAAATCATCTAAAATAAATTTCACCTTTTGATTGTACTTCTCTTCAATTTCAAAAAGATCACCTTCATCAAATAATTTATCCATCAAAACAGATTCTTCTTTAGGCAAATAAACATCTGATTCTTTTAACTTTTCAAGCGCAAAAGTTTTTGTAGAAGATAGCCCAAAAAACTGTGAATCATCACGCTCAGTTATTTTCAAATATCCTTTTATCGCAAGATTTACTATAGATGCTGTTATTAATCTATTACTAAAGCTACCTTCTTTCAAATAACCAAGAGAAGCAGGAGAAAGATTTTGCGGTGTATCAAATTGCGGATAAACAACAGGAGCTTGTGGATCAACACCATACTCAGACCATGCTTTATAAAAATACATCATCAATCCTATAAAAGCTAGAACTGAAAAAATTAAAATCCCATATTGTTTCAAAAAACCTGGAGGCGGTGGTGGTAAAATCACTCCTTTATTGAATCCAACTGCAATTGTAAGCCCTTCTTCAACATCTAAATTGTTAGCAGCCCAAATGATTTTATTATTCGAAATTTTCTCTGAAATACAATTTTGAGATTTTGAACCATACACTCCTGTATAACAAGAATATTGGAGAATACTTGCTCCTGAAGGCAAACTTACGGTTGCCGAAATGGTATCAACAGCAAAATTCCAGGCATTTCCGTTAACATTCCAATACAGCTCATCGTACTTATCAAAAAAACCAATTTGATTCTCGGTTTGATAGGTGATTTCGTATTCGTAAATACCCACAGGAAGAAATATGTCTTTGTTCCCAATATAAATATTTTCATATCCATTTTCATTTTGAACATGATAATCTTCAGAAAGGCCATCTTTTTTTACAGCAATAATATCATATTTTACTCTAAAGTTCTTCCCATTTAAGTTTCGATTTTCCGGTAAAGAACGAAAAATACCTCTCTTGATTTTTCCCCCTTTTGCAATAACTTTAATTGTTTCGGTAACTCTGAGCGATGCATTTTTACCTACAACAATATTAGATTTAAAAGAAAGAATCCGTTCTGATTGATTAATTACTAAAGAATCCTGATTTTCATGTAAAACAACAGATTCCTGGGATTGACCAAATGTAGCAATCCCAAAAAGACACCAAAAAAATAAAAAAAGATGTTTCACAACTTAAAATTTCACTTGTGGAACTTCTCTCTCACTGACATTTGTCAATTCAAAAAATGGAGATTTAGCAAAATGAAATGCCCCAGCAATAATGTTGCTTGGGAAAGATTCCACTAAGGTATTGTTCTCACGAACGGTTCCGTTATAATACCTTCTGGCTTTTTCAATATCACCTTCCAAATTAGAAAGTTCCAATTGAAGTTGTTGGAAATTCGAATTGGCTTTCAAATCAGGATATTGTTCAGCAACAGCATTTAAATTTAACATTGCCTGACTCAGATTTTTTTCTGCAACTTCCTTTTCTTCTACACTTTGTGCCCCCATTGCTTGCACTCTAGCTCGAGTCACGCTATCTAAAGTTTCGCGTTCATGTGTTGCATATCCCTTAACGGTTTCTATCAAATTAGGAATTAAATCATAACGTTTTTTCAACATAACGTCAATACTACTCCATGCTTCCTGAACAAGGTTTTTTAATTTTACCAAATTGTTATAAATAGAGACGGCGTACAAAAGAAAGAGAACAACTATTGCTAAAAAAATAAATGCTATTGCCATAATTATGAATTTAAATAGTTCTAAAGATAAATATTTTTTCAAACTAGCGTTCGAATTTTATTACAAAAAACTTTTTTTAATGTTATTAGCATCTTTTTTAAGATGATTATTCAATTCTCTTTAAGATAAATTCAAAAAAACAACTTAATTCTGTAACCTAAAAAAACAAGCTAGTGTTACCATAAAAGTCAAATAATTATGTAGAAATTTGCAATCTGAATTAATTGAAGGCAAAATGACACAAATAAGTATTTTAGGTTGCGGATGGCTGGGACTTCCTTTGGCGAAAGCGGTATTGAAAGAAGGTTTTCAAGTAAAAGGCTCTACTACATCGGCAGAAAAATTGGCAACTTTAGAAAGTTCTGGAATTCAAAGCTTTTTATTGGCTTTAGATTCTACTACTGTTCCTGATGTCTTTGCTGATTTTTTAGCAGCCAGCGAAACACTTATTATTGCAATTCCACCTAAACTAAGAGGAAAAAACAAGGATTACTCGGATGCTCACAATAATTCCTTTGTTAAAAAGATAGAAAATCTGCTTCCGTATATCCAAAAATCTTCAGTAGAAAATGTGTTGTTTATCAGTTCCACTGCGGTGTATGGAGAAGCAAACGATGTGGTTGACGAAAATACCCTTCCCGTCCCTGTTACCGAAAGTGGCAAACAATTACTTGAAATTGAGCAATTATTATTAGCGAATACGCATTTCAAAACTACTATTTTGCGTTTTGGAGGTTTAATTGGTGAAGATCGAAATCCCGCCCGATTCTTAGCCGGAAAAGAAAATGTTGCTAATCCCGAAGCGCCAATTAACCTGATTGATCTTGAAGATTGCATTGGTATTATTCTGAAAATCTTGGCTACGAATATCTGGAACACGACGCTAAATGCGGTGACTCCTTTTCATCCCAGCAGAGAAGTCTATTATACTGAAAAAGCAGTGGCCGAAAAACTAATTCCACCCAGCTTCAATCATGAAAATCCTTCGATAGGAAAAACTATTTTAAGTGATTATCTGACAGAAAAACTAAACTATACTTTTACTAAAAACCCTTTATAAGGTGATTCATAAAATAAAAAACAGCTTTTCGACTAAAATCAATGCTATTGGATTACCAATTTTAGCGCTGATTTGGGTTGGCTTTTTTTGGGGAACCACCTGGATTGCCTCTAAAGAAGGAGTGCGATACATCCCCGGAATTCAGATGGCAGCAATTCGCCAATTTATTGCCGGATTACTTTATATTCTTTTTTTCTTATTTACCAAAGCGCCTTGGCCTAAAGGCAAACAATGGAAAACCATCATCATTCTTGCCGTATTGAATTTTACGTTGAGTAATGGTTTGAGTACTGCCGGTGTAAAATACATCAGCAGCGGACTGGGCGCAATTATTGCTGCTATTTTCCCTATTTGGGTGGTGATTATTTCTTTTTTTAGAGGTGAGCGAATTGCCAAATTAGCCGTAACAGGCACCCTAATTAGTTTCGTAGGCATTTGTGTCATATTCTATGAACATCTGTGTGATTTCCTGATTGCTGATTTCAGACTGGGTATCATATTGTCGATTATAGCAACGATTACCTGGGCTTTTGGAACACTTTATACAAAGAAAAAAGCAGCTTCTTTCAATCCTTATTTCAGTCTGGGATTGCAAATGTTTATTTCCAGCATATTACTATTTGCCTATAATGGAGCTACCGGAATTTCGGTGAGCCTAAGCGAAATCCCAGCGAACACCTGGTATGCCATTGCTTACTTGGTTATTGTGGGTTCGCTGATTACTTTTACTATTTTCATCTATTCTTTACAAAATCTTCCCCCTGAAGTAAGCAGTATTTATGCTTATATGAATCCAGTAGTTGCGGTTCTTTTAGGTGCTGCACTATTTGGAGAATCACTGAGTCTTTCTATTGCATTAGGTGGTTCGGTTACGCTGTTGGGACTTTATCTGGTTAATCAATCTCTCAGACAAAGTCGCAAAAAAACAAACATATTAATTAAGTAAAGCTTCCAGATTTCCAAGACAGTTTTTGTACTTTTGCAAAAAAAATTCATGAAATCTGTTTTACATAAATACCGAATCTTCATTGGTATCTTTTTTATTTTTTCAGCAGTTACACTTTCTCTTTTTTATGGCGCTTTAAAACCTAAAAAAACACTTCCTATTTACAATCCTGCCGATGTAAATCCGGAATTAGTGGATAGCACCGTTCAATATATCAGTAAATACCATACTATAGCCGATTTTTCGTTTACCAATCAAAACGGAAAAACCATCACCCAAAAAGATTACGAAGGAAAAATTTATGTTGCCGATTTCTTCTTTACTAGCTGTGGTTCTATTTGTCCAAAAATGACCACTAATTTAGTTGATGTTCAAAAAGCGATTCGCAACAATCCAAAGGTAATGTTACTGTCGCATACGGTTTTTCCGGAAGTTGACAGTGTTGCAGTCCTGAAAACCTATGCTATAAAACATGGCGTTGACGACAGCAAATGGAATCTGGTTACCGGAGATAAAAAAGAAATTTATACGATGGCCAGAAAATCTTATTTGGCAGTAAAACTAGGCAAGCCCAGCGAATTATATGATATGGTTCACACTGAAAACTTTGTATTAGTAGATACTAAAAGAAGAGTTCGTGGTTTTTATGACGGCACTAAAAAAGAAGAAATTCAACGACTCATAGAAGACATTAACTTCCTTTGTTCCGAATAAAAATACTATTCGAAAAGACAATAAAACAGAAATGTGTATTGTATGCTTTACTTAATTCTAATTAAAACATAAAACTGATAATTATCATTCGAGTTAGCAATATAATATGTATTTTTGCAATCTTAATTCAATCTAAATAAGACCTTGCGTACCACTATAAATTCATTAAAAAAGAGCGAAAAAGCAATCATCAAAGATTTTGATATTGATATCATTCCTTTGAAGTTACTTGAAATGGGTTGCTTACCAGGAAATACGGTCGAATTACTTCAAATAGCTCCTTTTGGAGATCCATTGTACTTAGATGTAAATGGTTCTCATCTGGCCATTCGCGTAGAAACGGCTAGAGAAATTGAAGTTGAAATAATCAAAACGGAGTTTTAATGATTCATCAGAATATTAACGTAGCTTTAATTGGAAATCCCAACGTTGGAAAAACTTCGGTTTTCAACCAACTTACGGGATTGAACCAACAGGTAGGAAACTATCCTGGAATTACGGTGGAGAAAAAAATAGGTTTTTGCAAATTACCTCATAACATCAAAGCGAACATTCTCGATTTACCTGGAACCTATAGCCTTAACGCCAGTTCTATTGATGAGAATGTAGTAATAGAGCTGCTATTAAATAAAAACGATAAGTTATACCCTGATGTAGCGCTGGTAGTTACTGATGTCGAAAACTTAAAACGAAACTTACTGCTTTTTACCCAAATAAAAGACCTTGAAATCCCTACCATCTTAGTCATTAACATGGCGGATCGAATGGAAAGCAAAGGAATTTCACTTGACATTCCCTATCTTGAAGAGCAATTAAAAACAAAAATTGCCCTAATCAGTTCGAGAAAATCGCAGGGTATTGAGGAATTAAAAAACCTTATTGTAACCTACAAATCCATTTCGGCTGAGCCTTGTTTGAATGCTTCTATCATTGACAAAGAATATTTTAATAACTTACAAAAAGCATTTCCTGACCAATTGTTATACAAACTTTGGTTAGTAATTACTCAGGATGTCAATTTCTTAAATTTAGAACGTAAAGAAATACAGGGGCCGTTTACCAAATCGCATACCGAATTAAAGCGTTTACAGCAGCAAGAAACCATTAAACGCTATCAATTCATCAATGATGTTTTAAAAGTAGGATTGGCTGTTGACAGCAGTGTTGCAAAAGATTTTCGTTCAAAATTAGATCGCGTACTAACGCATAAATTTTGGGGATACATCATTTTCTTTGTAATCCTTTTTGTAATTTTCCAATCTATTTTTGATTGGTCTTCTGTTCCAATGGATTTCATCGACAGTACTTTTGCTACTTTAAGCACAATGGCTGCTGAGCATTTACCTGAAGGTATTTTAACCGATTTAATCTCACAGGGAATCATTCCGGGAATTGGAGGAATCTTAATTTTTATTCCACAAATTGCCTTCTTATTTCTCTTTATATCCATACTGGAAGAAAGCGGCTATATGAGTCGCGTAGTTTTTATTATGGATAAAATCATGCGCCGTTTTGGACTATCTGGAAAAAGTGTCGTTCCTTTAATTTCTGGAACAGCTTGTGCTATTCCAGCTATTATGGCAACCCGAAATATCGAAAACTGGAAAGAGCGTTTGATTACCATTCTTGTAACACCTTTTACTACCTGTTCAGCAAGATTACCCGTTTACGCCATTATTATTGCACTGGTAATACCAAATCATCGCGTACTGGGATTCTTAAACCTTCAAGGCTTAACATTGATGCTATTGTATTTATTAGGTTTTGGAATGGCAATATTCTCTGCTTATGTGCTGAACAAAGTCATGAAAATAAGCGGTAAAACTTTTTTTGTGGTCGAAATGCCCAATTATAAATTGCCTTTATTTAAAAACGTGGCAATCAATGTGATCGAAAAAACAAAAGCCTTTATCTCAGGTGCCGGAAAAATAATCTTAGCCATTTCAATTATACTATGGTTTTTAGCCTCTTATGGTCCTGGTGAAAAATTCAAAAATGCCGAAACCATTATCAGCACACAAGCCAATAATCATTCGCTTTCAAAAACCGAAATCAACAATAGAATTGCGGCTTTTAAACTGGAGAATTCCTATATCGGAATCATGGGTAAAACAATCGAGCCTGTCATTTCCCCTTTAGGATACGATTGGAAAATAGGCATTGCCATTATTAGTTCTTTTGCAGCAAGAGAAGTATTTGTGGGTACTTTAGCTACTATCTATAGTGTGGGAGGAACGGACAACGAAACTACCATCAAGAATAAAATGGAATCCGAAATTCATCCCATAACAGGAGCCAAAATATTTAATTTTGCTAGTGGAATATCGCTATTGTTATTCTATGCTTTTGCGCTGCAATGTGCCAGTACACTTGCAATCACTAAAAAAGAAACCAATAGTTGGAAATGGCCATTAGGACAGCTTATCTTTATGAGTAGTTTTGCTTATATTACAGCCTTAATAGCTTTTCAAATTCTAAAATAAACAAAGATGTTTCAAGAAATCATAGCTTTTTTAGCCCTTGGAATTGCAGTTATCTATCTTTTTAAAAAATTCATTTTAAAGAAGAAGAAAAAGGATAAAGATTGCGGAGGTGGTGATTGCGGATGTCATTAAAAAACACTTGAAACATATAAGTCATTTAAGTTTTCTATAAATAAATTAGAAAACTTAAATGACTTATATGTTTTAAATTACTAATCCAATTTTACAAAAAGATTACTGGCAATTTTACTGGAGACATTTAAAAGAGCATCATCTACTTTGATTCGAAGCGAAAGGTCAAAACTTTCTTTCCCCATAATTTCAATGGTAGAACCTAAGGCAATTCCTTGTTTGTCGAGGTATTTTAAAAACTCCGAAGAAGTATCTTTTACCCCTACGCAAATTCCTTTTTGTCCTTCGGATAGTTCAGAAAGTAATTGTTTATCGATTTTAGGAAGCTGTCCCTGAGCATTCGGAATAGGATCTCCATGAGGATCTTCGGTAGGATTCCCTAAAAAATCATCCAGTTTATTGATCAGTTTTTCTGACTTTATATGTTCTAATTGCTCGGCGATATCGTGTACCTCATCCCAGGAAAAAGCTAATTTTTCGACCAGGAAAACTTCCCAAAGGCGGTGTTTTCTAACAATCATTTTAGCTTCTAATTTTCCCTGATCGGTCAAGGTAACTCCCTGGTACTTTTTATAATTAACCAAATCTTTTTCGGCTAACTTCTTCAGCATATCCGTTACTGATGAGGCCTTGGTTTCCATCACTTCGGCGATAGCATTGGTACTTACTCCCGAGCTTAAAACTACGGTAAGATGATAGATTGCTTTAAGATAATTTTCTTCTGAAAAAGTCATTTTTTGAAAGGTTCTAAGGTTCTAAGGTCAAAAGCATCAAAGGAAAAACCTCAGAAACTCAGTACCTCAGCAACTATTTTTTAACAATCAACAAAGGTATCGAAATTTTATGACGCAAATCGTCTACTGTAGTACCAAAAATCAAATCTTTAAAGCCCGTATGTCCGTGGGTTCCCATAACCAAAATATCAAATTCAGCCGCATTTACAATCTTAGGAATTACTTTGTTTGGTTTACCAAAACCCAATTGGACTTCCACTTTAAAACCTTTTTGCGAAAGCATTTCCTGATATTCTTTCAATAATTTTTCGTCAACTATGGTTTCGTGATCGTCAATATTTTCACCATAAACCATTGCGCCCACGGTTTCTACCACATGAATTAAAGTATAATTTGCTTCCTTTCCTCCCAATTCGAAAGCACTATTCAACGCAATTTCATCAGCCGAAGAAAAATCTACCGAAACAGCAATATTCTTTTTAGCATAGTTTTCTACTTCAGAAAAATGCAATTTCAAATGATGTGGTGAGTGATTTTGAATGGCAATTTTTGATTTGGTAATAAAAGGTTTAAAAACGATATAAAGCAATAATCCTAAGAAACCAAAGGCCAAAGGAACTACCGTAAACCAAAGTACAATTGGGTTTTCAGAAGTTTCAAGCCATCCATCAATTTCGTTGTAAACTAATTTTGCATTCAATGAAACAATAATGGAAGCAATAATCCAGGCCGCAATTTGAGTCGTTTTAGAAATATGAAATCCTTTCATTTTCGATTTATCACTCACAAAATGAATCAACGGAATAATCGCAAAACCCAGCTGTAAACTCAAAATTACCTGACTCAAAATCAATAATTTTCCTGTTACACTTTCGCCATAAATTAAAATAACAATAACCGCTGGAATAATAGCAATTAATCGGGTAATGATTCTTCTAACCCAAGGTTGAATTCTTAGATTCAAATAACCTTCCATCACAATTTGCCCTGCTAAAGTGCCCGTTACTGTTGAACTTTGTCCTGCAGCAATTAAGGCTACGGCAAACAAAACAGGTGCCCATTTGGTTCCTAAAAGTGGCTCTAAAAACTGATGTGCATCCTGAATTTCGGCAACTTCAAACATTCCATTTCTATAAAATGTGGCTGCTGCCAAAATTAAAATAGCAGCGTTTACAAAAAATGCCAAGTTTAAAGCTATGGTCGAATCGATAAAATTATATTTCAAAGCCTGCTTGATCCCGGCAGTTGTTCTGTCAAAATTTCTGGTTTGTACCAATGACGAATGCAAATACAAATTATGTGGCATCACAGTTGCTCCAATAATCCCGATGGCTATATACAACGCAGCCTCAGTAGGCATTGTAGGAATCAATCCCAGAATAACCTTATCCATTTCAGGCTGTGCAAAAATCATTTCGAAAATAAACGAAATCCCAATCACAACAACTAATGTGATGATGAAAGCTTCCATTTTTCGGATGCCTTTATTGATTAAGAACAATAGTAAAAAAGTATCCAAAACCGTGATTAAAACCCCTTCGATTAACGGAATATCAAATAACAAATTAATACCTATTGCCATCCCCAAAACCTCAGCCAAATCACAGGCTGCAATAGCAATCTCTGCCAAAAAATACAGAATATAATTAATAACAGGAGAATAGGTTTCTCTGGAAGCCTGAGCCAAGTCACGTTGGGTAACAATTCCAAGTCGCGCGCTTAAACTTTGTAAAAGCAACGCCATTAAATTACTCATTAGCAATACCCATAGCAACGAATAACCAAACTGGCTTCCTCCAGCAATATCTGTCGCCCAGTTTCCCGGATCCATATACCCTACACTTACTAAATAAGCAGGCCCAAAAAAGGCTAATATTTTTTTAAAAACGGATTTTTGATTCTGTGTCGAAACCGACTGATGAACTTCTTCAAGTGATTTTCCCATTGTATATTCTAACTGACTGAGGCAAATATAATTATATTTTTTTGTTTATTGAAATATTATTTTTAGATTTGCCTAAATTTATATTTAAATACAAACTAAATTATAATTGTGAAAAATCTAATTTTATCTTTTTCTTTTCTTTTACCTACTCTTTTAATTGCTCAAACGAGTATCAAAGGAAAGATTATGTCTGGCGGAACACCATTGCAACTAGCAAATATTAGCTTAAAAAAAGCCAACAAATCAACCATAAGTGATGCTGAGGGGGCTTATACTTTAAAAAACGTTGCCTTTGGCGAGTATGACATTATCGCTTCATATATCGGTTATAAAACCGAAACCAAAAAAATTAAGGTGACTGACAGCACTGAAGTTATGATTGATTTTAATTTAAAAGAAAACAATACACTCGATGAAGTGGTAGTGACAGGAACATTGAAACCGGTGAGCCGTCTGGAAAGTCCGGTACCTGTAGAAGTCTACAAGCCTACTTTCTTCAAGAAAAATCCAACAGCCAATATTTTTGATGCTTTACAAAACGTCAATGGTGTACGACCACAATTGAACTGCAATATCTGCAACACGGGAGACATTCACATTAACGGACTGGAAGGACCTTATACTCTGGTTTTAATTGACGGAATGCCAATTGTAAGCGGACTTTCGACAGTTTATGGATTATCAGGAATCCCTAATTCTCTGTTAGAACGAATAGAGATTGTGAAAGGCCCGGCTTCTTCACTTTACGGAAGCGAGGCTGTGGGTGGCTTAATCAATATCATCACTAAAAACCCAAAAAACGCACCAGTTTTCTCAGCAGATGCATTTGCTACCAGTTGGGGTGAAATGAATTTCGATTTAGGTTTCAAAGGAAACGTCAGCAAAACAGCTTCCGTATTAACAGGAATAAATTATTTCAATTACAGCAACCCTGTTGATAATAACAATGACAATTTCACCGATGTTACTTTATCAGATCGTATTTCCGTTTTTCAAAAATGGAATTTCAATCGAAAAAGCAACAAACTGCTTTCGGTGGCCGGACGCTTTTTCTATGAAGACCGATGGGGTGGTGAAATGCATTGGGAGAAAAAATACCGTGGTGGAAGTGACGTTTATGGTGAAAGTATTTACACCAAACGCTGGGAATTATTAGGAGCTTATGAATTGCCTGTAAAAGAAAAAATGCTATTCTCCTTCTCTTACACTGACCACGACCAAAACTCAGTATATGGAGACATCCCGTATCTGGCTAAACAACGCATTGGTTTCGGACAACTGACTTTAGACAAAAACATAGGTCAACATGATTTACTTTTTGGTACAGCCATCCGTTACCAATATTATGATGACAATACACCTGCTACGACAAAAGAAGACATCAATTGGATTCCGAGTTTGTTTGTTCAAGACGAAATAACATTGCATGAAAATCACAAACTTCTTTTGGGTGCACGATACGATTACAACAAAAATCACGGCAATATTTTCACACCAAGACTGGCTTATAAATGGAAAATTAACGACAATAATATTTTGCGATTCAATACAGGAACGGGATTCAGGATTGTCAATCTTTTCACCGAAGAACATGCCGCATTGACCGGTTCTCGTGATGTTATTGTGCTTGAAGAACTGAAACCGGAGCGATCTTACAATGCGAATCTGAATTACCTGAAGAAAATTTTTACCAAAAACGGCAACTTCATCGGATTCGAAACAACAGCATGGTATACTCATTTTTCCAATTCTATTATTCCGGATTATGATACCAATCCAAATCAGATTATCTACAAAAATTTAGATGGATACGCCGTTACCAAAGGAATCAGTACCAATATCGACATGGTTTTCAACTCCGGTTTAAAATTGATTCTGGGAGCAACCTATATGGACGTCACCAAAACCGAAAACGGAATTAAAACCCGTCAAATGTTAACGGAAAAATTCACAGGAACCTGGGCTATTTCGTATCGTATCAATAAATTATTCCTTGATGTTGACTACACTGGTAATTTATATGGCCCTATGCGTTTACCTCTGCTAGGTAACTTAGACCCAAGAAAACCCTATTCCCCAACATGGAGCATTCAGAACATCCAGTTTACTTTCAATAAATTTAAAAATATAGAAATTTATGCCGGTGTAAAAAACCTGTTGAACTGGACTCCTAACAAAGGAAATCCGTTTATCATTGCCCGTGCCAACGATCCTTTTGATGATAATGTGATAATTTCTGATGGAAATCCAGACAAAAAAGAGAATTATGGTATAAAAGACCCGTTAGTGTTAGTTCCAAATGGTCAGGTAGTCGACACAACAGACAATCCGTATGCTTTAACTTTCGATCCCGGTTATGTTTACGGGCCGAACCAAGGCATTCGCAGCTTTTTCGGATTGCGCTATACTTTGAAATAATAAAAAGATGAAAAAAAGGCTATTCATATTATTGATTTTCTTTTGGGCGATTCCATCCGGTTTTGCCCAATTGAAAACCTATTCGTTTGAAGAAGCCGAGCAATTAGCCGCAAAAAACCCAAAACCCTTTGTCGTTTTCACCCATACTTCCTGGTGCAAATTCTGTAAAATGATGGAAAATTCGACTTTTAAAAATGTCGAAATCAGCAATAAATTAAACGACTCTTTTTATTTCATCGCTTTGGACGCTGAGGACAAAAAAGACATTAGGTTCAACAAGCATACCTTTCAATACCAACCCACCGGAACCAATACCGGCATTCACGAACTCGCCACTGCATTAGCCAGCAGTAACAATCAGGTCAGTTATCCCACATTGACTATTTTAGATTCGGATTATTCTATTGTATTCCAGCAAGCTTCCTATCTAAAAACCCAGGACTTACTTGAAATTCTTGAGAAAATAAAATAATTGGTTACTTTTGGAAATCACTTTCCAAAACCAACATGAAACACTACCATTACATTTTTACTGGAACAGGTTTAGCCGCATTAATGATGGTCTATAAGATGGTACAATCCGGAAAATATAATGACAAAAGCATTTTGTTATTGGATGAGGATTCAAAAAAAACAAATGACAGAACTTGGTGTTTTTGGGAAAAAGAAAATTCGATTTGGGAATCCATCGTTTCAAAAAAATGGAATTATGCCTTGTTTGCCAATGAGAATTTTAATCGAAATTTAAAATTACAACCTTATCAATACTGTAAAATTCAAGGATTAGATTTTTATAATTTTGTTTTTGAATTGCTTTTGAAAGAAAAAAACATCAGTTTTTTAAATGAAAAAGTAACCAACATCAACGAACTGGAAAATCACGTTTATGTTGCTACCGAAAATAATTCGTTTACTTGCGATCAGGTTTTTAACAGTATTTACAATAAAGCAGCTGTTGCTAAGCAAACGAAATTTCCTCTATTGCAACAGCATTTTATTGGTTGGAGTATAAAATCAACCGAAGCGGTTTTCAATCCGGAACAAGCCACTTTTATGGATTTTTCGGTTGCCCAAAAAGGCAATACCCGATTCATGTATGTGTTGCCTATCTCTAAAAACGAAGCTTTGATAGAATACACACTTTTCTCTGCTGAACTTTTGGAAAAAGAAGAATACGAATTGGAAATTGAAAATTACATTCAGAAACTAGGCATTCAAAATTTCGAAATAACAGAAAAAGAACAAAGCAGCATCCCAATGACTTGCTATCCTTTTTGGGAAAAAAACAGCAAACGCGTACTCAACATTGGCACAGCAGGCGGATGGACAAAAGCCAGTACGGGTTATACTTTTAAAAATGCTGATAAAAAATCATCGCAATTAATTGCCTTTCTTCAACAAGAAACCGATTTTAGAAAATTCCACCGCAAAAACAGATTTTGGTTCTACGACTTACTTTTGTTGGATATTCTGCACCAAAAAAACGAATTGGGTTCTCGTATTTTTTCTTCGATGTTTAAAAATGGAAATCCTGCTTTAATTTTTAAATTTCTGGACGAAGAAACTTCATTGATCGAAGACATCAAAATCATTCTAAAATGTCCTAAAATGCTTTTTATAAAAGCATTATTTAAATCGGGACGCTATTTATAATTTCGAAAATGACTATCAAACTATAACAAAACTTTATAATCCGAGCCATTTAGTTCGACAGATTCTTTGTAACTTTGCCTATTCAAAAATTACAAATTAAAATACAAAAGATATGTATCCACAAGAAATGGTAACTCCAATGCAAGCTGAATTAACTACAGCTGGTTTTCAAGATTTACATAGTGCTCAAGATGTTGAAAACGCTATCAAAGCAGAAGGAACAACATTAGTTGTTGTAAACTCTGTTTGTGGTTGTGCTGCAAGAAATGCACGTCCAGGAGCAAAATTGAGTTTAGAAGGTGCTAAAAAACCAGATCATTTAATAACTGTTTTTGCAGGAGTTGATAAAGAAGCAGTAGATGCTGCAAGACAGCACATGTTTCCTTTTCCTCCATCATCGCCATCTATGGCTTTGTTCAAAAACGGAGAATTGGTTCACATGTTAGAGCGTCACCACATTGAAGGTCGCCCGGCTGAAATGATTGCTGAGAACTTGCAAGATGCTTACAACGAATATTGCTAATATTTAAAGCAAAGATCAATACGATTTAACCGCAGATTCACAGATTTTTAATGTGAATCTGCGGTTTGTTTTTTTAAACCATTAAGAAAATTTAGAATCTAATTATAACCGCAAAGCTCACTAAGTTCTTTCGCAAAGGAAAAACTAAGTTACACTTAAAAATTTCTAATATTTATATCATTTCTTTAATCTATGTTCCAAAAAAATAGTGTAAATCTGAACATTTCTTCTAAAACCTAGCGGACTTAGCGTAAAACTTAGCGAACTTTGCGGTTTAAAAAAAACAATTTTTGCGGTAAAAAATCCTTGGAAAAAGAACTCAAAACCATAACCTTCACTGTTATTGAAAACGGAACTCGAATCCCGATTGTAACGCGTCATGGCAGTTATCCAAATTTGATGTATTTGCTGAAAGAAGAATTACAGTTGGAAAGTTTTGGCGAATGTGGCGGAGTGGGTAGATGTGCTACTTGTGTTGTAAAAACAAAAGGAATTACTGGGAATTCAGCCCTAAAAGAGCGCAATGAACCCGCAACCTTATCCAAATTAGGATTTGAAGAAGCAGCCATTCGTCTCTCTTGCCAAATCTACATCACCGCTGATTTGAATGGAGCTGAAATTACTGTTTTAGAAATATAAACAAACTCATCTACTATATAATTTGCAGTTTTTTAACCGCAAAGAGCACTAAGTTTGTACGCAAAGGACACCAAAGCATACTTTACTAAACTTAATACCTTAATGGTTTCTAAAAATTTTCTTAGAGACCTTTGTGCATTCTTTGTGACCTCTGCCTGTCGGCAGACAGGTTTGTGGTTAAGCAATAAAAAAAGCCACAACATCAGTTGCAGCTTTCTCTATTTTATTCAATTAAAACTTATCTTCTTTTTACATAATCCAATTGCTCGTCCTGGTCGATGATTTCAAATTCGGCATCTTTTTCCCAAATTTCCATCTCACAAGGCTTACAGTTGAATTTCAATTTATATTCCGTTTCGCCGTGTTTTAACGTTAGCGGTTCTTTTACTTTTTCTCCCATAGTATCACGCTGAAAACGGGCACATTTACCCAACTCGTATTTCACGCAATATTTGGTTGTCATTACACGCGCTTTCCCGGGATCCCATTGCAATTCGAATGCTTTTTCAATCTCAGTTACACCATGTCTTTTATAGAAAGCTCTCGCCAATTTATTCGAGACATTAAAAGTAAAATCTAATTTTTCGGTTGGATAAGAAATATCCGATTTTGTGATTTGGAATTCTTCTCTATGGTATTCATTGATTCGAATATCAATCAATTGTTCCAAAGCAATTCTTCGTACTTCATTCACTTTTGAAATTGGTAAAAACCAATTGTTAGTAAATTCTACTTCTATATCATCCACTACAAAAGGTGTATTTCCCGTTTTAGCTAAGTTCTTTGTGATATTCGGGATTACTGATTCTTCACTTTTTGCTAGTTCTTTTTCAGTAGCCAGAGTCGCTATACTTTGGTGCCCGTCTTCATCCACCACTGTTAATTGGAAACCTTCCTCCGTTTCAGAAAAACGAAGGCTTACTCCAATTTTTCGAACCGCAGCATTTTCTTTTTCTACAATTCGGTTGAATTCTGCATCCGAATTTCGATAAATAACCGTTCCTACAGCAATATTTTTAAAGGTATTCGGCACCACAATATCATTCACAATAATATTGATTTGTACCCCATCGGCAATGCCTTCTTCATTAATGAAAAACAAACCATCACCATTATTTAGCTTATCATGATTTTCAATCACATAACCATTGGCTTTGATTTCGGTAACTTTTCCAATGTACTGCCCTTGCGATTTTGGACTTTCCCAGTTTCCGATTTTCTCTTTACGTTGGTTTACAAAATAATCCGTATAACCTCTATTGAAACTTCTGTCCATTTCCGGTTCGAAATTATAAAAAGTCCTTCCCGAAGAAGCTTTTTGGAAAC
The DNA here is from genome assembly GCF_009909155.2 of Flavobacterium undicola. Lineage (GTDB taxonomy): Bacteria > Bacteroidota > Bacteroidia > Flavobacteriales > Flavobacteriaceae > Flavobacterium > Flavobacterium undicola. Next base: position 45,894 of record NZ_JAAAPM020000001.1, read on the forward strand.
TATCATTATTTTCTAAAAAAGCATCCAATTTCTTTCTTAAAAACGAAGTATTGTTTTTTACGTAAACAATGTCTTTTAAACGACCTTCGATTTTGAATGAAGTAATCCCTGCCTCAATCAAATTGGGTAATTGGTCACTTAAATCCAAATCTTTTATCGAAAGCAAATGACTTTCGGTCAATAAAGTCGTTCCGTTTCCATCAATCAAATTGTACGGCAAGCGACAGTTTTGTGCACAAGAACCACGATTAGCACTACGTTCTCCACCCGCGATACTCATATAGCAATTCCCGCTAAAAGACACGCAAAGCGCACCAGAAACGAAGAATTCTAATTCTACATCAGTTGCTGCGGCAATGTCTCGCACCTGGTCTAAATTCAACTCTCTGGCTAAAACCACGCGTTGCATTCCGACATCTTTCAGGAATTTTACGTGTTTTGGTTCACGGTTATTTGCTTGAGTACTTGCGTGAATAACTATTGGAGGCAAATCCATTTCCATAATCGCCATGTCCTGCACAATAAGCGCATCAACACCAATATCGTATAATTGATAGATTAATTTTTTACAAGCGTCTAATTCGTTGTCGTACAAAATGGTATTAATCACCACAAAAACCTGTGCCTTAAACAAGTGAGCATATTTCACCATTTCGGCAATATCTTCAACTGAATTGGTTGCATTGGTACGCGCTCCAAAAAGCGGTGCTCCAATATATACAGCATCTGCACCCGCATTGATAGCCGCAATTCCCTGAACCAAATTTTTAGCCGGAGCAAGAATTTCTACTTTCTTTTTCATATAATCATTACTATAATTCCAAATTTTCTGGAATCAAAGTGCAAAAGTATAAAATACTTCTCAAAAAATCAGGGTTTTAGTGGGATTAAGATTTAAATCATTTGAAAAACAATCATTTACAACATAAGTATCTATTCAAATATTTAAATGATATCGATAAAACACATTAACTGATTATCAAGTTAAACAATAAAATTAAATCCTAAAAATAAAAGATTTTATTTACAAATCAAATTATTCTATATATTTAACATCTAACAAATGTTTTCAAATCAATGAAAAAAATATTTCTTTTATTCTTTATTGTATTTACTTCTATCTCTTTTGGACAATCCAAAAAAGACTCTTTATCAACAACCAAAATCAATATAATTAATAGTTTTGAAGAATATATAGCTAATAATAATGATAAAAATAAAATTTATTCTTCTGCAGAAGTCGATACACGACCAGAACTTATAGGTTGGATAAAAAAAGAACAATTTATAAAGGATAACTTTAGAACTCCTGTAGTAAACGGAGAAAAAATTGAAGGAAAAGTGTATGTTTCTTTTGTAATAGAAAAAGACGGATCCATCTCTAACATAGGGATAATAAGAGACGTAGGTCATGGCACTAAAGAGGAAGCTATAAGAGTTCTTCAAAATATGCCCAGATGGAATCCAGCAAAAAAAGATGGAATAACTGTAAGGTGTAGTTTTACTATGCCTATGATTTTACCTTAATATATTTCCCTAAAGATTGAATCAAAAAAAGCACGAATAAAAATCCGTGCTTTTTAAAACTAAATATCTCTAAAAATTATTCCACTTTGATACTTACAGTTTCTAAACTAATATTCCCTGCTGTAGTAGCTTCAAGTGTGATGTTTTCTGCTTTTTTATTCGATTGTAAAATCACAACACATTTCCCGTTATACAATTTACGATAATCAGCTTTAAAAGGCTCTAAACTGGCTTGGTAACCATTGTCTACTCCAACAATTTTAGCTCCTCCGGAAACTTTAAAATTAATTAGATTATCGGCTGTAGGAAGTGAATTTCCGTTTTTGTCCTGCAAAGAAACTGTCACGTAAGCCAAATCATATCCGTCGTTTTTAATGCTCGTTTTATCCGACTTCAAATCGATTTTAGTCGCTTCGCCAGCCGTATGAATTTCGGTTTCCTTCACTATTTTTCCATCTTTTCTGGAAATGGCTTTCAATGTTCCTGCCTCAAAAGGTACTTTCCAAGCAATGTGCAATTCGTCTCCTTTTTTAGCTTTCGAACCTAGAGATTTTCCGTTTAGGAATAATTCTACTTCATCAGCATTGTTGTAATATGCCCAAACATCAATCATTTGACCCGCTTTCCAGTTCCAATGTGGCAATAAATGCAAGACCGTCTTATTACTCCACTCGCTTTGGTACATATAATAGACATCTTTAGGGAAACCCGCCAAATCTACAATCCCAAAATACGAACTACGCGCAGGATAAGGATACGGATCAGGTTCGCCAATGTAATCAAAACCTGTCCAAACAAAAGTCCCCGCTATAAAATCGTATTTTTTTGCCGCTTTCCAGTTCTCTTCATGAGTCGTTCCCCAATATGAGGCGATATTATCAAAAGCAGTTACCGTCAGATCAGGATTTCCATCAAAAGTTTCACCATATTTTTTTGGCCAGAATCGAATGCTATCCGTTGGCATATCATAGCGACCTCTTGTTTCATAAGCCGAAACACTCTCAGAAGCGATGATTTTTTGCCCTTTGAAACGCTCCGGAAAAGTAGCGTAATCGGCATGTTTGTAGTTAAATCCTAAAAGATCTAAAGCACCCGATTGATAGATGAAATTCTTCTCCGGTACATTCTCGGTCAAAGCCGAAGTTACCGGTCTGGTTTTGTCTAAAGATTTTACAATTTGGGCTAATTCTCTGGTAATACGAACACCGGTGCTGTCAAATTGTTCACGGATTTCGTTCCCAATACTCCACATCATTACCGATGGGTGATTGCGGTCTCTTTTTATAAAATCTTCCAAATCGCGTTTATGCCATTCGTCCCAATATTTATGGTAATCATTAGTTACTTTTTTCTTTTTCCAAACATCAAAAACCTCATCCTGCACAATAAGTCCCATTTCGTCACACAGTTGCAACAACTCTAAAGAAGGTGGATTATGTGAAGTTCGAATCGCATTCACACCCATTTCTTTCATGATGGTTAATTTTCTTTTGATAGCATGAAAATTAGCCACAGCCCCTAAAGCACCGTTATCATGATGCAAGCAAACGCCCAAAAGCTTGGTTGGAACACCATTTAAAGAAAATCCTTTTTCGGCATCAAATGCAAAATATCGAAATCCAAGTGGTGTTTCATAATTATCAACCAGAGTCGATTTTTCATAGATTTTCGTGACTACCTTATATAAATTCGGGTTTTCAGTATCCCATAATTTTGGATTTTTGACTTCAAATTTTTGTCCTTTTTCCAAAATAGTATTCGCTCCAATTTTTCCGGTAGATTCCAGCTGTGCCACCGAACGGTTATTGGCATCCAAAATATTGGTTACCACTTTGAATTCCTTTGGCAAATCAGAATCGTTTTGAATACTAACGTTATAATCTACCGTAGCTTTTCCCTTTGAAACTTCGGGTGTAGTCACCACAGTTCCCCAATGTGCCACGTGCAATTTATCGGTAGTTACTAAACGCACATTTCTATAAATCCCGGAACCTGTGTACCATCTGGAACTTGGTTGTGCATCGTTATCGACTTTTACAGCAATGTAATTTTTTTGATTTCCAAAGTTCAAATACTTTGTCAAATCATAAGAAAACGAAATATATCCAAACGGACGTTTTCCTAAATAATTTCCGTTAATCCAGACTTCGCTATTGCAAAAAACACCATCAAATTCGACAGCAATGCTTTTGTTTTTAGCCGATTCTGGCAAAGTAAAACTTTTGCGGTACCAGCCCATTCCTGCTGGCAAAGCGCCTTGTTGCGGCTTAGTTGGATGGTCTTTACTAAACGCACCTTCGATACTCCAATCGTGTGGTAAATCTAATATTCGCCAATCATTCGCGTCAAAATTAGCTTGTATCGCAGTAGGATGATCGCCCAATTTAAAATTCCAATCCGGATTAAAATCGGCTACAATTCTACTTTCTTTTTTTGTTGATGCACAAGCAACCAAGAACAATACTATAATTGCTGTTGCAGATTTTTTTAAAACACTTTTATGTAAATTCATAAGTCTATTTTTTTAACTCCCTCTCCTTTGGAGAGGGCTGGGGTGAGGATTTATTGAAACTCAAAAGATTCCAAACGCAATCCTTTCATGTTATCCGATTCAATTCTGATTTTATATTTTCCTGCATTGATATAGCCTCCCGAAGTGGTATTTAAAACCTTCCATTTTTCAGTTGGCGTAGGGAATTCGATGTTGTCATTTCGTAATAAAATGCCATACGCATCTTCGATAACCAACTTTACTTTTATCGGTTCGGCGTTCATATTCATGTATCTAAAACGCATCAAATAGACATTGGCAACACCCGGATTGACTTCAAATTCGATACTGTTTGGAGTACTTTTGGTAAATTCAACATAATCATTGCTCTTGAAATTTCCCTTTACAATTCCGTCACCAGTAATTTTAGCGGTTTCGGCTTCCAGTTTTAACGAAGGTCTGTCGTCCTTATTTTTTCCCATGTCCGATGTTGGAACAACTACAATCGAATTAGCATTGTTTTCGAAAGCTACTTTTTCTCCTTTTTTTACTTCTTTTTCGAAAACAGCAAAAGTAACTCCACTGCTATTTTTAGCCTTTTCTTCTGATTTTTTAAAGTTCGAAAGCCAAGGCAAAGTCGTTTTTATATTCGAATCTACCAATGCATAAACAGTAGCATCTTCTTTCGAAACAAAAGAACCTGAATTAGTGTTTTCTTTCGAAAAACGGATATAATCAGCAGCATACAAACTAGCTGGTAATTGCGTAAAAGTCACATCCGAATTTGAATATTGTTTCGAATTTAGTTGCAACCAGGAACCAATTTCAAATGGTGTATTAGTGGCAACATCCAGAATATTCTTTGGCGAAGCTGCAGCTGCTTTCACAGATTTGTCTTTGGTAGCAATGGCAATCGCTGAGATAATTCCTTCTCCCGAACTTACTTTTGGAAAATTAATTACTAATTGACCGTTTTTGCTTTTCACCGTGAACGTTTTTTTCACTGCTTTCGAAAAACCAACTTCGCTCCAAATATCAAAGTCTTTTAAAACCACCTGATCGTTGATTGCCACATCAAAAACGCGCCAATCTACGCAATCCAGTCCTCCGCCAGTTCCATACCATGGTTCTGAAAAATACAAATCGACCAAATATTCTCCATCGGGAACGGGGAATTCATACTTTAATTTATCCATTCCATAACGGAAATTCTGAAACAAAGCATCATTTTGAGTTCCATCAACAAGATCAAAAGTAGCACGCTGACTTGCAAAATAAGCAGGCACATTTTTAAAATTATTTGACCAGGATGTAGAACCCCAGGTATTCGCTTCGGTCTTATGTACGTCAGCTAACCATTGATTTCCATCAGTATCTTTGAAATCAGGACCACCACAATTGACACGATAAATATAATTGTAGTTCGCTTTTGACCAAACGATTTCTTCTTTTGAACTTAACGATTTTAAGTTTGGTGCCTCAGGTAAATTGTTCAAAACAATATAATCCTGAGCTACTTTTTCACCATCCACATAACCCACAGCATACAAGACATTGTACTGAATATTGACCTTATTCCATTGAAAATGCTGTCCTCTTCCTAGGTTTTTCAATTTCCCTAAAGATTGATTATTCACGTCATTGAACAATTCGACTTCATCACAATTGGAATACACATCGATTCCGTTCTTGATTCCGACAGATTCCCAACGATTAGGCCAAGTGTGCGAAACAATATACACCATCGGATTGGTTTTATTCGACGCATAATTGGCTCGGTACATATAATAAGCGTCCAGAGGCTCGCCCCAAATGCTAAACAATCCTTTGTAATTAACTGGTCCAACCTGATCAATGGTTCTAAACCCTTCGCCATTTTGCTCGCGTCCCGGATTTTCATGCGAAGCAAACAACCAGTTGAATTGTCCCGCTATTTTATCTTTTACGGCCTCGGCTTCGCGAACTTTAATTTCCATTAATTGCGAAAAACGGTTTTCGCTCAAAATTCCTTTTTGGTCAAATTCGCCTTCGGTATGCAAATCATGCGAACGCCAGGCACCATATTCCCCATTCAGCAATTGTTCTGAAAGTTCCACATGGTAATTCGACGGATTTCCCCCATAAGTTCCTGACCAGTTTTGCACCACATTCCAATCGGTTCCTTCGCCGCCATTACAAGTAGTTACTTTGCGTTGTGATGAAGCTGTAGGATCCATTTCGCGGATGATTTGGGTACATTCTTCAGCAAATTCCTTTGGAATCGTGCTTTCATTTTGTAATCCCCATAAAACCACCGATGGATTGTTGCGACGTTCTTTAATCCATTCTCGTAATAAGGTTTTGAAATTAGCTTTAAACTCAGGCGTATCGTACCAAATATGAGCCGAAAACTGACTCCAAAACAAAATACCACTTTCGTCTAAAAGTTCCTGATATTTTAGATTGTGCGGTTGGTGTGCTTCTCTAAAAGAGTTGAATCCGGCAGCTTTTATTTGCTCGATTCTGGCTTTTATTTGAGTATCCAAAAAGGCGTGACTTTGTCCTAATTGATGTTCATATTCACAAGTTCCATTGATAAATACGGGGGTATCATTGATAAAAAATCGTTTGTCATCACCCGCTCTATCTACTGGCCAGGAAACCCAACGAATTCCATAAGGCGTAGTAATTTTATCAAAAACTTTATTTTTTTCTAAAATAGTGGTCGAAAGGCTGTATAAATACGGACTTTCCGGTGACCATAAATTAGGATTCTTGATTTCAGGCAAGGTTTGCTGAATCTCTTTAATTTCTTTCGAAAGCAAAACAGTATTCTTAGCCGAAGCTACTTCCTTTCCATTTTTATCTAAAAGAGAACTTATCACCGTAATTTTTCTATCGGATTGACTGTAATTCTGGATTTCGGTTGTGGTATGCAAAACAGCTTTCTCTTTCGAAGTCGATTTATCATTCCAGACATGAACCCCAAAAGGAGCAACCCGAACCTCATTTGTAATGACTAAAGTCACCGGTCTAAAAATCCCCATCGGTTGTGAACCTTCTGAAAATCCCCATTCGCCGGAACAACCACCACAAACCCAAGGCAAATCGGCAATAAAAGCAGGATGAGCCGCTTTGACCACGATTCGGTTATTAGCATCAAATTTTACGGCATCGCTAATGTCTAAGGTAAAAGTCGTTCGACCACCTTTGTGTTGACCAACTTCTTTTCCGTTAACCCAAACTGTAGCGTAACTGTTTACTCCTTCAAAAAACAGAAAGAGTTTTTTACCTTTTTGTTGTTTGCCAATTTTTAAATTTTTCGAATACCAGGCCGTTCCGTGCAAGTTGCCGTGTTTCATTTGGCGAAAGCCTTCATATTGATCCCAATTGTGAGGAACATTTACGGATTTCCAATTGGCATCGGCATTTGAATTTTGCACAAAATCTTGCTTTGACTCTGGATGAGAATCCACCATGGTGGTTTTCCAACCTGCATTCAACGAAATCTCCTTACGAAATGAAGTTGCTCTTTCTTGGGTTTGTGCCCATGAAACAGTAGTTATAAAAAATAGTATGCGTATTAATTTCTTCATTTTACCTTTTAAATTTAACTCTGTCAGGGTTCAAAACCCTGAAAGGGTTTAAAATTTTTCTATTCTTAGTAAAACAACCAGTCTACCGCGCCTTTTTCGCCTTCGTCGATATAACCCACATCACGAGTTGTAATGTTTTGATTGGCATCAATAAATCCTAAAATTAGGACTCTTCCTTTGCCTAAATCCAGTTTATTTTCTCCCGGTTGAAACGTATACGTATGAATATTGATTCTTGGCAATTCTTTCAAATTCATCGCACTTGCCAAAATCACTTCGGCTTGACCATAGGCATTTCCGGCTGCATCAGTTTCTAAACTTGGTGGAAACAAAAATCTTTTTTGGTCGGAATTGAAATAACCTACCACCAGTTTTACGGCTTTGGTGTTTTTGAATTTCAGGTGTGTTCCGTTCTCATTTTGAGAAGTTTCATCAAAAGCAATTCCTTTTAGGTTTTGCAATTCAGGAGCTACTTTTATCAGTTCTGAAATTGGAGTTCCGTACACTTTCGTTCCATTCTTTACTGTGTAAGTTCCTTTACTTTCTTCCGAAGATTTATTTAAAATTTGGTTGTCAGGAACCGCCTTTTCATTTTTATTGGAAGAAGATTTATTGTTGGCGGTTTCGCTTAATAAAGTTACTTCTGCTGTTTGCCATGGCTTGCCTTGCTTTGTTGCAACCTTACCATCTTTTGATGTTTTTAATAGTTCCAAATTTCTTTTGAAATTAGCCAACTCTCTTTCGTAATGTGGCAATAATTCTGCCCAGGTTTTGTTGTTTCCGTCATCTCCTCCAATTGGAATTCGGCGTTGCGCAGTTTGCATACTATTGGCATACAAATAATGATCTTTCGTCAGATTGACCAAAGTTTCATAATATTCGATACTTTTTTCTAAATGCGGAAGGGCTTTATCCAAATCGGCAATATCATTAGAATAGCTGTATCGCAACACTAAAATAGCAGCTTTTACTTTCTCTGAAAAGAAATCGGCGAAAGCTTTATAAGCGTGCACATCGTTTTTCAAACGCAGGAATTCTTCCTTGTCTTTAGTTACTTTTACTTCTGCTTTGTCAATCGCTTCAACGGCTAATCTTCCGTGCTCTGTGATTTCCGAGATTATTTGTGTTGGCAATTCACCTGAATGTGCTTCGTGATTCCACTCTTTTTTAGCATATTCTAAAAGTAATTCCCCAGCAGGTCCACAAGATTCGTGGAATCCAGGATACACACGCCATTTTGCTGGATTGACCAACTGGCTTTCGAACATTCCTAATAATAAGGTTTGACGGTTCCCCTCTGTGATTCCGAAACGTCTTAATGTTTTTGGTGCGATTTCGCCTGTTTCTTCGTAGGCTTTTAAGATATTATTTGCTGCTTCGGTATCTGTTCCGTACTTAGCAGCTAAATCTTTATCCCAATATTTAACCTCTTCGTTTCTGTCTCTCTTGCTATCCCAGGCATATCTTGCCCAGGCTTTGTACCAAATCCAGTCACGATCCATTTCCAATAATCGTTCACCTGTTTTGGTTTTATCTGCTGAATATGGCCAGTCCCAATACGATGCCTGCGGATACAAATGCAAAGCATTCGCCCCATGAACACTGTGCATTGCTTTCACTGTTTTCTGGATAAAATCAGGGGAACCGTAACGGAAAGGTTCCAGGTTTGCCAAAATATGAACGTTTTCGATATGGATTGATTTTAAAGCGCTCAACTGTTTGTGCGTCTCGCCCCAAGGTCCGCCTGGCGTATAAGTCGTCAAAGATTCTCCCGTGTATTTACTTTCTGTGTACAGGTTTTTATACAACGGAAGCGACTTTTCCATTACCAATGGCCCATCGGTGTCGTGAGAACGTAAAATAATTGGTGGTTCATCCGTTCTTCCCAATGCTTTTAATCCGTCCTGAACACCTGGAATAATGGTTTTGGTAAACCATTCCACATCATCATCAACTGTATTAATAGCTTCGCCAAGACAAACCATCAATCCAACATTTGGATATTTTTCAATAAAGGCTGCAATTGATTTTCGGGTATAATCGGAAAGCAAAGGTGTAATAGATCTGGAACGATCTTGCGTTTTCATATTATAATGCTCCGCAAATGGTTTGGAAACTATGATATTATAAAACATCTGAATGACCCAGATTCCTCTTTTGTTGGCTTCTACGGTAAGATATTTATAGATTTCCTCATTCTTTTTGAAATCTTCGTCGCTTACTTCAACGGCAAACGGATAGTCTTTTAGTTTTACCAACGAAGCAAAAGGATGTCCGTTCCATAAATACAAGGAATTCATTCTATTCTCGACCATCATATCCAAATACTTTGTCCAAAGTTTTTTGTCGTAAAACCAAGGGAAAGTTTCAGGCGTGTATGGATATTCGTAAACATCTCTGCCCGGAAGATAAACCGGCTTTTGCATTCCGATACAAGCACCTCTCAAGACCATTTCCGGACTGTCATCGATATTGATTTCTGATGGAATTTCTCCTGAAGTTTTAATTCGGTCTGCCAATTCCAAAGCACCGTACAAAGCGCCTGAAGCATCAGTTCCTTCAATGAAAATGATGTTTTTTTGTGTGCGAATTTGAAAACCTTCTTTCTTTGTTAATTTGCTATCATCGATTTTTGCCTTTTTTGTGTTTAGCTTCCAGAAATCAGTTCCTTTTTCGCCAATAACAATTACCTTGTCTTTTGATTTTTTAGGAGCTTTATCAGCAAAAACAACTTTGAATCCTTTAGCAGTTGCCGTTTCAGATAGTTTTTGGGCACCAAATTGCGCTCGAGGTGCATTGGCATCACGAACAATAGTTATGTTTTGCGCAGATAAATAAGACGCAAAAAAACATAAAAAAAGTAAACTTAAATATTTCATTGTATTGTAATTTTTTGTTTTACCACAAAGGCGCAAAGACTCAAAGTTTTTAGAAGTTTTTAGAAGTTAATAAAACCGTTGAACTTAAATTTTCTTTGTGACTTTGTGCCTTCGTGGCATTTAATTTTTAATTCTGGAAAATGCGTTTTAAATACGCAACATTTGCGCCGTAATTTGCTTTCACGTTATGTACCTGCGTGGTATCACGGGAACGCTCTACAATAAGCCAGCCTTCCCAGTTCATCTTATCTAAAGTAGCTTTGATTTTAGGCATATTGATGGCTTTGTCATTTTGCAACCAAAAACCATCGGTGTTTGAAGCATGGATTTGAGCCAAATATTTTTTACCTAAAATTGCAAGTTCTGCTGAAATGTCTTTTCTGTTTTCAATAGCATTCGAAAAGTTGAATGAACTCTTGATTTGTTTACAACCGATTTCCTTTAATAATTTTTTCTCAGCTGTGGCGTCCAGTGTAGTTTCAATAGCAATAACACCACCTATTTTAGCCACTTGCTTTGCTGCCCATTGTAAACGCTCAATGATTATTGGACGTAATTCCGGATTTTTTCTCAAATCACATTGATTTCCTAATGGCAAATAAGCCACTTTTACGTTCATCGTTTTCATCGCATCAATACAATCCTGAACCATTTTTTTCACGGTTTCTCTCTTCGCAAATGATTGTCCATAAAACCCAGACATCGCAATCGAAGAAATCCCAACATTAAATTCTTTTGACTTATCCTTAAATTTTTTCACCTCAACAGGATCGGCTAATTTACTGTCAAAAGTTTCACGGTTTCCTAAACCACCCATGTCTAATTCTATTCCGTCTGCTTTCAATTCGCTTGCTAATTCAAATGAACCCAGCTTTTGTCTTTTTAGAATCATCCAATCACAAACGGCAACTTTATATTGCTGTTTCTTGATGGAAGACTGCGCAATCCCACAACTATTAAAAGTACTGCACAAGACTGCAATAACTACAATAATGGAATTCCTTTTTAAATAAGTTAACTTCATATTATGAGTTTTTACCATTAAGACAGTAAGAAAGTTAAGCGTATTGCTTAATGAAACTTAATATCTTAATGGTTAAATTTTTAATTCTTATTCTTCTTCCGCTTTAACCGCTTTCACTTCCTTACCTTCATCTCCAGGCCAGATTCCGTTTTTGATTGGAAGAGACACTAATTTGCTAGGATCTACTTTTACGTATTTCAATTTCTCTCTTCTCCAGGTGTAAACAATATGCACCATTCCGTCTTTACTTTGAATCATAGAAGGGTACGAATACTGGCTGATTTTAGAATCTTCTAAAACCAAGGCAGCGTTCCAATGAATTCCGTCTTTAGAAATGGAAACATTCAAAGGTGTTCTTGGGCCTTTGGCTAAATCTCCGGGAGGTAAAACGTGATTGTAAACCAACAGATGTTTTCCGTTTTTAAGTGTTACCGCATCGGTTCCTGAATTGTTATTTGGCAAACCAATTAATTCTACATCCAACCAGGTTTTTCCGTTGTCTTTAGAAAACGTACTGAAAATAGCTCTGTTTCTGGTTCTTCCAATTGCCTGAATGCTTCCATCTTTATGGAAAAGAATACTTGGCTGAATGGCATTAATTTGTTTTTTTCCTCTGGATAAAGTATCTCCCATAACCCAGGTTTTTCCAAAATCAGGAGTAGATTCCATACGCAAACGCCATCCATCACCCTCAATACTTGAAGGAAGCAATAGTGTTCCATTGCTTAGCAATACTGGTTTGTTTTTGATAGGTCCTAAAAATCCGTCAGGCATTTTTTCAGCTTCTGACCAGGTTTTCCCACCATCAGAAGACCTTCTTAGCATTCCCCACCATTCAGATGGTTTTGGCCCTATTTTGTAAAACAACATCAAATCGCCATTCGGAATTTGGTACAAAACCGGATTCCATGTTGGCAATCTTGGGCCTTCTTTCATTACACCATCGGCAACTTTTATTCCTTCAGTCCATTTGTCGCTTCCTTTAGGTTTTCTACTTACATAAATACAAACATCAGGGTTTCTTTCAGCGGTTCCTCCAAACCAAGATGTTACTAAATCGCCATTAGTTGCTTCCACAATCGTTACAGCATGACAGGAAGGATATGGTGCTTTATCATAAATAAATTCGTCTACTAAGATGCCTTCTTTCCAGGTTTTATGTTTCAAAGCAGAGCTGCAACTTCCTAATGTTATTATTCCAATCAGCATTAATGCTATTTTTAATCCTTTCATTATGATTTTTATTTATGTTATATATTTATTTAAATTCTTGTTTCTAAATCCTGTTTTTAGTTTAATTTCAAGATATAATCTCCTGATTCCAGAGTTAAAACTTGTTGGTTTCCTTCTGCTTTAAATGCAATGGAAGCCTTTTCTAATTTTGTTTTATTTACTGTAATGTTTTTAGAATCTGTAGTTGGTAAATACACCAAAGCAGTCGTATTCGCCGGAATGCTAATATTCCATTCTAAAGCTTTTTTAACTTTTTTCCAATTGCTTTTTATCAATCCATGAACTGATTCGTAAGATGCATTCACATAAGTCAATTTAGTATCAAAAGCGGGTTTCATAATAATTTGCTTGAAACCTGGCGTTTCCGGATTGCTTTTTATACCAGCAATATTTTCATAATACCAAACCATTAAATCTCCTAATAACATCACGTGATTTTGCGAATTCATCTTCGGGTCGGCGGTGTTTCCATTCCAAAGTTCCCAGATGGTAGTTGCTCCATTTGCAGCCATATAACCCCAACTTGGGTAAGTTTTATTAGAAGCCAATTGATAAGCCAAATCGGTTCTTCCAAAAGTCGATAAAGTACGCATCAAAAACTGTGTTCCAATCACGCCTGTGCTAATATGTCCTTTGTGAGTTACCTCAATTTCACGAACCATATTTTCGAAAACCTGCTGCTGCAAATTATTTGGAACCAACCCAAAAGCAAGCGGAAGCACATTTGCCGTTACCGTATTATTGGCATAGATATTCTTTTCTTTGTTGAAGAATTTAGCATTAAAAGCCGTCTTAATTTTCTCCGAAAGGGAATCATAATACTGAATATCTTTTGCGTCAGCGTGAATTAGCTGGGCAAAAGTTTTCATCTTTTGTAATAAATAATAATAAAAGGCACTCGAAATTAATTCGCCATCCGTTTTACGGCTTGGGTCTAAAGAATGAATCAACTCCAATGATTCAGGCGGAACGCACCAATCGCCATATTTGTCTTTGGCAATTAAATCATTCTCCATGTAGTTTTCCTCCATGTACACCATCCATTTTTTCATCGAAGGATAATGTTTTTCAATCACCGCCTTATCATCAAACTGATGGTACAACATATCAGCAACCGTAATATAAGTCCCCGGCCAGGTCACGTTGTCTCCATAATAACGCCAGAATGCAGGCGCTACATCAGGAATTCCTCCGTCCTGGGTTTGTGCATTTTTAATATCGTCCAGCCATTTAGCATATAAAGTTTGGTTGTCAAACAAAAAACTTTCTCCATAAGCCCCCGTAGTTCGGTCGCCCAACCAAGGCTGACGCTCATTTCGCTGTGGACAGTCGATAGGCATCCCTTTGTAATTCCCTCTAATTCCCCAATAGGCATTTTTAAAAATCTGATTCATTGTCTTATCAGAAGATTCAAAAGTCCCCGTTGTTTTGATATCATCATACACCACCTTGCCTGTGAAATCTGCCAAAGTTGGTGTCCCGCTTAAACCTGAAATTTCCACAAATCGGAAGCCGTGAAATATAAAACGTGGTTCCCAAATTTCTTGATTTTCGCCTTTCAACGTGTACACATCGGTCGTCTTAGCATCTCTTAGATTCTCGATGTACATACTGCCATCTACTTTTAAAGATTCGGCAAATTTCATCGTGATTCTACCTCCTGCTTTTCCTTTGACTTTAATTTGCAGCCAGCCCACCATATTCTGTCCCATGTCCAGAATGTAAGTTCCTTTTGGAGTCGCTTTTATCGAAATTGGTTTTACCTCGCCCATTATTTTCATATTCGGCGACGTCTGCGCTTCGTAAAAACCGCCCGGCTCCTGAACGTATCTGGCATTTACCCAGTTTTTATCATCAAAATTGGTCGTGTTCCAACCTTTCATTTCCTTCCGGGCATCGTATTCTTCACCGTCGTATTCGTTGTTGGACAAAATTGGACCGTCAGTAGTTAGTTTCCAGGTGTCGTCCGTTCTGATTACTTCACTGGTTCCATCAGTATATTCCACAAACAGTTGCAAAGCCATTTTCGGGAAACCAAATGATTTGATTTTATAGGGTTTGTAATCCTGACGCATCGCAAAAAAACGTCCGTTTCCTAAAATCGTTCCCAACATATTTTTGCCTTCTTTCAATTGCGAAGTCACATCAAAAACATTGTATTTTACGTTTTTGGTATAATCCGTTGGAACGGGTGCCAAAACCTGATCACCAATTTTATTTCCGTTAATGTACAGCTCATACAAGCCCATTCCCATAATGTAAACCTTGGCGCTTTTAACTTGTTTTTTTAAATCGATTTCTTTTCGCAAATAACGGGCAGACAATTTTGAATATTGAGAGATACTGTCATCCTTCGATAACTTTTCATACCCAATCCAACGTGTCGATTTCCAATCGGCATAAGTTAAAATCCCAAGGCTGAAATGAGCATTTTCTACAGATTTTATTTCTCCTTTATTGGTAAAAACAATTACTTTCCAAAACGCATTTTGTCGGTCTCCCAACCTTTTTCCGTTGTAAACTATATTGACAGATTCATTGCTTGCTACTTTTCCGCTGTCCCATAAATCGGCTTTGTTCGCGTTTAGATTTTCTAAAGTCGAAGCCACTAATATTTGATAAGACGTTTGTTTTACATCATTCACATCCGACTTTATTTGCCAACTCAAACGGGGTTTCACCACATCAATTCCCTCTGGATTGCTTAACATTTCGCATTGCAGATTTGTTACGCTGATTTTATTTTGGGCTTTCGCCGAAATTGAAATCAAGCTTATAATGATGAATGTAATATGTAACAAAAACTTTTTCATAGGTTGTTTTTTTTTCTATTTTCAACGGATTAAAATCCGTTGCTACAATATATCTCGTTCCTACGGAACTCTCACATTATTTACTAGAGCCATCGGCTCGGATTATTTTATAAGGCTGGACTTTAGTCCAGTTCATAATGCTAAGCACAAGAAAAAGAGCCGTAAGCTCGGTACATTTTTATTCCGATACTAATTTTTCTAATTTTTCAGAAGCAGCGATTTCTTTTCCGTTTTTGAAAATTTTAAATCCTTTCCCTTTATGGTATTTCTCTCCTGTTTTATCCCAAAGAATCGTGATGATATTGCCATGATACAACACATTGTCTAAACAAAACCAATCCCATTTTCCTTCTGGAATTAAAGGATTCACTTCAATTTTTTCATCTGCTCTTGGGCGCAATCCAACCAATCCTGTAATCATCAAATCATTAAAAGTCGAGTGATTGTAATAACGGCTTCTCTCTCTCTCCCCCATTAACCAATATCCTGTAGTTTCATCTAAATATTCCCCTAAGTATGGTTTTCCGTGAAAATATTGCGATTCTACATACAAATTCATTTGTTTGAAATAATCGGTTTTATCAACTGCATTCTGATTGTAATTATTCAAAACATTCGCCAAAGCCGTCAAAGTTTGTGAAGTAGCAAAAGGCCAAATTGCACCGTCCCATTCGCAGGTTCCTGTTCCGTGTGTTCTAAAACGTGGACTTCTGCGTTCGGCAGTAGTTAATCCAAAAGGTGCCAAAAACCCTTTTTCATCCTTAATTTGTTCCCAAGCTTTTTCAAAACCTTTGCCATTTTGTGGCAAATTAAAATACCAAGGAATAAATCCAATTGCTTCGCGAACTTGCGCCAAAGTATCTTTCTCCGTAAAGGTTTCAAAGAATTCTGATTTTGGATTCCACAATTTCGTTTCCACTAATTTTTGCAGTGTATCCGCTTTAGCTGTAAAATAATTTTGCTGTTTTGTATCACCTTTCATCGCAGCGATTTTCGAAAGTGCCACTGCATTTCCATACATATAACTGTTAATCGTTGGTCTTGCATTTCTAAATTTCCTTGCCCCACTCAATGATTCTTCCATTCCGTCTTTAACGTCAAACTGCCAGAACAATCCGTCTTTTCGTTTTCTATCCCCTTCCCAAGCCGCATATTCATCGACTAAATCAGGATACATATCCAACAGAAATTTATCGTCTTTATTCACCAAATAGCGATTGTACAAAGCATCGGCCGTCCAACTGCTAAAGGTTCTCAACTTTTTCATCGGCTTGCCATCATTCCCCCGAAACCACAAATGAACGTCCTGCTCCAAATACTGCGGATCGTGAACCCAGCGAAACTCATTGATATGATGCCCCAGCGCACAACTAATCATATTGTATTTATCGGCATACGAACGATCAACTAAAAACTCGGTAATACCATAACCCTGAGGCGTATTGATAATATGTTTTCGCGCACTCCACCAACGGAAATAATAAATCTCCTCAAAATTTTGTTGCGGACATTCAAACAACGGAATATTCTTTTCCATCCAGGCCCACGCACTATCATTCGGAATCGCAAATTTCAAATTTTCATCTTCCATCGTGTTGAAATAATCAACATAATGCTTGAAATTATCCGCTTTCAAAACAACAGCCGTTCCTTTTTTAGAATGTGCCGCTCCTGATTTACAACTGCTGAAAGCTGCAATCAAGATTACGAAAGCGATTATTTTGTATTTAAAATCTGTAACCATTTTAATTATTATTTTTTTAAAGTTCTTTTATCATTCCCCTCTTTTTAAGAGGGGTGGCTGAAAGCCGGGGTGTTTTTTTACAACATTTGTACCCACCCCCCCTACGGGCACCCCTCCAATGGAGGGGGAAATTTGCAAGAAAACTTAATTCCCGTAAAAAGTAAAAGTCTGTCCTGCTTTCATTTCTACATCATATTCATTATAAACTGGCAATTGCACTTTAGGTAATTTCGCTTCTTTAGAAATAATTGGCTTTTTAACCTCAACATCATAAAACAACGGATTCGGATTTTTGCCTTTTGCATTTTTAAGTACAACCCCTTTGTCTGCTTTCAAAGTGTTTTCTAATTTCAAACGGCAGTTTCCACCAATTTTTGAATACACTTTCAAAGTCGAAACTTTGTTGTTTTTCCATTCCATATCAATTACAAATCCTCCGCGAGCTACTAATCCTTTGACATTTCCGTCTTTCCAAACCGTTGGCAAGGCCGGTAATAATTGAATAGCTCCTTCCTGAGATTGCATCAGCATTTCGGCAATTCCGGCAGTACATCCAAAGTTACCGTCAATTTGGAATGGTTGGTGCGCATCTAGCATATTCGGATACGTTCCACCGCCTTTGCGTTGTTCTTGAGTAACCAAGTGCAATTGGTCTTGGATTAATTTGTAAGCATGATTTCCATCCAACAAACGAGCCCATAAATTTACTTTCCAACCCATAGACCAACCGGTTGATTCATCGGTTCTGTAAATCAGTGATTGTTTAGCTGCTTCAAATAATTCTGGTGTTCTAAAAGCAGAAATTTGGTTACTTGGAAACAAACCGTACAAATGCGAAACGTGACGGTGATTGTCTTGCGGATTGTCCCAATCTTCCTGCCATTCCTGTAACTGATTGTGTTTTCCCACTTTCATCGGAGGCATTTTTGCCAAAGCTGCTGCTAATTCTTTGGTAAAAGTAGCATCAGGCGAAACTAAAGCCGAAGCTTCCATCACATGTGTAAACAAATCGAAAACCAATTGGTTATCCATAGTTGTTCCCGAAGCAATAGTCGATTTTCCATCCTCACCGGCATGTGCGTTTTCAGGCGAAGAAGAAGGCACTACGACCAAATAACCTGTATTTGGATCCATAACCATAAAATCAAGGAAAAACTGCGCCGCTCCTTTCATCACCGGATAAATTTCGGTCAAGTATTTTTTGTCACCGGTGTACAAATAACGTTCCCACAAATCCTGGCAAACCCAGGCGCCACCTGTAGGCCACATTCCCGAAGCTGCCTGATCTACAGGAGCTGTTACGCGCCAAATATCGGTATTATGATGCAAGACCCAACCGCGGGCATTATACATTGTTTTTGCTGTTTCGGCACCAGTAACACTCAATTCTTTTGCCATTTGGATAAATGGCTCGTGCATTTCAGAAAGATTGGTAACCTCAGACGGCCAATAATTCATTTCGGCATTAATGTTGGTCGTATATTTACTGTCCCAAGGCGGAGAAACCATATCGTTCCAAATTCCCTGTAAATTCGCAGGTTGCCCACCCGGTTGTGAAGACGAAATCAACAAATAACGTCCAAACTGAAAATACATCGCTGCCAATTGTGGATCAAATTCCTTTTTGAAATCACGGATACGCTCATCTGTAGGTTTTTTGATCTTTTCATTCGAACCTAAATCTAAACTTACGCGGTTGAAGAATTTCTGGTAGTAAGCCACATGAGCTTTCTTAATTTCGTCAAAGTTTTTGGTCAAGGCTGCTTCAAGAAAACGTTTACATTTTTGCTCCTGATTTTCGTCTAATGTTTTGTAATCAACAAAATTAGTTCCAATAGAAATGTACAAAGTAGCTTCGTCAGCCCCATTAATACTTATAACCCCATTTTTTGAAGTTACTTTTCCACCTTTATTTTGAACTGCCAGGCGACCTTCAAATTTTACTTTTCCTTTTACACCTTCAAAATTAGTTCCGGTGCCAGTCATTACAATTTCGTTATTGTCTGAAAAAGAAATGGTTTTATCAATCGGGCTGTTCATCATCACGTTGCAACTAATCTTCCCGGCTTTGCTGGCCGATAATTTCACTGCAATTACTTGATCGCTAAAAGATGTTAGAACCTCTCTTTTATAAGTAACGCCATCTACCTCGTATTGAACCGAAGCCGTAGCATTGGCAATATCCAAATCACGGTAATAATTTTTGTAATCGTTATGCCCATTGAACGAAATGTACACACTCCCAAAGGTCTGATACGGCATCCCATCATTAGTTTGCGACATGATATCTCGGGTGGCTAAATCCTGAGCTTCTTTGAATTTCCCTTCGAAAATTAATTTTCGAACTACCGGCAAAGCCTCAATTGATTTGGTATGCGCATTCGTGTTTGGAGAACCGGCCCAAATAGTTTCTTCGTTTAATTGTAAACGTTCGATAGACGGATCTCCAAAAACCATTGCACCCAAACGTCCGTTCCCCAAAGGCAGGGCTTCGTTCCAGATTGCAGCGGGTTTATCGTACCACAACTTTAAATCCGATTTTGATTGTGCTTGAATTGTTATCGTTACCAAAAAAGTCGATAATCCAAATAAAATTCTCGCTATATTATTTCTTAACTTCATATACTTTTTCGTTTTTTTCGCCAAAAAGGGCATATAACTGATTAATATCTTTTAATGCGTTTGCCGGTAACTTTTCGCCTTTAGTACCAAAAACCAATAGCTTTTCTGTTGGTTCGATTACACAAGTCGATTCGTCTATTTCTCCTTTGCTGTTTTTTACTTTGCTAATGTCCAAACCTAAATATTTTGCCATAAAAGGATACATCGCCATGCGTTTTGATTCTCCATAATTGTGTCCTTCTTTAGGAAAATGTGCATTTTCAACCAAACCCTGTTTTCCATACAAACCATAGGCTTTTTGAATAAATGGAAACTCTAATTCCGGCACTGTAGCCGTCCAATCGCCACCATCGGAAACAATCAACTGTGGTTTGGGAGCCGCCATTGCTGCAATTTCGGCATTATTGGTTCCGTTTCCACAAAGGTGTAAACCGCGACCACTTTCACAAGGACAACCACCTACAAAATGAGAAGAAGTCATAACCACCGGAACTGAAACTTTTATTCTGTCATCAATCGCTGCCAAAAACATCGTTTGAGAACCACCTCCTGAACCACCAGTAGCTCCTACCCGGTTCATGTCGGCATATTTTTGTGTTGCCAAATAATCTAACAATCGTTCTGCACTTAAAACCTGAATGGTTTGAGCAATACTATTTCTATGCAAAGTCGATTCAAATTGTAAAGTAGATTCGCCCCAGGCAAACAAGTCAAAATCTACTACAACCGCTCCCATTTTTGCCAAAATAGCACAACGCAGTTGCTGGTCTTTTCTATATCTTCCATCACCAAAATGTCCATTAGGTGTAATCACCACTGCCGCTTTTCCTTTTAAAGGATAGGGTTTGTAAATAGAACCCGTAACATAAACACCCGGTATAATTTCTAAACCAATATTCTCCACACTGTAATCTTTATAGATTCTTTTTGGAGTTAGAATTGGTGTTCCCTTTGGCATAGGCGGTGCTTTGTCTAGACCAATAGAACTAATGATGCATTTTTTCAAATCGGCCTTTCTGGTTTCCCAAGCTTTTAAATTGGGATACAAATCGGCTAAAAATTCTAAACGTTCCTTACCAATATTAGCCGATCTTCTGGCATATTCAAATTTTCGAATAGCATAAGTCGAATCGTTTTCTTTAAAAAAAGTAAGATCAAATGGTGCTAAAATGGCTGTCAATGAAACGTCTAAATTGCCCTGACGAATTCTCCATTCGGCATAATCCAGTTCCTTACCTTTTAGCAAACCATCTTTGTCGTTGATGGTTACTTTAAAAATGGATTCTATTGTTTTTATAGCCTTTACTATCGGTTCTTTATAATTATCATCCGATGTTTGTGCTTCTACCTTTGGCAGCAACAAAAATAGCAATACCACAATAAACAACTTCTTCATTTTATTCCTTTTCATCCTTAAATTTATCATTTTATTTTCATTTACAAAGCACATTCTATAACATACATTCCTGAACCTAAAACAAATGAAGCTTTTTCTTCATTGGTTAAAACTTTCAGAACCGTTTTAGAATCGCTTAGTATTTTACCATTTACTTTGATAACTGCATTCTTTTTTACCGGCAATTTTACAGTAGCCGTGGTATTTGCAGGAATCGTAAATTTAAAAGATACTTTACCCTCTTTTTTCTCCCACTCCGATGCAATTTCCCCAAAAACCGAATTGTAACTTCCCTTAACAAAAGTCATATCGCCAACAATTTCCGGTTGCAAGAAAAAATGCTTGAATCCTGGATTCGTTTTGTCAGGAACAATCCCTACTAAACTTTCATAAAACCATTCCTCAATTTGCCCCATCATAAAATGATTCCAAGAGTTTCCTTTTCTCGGATCCCATTGCTCGGTTAAGGTGGTCAAGCCAAATTTAATTTGGAAACCATAACCCGGCGCATCATAATGATTGTGCATTTTGTACATTACCTCATTCAGTCCATTATCAGCTAAAACCTGAAACAGATAACGATTCCCGACATCGCCAGTGGTCAATCGATAATTTCTGGCTTTGATATCGTTAACCAAATTGTCTAAAACTGTCTGCTTATCTTCTGGAGCCACCATGTTTAAAAACAACGGAACGGCATTGCTAAACTGACTTCCTGTGCCATATTGTTTCGTCTTTGTATCAAAGAACTTGCCATTAAATGATTTTTTTACACTTATTGCTAAATTCTTATAAATAACTGCATCTTCTTTCTTATTTAATAGCTTCGCAGCCTTAGCCAGCAAATCGATTCCAAAATAATAATGTGATGTAGCGGAAAGTGCTATCGGACTATTTTTAGAATAACCCGCCGCATGTTCTCCGTAATCATACCAATCGCCTAATCCATAAGAAACAATGCCTTTGTCTGCCTTTGAAGTCAGGTAATCCACATATCTTTTCATCACAGGATAGTATTCTTTCAATAAAGAATCATCGCCATAATATTCATAATACATCCAAGGCAAAATTACACCTGCAACGCCCCATTCAGGAGAATCAGTAAAATCACCACCAAAAACCACATATTCAGGTGCAATAGTAGGAATCATTCCGTTTTCACGCTGTGCATCGGCAATGTTTTGCATGATGGACGGAATATAATTTTTCAAGTTGTAATTGTAAATTAATCCCGGACCGTTTAAATGCGATTCTTCAAGCCAACCTAGTTTTTCACGGTGCGGACAATCGGTCAACACAGATTGAAAATTACTCTTAATGGCATTATTAATCAATTCGTGTGACTTATTGAAAATTTCATTCGAAGAAGTAAAACTTCCCGCTGTTCCAGCCGAGTTGTAAATAAAATTAGATTTTAAATCTACAATTGTTGGGAGTGAAAAATCCTTTGTTTCTTTATAATTCACGCCTTCAATTTGCATGTATTGATAACCGTAATAGCTAAATCTTGGCTGCCATTCTTCTACACCTTCACCTTTTAAAATATAATCAAAATAATAGGGTTTTCCGGATCTTCCCTGACCAACGGTTCCATCGTCATTCAATCCTTCACCAACCCAAATGCGTATTGTTTGCCCTTTTTTTCCTTTTACTTTAATTGTTGGAAAACCGGATAAATTTTGCCCCATATTAAAAACACGAACTCCAGCTTTTGGTTCAGTTACGGCTTTAACGCCAAATTGCTCTTCAATTTGTATTGGAGTCGTTTGTTGGGCTCTTAAAACACCTTTTGGCGCTTCCTGAACAACAACCGCTTTCCAATCATTGTCATTAAAACCAGTCTTATTCCAGCCTTTCTGCTCCAGATTGGCATTGTAATCTTCGCCTCCAAAAATACTGTTGAAGGTTATCGGGCTTTTAGAATATTTCCAGCTTTTATCGGTTTTTATAATTTGTTCCGAACCGTCTTCGTAAACCACTTTCATCTTCAAGAATAAGGTTGGAGGACCAAAACTCACAAAGAATTTCGCATACCTTTCGGCAAGCATATTATACATTCCGTTACCCAGTAAAACCCCGATTACATTCTCACCTTTCAGCAATTCATTCGCATTGATTTCATAGGTATTGTAGTAAACTGTCTTATCATAATCCGTCCACAAAGGAGCAAACACACTATTACCTACTTTTTTTCCATTCAGCGTCAATTCATAATGTCCCAATCCGGAAACATACACCACGGCTTCTTTTATTTTTTTCGAAACAGCAAATGATTTACGCAATTGAATACTTCTTCGGGACAAAGAATCACTGGCATCAATAATGGCTTGTTTCTTTTCTTTTTTGAAAGTAACAGCATGATAATTTCGACCTTCCGGCAAATGACTATCGGCCTTTGTAATGGCACCAATCCAAGTTGGATTCAAATCCGAAGGTTCCGTTCTAAAATAAGCAATTTCACTCCATTTAGAAGCTGTTTTTTCATTCGACCAAACTCTTACTTTCCAAAAGTATTTGGTTTCGCTTTTTAAAACTTTGCCATTATAACGCACTTCCTGACTTACTCCAGAAATTACTTTTCCGCTATCCCAAACATCTCCTTCGTTGTGATTTAATTTTTCTTTTGACGAAGCTACTAATAACTGATAAGCCTTTTGAGAAACATTAAAATCTTTAGAATTGATTTGCCAACTAAAAACAGGCTTTTGTACAGGTATCGCCAAAGGATTTGTAGCGCTATTGCATGTTAGATGGCTAACAGCAGTTTGTCCATTAGAGCTAAAAGTCACTAATAGACAAAGGAAAAATACTATGTTTTTTAAATTCTTCATTTCTTATTGTTGAGATAAACACAGGGATTCCACTGATTTACTTTGTAAAAGCACGGATAAAAACGGATTTTTAAAATCCTGAATTAGAAAAATCCGTATCAATCTGCGTCTTCGCGATAGCGAATCCGTTTCATCTGAGTTCTATAATTTTTTAGTAATCAATGATTTAATATTAAACACGGCTTCCGGGATTTCCATACCCGTATTTTTTAAATCATCATAATCTTCTACATCAGGAGCCGTATCAGGATTTGGAGTATAACGTTGTTCTCCGGTTCTAAACATAATGCGGGAAATACCGTCTGCCGGAGCATATAATATTTTTGCACCTGATTCTTTTTCATCATTCACTTTTACGGTATACGAACGAGAAGTAACATCTAATTTTACCGTAATGGTATATTCTTTTCCGGCTTCATATTTGGTTATTCCACTAAAACGGGCACCATTTTTTGTTTTTAAAACTCCATCTGAATCAAAAACCAATCGAACAGAAGGAAGTCCTTGTTTGTTTTGGAATTCAATTTGTAATAAACCATGGTTATTTTGTTCCGGTTTTACTGTAAATGTTGCTTCTACTTTTTCAGCAAAAGGAATCACACGTTCGGCACGGGAATAATCAAATAAATCATGATCTCTTAGAGTCAGCCATTTTTTACCATCTTCCTTCTTTTCAATTTTGGCGGAAGCCCAAGCCAAATCATACGTATTCCACATTTTTAATTCCTCGCCATTCGGCAAATTATTGAAAACGTCATTTGCATTTTCTGTTACAACCGAAGTTACCGGAACCGGAATGGAAGCCACCCAAATATCTTCCTTATTCATACTGTAGCCTATCCAAATTTTTCCATCTGGCGGAGTTCCGTCTTTCTCGGTAATACCACGAACGTATTGCGGCCCCACAGATTTATAATTTCCTCCGTAACGCATTGGACTAATTTCGCCGTGAACCAATAATAAATCAGTATAATTCAAACCATCATTAGAGGTCGAAATTGCCAATGGCCAACGGTATTCGGATGGATTATACACGGTTGCATAACGGTTATCAGATGTTTTTTGTCCCCAAATTTTAGCATTGCTGTTTACAAAACCTGGTGCTCTCAATGGATTGTATTCCCAGGTTTTCCCTCCATCTTTACTAATAGAAGTTAAGGCGTGTTTCCATAAACCCACCACATTTCCGTTTGCTAAATGATAATAACTAAAGGCCTTATATGGTTTTTGTAACGGAATTAATTCGTCATCGCGATCAGCTTCTTCCACCCATTGTTGTAAAACCAAAGGTTCTGAAAGAATTTCTTCGCAGGCTTTTTTTAATCCTTTGTCTTTTGCCTGAGTATAAAATGGAAAGGCTGATTTTGATTTATCCCAAGATTTATTATATCTGATAAAGTAAACAGGCCCATAAGTCCCGTCTTTTTTAATTTCACGAATCACACGTCCAATTCCTTTTCCGTCATTTGGATCGTCTTTTTCATCCATCGCAATTCCGTAATAAGCCAAGGCAAAAAGACGTTTCTCTTTTGAGGTATAAAACCCCATACGTTGGTGCATGATTGCATCGAGATTTTTAGCCACTCCTTCAACACCTTCTTTTTTCCATCCATCAGGAATGCGGTAAATAGGAAAAATTACTTTAGGCATTGTCCAGGTTACTCCGTCTTTAGAAGTCATTATTAGAGTTTGACTTGGCGGAATATGTTCCCCCGAAGGATCACTCAAATACTGAAGATAAAAGCTATTATTCCAGTACGCCATAGTAGGCTGGTGATTGTATGTCCAACCAAAACCATCTGCTTTTTCAGGATGTTCACGGCTGGCACGCATAATTTGAGTGGCATGAACACCAACAGCAGGACTCAATTGACCATGGTGATAATCAACATTAGAAAGTGTTTTTCCAACATATTTTACCGTATCATTTTGTGCAACGACAGAATGAATCGCTCCGCAAGTCAACAGAATTGTTGTTGCAGTTGCAATATTGCTTTTTATGTTTTGAAATAGAATCATAATCTTAGTTATTTTAGATTAGCCAACCCTATCAGGGTTTGAACCCTGATAGGGTTAATAAATCCATTATTTTTTTTCAATCAACTTTCTCAAAGTTTTCTTTGAAATCGTTGTAATCGTTCCGTGTTTATGTCCTTCCGGAAGTTGAATTTGAGAAGACACATCTTCAAAATTTTTAAAATCAGAAGTCTTAGCGGCTTTGTAATTTTTTGCTCCGTAATTGTCGTAATAAATCAACCAGTCGTTATCTTTCTTTAAAACTGTAGGCCCTTCTGAAAGATAGGCTGTAAACGGCTCAGAGATATTTTCGAAAGGCCCCAATGGTGTTTTTCCAAAAGCCACTTTTATATTTCGCATCGGTCTGGTGTTGTCTTTTAAAACCAATACATAATCGTTTTTGGCTCTTTTTAGAATCACACAATCAATGACAGAAAAACCAGGTTCGAAAAACAATTTGGTATCCGAAAATGTTTTAAAATCCTTAGTCGTTACATAATACATTCGGTGATTGTTTTTCTCTTCTTCCTGTCCTTTTGCATATCGAAACGGAATAGTAGAAGCCCATATGATAATATACCTATCTTGTTCATCATCATAAAAAATTTCGGGAGCCCAGACATTGACAACCTCAGGCTCATTCTTCATCACATGAATGTACTGCTGTTCTGACCAATGTATTAAATCTTTAGAACTGGCATAACCAAAACCGTCCCCGCCTTTCCAATCGGTTGTCCAAACCGTGTGATACACATCATTTTTCCCCTTTACGATAGAAGGATCTCTCATGATTTTACTCTTTCCTGCTTCCGGTTTTAAGTAAGGCCCGCCCAAATCTTTCCAATGGTAACCGTCTTCACTGGAAGCCAAATACAATCCATCAGTAGCCGGTTCTCTAAACGAAGTGAACAGGTAAGCTTGTTTTGAATTAGAACAACTAAATAAAGTGAAAAACAATAAAATCCCCACCCCAACCCTCCCCAAAGGGGAGGGAGTCGAGACCTGTTTATTACAATGTGCTTTATTATATATCATTATGTTTTTCATTATCTCCAGTACTTAAATAACCAAAACTGAATTTAGTTTATAAATATTTTTTTTTAATTTCTAATTCATCCCAATTCTCAAGCAACGTCCCCCTCCCCTTTGGGGAGGGTTGGGGTGGGGATTCTATTATTCAACAACGGCTGCGGCGTTTAATGCTGCTCCTTTGTTTACTACTTTTTTCACATTGTTAAAAACGTTATTCTTTAAGTAAATCCCTTTGGTTTTAGCACCATCAGCATCCAGGAAAACATCGGTAGCAAACATTGGAAAATTATTATTAATCATCATGTTTGAAACATCCGTCAATTTAATCAATGGTGTATTTGCAACTGGTTTCATCGTAGCCACATTGTCTAAAATCAAATTAGTTGAATTTTCGATTTTGAAAGAAGCACCGATGGTCGTTGTAATTTTTGCATCGTGAAACTCTATATTATCAGCAGTATTCAATGTAAATCCTTCTACAGACTGAATGTTGATATTCGAAAAAGAAATGTTTTGAACTGGCATCTCAGAAATTCCATAAATAGTTCCTGCTTTCTTAACCTCTGTTCCTGTTAAATTACTGATGTGAATGTTTCTAAAAATTGGCGTTCGCTCTGAAACCGGCTCTTCTTTGCTCGATTTATCATAAAACAAATCCAAGATAACAGCCTCTTCTTTAATATTTTTCATCACGATATTGTCTATGCGAATGTCTTCGACAACACCTCCACGACCACGAGCCGATTTCAATCGGATTCCTCTGTCTGTACCGTCAAAAACACAATTTGAAATCGTAATTTTTTTGATTCCACCCGACATTTCGCTTCCAATAACAACACCACCGTGACCACTCAACATCGTACAATTAGTAATCGTTACGTTCTCTGTTGCTACGTTATACTTACGACCGTCTTCGTCTCTTCCTGATTTGATTGTAATACAATCGTCGCCTACGCTAATGTGACAATTCGAAATGTGTACATTTTTGCAAGACGAAGGATTGATTCCGTCAGTATTAGGTGAATGCGGATTATTAATTGTAATTCCCGTAATGGTTATGTTCTCACAAAACTCCGGGTTTATCGTCCAGAAAGGAGAATTTTGAAAAGTAACTCCTTCGATTAAAATGTTCTTACAATTAAGTACCTGGA
This sequence comes from Flavobacterium undicola, assembly GCF_009909155.2. GTDB lineage: Bacteria > Bacteroidota > Bacteroidia > Flavobacteriales > Flavobacteriaceae > Flavobacterium > Flavobacterium undicola. The sequence continues at coordinate 74,228 of NZ_JAAAPM020000001.1, forward strand.
AAAAAGAAGGTCTGAAAAACTTTTTGTCAATAGTTCTTTTGTAGTAAGCCTCATACTTAATTCCCTTGTTTTGCTCTTCCCACAAGGTTTGATACTTCGTTTGTGGTATCGGCCCTTTGGCTGTTTCAATACGATACACTTCATTCCACCAGGCTTTTCCCTGACCGTCGATAACGCCTCTTCCTTTGATAGTAATATTCTCGGCATCTTTAGCGTAGAATAATGGTGAAAAAGTTTTCATCATGATTCCCTCATAACGCATTTCTACATAAGGCAAATAATCATCGAAATTCTCAGAAAATTTCAAAACTGCCCCTGCATCCACATAAATCGTAATGTTGCTTTTTAATTTCAAAGCACCAGTTAAATAATTTCCTGTAGGAAAAAAAATCGTTCCTCCTCCATTAGTTGATGCTTTATCAATAGCTTTTTGAATGGCTGTAGTACACAAGATTCCTTTATTGTTTCCACCTGCATCTAGAATATTAATCCAACCTTCATTTTTGGCATTGGCGGTGGTCAAAGCCAACAAAAAAATTAAACTAAGTACTAAATATTTTTTCATAAAATTCATCTTCAATTATTTTGATGTTAAAACTAAAACCCAGTCATTTCCATCCACTTTTTCACCTGGAGGATCAAATTGTAAAACAGCTGTATTTTTAAATTCTCCTATAGTTTTCTCTACTCCATTTCTAGGATTGAACCAGGCAGCCTTTACTTTTGCTCCTTTAATTTTCCCCATATTCAACGACATGGTTTTTCCGTTATACGTATAAACTAAAACATAATCGGCTCCTCTTGTAGCAGCTAAATAATCATACTTTGCACCTTGATTAGCAACTATGGATTCGTCTGGAACACGACTAAAATAATTGCGTTTCAGGATTAATTTTTTTACATATTGCATTTGGCCTGCTCCCGGAGCATTCAGCTCGTCACTCCAGATTGCTTTGTTTCCATAAGCTCCTTTCTTTTCACCTTTATGATACATTTGCATTACGGCATTATTTCCATAAGTAAAACCGGCACCTCCTGCAAAAACTGACCAATAAGCATATCTTCTCAAATCCTGATCTTTCCATTTTGGTTGCAAAGTATCATGTAAACCATGAGGAATTCCTTCATAAGAAGGTTCTCCGTCTAATGTTGGCTTAGTAGGTTTTAAAGCAAAATCTCTCAATACAAATTTGTAATTGTCTTCTTTGAAAGAATTTGGCAAAGTATCCTGATCATATCTTCTATGTCCTGATTGAAACATATTAAAATCCAACCAACTTGCATTATGATAATTTTCAGATGAATCCGTACGTCCAAATGGGTGAAAAGTCACTAATTGTTTTGGATTATTAGTCTTTAAAGTACTTCCAATGGTATTCCAGATATCCGTGAATTTATCTCCATAAGTGTCTCCACCATTCAACCAGATTACATTGGTTCTGTTTTTAAATCTTTCGGCTAAAAATTTAGCGTATTTTTCAACCTGAGCTTTAGTTACTTTACTGTCTTTACTACTAATATTAGTTCCCCAAACCGGTACCATAGCCAGGTAAATTCCGTTTTTTTGCGCTACATCCAGAGCATAATCTACATGATCCCAAAAATCATATTCAGCCGGATTATTAAAATTATTTCCAGAAGTAGTTAATGGTTTAGATACATCCGCATCAATCAGTGCCGCATCACCATAAACATTCTTGGCTGTTATATTATGCAACACCATTACCTGAATAACATTGTAACCTTTTGCTTTTCTATCCTGAAAATAAGTATTCATCTCTTCACGGCTCAACTTCCCAAAAGTTAACCAACCCGTATCTCCCAACCAGAAAAAAGGTTTCCCATCCTCGGTTTGAAAATAGTGTTTGTTTGAGGAAATTTGGAGTTTTTGCAAAGGCTTCGCAGTGTTCTGACCCTGACCAGAAATAGTCACAAAGCTCAATCCTACAAGAGTAATTATTCTACCAATTGTCTTAGCTATTTTCATAAGTTTAAATTTTATTTTTTAGAGGTAACATATGGTATCGCCTTTTTAATCTATGGTGTTTGCTTACGCAAACTTGTTATTAGTGGCGATTTCATTTTATTTCTTTTTTATATATGCTACTATTTTATTTTCTTTTGCTGCTGGAGCTGCCAAAGTGTATGCTGTTTTTCCTTGAATTGTTTCTTTAGAAATAACATTTCCATTTTCAGCATTAATCCAATACACTTCAAAAGCACCATTATATTGTGATAAATCAACAGTCACTTTATTCGCTTTTAACAGATAAAAAAGATAGGCTTTTCCATCCTCTTTTAAAGTCCAAATAGCACTGTTGTAATTCTCCCCTTGAGTTGTTTTCATGTTTGCCAATGACTCATAAAAACCTGAAACTGCAACCTTAGGAATTGCCGGCAAAGAACCTCCGGCCATTAAAACAGACCAACCAAATCGATTTGCTGCAGGAGTATTATAAATAACAGCTTTGTCAGCGTATTTATCTCGGTATTCGCGAACCGCTCTATACACTTCTTCATCGGTTTCTTTTCCTACCTTAATTTGTCTGGCGTGTTGTCTTGGTGCTAAATTTTTACCTCCTTCAGGAGCATACAAGCTTCCGTCTTCTTTGTAATACCAATATCTGATATCAATTACATCAACTACAGCAGCTCTGGTGGCATCATTTAAAATGGCATCTTGCACATCTTTAGTAGCACTTAAAGCTATCTTCGATTCGTTTTGATGTGCTTTTTTGTAATTAGCTGTAACGTCTAACCAAAATTGCATGAACGTCAACGGCCCTGTATATTCGGCACTTGTAAGTTGCAATACATTGGCATTATCTTTAAAGTTCTCTAAACTTTTTTCGATAAAACCCTGATGTAATTTCTTGATATTCTCATTTTTAATATCATAAAATTGTTCGGCAATAAAGATTCTTTTATCCCCCATATAAGGCGGTGGTTCAGGAAGCCCTGTATTATTGATATTATTGGCTGGTCGCCAAGGAGAACTTGCCCAGTGCGCTCCTGCTTCTAAAATATTATGTTGAAAATATTGTTCGTTCATCAATATTTTATCCTGTTGAGCGGCAAGTTGAGCAAATGTTTTCAAACGATCCCAATACCAGGTATTGAATCTTGTTAAATCGTATTTGCTTAAATGATCCCAAGCCGTACCTTGGCCAGTTCTATCAAATGGTTGTTCATAAAAAGGAGCCCAAACATCAGCATCCATTCTGCGAATGCGTTCGTGATCGGCCATACGTTGTTCGTACCATAAACCATAATTATGATCCAAAGCCACTTTGTTATTATCAACTAAAAACTGAACTGTTTCGGATAAATTATCAGTATAACCCAATCCATAATGTCCCGGCACAAAACGGCTAATATGTGGTTTTGCTTTAGAAACATCCGAATCACGTAAACTTCCTCTCCACCATGACACATCAGTAGTCTCGCCCGAAAGCAATCCTTTATCGCTAATTAAAAGTCCGTTTTTAATTGTGATTTTTCCTGAAACTGCTTCAGTCGATTTGGATTCTGCCTTTACTTCATTAATCACTTTTGCTTTTGATGAATTACTGGCAATTGGGTTTCGAGTTGCAGCCTCGGCAATCCATTGTTTCAAGGTCGTTTGTTTCTTGAATGATTCAGCCGTTAAAGCTGCTGCTTGTGCCATTGTTGGACTCGAAGAAGGTTCTGTCCCTAAATCTAAAATTTGAGCTTGCATTGGCAATTTGCCAAGACGTTGTTCAAGCAAAGCATAATATAAACTTCTTGGATTAATATGACTATTTACATCATTCCAATGTCCGTTTCCTGCCCATTGTGCCCAAACTCCAAAAACCCAGTTATCGGCCGTAGGCGGACTAAAATTATCTATTTTAGATGCCGATGTTTCCCAGATCACACTATTGGCTGCATTCCAACCAATTCCGCGACCATCTTGTCCTAAATTTTTAAAACTTAACGCATTTCCATCAATTAAAACTACGTCAAAAAGCATTCCTGTAGCCCAGCTTCCAATGGAACCACTAAAACTATAAGGCAAATAAGATTGACATTGTAAAAAGACATTTGGCCCTGCTGTAGCATAACCGCCAACAGCAAAATCATTATAACCATATTCGGAATAGCAACGTTGAAACAAGGTTTGTTGTCCTTCAGTATAAAAAGTATTTCTTCTAAAAGCGGCAATTTCCGAAACCGGATTTATAGACATACAATCTTCAACGGTAATTCTTTTGGCCGATTTCAAAATCGAAACTGCACCACCGGCAAACTGTTCAAAATTAACTTGTCTAACCCAAACATCTTCGGCATTTTGAATCGAAACGCCATGCCATCTATGCTGTTCGTCTTTTGGATTTGTAGTATCAAACTCCGATTTTAAAGTCAAATTTTCGACTCCAATACTATTAATTCGACCCAACCAATTATAAACCACTACTTCCGATGGGGCTAATTTTTCGCTCAAAGCATTCGTCAATGGAGCGTCAATAGTGATTTTGTTATTCTGTACCTGAGTCACTTCTCTATCGGCACGAATTACAAAATCATCTTTTTTCCAACCTATCCATCCCGTTTCTCCGCCATAATCTTTCAATTCCAAACTATCAATCCAATTTTGGGTAATAGGAGTATTGATTAAAATATGATCGCCTTTTTTAATAGTAGCACTATTTTTTAATGAAATTGTGGTGCTTCCTAATGGCGTATACGCATCGGTTAATTGAAATTTATCTTTCAAAACACGATTGTCTGTTCCCGAAATAGTAACAATTGCTTCTCTATTAGTTCCTGTTCCCAGTATAATTGTTCCGTTATTTCCAGCTCCGCTTCCTCTTAGAACAATTCCGCTCACCTTCATACTAATTACTCCCGAAACCTTATAAGTTCCTTTGTCTAAAAGTACTGCTCCTCTAAAACCATTAGCATCCGCTTTGAGTGTCGCAACGTAATCTATCGCTGCCTGAATTGTAGCCGTAGCATCTGCTGAAATATTTGGTACAAATGCTTTTACTGCAACATCTGGAACAGCAAATTCGCCAGCGCGATAGCCTGCAAATGAGAAATCCGGGATTTCATTTCCTGAGTTATCTTTAGTTCTAATTATTTTTCCAGCCTTATCTTTAGCAATGGTAGGAAAGTTATTTTGAGCATTTAAAGAGCCTACTAAAAACAACAACAAAAGTGTCTCCATACGAAGACACTTGTTGATTGTGTTGTTAAAACAATTCTTTATTTTACTCAAATATGGATATTTGTTTTTCATATATAAAGACCCAAAAGATCATTTTTAATATTAAATCAAAACTATTGTAGCAAACCAGCTGTAAGACTTAAAAGAGTATCTTTATTATTCTCCGGATTAGTCCAATCTACTTTTTTAGTAGGATCAATTCCGTTGATATATTTTTCGATATTGTTATAACCATCTCCGTTTAAATCACCTTTTGCATCTGAAGCATCTTTAGGATTCAAACCGTATTTTATTTCCCAGGCATCTGGAATACCATCATTATCTGAATCTTTATAGGCTTTTCCTTTATACACCGGATAACCTCCTACTTGTTCCGGACTAGTAATAATTCCTTTTTTATAAGAATCAGCAGGCAATCTTCTTTTAATAAATTCTTTTCCAATGGTATTTTCTAAACCGTCTTTTACCTCAATTTTCCCAGTTCTAACCTGTTTGATAATACGCTCATCAACCGCATCTCTTTTTGGGAAAGTGGCACCAACATTATTCAAAACATACTCATAAGCTGCTTCGGCACTCATAATGGTAATTTTTGGCATTGGAAAAGCTTGATTTTGTTTAATCATAGCCAACTTATCTTTAGCTTGCTCTAAATTAAGATTTTCTAATTGAACTCCACCATTCCAGTTGTCTTTAGTTACTTCGGGAACACCGTAAATAAAATTCCCATTTACATAAGCTCTTCCAAAAGTTTTAGGTTCCATACCACCCGATTCTGGTTTTAAGATTCTGTATTGAATAGGCTCTCCTTTAGGAGTAATAGGGCCTGGTTTGAAATAGTTATTGATGATATTAAACATCGAACGATAATCGCCTCCATCAAGTGAACGATTCCACCAATTGAAAACCACATTATTCACAAAATTAAAATCGCCATACATTCCGATAGAACAGTTTCTAGAAATATTATCCGCCCAAAGGTTACGCATAAAAGTACTGTTTAAACCTCCAATTGTACTTCCAAAAGCATGATTGTAAGTATCTAAACCTTCTGAAGAAATCGTGTTTTGAATCGTAATATTACAAGCTGGCAATTTTTCTAATTTTGATTTAGGATTCGCTTGAAATTGGTGGCGGTACAACGAAATATTCTCGTCTAATCCCCAACTCACCGAACAGTGATCCACAATTACGTTTCCAATTACATTTCCACCAAGTGCATCGTCTCTTCGACTTACATCGGTAGCTCCTCTTCTAAAACGCATGTGTCTTATAATCACATCATGAGTATCCACTTCTAAAGTTTCTCCGGCAATACAAATACCGTCACCAGGAGCCGTTTGACCCGCAATGGTAACATAAGGTGCCCGCATACTGATGCGTTTTTTTAATTTGATAATTCCTGAAACGTTAAAAACAATAATTCTTGCTCCTACCGCCTCACAGGCTTCTCTAAAAGTTCCCGGCCCGCTATCTTCTAAACTGCTTACAACAAATACTTTTCCTCCTCTACCACCAGGAGTAAACTCTCCACCACCTTCGGCTCCGGGAAAGGCAGGAATGCTTGCGTGAACAAAATCTTTTGGATAGGATGCCCAAGGCAAATACGGACGACCTAGTAGCGTTTCTGATTTGATGACCTGTTCGTTATCAGTCCAAATTTTAGCTAATCTTTCTTCTTCTTGCTTTAGAATAGCATCTGTTTTATCTTGAACTTCTTTTGGAATTTCAGGATATTGGGCGTGCATAACCGAACAACTAAATAGGAATAAACCTAAGTTGAACAGCGAATTTAAATTGTACTTCATTTTTTGAGGGTGTTAAGAATGAATTATTTTTTGTTTTTTTCTCTTTCTTCTAGCCTTTTATGCCAATCCGTACTTTCTTTATTCAAATCATATCCTTGCTTAGAAAGATAGTTGTTGATTCTTCCTTTGTATTTTCCAAACCAAGCGTGTTTTTCTTTTGAAGAACCTCCATCCATAGCGTGTTCTCTTGCTTCTACAAGTGCGTCATAGATGTATTTTTTTTGTTCATTAGTCAAATTTGGCAACATATCATTGTAACCCAATACTGTAATAGGCAACACCCCATAAGTCATCCCGTCTTTTACCTGAACAATTTGACTGTTATTTAGTTTTTTGCTTAGTTTTTTCAGATAGGATTTATGTAACGACATAATTTTTTTATCGGTACCATTATTTAATTTGTCTACTTCTTTTTGCTGTTGCTCCTTATCAGTAACACTTTTTTTGACTTCAGCAATCTTCGCATCACGAGCTTCTTGAATTTTACTCAATGATCTGTATTGCTCGGCAATAATATCTCTAACAGCTAATTGATCTGCTTGTGATTGTAGTTTTAAAACATCAACTATTTTTTGTGCTCTTTCATTGGTTACTTTCACATATTCAGCATCATTTCCTGATTGTGCCAAAACTACATTTGAACCTAAAAAAACCAATAAGGCAATTGCAACTAATTTTTTGTACATTTTCATATCTTTTCTTTTTAAAAACTTAAGTATTATAAAGCAAAATTCTTGCTCAATCTGTGACAGATTAGGCAAGAATTATACCAAAAAACATCGATTTACTTCTTATATTCAGCCAATCCTTGTTCGATTTTAGCTAAAGTATCTTCATTATTATCCAAGTTTTTCCAATCCACTTTTTTGGTAGGATCTATGCCATTAATATACTTTTCGATATTTGTATAACCATCACCATTTAAATCTCCATTTGCATCAGAAGCATCCTTAGGATTCAATCCGTGTTTTTTCTCCCAAGCATCTGGCATACCATCTTTATCAGTATCAGCATAAGCTTTTCCTTTGTATTCCGGGTAACCACCTACTTGAGAAATATCGGTAATAATTCCTAATTTATAAGAATCCATCGGCAAACGACGGTGCTCAAATTGATAAAAAGTTTTCTTCTCTAAACCTTTAGCATATTCCGGAACACCTGTTTTTACAACTCTTAAGATACGGGTATCTACAGGGTCTCTTAATGGTAAAGTAGCTCCCGCATTTTTAAGAACATAATCATAAGTTTCATTAGCAGTCATAAACTTTTTCAACCAAGGCATTGGGAATGGTTTGTCAAAACGCATTTTAGCAAAATAAGTAGAAGCTTCCTGAAAACTCATTGGCTCTCCTTTTTTGTTTTCCATTTGTACTCCACCATCCCAGTTATCTTTAGAAACTTTTTCGTTTCCTTCAACCACGTTTCCGTTTACATAAGCTCTACCAAAAACCATGTATGCTAATTTACTTCTACCTGATTCCGGTTTTAAGATTCTGTAGCTAATAGGCTCATCCTTATTAGTTGCCGGACCTGGTTTGAAATAATTGTTGATGATATTGTATTGAGCTGTATAATCTCCACCGTCAATAGAACGATTTACCCAATTAAAGATTACGTTATTGGCAAAATTAAAAATACCATTCCAACCAATAGATGGATTTCTACCTGTATTAGAAGACCATAAGTTTCTTACAAAAGAACAATTTTCTCCACCTAAAGTACTACCAAAAGCATGGTTGTAAGTATCCAGTCCTTCAGCAAATAAACTGTTTTGAATGGTAACATTTACAATTCCAAATTTCTTCTCTGCAATACCTGTTTCATCATCATACATATGACGGTAAAATGACATATTCTCATCTAATCCCCAAGTAGCAGAAACGTGATCGATAATAACATTTCCTACCGGATTTCCTCCAATAGCATCATCACGACGACCTACAAAAGTTTCTCCTCTACGGAAACGCATGTGACGTATAACCACATCATGTGTATTAACCCAAATGGTCTCACCAGCTACACAAATTCCATCACCAGGAGCAGTTTGTCCTGCAATAGTGACATAAGGAGCACGAACAATTAATGGACTTTTTAATCTGATGATTCCCGAAACATTAAAAACAATGATTCTAGCTCCACCTTGTTCCAAAGCCTCACGTAAAGTACCTGGTCCTCTGTCTTCCAGACTAGTTATGGTATAAACTTTACCTCCATGTCCACCAAAACTATACATTCCTCCTCCTTCAGCACCTGGAAAAGCAGGAATGGAAGCTTGTGGTAAATCAGTTGGTCTGGATGCCCAAGGAACAAAAGGCTTACCCTGTTTCGCTTCTTGTTCAACAATAACTTTAGCTTTTTCCCAAGCCTCATTAGAAAGCTTTTCAGCTTCTGCCTTAATCGCATTTTCTTTCGCCTGAACTTCAGGAGATATTTTTGGGTATTGTGCAAAACAATTTACACTGCTTCCCAAAACCAAAAAAGCCAATAAAAAATTTAATTTGTTCATCTTAAAATTATTCTTAATTAATAAAAAAATTGGGTTAGAATTGCTATTAATTAGATTAAAATTTGTTAGCTATAAAAAGAAATGCCTGAAATTAATCAAGCATTTCTTTAATCTTATAATCATTTATTCTTGAAAATCATAAGTTCCTGCATTACCAGAAGCATCATTCCAACCCTTCGTTTGATTCAACCATGGATTTTGAGACAAAACAGTATTAGTAAGTCCCATAATGTAATAATTCGGTCTCCATAGAATATTAGTTGCTACACCACCAATAGCATCCATAGGTGTTTGAGGAGCACGTAAATCAAAATTAGTTGTATAAAAAGCAGCTAAAGCTGTAATTTGAGCCGCAAAATTACTAGCATCCGGATCAACTGATATAGCTGCACGGGAAGTAGCTAATGGATCTGTACCGGCAGCACTAGTTCCAATCTTGTAATGCAAATAATTACCCACACGTTGTGTACCATTTATTACAGGAATACCAAGTTTAGCATTTGTTATATCATTTATAGAAGCATCATCGCTATACAACATCCAACGTTGGATATCATAAAAACGTTTTCCTTCATAAGCCAATTCTACTCTACGTTCATATAAAACAGCCTCTATAGCCTTGTATTTATCTGCTAAGGCACCAATACCATAATTATTTGCAGATGGAATTCCTACACGGTTTCTAATCTTACCTAAATACACTAGAGTATTTGTAATATCTCCTTTAGCAGCATAACATTCGGCAATATTCAACAACAATTCTGCATAACGGTATTCCATAATATCTGTACCTGAAAACTGAAAATTAGTTGCATTACTAACATTAGGACTAGACATTTTACGAACAAAAGCGGGACTTGACACATCATTACCCATACTAAAAGCAAAACTAGTTCCCGCCGCATTTGTAGACCAACGGTAGGCCCAAACAGTCGGTTGAGCTGCAGTTGTCAAACTGTTATTATATGCCCATGCACTACCTGAGAAACCAAAAGTTCTATAAAAACGAGGATCACGGTCTTTAAAGAAAAGGAATGGATCATAATTCCCTCCAGTTCCCGCAACTGGTCTAGCACCTGTATTTGTTGGAAATAAATCAATCATTGCTTTAGGCACTTTTACTCCACCACCAGCTACTCCACCCTGGCTGGCAAGTCGCATAGATCTTTCCCATGAATTATTTGACTGCAATGATGTAGTACCATTAGCTAAAAGTTTAACAGTAATAGCTTCTTTACAGAAAACATTGTCAAAATTATAAAACATTTCAGCCCATTGTCTGGCTGTTGTTCCCTGCAATCCGAAACCATCTGTGGTTAATTGTGTTTCGGCTGCTAAACCGGCTGCTAAGGCCGCATCCCAACGGGTAGTTGAAGTATCCCAGCTTTTATTAAACAAAGGACTTGCATAAGTTAGCAAAACACGAGATTTTTGAGCTAAAGCTGCTCCTCTTGTATAACGACCATAATTGGCTGCATCCCATTGTCCTGGCAATAAAGTAGCTGCCTTATCTAAATCAGCAACTATCTGATTCACTACCTCAGTAATAGAAGCTCTAGGAAGTTTTATAGATTCATCAGTTGCACTAGCTACTTGAACTGTTGTCACTATAGGCACTCCTCCATAGGTACGCATCAAATCATAATATTGTAATGCACGTAAATAATATACCTGACCTTTTATTCTATCACGAAATACCTGAGATAAATTAGCTCCTAAAACATCCAATTTTTCCAACATCTCATTACAATCTCTAATCCTATTGTAAGGCACATTACTTATATTATCCGCTAAAGCGGCTCCATAATATCCTGAACCATCAGCTGCATTTTGCAAAGTAACGTTAGGATTAATAAAATTTGAAATCCCACCAACTTCTTCTGTATACGAAGTTTCAACTGTAGTATAAGAACCTACTCTAATTGCCGTAGGTGTTTTATAAGCATCAAAAAAGTCATAATATAAATTATTAACAAAATAATTCACACGTTCTTCACTTTTAAAAAACTCTTCATCATAAAATTTAAACTGCTTTTTTTCTTCTAAAAAATTATCGCTACAGGAAGAAGCTCCTAAAACAAGCAAAAGCGATAATACGATATATTTATTAATCTTTGTTTTCATAATTACATTTGAATTTAAATTAGAATGCTACATTCATACTAAGTGACCAAGTTCTAAGTGTTGGGTATTTAGAAGTAGAATCATCATACATGTTACGGTATTTATCAGGATATGGATTGTATAAATCCCAAAGATTATTTCCAGTAATACCAAAATTAATACCATCTACTTTTATAGTTTTAAGTGCCTCTTTTGGAATTGCAAAACCTATTGTTAAGTTTCTAACCACACATCTAAAAGTATTAAGTTGCCAGAAATCTGATGGTACAAAAATATAATCTTGTTGTCCCATATTAGGGTATTTCCCATTAGGATTGTCAGTAGCATCATACATATCATTCCAAAAACTTTCATGTGACCAGTCATTATGTGCAGAAGCAGTTCCTTGTTTAATCATATCCAAAGTATTATATCCTCCCCAAGAAGTAGCAATTTGCGATTTCAAATAAAATCCTTCATATTTAATTCCTAAGTTAGTAGTAAATCCATAAGTTCTGTTTTGATTCACTAATTTTTGATAATCATCGTTTCTAGTAACTTTTCCATCAGCAGCACGTCTTTGACCAGTTGCAGTATCATAAACACCTGCCACATCTTGATAAGCCAGCATCCCTTTTCTCATTAATGTCACATTACTAATACCCATATAATCTGGTGTTCCTCCTACTGCTGTTGCACGCTCGGTTAAGTATTGCCAATATTTAGTAACATCCTCATCAGTACGTAAGATACCGTCTCCGGTAGAAGTCTCTTTCCAAGTTTTGAATCCCCAAACAGGAGTGTAGAATGAACTACCTACAACTCTATCATTAAACGATGGATCTCTATCAGCAGCCGCAGGATATTTTTTTATTTCATTGTTAGAAAAACCAAAGTTTACCCCTACATTATAACTAAAATTATCTTTTATTTTATCGTTCCAGTTTACACTGAACTCAGTTCCCCAAGCATTAACTGCAGCAAAATTTTGCTCTGCAGCAGCACCTCCAACAGAAATTGGTGTGCCAACAGTACCTGCTAAACCTATTAACATATCTGTATTTCTGTCATAATAATAATCAGCAGAAATTTGCAATCTATTTCTTAAAACTGCTAAGTCAATACCATAGTTTTGTTTAATATTAGAATCCCATCTAATATCTTCATTAGGAGTAACTTTAGGAGATATAGCATTTCCTAGTGTACCTCCTGAATTACCAAATTGAGCTCCTTTATCAACAATTGGATCATACAAAAGCTGCCAACGCCATGCCTGAATACCATCTTTTCCTGTTTTACCAATAGAATAACGCAGTTTCAAGTTATCTACCCATGATACATTATCTCTAAACCAATCTTCTTTAGACACTACCCAACCCACTTGAGCTCCTGGGAAAAATCCCCAATAATTTCTTGGAGCAAATTTAGTTGAAGCGTCACTTCTAAAAATCAATTGCAACAAATACTTATCCTTAAAACTGTAATTCAAACGTCCTAAATAAGAAAGCGTTCCTGCTTCCCCTTTTTCACCAATTGAATTCGTACTAATTGGACCCGCTGTAGTATTTGAACCTAAATAATCTTTAGAAGTTCCTTCGTAAGCCAAACGGACAGTTTTATAATCTGATTCCGTACGTTCCACACCTACCATAGCATCAATAGAGTGATCTCCAAAAGTTCTTGAATAATTAGCAAAAAAGTTAGATTGGATCATATTATCCATATCTGTACCATAATATACTCTTGAACCACGTACATTGGTTTCTGGTAAACCACCGTTAGCATATACAGAATTTGGGTTTAAAAGATGATTATCAGCAAGGTTATGACTTGTAATTCTAAGTAAATCATAAGGCAACTGAACCTGTTCTGAATTTGCACTAGATTGACTTCTGGCATAACTTCCTTTAAGCGATAGCCCCTTAATAAAAGGCACTTTATAGGTTAAGTTTAAATTTACATTGTATGAAAATTCCTGATCTATTTGTTTTCCTGCATCTAAGGCTGCAAAATAATTCCAACCTGCAATAGTAGTATTAGCATTTGCACTTCCTAAGTTACGGTCTGTACGTGGAAATGGAGACATCCAATACTCTTTTCCATTATAGGTAGTTTGCCATGGCACATATTTCGGCATATGTAATAAATACATATAATCTGCCTGTTCTCCTGAAGAAAGAGAACCAAAACTACTGTCATTTAAATTTGCTGCAGCCTTAGTAAATGATTTTTGAACATCTAATGTACTGGCTGAAACCGAAGCAGAAAAATCCAAACTATTACTCACTTTTACATTCGTACCAACACGGAAATTCCATTTATTATAATCCTGCTCGCCAAGGTTAGCTCCTTGTGTATAATAAGTCAAACCAGCAAAATAAGTTGCTTTATCAGTACCTCCACTCACATTAAGAACGTGTCTTTGTTGTGTAGCAGGCTTCCAAGCTTCTTTTAACCAATCATAATCCAAACCTTTCATTTGCTCTAATTCTGTTGCAGAGAAATAATTAGCAGGAGTTGTATTCAATTGAGAATTCAAAAACCTGTTTTTCCAAATCCCATGCTCATAAGCATTCATCGTTTTTTCATGACTTATTGCATCATTGACAGCAAATTGACTATAATAAGAAAACTTAGTCTTACCTTCTTTCCCTCTCTTTGTTTTCACAATAATCGCCCCTTGAGAAGCACGAGAACCATAAATAGCAGCCGAACCATCTTTCAAAACAGTAATACTTTCAATTTCAGATGGATCTAATCTATTAAAAGCTTCTTGTGTAGGCTTACCATTTACTGGATCAATTTGAACCATATCATCAATTACGATCAATGGAATAGTTGAATTTCCATCTTTTGTAAACCCAAAAACCTGACGAATCTGAATATCGGCAGCTCCACCTGGACGGCTAGAACCATTAGCATTACTTACAGCTACTCCCGGAGTCAAACCTCTTAAAGCTTCCGTTAAATTAGACACCGGCAAATCTTGAATATTTTCTGGGTTAATTGTAGCAACAGCTCCTGTAAGATGTGATTTTTTCTGAGTACCGTAACCCACAACTACTACCTCATTCAAAGTAGAATTATCCTCTAACATGGTTACATTGATAAATGTTGAAGCACCTACTGTTTTCTCAACAGTTTTCATTCCAATATAAGAGAACTGCAATACAGCCCCTTTAAGAACCTGAATTTTATAAGTACCATCAATATCAGTCAAAACGGCGTGTTTTGTTCCTTTTTCAATAACATTTAGGCCTATGACCCCCAAGCCATCTTTATCTACCACTTTACCAGTGATAGCAGTCCTATCATTTGCATTTTGAGCAAAACCATTCATGCACATGATGCTGAACAGTAATACGCTAAACACCATTTTAAATGTTTGTTTCATAAGTGTGTTTCTTTTGGTTAAAAAATTAATTATTTAAGTTTGGTTTATTATTTCTATTAAAAGCTGAGAAATCGAAAGTAAAGCGTTGCATTGTAATTGGTTTTTTTAGTTTTTTGGTTGAACTGCTAATATAATGTTAAAAGCAAGTTAGTGTAAACGTTTACATTCTTAAAATTGAACATCAATTTATATCAATTTATATCAATTTATATCTATTTACAAGCTTAAGTAAATAAAATGTAAACGTTTACATTTATCAAAAGTAATAAAATTTTATTACTCCACTATTTTTTATTCTTTTTTTTTTAAGTTTATTTTAAGTTTTCGTGTTTTTTTTATGTTAAATTTTTATTATTCCAATATTTACATGATTTTAACAAGTTTTTTAACGCGAAAACCAAACACTCATCTCTTTACTGCTTCCATTTCCCCAAGAAAAATAAGGAACTAATCGTAAGAAAATCTGCTCTTTACCTTTGTTTAAAGGTTGGTATAACTTCTTATTCCATGAATTGGAATCCAAAAACCCTTGAGCAGTTATAGCCACTAGACTTCTATTATTCTTTTGAATTGGTTCAATTTTAAAATCTGAATTAACATTCAACACTACATCATTTATCGAAGTAGTTTTAGAAATACCATCTGATTCCAAACAATACACTAATGGTCCACGTTTTACGGCAACTTGATTTTTAGTTTCTTCGACTAATGGATTGGCTTCCATCAATTCCACTGGCATAGGGATATTTAAACTGATAACATCTCCCTTTTTCCATTTACGAACAATCTTTAAGTAAGATCCAGAAATAGGATTGTTTTCTATCTTTTGATTATTGACTAAGATTGTAGCTCCATTGCTCCATCCCGGTATTCTTAAAAACAAAGCAAAATCTCCTTTTGGAGCTTTATCGATACTAATCGAAATAGCACCATCCCAAGGGTAATTAGTTTGTTGATGCAATTGGATTTCGGCTCCTTCTTCAGTTTTTGTATTTAAACTATTACTTCCATATAAATTCACGTACAATCCTTCTTTGGTAAAACTATAAGCATAATTACTAACTTCGGCTACGGTTCTGGTAACGTTTGGTGCACAACAATTAGACAAGGCAATATAACCTTCACGTTCATTGCTCCATCTTTGCTCGAAAGGTAAATCGACTGAAACAGTCAAAGGGTTATTATAACAAAACTTATTTCCTTCTAAATTAATTCCTGACAATACACTATTATACAAAGCCAATTCTAAAACATCAGCATATTTTGCATCAGCCGTAATTTGCAGCATTCTCCAATTCCACAATACATTTCCAATATTAGCACAGGTTTCAGTATGCGCTGTTGCATTAGGCAATTGAAATGGTCTTCCGTAAGCTTGATGTATTTTTTGAACAACCGTTGGATCATAAGAAGTTCCATCAGGAGAAACACCATCATACAAAGCCCCACAAGCACCAGTAATATACATTTTGCGATAAGCTACATCGTCCCAAATGGATTCTAAATTATCTAATAATTTTTTCTCTCCTGTTTCAGCATACAAATCGGCAACACCAGCGTATAAATAATTCGCTCTTACAGCGTGACCCATTGCGGTAGTTTGTTGTCTAAACGGAATTCGATCCTGATTATCATCCGTTCCATCCGCCGTAGTTCCTCTAATATCAATTAAATTATTAGCCAATTCCAGATATTTTTGATTCTTTGTCGTGCGATACATTTCAACAATTCCCATATAATGCGAAGGACAAATAGCATTTCTAGCCAACTCAGGCGAAGCTTTTTTATAAAAATTATATAGAAAATCAGCAACTCCTTTAGCAATATTTAAAAAATTAGTTTTCCCGGTAGCACGGTAATGCACACAGGCAGCAGTCATTAAATGCCCCATGTTGTATTTTTCAAAACCCAATTGTTTTTTAACTTCTTCAGCCCCTAAAGTCCCCCAACGTTCGTCAATTAAAACAGGAGTATGTAAATAACCGTCCTTGCGCTGCACTTTAGCAAACATGACAATGGCTTCATCCATTTGCTTATCCAATTTTTTGTCTTTGGTTACCGCATAAGTAGCAGCCATTCCTTCAAAAATTTTATAAAAATCTCCATCGTGAAAAGAAGGCCCTTTGAATGTTCCTTTTCTATTTCCGGCTGCTATTTCAAAATTGGCATAAGCATGAGAAACTTCATCATTATGATACAAGTCCCACATAAAAGGCAAAGTTTCCTTGTTTTCTACATTCAATTGCTCTTTCCAAAACCCATTAGTCCAATTTACATCTTGCAAACCAACACTTCTCAATTTAGAATACGGACTAGCCGAATTATCAACTAAACCCTTATTTTGAGCGAATGTAACAGTCGAAAAAAGTACGGCTGACAATAGAATAATGTTCTTTTTCATTTTTAATCTTTTTAATTTGAATCCCTTTCAGGGTTTAAAACCCTGAAAGGGATAAAACGAACTATTTTACAAATAAATTAATCGTACGGCTCATAGCATCTCCGTCAGCATCTTTAACTGTAATCACCAATGAAGCAAATCCTTTTTGAGTTGCAGTAAACTGAATTTCTTTTCCGTTTAAAACTGCTTTTCCGTTGACTACTTCTGAAAATGAATACGCTGGTTTTTTCTCATATCCTTTAAAATAATCAGCTACAGAAAAAGTCAATTTCTCACCTGCATTTACAAAATAATGTGGATGTGCCAACCAATTCAAATAATATTCTAATTGAGTCATACCATCAGCTGTTCCTGCATTGGTATCAGCAAAATCTCCCTGAGCAGAATTTGGATTTGATCCTTTTGCTTCTTCCCACCAGTTTGGCAATCCATCTTTATCAGTATCCCAATCTGTTGGACGTGTTTCGTTTCTAAATTTTGGCCATCCTCCAGCATCTTGCTCATTATCAATCAATCCTCCCAAACCGCTTTTACTTCCTTTGAAAGTATAGGTTCCTTTTAGAGTTTCATCAATAATACGTCCATCATGCTGGTCAAAAAACGGTTGATTCGCTCCCACATCTGAAAGGACATTTTTATAAGCACCTCTCGCCGATTCTGTCGTTACATGAGATTCAAAAAATGGCTTTGGCAAAAAAACATCATAATCTGCAGTCGCCTTATTGGACAATGTAAACTTTCTTCCTTTTTCCTGATTTTTTTCATTAAAATAACCCGGCATTACATTCCCATCAAAATAATATTGTTGCTTTCCTTTACCAACACCTTCAATCTGGGCATTCAAAGCAACGAATATACTAGTAGAAGCTCCTGGTTTGTAATAATTATTCACAAAATTCACTTCACTAGCTCCACCATCTGTGGCACGATTTCCCCAGTTATACACCACATTATTTCTAATATCAATTTTACCACCATAAAAACCATTTCCATTTAAGCCACCACCAATACTCCAGTTTCTACCTTCATTGTGTGCCAATAAATTATGATGAAAACTACCAACATCACCACCAATAGTTGCTGCGTAACCGTGCATTTTTCCTGCTGGGTATTTATCATGACCTGCAACATTCAAGGCTTCGGAAATCAAAGTGCGTTGCAAACTAATGTTATGCGCCCCACGTGAACTGAATGATTCATCAATAGTCCAACTGATCGAACAATGGTCTATAATACTGCAATTAGCACCTGTCAATCCCATTCCATCATAAGTAGTCCCACCACCAATTCTCACTTTCAAAAATCGAATAATTCCATCATTTCCAGTCAATCCTATCGGTGCTCTACTTATCGTAATTCCATCTCCCGGTGCAGTTTGCCCTGCAATAGTTACAAATGGTTGACTTACCACCAAACGTGATTTCAATTGAATATTTCCGGAAACATTAAAAACAATCGTTTTTGGACCTACTTCCTGCTCAACAGCATCACGTAAACTTCCTGGTCCGCTATCATTTAAGTTCGTTACGGCAACTACTTTTCCACCTCTTCCACCAATGGCAAAACGTCCATAACCTTCAGCTCCCGGAAAAGCAATTTGCGCAGGTTTAAAAAACCAAACTTTCCCTTTAGTTACTTCTTTATTACTATCAATTTCATCCACTCTCCAATAATAGCTTTTCAAATTACTAAGCGATGCATTATCTACGATAGCGGTATTTTTGTTCAAATTACCTCTAAATTCTGCTGAATTATGATTTGCTTCGGCAACTTTTTGTTCATTTTCTCCAAAATAAAAATCATGAGAAACAATTCCTTCTGGCGAATTCCATCCTAATTTAAAATCATCGCCTAAAATTACATGTGCGTCATTATTGGCTGGTACAGGTGTATTGGCTTGCTTTTTTAGGTTTGGCAAATCCAATTCGAAACCATTAATGATCACTTTTTGAATTTTTCCGGTTGCTTTTGCATCAGCTTCAAAACGGATAACAACGTCTTTTCCTGTTTCAGCATTAAAACTAATATAAGATGTAGCAGCCTGAATTGTAGCAGTTACTCTATTAGTAGGCTGAATAGTTTGAGAAAAAGTACCATTCACAGAAATAGCAACCGGAGCATAATTAGCTAATTCAGGACTATCAAAAGTATTACTAAAAACCAACAAAGTATGATGTCCATTAGACAATCCACTGATAATCATTTCAACATTTTTATCAGCAACAATTCCATCACTTACCAAACGGGCATAAAACGGAGCCTGCATTCCTGTTTTGTACCAACTCGAATTAATCGCTCCTTTCAAAGTCACTTTTAGATCTCCAAAAGTTTTATCAAATTGAGTCCCTTCGCTTATAGGCCACGAAATATAATTAGGATCATTTACTTCTAAAGTTCTGCGTTGCGCCAAATCAAAGTCGACTTTTATCGATTTGCTAACCGGAATTACATTTTGAGTTTGCGCACTGCCACTCAATGTAAACGTTATCATTGTTCCCGCACAAAATGCAAGTTGCTTTACTATATTCATTATTGCTTTATTTTAAATTTGATTTTTCAGTTAGACTAGTTCCTAACAGATTTACAATATCTTTTTCTCTCTCTTTTGGAAAAACGTTAAGAAAAGTTACTTTCCCTTTTTCCATTTTTACTTCAACAGTGGTACTTTTTGGTGCGTGTAATTTAAAATGCACATCCCAGGTTACTGGCCAGGCAGGGAAAATATAAATAGCATCTCCACTAGTTTGCAACAGCATTTCTTGCATACCGATCATCCCTGTACCGCCCCAATTGTGATCAGGAACCCAATCATAACCTGGCCCCCAAAAAGCAGGAAATCGTCGGTCGGAATTAGCCATTTTCGACAAATTGTATTTCGCTGCTTCTTCTGTTAATCCCAATCGAGCTGCGAAAATATTATCCTGTTTCCAGCCTATATGACTTCTAAATTTCAAAGCATCCGTATCGTACTTCCAAGTATTGATAGCCGTTTCTAAATCAGCTTTTCCTATTCCGTAAATTCCCCAAGGAAATACCGGATACAACTGTGGTACTTCAGAATTATTGATTCTTTCCCAAGTTTTGGCTGGAGCCAATGTTTTATGCCCGTCAAATTCTCTGAAATTTAAAGGTGGAATTCGAGTTTGAAACCCTTTTAAATATTCCAAATCCTCTTTTGATAATTCGTTTTGCGATAATAACAAAAACTGTTCCGTAATTACCCTTAAAGCTGAAATTGTGCTATTAGCATTATTTGCCATCTTATAGGTTTCGGCAGCTGAACCCGGAAAAAGAACCAAATGACCATTTCCATCCAACGCTTTTCGACCTCTATTTTTAGCTAAATACTGATAATGTTCATCAAAAAAACGAATACAACTAATGATAAACGGATTGTATTTTTGAATGTCTTCATTCACATATTGTTTTTGTTGCAACATCATTTGGCAAAACTCAAAAACCGTATCCCACTCATATTCTAACCAGGCATTGTATTCCATTCCCGGATCATAATCTGCTGGGCGTTTCCATTCGTATTCGGTGGGATTTGGCAAGCCAAAATTTTCTAATTGCTCTGTAAAAGAAACTCCACTATGTTTCCAATATACTTCACTTCGCAATTCGGCATTTTTTTGCAAACTCAAATAATAATCCAATTGGGATTTCATCATATCAAAATCGCCACTTTTTACCATTGGAAAATAAACCAATCGCTGGTTTTGTGCCGTCATCGTTCCACCACCCCAATTGCGGAAATCAGGAGTAAAATTCAGTTCTTTATTGGTATGTACTGGATCTACAGTAAACAATCCTCCGTTGAATTTTGTTGGATATTTTCCATAGGCATTGCAAGCCAACATATAACGGAACAATTGATAGTTTTGTCCGATTTGATAAACCCAATCATTTTCAGTTTTTCCTTTTTGTGTATAAATAAAACTGCGATTCCAGAATTTATTCCACCATGCAACAGTATTTTTTTCCGCTTTATTTGCTTCTTTCTTATAAGCCAAAGCTTGTTTTTGCAATTCCTTTTTCCACAAAGTCGCATCAGTCGATTGATTGGTATGCAACTGGATTTGGAATTGATGTTTTTTGGCTGATTTTATACTCGAAAGTTGGAATCCCATAAAATCCGTATCCTGATAGATTCCGTTATAGGTTCCATTTGCCTTCAAATTGTTTCCAAATAATTGCCCTCCAAAAGTAAGATTGGCAATAGGATTCAACATTTGGTCTTTTACCGATTCCATTTTCTGTTGCTTAACCGTAACATCAAAAACGGTATTCGACCTGTTTCTATGGTAAAACTGCACCGCATTTCCTTCGAAAAAAATTGAATCTTTATAGGTAATGATATCGCCTTGCGGAGCCCATTTATACGAATTAGCATTGTTAGCCTTTCCTTTAGAATCTCTGTTTTTGTAACGCCAACTTTCATAAGCCACTTTCATTCCGGTTGGAACTTTGCTAACCACATCAACATGAATTACAGGATTAAAAACATCCACCCATAATTTCACCTTAGTTCCGTTTTGAGAAATGGTTATATAGCCATCTTTCAATTGCAATTCCTGTCTAAACCCTTCATTATCCTTAAAAGGATTTGGATTAAAACTTACTTTTACTCTTCCTAATTTCAGTAAAGTATTGTGTTCATCAAAAGTACCAGAACGAGAAAAATAGAAATACAAATCGCCTTTTTCTACCCACACATTCGCACCAATATCACCACCACCCAAAGGCATGGATTCCGAAGAATTATTGCTTTGGGTTTTCCATAGCTGATTGTAATTATCAAGCGTGGAAATTTGCGCTTTGGTACAAAGCGTTACTAAAAGAAATAGATATGTTACTAAATTTTTCAAACTTGACATTTTTTAAGTCTTGTTTGTCATTCCGACGAAGGAGGAATCTCCATTGGTAATTCCCCTTGCGGAGATTCCTCCTTCGTCGGAATGACAAAATTGTGTCTATATTTTTTTATAACATTTACCAATTATCAGTTCTAAACGATGAAACCGGTAAACCGCCCGTACTAAAGATTTGAGCCTCGCTATAATCTTTGAACAAATAACGAACCGCAACTGGCTTAACTACTTTATCAGAAATCAACACTACCGACTTTCTTCTTACTTCAGCTTTTGCCGGATAAAACACTTTGTCACTACCCGCAATTTCAAATCCAGTCACATCTTTACCATTAGATGTTATACCATTTGGTGCTTTATCAAATGAAACAGTCACCGTATTATCTTTGATTTCCATCGCTTTAAATTCAGGACTTTCAAATTCAAAACCAGTAATTCCATAAGTTTTGTTCAAAGCCAAATATGCTAATCTGGTTCCTCCCGCTTCTTTGTGAATAGGATGAATATTATTTTCTTCGCCAATATCCATCAACACGGCCATTCCAGCATTCGGAATTTCCGTTGAAGCTTTCAATTGTGCCTCACGCAAATAAGCCGAATTGTATTCTTCTTTATTCTCTTTTGGATGAAATTGCGCATAATTAAAAGGAGCTATTTGCGCATAATAAAACGGAAAATCACCTTGTTGCCAAAGTCCTCTCCAGCTGCTCACCATCTTTTCCATCAAATCTTTGTATTGCGCAGCACGCTCATAATTCGATTCGCCTTGATACCAAATACAACCTTTTATTCCGTAACCAATTACAGGCGATAACATTCCGTTAAACAAAGTCGTTGCCACACGATTAGGATCTTTAGCTAAATCTTCTTTTGTCGTTGGGATCTTGGCACTTGAAAAATCTTTCAACATTTCCTGATTCATCCAAGCTTCCATACTCGAACCTCCATAAGAAACATGAATTAAGCCCACAGGAACATCTAAAACTTCTTGTAAAAGTGATCCAAAATACCAAGCTGTAGCACTAAAATCTCCTGTAGTTTGAGCACTAGCAGCATACCATTGTCCAACAAAATCTTCATTTGGAGTCAATACTGTAGCTCTTGGAATCGTAATAAAACGGATTTTATTATTTTTCGAATGAACAATGGCCTCATTTCCTTTGAACACGGGTTGACCCGGAAATCCTTTCAATGGCATTTCCATATTCGATTGACCGGAACACAACCAAACTTCTCCAATTAAAATATTTTTGATTGATTTTTTTTCTGTACCGTCCGAAACTAAAATTTCATAAGGTCCGCCAGCAACTGGAGTTTTCAACGCTATTTTCCATTTCCCCTCTTTATCAGCTTTTACTTCATAGGTTTTAGCATCCCATGAAGTTTTAATTTTTATCGTTTGATTTTTATCCGCCCAGCCCCAAATTGGTGCGTTGCTTTGTTGTTGCAACATCATATTATCCGAAAACAAAGCCGGTAATTTGATAGCGGCATTCATTTGAATTGTCACCAATAACATTGCAATGGCGATAAACGTATATTTACTATTTTTCATTTTTTTATTTTCTTTTAACCCTATTAATTTAGCGTAAAGTCATTGCGAGGAACGAAGCAATCACAAATAGTTGCTCTCGTCATGGGATTGCTTCGTTCCTCGCAATGACCCTTTGAATGATTATTTCTCTTTTACAATCCTAACAGGACCTAACAATCCCGCTTTCAACAAATTCTCTGATTCAACTAAACGATAAGGAGCGGTTGTCCAAGTTAATCGTTCTTTTTCTGGTAATTTTTGATCACCAATTAATCGATTCGCCCATGTATTGGTAATCTTTATAATAATCGTATTTTTTCCTTTTTTCAATGCTTGCGAAATATCCGTTTTATAAGGAAAAGTCCAAATCGTACCACAATCTTTGCCATTAATATTCACTTCTGCAATATTGGCAATGGTACCTAAATCAATCCAGATTTTATCAGCATCTTTTCCTTTCCAAACAAAATCTTTTTTATAAACCGCTGTTCCCGAATAATATTTAATTTGGTCGTTTGTTGAAGTACTCCAATCAAAAAGTGTATTGATTTTCAATACTTCTTTCGGACCTTTAAATTCAGCATCGAATTGCAATTCCCAATTTTCATCTAAAGTTTGTACTGTTTGAAACTCAACACTGTTTTGATTTCCTTTCGCTGAAAGTGCTGCAGTTTCCTCTTTAAAAATAACAAAACCTGATTCATTTGCATCTAAAGTTAGCGAAACAATGGTTCTTCCATTTTCAATTTTCCAATTGGCTAATTCCGAACTTTTATCAGTTACCGGATTGTACCAAACTGGAACTTTTCCAGCAATTCGAAACGAAACTTCCAATTGTCTTTTTTCTTGGATTTGATTCGAAAGAAAATAAATTTCTTCGTCCCCATTTTTTCGGTGTGTCCAGGCAATCGAACTTCTGTCATTGTTTTTAGCATCCGAAAATAAAACATCTGCCTCGATTCCTATTTTTGCAAAATCATTATCTAAAAACGGAAGCACAATAACTGTTCCTTTTCCTAGCTTCCATGAAGTAGAACCTTGCTCATTTTTAGTTGTCTCTTTTCCTTTTGTCCATAATTCGTCAACAACAGCCTGCCATTTTTTAGCCTCTAAATCCGATTGAAAACTTGGTGTATCCATTGGTTTTTCATCAATAAATACCGTAGCTCCTTCTTTTACTAATTGCAGTATTTTTTCGGCTGTAGCTAAAGAAATAATCTTATTTGGCGCCATTCTTCGACTTCCTGGAAACAATAAAGCTCCGTATTCAATTCCGCCGCCAAAAGTCACTTTTCCATTTTCAACCTTCGCTCTGTTCAGTAAAACATCAGCATTAAAAGAATCGTATTGGTAGCCATTCATAGGATTTACCCATTGTGATAAATCGGTATTATTTTTCGAATAGGTAACTTCTTTTGGCATTTTTGTTGTCGGCTGCCCTTCATTTTCTAATCGTATTTTTTCACTTGCCACCCTTTCTTTTCCAAAAACATTTGGAATAAAAGGAAACAAACGATCTGGAACTAGCGAACGTGATGGCAAATCTTCGCCAATAAAAACCGCTAAATCCACCACTGGTTTTCCTTTTTGCAATTGCAATTGCACTCTTTGGCAATAATCAAACCAAGCTTTTCCTGGTTTCCACCAAGTTTGGTCTCTTTGAACAAAAGTTCCAATATCGTCCAGAGTCATCCCCGGTTTTCTGTCTGTCCATGGATTATGAACAAAAACATGATAGAAAAAACGGTTGATTCCGAGTGCATAATTTCTATCAGCCAGCGTTTTTAAATTCCCCGGATGTTCATCCCAATCCATTCGTAAAGCGGTAAAAGCTTCCGCTTGAATAATATCTTTTCCATAAATATGTCCTCCCGAAATAGCGTCTAACATATCAAATGGCTTATCATGCGTAGGGCTTTTTAACCAAAATTCCCCGCTTGGATAATCCACATATTTAAAATGCAGCAAAGCATCGCTCATCATTGTTGGCGCCACATTTTCGGAACTAAACTTCACATTCGTTTTTTTAGCGATATCAGCAACCGTTCCATAAAAGTTATCGGCTACTAATTCCGCTATTGTTTTTCGAACATCATATAAAACCTTTTCAGAAGTCGACACATTTTCGATAGGAATTCCAGCCATTACTGGCAAATAATCCACTATATCATAACCGCGACGTTTTTTAAATTCTGCCTGAAAAACTGAAGACCAATTCTGGCTTCCGCATTCCCAGCTATCCAAATGTAAAATTTCCAATACTCTTGAAGCCAATTCAGGACCAGCGGTACGAATAGCTTCACCAAACCAATGATCCAGTTGAAAACGAATCAGCTCAGGATTGAATTTATCTACTTCCAAACCTTTTCCTGCTCCACCAGTAGCATTTTCATGCCCTGTAGAAGTGTGTCCCATTCGGATAATTTTCCATTTTCCTTTTGGTGCTTTCCAATTTAAATTGCCATTAGCATCAACAAATTTTGAAATATTGATAAGGACTGATTTCTTAAACGAATCAGAATTCGGAATTTGTTCCGCAGTTGTTGTTGGACTCAATCGCCATACAGCTCCTGATTTTCCTTCGAAATTATCAATTAAAGATTGGTTCGAAAGCGTGATTTTACTCACTTTTAAATTCTGTTTCCATTTGGCAAAATCCAAATCTTCTGCTCCAGGTTCAGTCCCTGTAACATCATAAACAAATCGGAAATATTTAGCCGTTACGGGTTTGATCGAATGTGTATGATGCGCATCCATATCTTGCCAACCGTGGCGCGGAGCAATCATTCTTTCGTGAAACTTAAA
Source organism: Flavobacterium undicola (assembly GCF_009909155.2). Classification (GTDB taxonomy): domain Bacteria; phylum Bacteroidota; class Bacteroidia; order Flavobacteriales; family Flavobacteriaceae; genus Flavobacterium; species Flavobacterium undicola. The sequence goes on from NZ_JAAAPM020000001.1 coordinate 100,841, forward strand.
ATGAACACCATCATCACTTACCTGAACAATTAGACGTTGTGCCTGAAAATCTCTGCCTTTAGTTTCAATTACAATCGATTTACAATTGAAAGGTTTTTCAAATTCATACTGAATCCATCCATCTTCGGCCAATCTAAAATTATCGTCTTTTTTAGCATCAGCCAAAAACGAAGCATCGGTATTGTTTGAAGTTGTAACCTTTGGTAATAATTCCTGCGAATTGATTGTATTTTCTTTTATCGGAATGGCAAAAGTGGCAATGTCTTTATAGTATTCTTTATAATGCTCTGGAGCAGCCAACTTTCTAACAATAGTTTTTCCTCCAACTAATTCCGTTGTTGACCAAACTACTTTTTGCATCGACATTTCGGGTGTAATCCAAGGTCCTCCAGCAACGGCAAAGCCATCGGCAGCATGAAACGCTAATTTTAACCCCAAACGATCCGCTTCGACGAAAGCCCAACGCACCATATCCCAAAATTCAGGACTCAGTTGTAAAACCGGCGGCTCTATTAATGGTGGAGTGCTCGGCCCTTTTATCGTCATCAAATAAGCACCTGCAATTCCAGCTTGTTTCATCGCTTCTAAGTCGGCAGTAATGCCCACTTTAGAATACGCCGATTTCATCCAATACCAATACACCCAAGGCTTTGAGGATTCAATTGTTGGCTGAAACAATACATTTTCTTTCTTATGAATTTCCTGTGCAGAAACTATTCCTGCAAGAAGTAGAATAAAAAAGAGGTGCTTTTTTTGAAACATTGCTATTCTTATTCAATCCTGTCAGGGTTCAAAACCCTGACAGGATTTGGTTTACGTTAAAAATTAATATTTAAATTTCTTCAAACTAGTTTCCAAACCGTTTTTCGCATCCGTAAAAGGAATTAAATAAAAACTATATTGATAATCTCCGGATTTAATTTGATATTTTTCTAAAGGCGCAGCTACTGGCGACCAGCTGTCATTTCCACCCACACCCATTTGAATTAAATCGATATTCACCGTTAAAAACCCTGGATCTTTTAAGTCAAAAGTATGCACTGCAGCGCTTAAGTTTTCCTGCGTATAAGGCCATGCGCTCATACTCAACGCTTTTGCATCATTTACAACCAATAATCCTTTATTTTTTTGAGGCGTTGTAAACGCCATCCATCTCACTTCGGTTCTGTTTGCATTTTCCTGAGGCTTTACATAATGCTCCAGAAAATCATTAATTGGCAAAGAATATTTCCCAACAAACGATCCAAAACTTCTGTCAATATAATTCTCTAATTCTCCTTTTCCATACCAGGAAATCTGATCGAATTTTCTTTGAACTCCCATTTGCATTCCTATTTTAGGAATGTTTGGCAGTTTATTAGTCGCTTTCAAACTGTAATCTACTTTTATCAATCCGTCTGGTTTGATGTTGTAAACCACATTTACACTCGCGCTGTCTTTCATAATTTCGTAATCGCTGATGATTTTAATTTCAGAAGCTGATTTATCGATTTTAACATTTACCAATTTTGGTTTGGCTTTATACCATTGTTTCAACACCTTTTGTGCCTTCCAACCTCTTTTATCATTATCCGTAAGTGGTCTAACAAAATTAGGTAGCAACGGTGCAAAAACTTGTTCTTCTCCATTGAAAATATACGAGCTTAAAGCACCATTTGCTTTACTTATAGTAATATCGAACGTTTTTCCTTTGATTTTAAAATCAGAATCTGATTCGGAAACATTTAAATTCTCCTTTTTAGATTCAGAAACAACAATTTCTTTCTTTTTTAGCAAAAACTGATCTTCTGCAACAGCATAACCTTTAGAAGCCCAAAGTTCCTCTTTCGAAAGTTGGAATTCAATATTCAAAAAGTATTCCGCATCCGATTTCATTTTTGGTAAATACGGATTCACATTCAACGTTGTCGATTGTCCCGCTTCTACATTGAATGGTTTTAAAATCTGGGTTTTGATTACATTTCCATTTTCTAAAATTTTCAAAACCGGAGTATAATCGGCTAAAGATTTGACCGCCTGACGATTTTTAATCTCTAATTGATTCCCATTTTTTAAAGTCGAAGTCGCTGGCTGATACACCCATTTATTTTCATAAATCGAGCCTTTGGGTTTTCCGTTAGAATCGACAATTCCTTTGGTGTTGAAGTTTCCATCGTGGTATTTTTCTCCAAAATCTCCTCCGTGAGCAAAAAATTCCTGACCTGTTTTTGGATCTTTCTTTAACAATCCTTGGTCTTTAAATTCCCAAATACAGCCACCAATAACTCTCGGTAGCGAACGGAATTCATCCCACAATTCTTTTAGATTTCCAACCGAATTCCCCATAGCATGAGAATATTCGACAAAAATAATTGGTCTAGTATCTTTCTTTTGATCCACCAAAAATTTAGGTGTAAAAACGCCCGGATAGAATCGGCTGACCATATCCACATAGGAATCATCCTGTGGATTTTCGAATCGGTAGGCGTGATCAATTGTTTTAGGATATCTTGGATCCAATGGATCGATATAACCATCTAATTTAGCATTTCCCTGTGCCGGTTCATAATGCACGGGACGCGTAATATCAAAATCGTGAACCCAACCCGACATCGCCGAGTGGTTTGGCCCTTTCCCACCTTCGTTTCCTAAACTCCACATCACTACTGATGGGTGATTTTTATCTCTTTCCACCATTCGGGTCATGCGCTCTAAATAAGCATTTGTCCATTTTGGATCATTGGCTAATTTTCCACCGATTCCGTGCGTTTCCTGATTGGCTTCGTCCATTACCATGATTCCGTATTGATCACACAATTCATAAAAATAAGGATCGTTTGGATAATGGCTTGTTCGAATAAAATTGAAATTGAACTTTTTAATTGTTGTGATATCTTGCTTGATATCGTCTCTGTTCAAAGCCTTCCCTTTGGTTGGATGTTGATCGTGACGATTTACCCCATACACATAAGTCTCTTTTCCGTTGATGAGCATCTTTCCATTTTCTTTCGAAAACTCAATCGAACGGAAACCTACTTTACAACTTTTAGCTTCGGTAATATTTCCTTTTGGATCTTTTATCGAAACCACCAAAGTATACAAATTTGGTTCTTCCGAACTCCATTTTTTAGGATTTTTGATGGTTTCCTGAAACATTCCAAAACGAACATTATCCAAACGAGGATAACTTTCGTTAATCATATCAATGACCGGTTTTTGAAGCGGCTCTTTAAACATGGCCACATTATTAGCATCGTACAATTGAACATTAAAAGTATAATCTTTAATTTTTTCTCCTGTTAGATTTTCTACTTTTGGACGCAATTTAAAAATAGCATCTGTGTATTGTTTGTCTAATTTGGTTTGAACAAAGAAATCCTGAATACGCAACTTTGGCTCAGCCATAATAAAAACTTCACGCTGAATTCCGCTTACACGCCAGTGATCCTGATCTTCAAGATATGAACCATCTGCCCAGCGAATCACCTGAACTGAAACTACATTTTCTCCTTCTTTTAAATAAGGCGTAATATCAAATTCGGACGGAAGACAGCTGTCTTCTCCATAACCCAGAAATTCTCCGTTCAGCCAAACCTGAAAACCTGAACTTACTCCGCCAAAATGTAAAGTTACGGTCATATCTTTCCAGTTTACAGGAACGGTAAAACTGCGTTGATACGAACCAATTCCGTTATAATCTTTAGGAATATAAGGTGGATTTATGGGTCTAAAAGGATACACCGCACTTTTGTAAATTGGAATATCATAACCTTTCATTTCCCAGTTGGAAGGCACTTCAATTTTGTCCCAACCCGATACGGTACTTTTATAAAAATCTTTAGAAGCTTCTTTAAGATTTGATGCATATTTAAAATTCCAATCGCCATTCAGCATTTGGATTCTGCTCTTAGTTCTGTCGCCTTTTAACGCATCTTCAATATTGGTATACGAATATGCCGTTGCTCTGGATGGCTGTCTGTTAATGCTGGTAACTGTCGGATCTTCCCAAGGCGCAAATTCATACTTTTTATGTAATTCAGGAATTCCCGCAGGTTCGCCGGTTACGGATTGGGCATTCCCTAAAAAGGGAAGTATTAAGACAAAAGTATTAAGTATTAAGACCGATATACCCAGACGAGCTGAATTTGAAAACACTAATGGCTTCGAACATTTTTCCTCAAAAAAATGCTGAACAAAATGGATTATATTTCTTTTATTTAATTTCAAAACTTACTATTTAAATCTTAATACTTAATTCTATCTACTTAATACTTTTATTTCTTTTCTTTTTTCTCTGGTGGTGCAACAAAGTTCATTTCACTCTTACCTATATCTTTTGAAGTCGCTACTGCAATTCCTCGTTGTTCTGCTTTATTTACCGCACAATAAAAATGGTATACTACACCGTTGTGTTTTACTACAAATGATTTATGGGCAAACATATTATCATACTGTTCTGAAGATTCAATCAAATTAGCACCTTTCCATTCTTTCCAGTTTACTAAGTCATTCGAAACAGCAAATCGGTTAAATGCTCCTTGATTCCAACCGGTCCAAAAAGCTCCAAAATAGAACATTACCCAGGTATCGTTAATGCGCTGAATAAAAGCATCACCTGTAATTCCTTTATGGTGATTTAGCAAAGCTTTTTTACCATAACGTTTCCAGGTTTTCATATCGTTAGAAACTGCCATACCAATACGTTCAGCACCTTTTGCCGGGTTCAAACTATCTCCACGGGCATTGTAATACATGATAAATTTACTTCCGGTAATTCGCTCTTTATCTTCAATCACCGAGTTTTTATACATCGTACTGTTGTCCCAAAAACTTACATCTTTATCTTTTGGCGTTAAAACAGGTTTAGGCAAACGTTCAAATTCGTGCGCTTTGGTTGGTGATTCCTTAGTGTAAGCCATCCCGATTGATAAAACACCTGCTTCATATCCGGTGGTATTTCCACCAAAATAACTCATCCAGTATTTATCATCGTATTTTTCCCATTTGTAGCTTCCGCCCCAAGTAGGGTCTTGTAATGAAATATAACCCGCTTTTTGGTTTACATCCCAATGCGTTTCATTTTCAGAAAATGACATTACTTTTCCTAAATGCTTCCAATGCAATAAATCATCACTTTCAGCCAACCACGTTTCATAACCTCTTCCATCATAAATCAAATAAGTCATAAACCATTTTCCATCTTTTCTAAAAACAGAAGGACAGTCCATTTTATAGGAGTTATCCGTTGGTACCATTACCAAACCGTATTTATAAGGTGTTTTAATTTCGTTATAAATCTCTTGCATTACATTCTCTGTAATTTCTCTTTTCTTCAATTTAGGAGAACAAGAAACTGCAAAAGCTGCAACTAATAGAATGGCAAAAAATGGAACTATTTTTATATTTTTCATTTAATAATTATTATCTTTCTTTTGAAATTCTTTGATTATTCAGATTCTTTTTCGAACAAAAGAAAATCCTATAACTTTAATGCCAATTGACAAAGTTATCCAAAACCTACAACGATTTAGTATAAGATTTTCTCGAAATACTATAGCATATTATCATCGCCAAAAACAATATTTTTGCAGCTATCTTATTTTATTCTAAGCTCTAACAAATTTTACGCTAAAAGTCCGACTAAGATAAAATACTATCATAATCAGGCTTTAATTTTAAATTATTTATCGAATGCTTCTAATCTCGATTTAAGCACCTCTTGATTTAATTTCACTTTCACCATTCCTGTGGGATGAAATCTTTTTTTCAAATCAATTGCATTGTACACAATTGTATAAACATCGTTTCCTTCGGGAATTAAACACAACGGAGTACGCATAATATCCCACCATTTAGCAACCTTAGTTTCTATAGGCCAATAATGTGCTTCTGACCAATTTACTCCATCTTTAGACAGCGAATAGCCCATCATATTAGGCAAATGATGTCCCCAGCCGTCTGGTCCTCCATCAAAAATAGCGATGTACAAACCATTTGGAAGTTGGCTCACAATAGGATTTTCGACAAATAAAGGATGTATCGACTTTATTGGTTCTAAACCTTTATTTAATCTTGTCCAAGGTCCTTCTAAACTATTGGATTCTGCCAAAGCCACAAACCAACCTTTTCCGGATTTCTTAGGATAATCAGCCCAAGTTTCGAATGGATAAGCTCCGCTGTAAAATCCAAACCATTTTTCGCCCACCTGATACGGAAAAAAAGAAGCCACTCCCTGACGTCCTTCCCAAGGCTGAGAGTCCAATCCTGGTTCCATAATAATTCCCATATCTTTATAAGGACCACCAATTCCATTAATTCCATCGACTGTTGATTCACAACGCCAAATACGGCCAAAAGAATGATTCGGCTGAATTTCTTTATGAACCGTGTAAGCCAAATAATAGCCATACCATTTGTTTGCTTTTTTGTTAAAAACAGGCATGTAAGACCAAATTGCCCCACGACGATCGTTCATTGGATTATCATCTTCCGTTAATGCATACGTTCCGCTGGCTTGATAAATGGTTGATTCGCGTTTCCAGTGGATTGCATCTTTACTGGTCCAATGTCCAATTTTAGTTTTTACACGGTCATAGTACATTTCGACGCCCACTTCTCCTGCTCTTTCTGTTGGAAACATGTGATACGTATCGCCTACTTTTACCACACGACCACCTTCAAAACCACCTTGAATTCCTTCAGTCCCTAGAAATCCTTCATCAATTACGGGTTTGTTTTCGCCGCCAATAATTCCGAACAAAGGTTTCTCATCTGAGAATCCTTCAACAATAAAAGTTGGATTCCAAAGCTTTCCATCAGGAAATTCAGCATTTCTAGAAACCAAATTTTGGCTACTTTTCACTGCACCTAAAACAACAAATAATCCTTTTGTATTAGGCAAAATAGCGTGTGTCCCTTTCGAATAAGAAATCGCATATACATTTACCGCAGGCAAACCCGTAACGGTTACTCCATTTTCAAGAATCAGCTTTGCCTTATCAACCGTCGATACCTGTAAATAATCTTTGTTGTCTTTTTCCTGAAAAACACCAACAAGCAATTGTACATTCTCTTTGAATTTCAGTTTCAAAGGCGCATTCGTTCCATTTTTATATTGATCCAAAGGAAGCGTTACTCCTGTAAGTCCTTCTAATTCGGGAGCCAATCGGACAATATTGTTTTTACTATTCGAAAAAACATGCGCATATTGTGTGGTTTTGAACGTCTTGTAATCAGACTTCACCACTTCAAAAGGAGCCGATTTCCAAGCTGATTTTTTTACAGCATTCGACTCTTGGCCTTGAGCCAGAAATGAAAAACTTAAAAAGAATAAGCCTAAAAATATCGATTTAATTTTTTTTATCATTTTTACAGCATTTAATCCTTTCAGGGTTTTGAACCCTGAAAGGATTGAATTAATACCTAAATTTTTAAAGTGCTTTATAACTTACTTTATATTCAACATTTGGCTTAACCGTCAATTGGTATTTGTTTTTAGCCAATTCTGTAATCGTTCCCGAATTGGTTTTTGGCTTGCTTTTACTTTCGAAAACCAATTTTCCTTCTCCTTCAGCCGCTTTTACTTTGATTTCCGATTTGCTTACATACAAGGCCACTTCACCTTTTGGTGTTGGTACTTTTCCTTCCATCCATTGCAAACCACCTAAATTCGGTTTGATTTCATATTCAGCATAACCTGGAGCTGTTGGTTTTACACCTAAATAATATTTTCCTAGTAAATAAATTGGGCTAGAACCCCAGGCGTGGCAAAGACTTTTTCCATAAGGGCGTCCGTACATTGCTAAATGTTCTGTTCCTTTTTTGTTTGGGTTGTATTCTTCCCAGAAAGAAGTAGCGCCTTCTTTTAACATTCCGCCCCAATAGTCTTTCATTTCTTTCAACACATAATCCTGTTCGCCCATAGCACACAAGGCTTCCAACTCGTAAAAACGCATGTATGGTGTTGTGATTTGAAGAATTTTATCATTGAGCAACACCTTCTTTTTTATACTTTGTTTTTGTTCTTCATTAAAATAATTGAAAAAAATACCGAACATATTAGCATATCTGGTTACAATGTCTTGCATTTTACCATCAATACGCTGGTGCTTCATCACGTTTTCTTTTTTATCCCAAAACACCTCAAATAATTTTGTTTTTAAATCAACAGCTAATTTTTGATACTGTTTTTGGTCTTCATTTTCACCTGCAATTTCAGCACTAACTGCCATAGCTTCTAAACTTCTCGCTAAAAGCATTTGCTCAAAACTAACCTCGCCGGTTTTTGGTAATCCGTTCGCCCAATCAATAAAAACCCAATCGCCTTCTAATGGTTCCAGGAATCCGTTTGTATTTCTTCTTTTTAAGCAGAATTCCATCAGTGATTTCATTCGTGGATAAAAAGTTTTAATAAATTTCGTATCGCCCGTGTGTAAATAGTAATCGTAAACACCCACAAACCAATACAGCGAATAATCCATTATGATATTAACATGAGCCGTCACAGGTCCTTTACCACGAAGAGCCAACAGCGTTCGTTCTACGGAAGCCGAATCAAAGAATAAATAATAATTCATTAAATAACTTTGATAAGCGTCACCAGACCAAACCCAGCGGTCACGTTTAATTCCGTCTATAAAAAATTCACGAGAAGTTAAATGCATGGTGTAAGCCGACACATCCCAAATTTTATTCAATTCTTGGTCTGAAGATTTGAATGCACCACGATGTTCTAATGGCAAATACTCATACAGCATCGAAATAGAATCATATTTTACCGTTGCATCTGCTTGTACCTGAACATAGCGGAATGCTTTGGATCCATTATGTGTGTATGTTTGTGGCTGGTTTCCATCAAAAGATAAGTGGTCTAGCGTTTCACATCTGGCAGAATCCAGAGCTTCCTCACGAGATTCGCCATAATAAAGTGCTACTTTACCTTTTCCTTTTAAACCGTGAATTTTAATATAACCAAAAGTTTCTTTACCAAAATCTACCAACTCACCAGCTCCTATTTTTTCTGTTTTTTTTGAGTTCAAAGGTTTGGTTGTTAGTTTAAACCCGGAAGGTTTATTCTCTGATGAATCAAAATTCCAGGAACCAACAGGCACCCATGGTGTACCGGATTGTTGTGCTTTTCCAGCTTCATCAATCCAAAGTTTATCTTCATTGGTCACCTTCCAGGATGCATCCGATTTAACATACTTACCATCAATATAAATAGCTGGCAATACTTCCTGATTATATACTTTAAATGAAATTTTGTGTTTCCCGGCAGGAATTTTTATTGATTTTGGCTGTCCGTAAACCTGAACACCATCTAAAAGTAATTGAAAAGATCCTTCCGAGTAGATTTTTACGTCGTCTGGTTCCGGAATATCTACTTCTGTTTGAAAAGTTACCAAGGCATAAGGACTGTAATATTGCCAAAGCGGTGGAAATACCGCTTCGCGTTCTGTACGTCTTACCTGCATTTTATTGCTTAACCAAACTTCGAAATCTCCTGGGTACCAAACCCATGTAGCTTTTTTTTCTTTTGGCGTTACCTGAGCATTTACATTAACAAAAGCAAATGCCATTACCAAAAGGGACAAAACCGTTAGAGACCTAAAAATTGAAAACTGGTTTTTCATATAAGGTTATATTTATTATTAATTAATTTTATTGCTTATTTAAGTAAAATGCTTTCATCATAAGTCACTACGTATTCTTTTTTACTTTCTAATTTTTCAACACCATTTTGAGTTAGAAAATTTGGACTTACTGATATTAAATTACCTCTATAATTCATTTGATCAGGTTCGTGATAATAAATATCGAATGTAAAGCTATAGCGACCTCCATTTAATTCATCCATCACACCTATATAAGATTGAGGATTAATAGTTTGCCCTATTTTCACAGCAATAGAATTTTCCTCAATACCTGAATAAGATGCGAAAGTTCCATCAGCATGTTCAACAATAATTTCTTTTCGTAGTACTTTTTTAGTTTCTTGAGTTACCTCATCTTTATTAAATACTGTCAAAGTTCTTACATCAACAACAACTCCTTTTCTCATTCCAAAAACACTATCCTGATTGTTCGAATTAACAACATATTTTTTCCATTTTTCTGGACTAATACCTGGCCTAGTACCCCAATAAATCTTCACTTTTTTACCTTTTTTAAATGGTAGCATATAAGTTACCGTAGAATCTAAAGTAGGATTAAGATATCCTTGGGTAACGGTATAACTATAGAAGAAATCAATTTTTTTATTCTTATCTAAGGGTTTTAATTTAAAAAGTAAACCTGAATTAGACGTAACATTCATATTAGGAATACTAGTAGTTTCAGAATTTTCTAATTTTGTAAAATGAATATCAACAATGAAACTCCCTATTCCTTCTTTTGTATATTTAAAATCGACACTATTATCCCCATTCCTAACAGGTGTAATAAAAATTCCAGGAGCTTGCGCATACAAACCATTCTTAATTACCAGAGAAAAAAAGATTACTAAAATAACTAATTTACTTCTTGACATATTTTTCATGCTTTATTGTTATCTAACAAAAATATAAGAATTTTCTAGTTGAAATTAAAAATGAGATATAAAACGATAATTGTTACTCCTAATAAACCAAACAACAATTTCACTCGTTGACTGGTTTGAGGAACATCAGTTTCACTAACAAAAGTGGTTTCCGGGTTTTTATCAAGCAATGAAATGATAATCGCCGCTACTAACAAGACTACAAAAATGTAAAAGGATATTAATAAAAAGTGAGGCCAAATCGCGTATTCATCAGCCGGAAAAATCCATAAATACAAAACTCCTATGAATAAACTAAAAGCAGAACCCCAAGACAAAGTTCCGTTTACCGCTTTTTTTGTAGTGCGTTTCCAAAAAATACTCAACAAAAACACGACAGATAATGAAGGTGCTAAAAAGCCCAAAACTGCCTGAAAAATATTGAATAAATTCTGCCCTTTGATGTTGTCAATAGCTACTGCAATAAGAATAGCAAACACACATCCGGCAGCAATCGTGATACGTCCAATCCTGATTTGATCTTTAATAGTTGCCTCAGGATTGATTTTTTTCACATAAATATCATTGGTAAAAACCGTACTCAACGCATTCAATGACGAACCAATAGTTCCCACCAAAACGGCTATCATCACACAAATTACCAAACCATTCATTCCACTCGGGAATAAATTGGTAACCATCGTCATATAAGCCAAATCAGAACTCTTACCTAATTCAGGAAATAAAACAGAACACAAAATTCCCGGTAAAATAAACAATGGCAATGCCATCACTTTTAACCAACCGATAAAATTCACTCCTAATTGTCCTTGTTCTAAATTCTTAGCACCCAATACACTTTGCACCATCGATTGGTCGGTACAAAAGAAAGCCACGGCAGCAACCGGATATCCTAATAAAATAGCCGGCCAGGGATAATGAGCATCATCACTAGGTCGTACTAAATTCCAAAAATTAGATGGTGTCTTAGCAATCAAAGCTTCAATTCCACCTACTTTTTGTAGTCCTAAATAAGACAAGGTAAGTGAAACCACAATTAACAAAATCATCTGAAACACATTCACTTTGGCAATGGCTTTCAAACCTCCGGCAAAAGTAAAAATCCCAGAAAAAATTACTAAAACGGTCACACTCTGCCACATTGGAATTCCTAAAATCTGGCGTACTAAAACACCTCCACTAAACAATCCCAATGACAACCAGCTCACCAAAATTTTTACCATAGCATACCAGGCCAAAATAGTCTGGGTACTGTCGCCATAACGTTTTCCCATATATTCGGGCATCGTGCTTACTTTGCTGGCAATATAACGCGGCGCAAAAACCATTGCCAAAAGCAGTAAGAAAACAAAGGCATACCATTCAAAATTTCCTGCTACAATTCCGGTTGCATAACCGATACTGGCAAAAGCCAATAATGATGAAGGCCCCACATTAGTCCCCCACATATTAAAACCGATATTATACCAATTCAGCGAATTTCCAGCCAGAAAAAGCGTTTCGTTTTTCTTACTTTGTTTGACACTTACCACATAACCAATGACCAATAAGGTCACTAAATAAACAGCAACTATTATAAAATCTAATGCAGTTAACTTATCGTAGATACTGTTATTCATAGGTTATATTCTTTTAAAATATCAGCAATTTTTACTGGCATTCCTGTTTGTAATGTTCTGTCCATTGCCTGTAATAAGGCTACGGTTCCAATTCCTTCTTTCATGTCCGGATAAGCTGTAAAACCTTGCTCGATACTATCCGCAAAATATTCTAAATAGTTTTGGTATTCCCCGCCATGATGACTTTGTCCTTCAAAACGGAAATAATATTTAAGCGTTGCATCACCCCAGTGAATGATTCTTTCTTCCCCTTCTTTATCGGTAACGGAATAACGCAATTCATGATAATCCGCCTGACTTGCCCCTTCAGTACCTCTTAAAATAACACTCATTCCGCTGTCTCTTTTGGTTGGCTGTGTAGGCGAAGTATACACTCCACTAACTCTGGCAATACGACCATCGGTAGCTTTGAAAATAAAGTGCATCGTATCTTCATTCTTCAAACCAGCCTCTTTTCCGTTGCTGCTTATCATTCCGTAACCCATTACTTCTTCAATATTTGGTAAATACCATCTGATGAAATCCACAGGATGACTTAATCCGCCATACAACCATTTGAATGATTGCAACAACGACCATTCTTTCTTTAAAAACCAACGGTGATCCGCATGATAATGAGATTCAATCGTAATCAAATCACCGATAACTCCTGCTTCGAAATCTTTTCTTTGTCTTTTAGCAGGTTCAAAGAAACGGGAACTCTGTCCCACAAATACTTTCTTACCTGTTTTCTCGCTTAACTCTAATAACTCTTTAGCATCCGAAAGATCATCAATAAAAGGCTTAGTACAAACTACGTGTTTACCGTGCAACAAAGCTTGCTTTACGTGTTCAGCATGCAAATGATCCGGTGTATAAATGGCAATGATATCAATAGATTCGTCTTTTAATAAATCATCATAATTAGTAGTGTAAGCAGGGAAATCAAATTCCTTGGCTCTTTGTTTACACAATTCTTCATTTCTGTCACACACTTTTACCAATTCTACTTTGCTGCTTTCTATAGCTGCTGACATGGTACTTCGTCCTTCTCCAAGACCTAAAATGGCTATTTTTAACATTGATTAGATATATTATTTATTTAATTTTGATTGATGATATTTGATTAACGATTGCTGATTTTTGATTTTTTACATCTGCAATCAACAATCATTAATCTGCATTCTAAAATCTATATTTTCTTCAAAAAGTTCCAAACCTCTCCCGGTTTTGTTCCTTCGATTCCTGTTTGGTATTTTTTCATTATGGCATTCCAGTCGTCAACACGCGGATTATTTTCGGTAGTTTTTGGATTTAGTTTATCCAAACTTTCTCCTTTTGGAATACTGATAACCAACATCAATTGCCTTCCGTTTTTGAAAACCTGCAATTGTTGGAAATCGGCATTACAGAAACCTTTGGCTATTTCCGGCCATTTTTCGAATTGGGTAGCATGATAATCCACATACTCTTTTTGCATTTTGGCATCGTCTACTAAATTAGCCGTCAACACAATGTTTTCCCATTCCGATGCTGGTTTAGAATCTTTACATCTTTCGAAATTCTGAAAATCATAAATTGGATTCTCATAGATTTTGATTTCCAATGCTGGAAAAGCCAAAGCCAATTTTCTTTTGGTTCTTTCCGGCTGATTCATCAAACCGTAAATCACCAGATGATTTTCCCATTGGTACAATTCTTCACCTACAATTCGGAAACCTTTTATCGTCGATTTGATTTTTTCGATATCAAAATCCTTCCCAATTAATTCAATCGCAACCGACTTTGGCATTTCTTGTAATCCCCAGACTTCATCAACAACCACCTCTTTTTTCAGACTGGCATAAGGAGCACGAATACCCGCATTTTCTTTAATTGAGTTGCTTACAAACTGGTTGTTATCCTGCCAAATATTTCCCGCAGGACCATTGTTGTTTTTCAGGGTTTTCTGAATCGGAATCCAGTTGTTTTTTATCGTAAATTTTTGTGAACCTTCATCGGTATATAAATACAACCATAAAAATGGATCGTGCGCATACGGACTGAAATATACTTTGTCAATGTAGTTTTCTTCAATTCGGCTATCTGGCTGAGAAGAAAGCGTGTAAATCCCCGCCACATCATGTAAATGCTTGGCATAATGATGGATTTTATTTGCCAAAATTTTATTGTTTCGCATCACATTTTCAGTGTGTGTCCAACCCCATCCCATCGAAATTCCGCTATAAGCCACATCCGAAATTTCGTTGTGCTCAATAGTCAAATTCTTTATAAAACCAGCTGCAATTCCTAAACATCCCCAATCTTCATTGGCAACATTAGTAATCAAATTATCGGCAACAACTTCATCCGAGCAAACTACTCTTTCATCTTTCGCCGTATAAGGTAAATGCGCCTCGAAAGATTCTTCGGAGAAAACGCCCAGATTGATTCCGTTACCGCCAATGTCTTTAAATAAATTTCCTTGTACTTTATTATGATTTGTTCCTTTATGCAAATCCAATCCTGTGGAAGACAAATGCTCAAAACTACAGGATTCGAATATTGTATTGTTGGCATAATTCACTTCTACAGCCGCTCTTGGTCTTCCTACCCAGCCCTGATTTTCTAAACTTGCCTGATTAGGCGTTCCAGGAACTTTTAATTTATAAGCATCCAACAAATACATTCCCGCCTGCAATGGCACATGACCCTGTTGCGAAGGGCGAAGCCAATTGCTGTACTGAAACGAAATTCCTTTGAAATTAAAATATTGTACAGGAGTATCTAAAGTTCCTTTAACATCCACTAAATTTTCTAAAACGGGCGCAGTCACTTTGGCGGAAGCCATATTTTCTCCTGCTCTTGGAATGTAATATATTTTAGCATTTTTTCTGTCCAAATACCATTCACCAGCTTCATTTAATAACGACATTCCGTTGTTTAAGAAGAATGCAGAATTTCCGTTATTTTTAGAAATCCAGGGAGCCGGCCAGGGATGTTCACTCTGGATTCTACTTTCTGGTTTTTCGAATGAAAGTCGGGCGCTGTCTTTTTTAACCTCGATATTTTTGATACGCAAATTGGCAATTGCCCACCATTGCACGATGTACATTTCCATTCCGGGTTGGAATTTAACAGACTTATCCTTAAACGGAATCCAACAAGTTTGCGAATCTTTGTCCCAGGATAAAATACGGTCCATTTTGTTTCCGGCAGTACTTTTAGCTCGCACCGCTTTTACATCATTTACCCAAAGTTGGCGGTAATTGATTGTTTCTCCTCCAATTTCCGGAGCATCAGCTACCCAAACAATTCCAGGTTTTAAACCATTTATTGGAGCTGTTGTTTTTTTCCAATTTTTAATTGCAATTCCACCGCTAAAAATAGGTTTTGCATTCGCATCAGCTTCAATAGTTGTTGGACTATCAGCTGTTCCTGAATCTTCCGGTCTTACAAACAAAGGCTCATCAAAATAATAAGTCCCGTCTTTTATGATAATATGGATTCCTCCTTTTACAGAAGCATCTTTTAATCGACGCAATTCTCTGGCTTTTCTCAATGCCATATGCACCGTTGCCAGCGGACTTGCTTTTGTTCCTTCATTGGCATCATTCCCATTTGTGGCTACCCAAATATCAGCAGCCTGCATTGAAAACGCGGTGAAAAATACCAGCAAAAAGCTCAATAAAGGATGTCGGTTTTTTAGAAACATAAAATATATTTTTAATTATAAATTGAATTCTGATTCTACCAAATTCTTAAAACAGTACTTTTTTACAAATAACAAAATGTAAACGTTATCATTTTTAAAGTAAAAAAAAAGTCTGTCGACTCTAATACACTTGAAATAAATTAATTGGGCTGGGCAAGTTACCTATTTTAATACAAAAAAAATCATATTTTTAAACAACGGTCGATTCTATAAAAACAGATAATATTCTAATAAATAAATTTAATAATTATCTTTATACCAATTTAATACAAAATAATTTATGGATTCCTTTTTATTGCCAAAAACATTAAGAGAGAAAGATGAAAATGGTAATTATGGCGTTTGGTGGCACGAAAACAATCCCGGACCGTTAAAAAAACTGCCTTTTATCCGTCAATTTGGTAGTATGAAATTTTCAAAAGTTCGTATTGATGACACCATGCGTCCGCATCTTAATGACGGAATCGAGATTCATTATGTCAACAGTGGAAAATATGACTGGGTAATTGAAGGCCAAGAAATAGAATTACTACCCGAAAACTTATCGGTTACTGCACCTTGGCACGAAAACGGAAGTATTTCGGGAATCATGGATATTGGTCAAATCAATTGGATTATCATTAAACCTTTTGAATTTTCAAAAAATACGGCTTTAGAATTAGGAAATTGGAGTAAATTATCTAAAAATTTTCAGCAAAATCTGGGAGAAATGATTGGCGATGCCAACAATGCGGTACTCGAAAAGGCAAAGAATTTTAAAAAATACTTTGACGAATTACGAAACGAATTAGCCTTTCAAGAAGAAGGTTTCGAGATAAAAGTTCAAAATATTCTGGAGAATCTTTTTATTGATTTACACCGACAGCTTTCTAATAAAATCCAAAAAAATCAGGAAAGCGACAGTTTTATTGAAAAACTAACGCAATTGCTTCAAAGTGACTTAACGAAGAAATGGCACATTGACGATTTGGCTACGGCCTTTAACATGGGAAAAACCAAATTTACTTATGAAGTAAAAAAACTAACCGGATTTCCACCCAACAGTTTTATTATTAGTTTAAAACTGGAAAAAGCCATCCAGTTAATTCAAAACGAAAAAAACAGCAACATGTCTGAAATTGCTTTTGTCTGCGGATTTTCGTCATTACAACATTTTACTTCTACTTTTTCACAACGCAACGGAATTAGCCCAAGAAAATTCCAGATTCAACAACAGAAAAAAAGAAAATAAATTTTGGAACACAGATAAAACAGATCCAAGAAATTCACACTGATTTATAAATAAAAAATCCGTTACTACCCGATGCATCAGTATAATCCGTGGGCAATACATTAACAAAAAATAGTCCAAAAAAAGCCTATTCTGTTACGAATAGGCTTTTAAATTATAGTGATTCAACCAGCAACCAGGCTTCTGGATTTTCTGATTCCCGAACTTCGTTTTTAACTTTTTGAGCTTCGGCATAAGTAGCAAAACTACCGTAAAGCACAGGGTAAAGACCGTGTTTGTTAACCTCTAATCTTCTGGCTTTATAACCCATTTTAGTTAACTTTTTCAAAACTTGCTCCGCATTACTCTCGTCTCTAAAGGCACCTGCTACCACATGGTAAGACATTTTAACCTCTTTAGTTTCCTTATTTACTTTTACCGAAAGTGTTACCGGAGCCATTGGACTTTTAATAAAAAAAGTAGCTTCCTGGATTTTACTTTCTACTTTCTTTTGCACTGCCTGTTCAACTAAAACTGTTTCAGAAGCGATTTGATTTTGATAAACCGGATAACCAACACTGCCTAATAATCCTAATCCAAGAACAAAAATAGCAGCATATTTCAAATAAGAACGACCATTTCTTTCTTCAGTAACTAAAGAAATAACTGGGCTTTCCTCGATAACTTCTTTAATTTCTACAGAAGAATCTCTTTTAACAACAGGAGATACAAAAGAACTCAAACCAAAAGAACTGGTTAAATAATTTTTTTGCTCTAACGGTGTAAAAACTAAATTATTCGTAGCTGTCAATGCAAAACTACCTACATTTTTAATGGTAAGCATTTTGTTTTGTTCCAATGCTTTTTTCCAATTCAAAACTTCATATTGAATAGCACTAATAGCATATTCATAAGATGTTTTTTCAGCTCTGGCAATATGATTTGCTAATAAACCATCATTGTTTTTAATGTTGGTATTAAAAGAAATCAATTTTTTAGGAGGAAAAAAAGAATTTGCGCTTTCAACCCATTGAGCCGATTGAATTTCAGTCAAAAAAGCACCGAAACCAGGAACGGTAACGCATTGATAACGATATAAAAGTTGGCCTATGTAGTGTTCTATATTCATACAGACAAAGTTATACAATGAAAATAGTTATCAAAATTTTATTCACAATTTTTATTAACAATCTGACCGAAAATTTATACATTTCAGTCTCAAATATTTAGCATGACAACATCCGATTTATTTTACGTATTGGCTTTGCAAAGAGTAGAAGGCGTAGGCGACATCATGGCAAAAAAATTAATTAGCCAATGTGGTTCGGCAGAATCCGTGTTTAAAATCAGCTTGAATCAAAACAAAAGCTACATTTCCATCTAATTAATCTCTTGAATATTATTCTTAAATATTCAAATCTCCCTAGACTATTTTCTATTAGCACACAATATCCTATAAATGGGATATTGTAAACAGCTATATATAAGACTACTTTTACTTGAAATTAAGATAAAATTAACACTTGTTACTATTAGTCTATTTAGAAAAAAGTAGTTCTTTTTTATAGTATCCAATCAAATTCATTGTCAGATAAACAATCATAATGGAGTAAGCTGAAAATCCTGAAGAGAGTAGGCAAAAACATTTATATATTAATATTATGAAGACAATTCTAAAAACAATTTTGGTACTAACAATAATTTGTACCTTAACATTTTCCTGTTCTAAAGATGATTCGGACGAATCCAAATTTACAGAAACTCCAACCGCAATTAAAAAATTCGACCAAAGTAATTTTGGAACTTACAAAGGAGTGTTTGTTGGTTCTACAGGAACAATAGTAATCAACCTTAACGAAGACAATACCAAATCTGCGGTTTTAACTATTGACGGAAAAGAGTATACTTATACAACTACAGAAACCAGCACTAACGGTCAAGTTACTAATGGATTAACTTTTAAAAATGGAAATTCTTCTTTTGATTTCAATGTTGGTGCTTCTGGTGAAGAACCAAACATTACAAATATTACAATTGTTGGACATCTAAACGCTAGTATTGAAATACAAAAAGAACAGTCAGATAAAATTGTAAAATGTTACGTTGGAGTCTCCTCTGATTCAGACGGAAGTAACCCTGCAGCTTTTAATTTTTGTATCCTTGGAAATAACCTCGTTGGTATTGCCCACAATGATGATAATGATGCTTTAATGGTATTAGGATTAGTATCAAATAATACATTTACAGGAACTGTAGGTGATCCAGCTGGATCGGACGCAACTATCAAAGGCACAATAGTTGGTGAAAAATTTGAAGGAACTGCTGTTAACAATGCTGGAGACCACTTTATTTTTAGCGGAAAAAGAGCCCTTTAATTGTAGCAATAAATTTATATAAAAAGGGTTCAACTATCACAAGTTGAACCCTTTTATATTTAAACAATTAAACCCAACCCTCTCGTATCACTTTCCCTATGAGTTCAGCAGTAGTGGTGGTTGCTGTTTTTTTGAGCAATTTTTTTCGGTAAGTTTCTATGGTGCTTAACGATAAGGATAATTCACAAGCAATTTCCTTACTCACTTTTCCTGTAATTAGCAAATTGACAATTTGTTTTTCCCGTCTGGACAAAAAAGAGTTGGCAATATATTTCTGTTCTACATCAATGTTTATATACGACGGCTCTCCATCGATTCCTATTATAGAAAATAGAGGTTTACCGCTTTCTTTAAGGTGTGATATATCGGTATGAACACATAATGATTTTGAAACATTGCCTTCGTCATCGTGTTCGATAGCAATAACTTGTTGTAGAATACGCATATATTCCCCATCACTTTTCCGAATGCGATAGTCATACCTAAACTTGTATTTTTTTAATTTTTCTACGGGTAAATTTTTAACAAACAAGCAGGTAGAATGTTCAAAATTCATAAAATAAGGCAAATCTTCGGGATGAATTTTGCTCAAAAGAACATCTATCATCAGGTCTTCTGGTTTTATGCCTAAAACAGCTTCTGTGTGTTCACTCACATAATCAAATTGACCCGTAGTAAGATCTAGAATGATATAATAAAAATCACCTACTTGAAAAACGTTGAGTAGTTTTTTATAAACTTCTATATCAAATTCTAATTTTTCTTTTGACTTATTCTCTATTGTAAGTGTTTTCCAAATATTTTGAACTTCGACGGTATTTTTTGGTTTATACATTTTTAGAAAGTTAAGTGAATGGACTGGTCTTCGGGATGAATTCTATCAAAAAAAAATCGGCAAGAGAAAAGCCTTTTGCACTCACACCTAATACTTTTTCAATATTTTCGCTTACAAAACCGAAATTAGCTCCAGGAACATTTATAATCATATAATAAAAATCCTCAACTTGAAATATGTTGAACAGTTTTTTATCTACTTCTAAATCAATAAACAGTTCTTCTGCTGACTTTTTAGGCCTTGTTATTGGTTTCCACATAATGCTAACTTCATTAAAGGTTGATTTTTTCATGTTATGAATTTAACAGCAAGGAAATGTAAGTTTTTTTTACCAAAATATACTCTTTGGTGATTTAAATTTTAAAATAAATAAATTAGGATTTGTAATTATTTTTTGAAAACAAATGCCCTAGCTCTAATTACGTCACTTTATTTTATTTGCAATTTTTATTAACAATCTGACCGAAAATTTATACATTTCAGTCTCAAATATTTAGCATGACAACATCCGATTTATTTTACGTATTGGCTTTGCAAAGAGTAGAAGGCGTAGGCGACATCATGGCGAAAAAATTAATCAGCCATTGTGGCTCGGCAGAAGCTGTGTTTAAAACCAAAACTAACCAACTGGCAACAATTGATGGCATAGGCAGTATATTACTGAAAAACCTAAAAGACCAAAGCATATTTGACAAAGCCAATAAAGAATTGGAATTCATCCAAAACAATAATATTAACGTTTCTTATTTTCAAGACGACAATTACCCCGACAAACTCAAACATTGCGTTGACGCACCTGTAGTATTATTTACCGCCGGGAATATTAATTTAAAAAACAGAAAGATAATTAGCATTGTGGGAACGCGCCAAATCACTTCTTATGGAATGGAATTTTGCAAAAAACTAATTGAAGATTTGGCACCACTCGACCCAATCATCGTTAGTGGTTTTGCTTATGGAGTAGATATTGTAGCA
The DNA here is from genome assembly GCF_009909155.2 of Flavobacterium undicola. GTDB lineage: Bacteria > Bacteroidota > Bacteroidia > Flavobacteriales > Flavobacteriaceae > Flavobacterium > Flavobacterium undicola. Next base: position 122,044 of record NZ_JAAAPM020000001.1, read on the forward strand.
CATCAACTAGCTATGGAAAACAATTTACAAACCATTGGGGTGCTCGCTCATGGTTTAAACCAAATTTATCCTAAAAACCACAAGAAATATATGGCTAAGATGGAAACCAACGGCGGTTTTATGACCGAGTTTTGGAGTTCGACTAATCCCGACAAAGAAAATTTCGTAAAAAGAAACCGGATTGTAGCGGGTATTGCCGAAGCTACCATTGTTATCGAATCGGCTGATAGAGGTGGTTCATTAATTACCGCCAACATGGCGAATGATTACAACCGCGATGTTTTTGCCGTTCCAGGTCGCACCACCGACAAATACAGCGCAGGTTGCAACAACCTCATCAAAACCCAAAAAGCAAATGTACTCACCAGCTCCGCCGATTTGATTTACATGCTCAATTGGGACATAAAAGAGGAAACGAAAGCAATACAAAAACAATTGTTTGTTTCCCTTGATAGCGACGAACAAAAAATATACGATTACCTCTTAAAAACAGGAAAAGAATTAATGGATATTATTGCGTTGGAATGCGAATTCCCTATTTACCGAATCTCGGCTTTATTATTAAACATGGAACTCAAAGGCGTGATTCGTCCATTGCCGGGAAAATTGTTTGAGGCGATTTAGACGAATATTAAAAAACCGCAGATTCGCAGATTTTTAAGCAATCTGCAAATCTATTTTTTAAATAGAATAAAAGATTCCCAGTAAAAGTTTTAAATACTACGTTAATACAAAGAAATATTTTAGTTTACTTGTTTTTATCAATTTTACTATCATCTTTAATTGACGATATGTTTTTTTTAGCATTTATTTGTAATTCTGCATTTGTTATCTCTTTAGTATTAATATTATACAGATATTTTTTTCCATATATTTTAACGTTTTTATCGTTTATTTGAACATTTGTTGATTTCTCAAAACCCAATTTTTCCCTAACTCTTGCTAGAACACCATTGGCTACAGCCGAAGCTTTTTCAGCCCCTATTTTCAACAAAGCATCTACTTCTTCTAGATTGTTGATATAATAGTGGTATTTCTCTCTTTCGATTTTGAAAGTTTCACAGATTAATTCAAACAAAGCTTGTTTGGCGTGACCGTAACCATAATTCCCACCTAAATAATTGGCTCTCATAGTTGCAATTTGCTCTTCATTGGCTAACAAAGAATAAATCGCAAAAGCATTACAAGTATCTGGATTTTTAGGTTCTTCAAGTGGCGTACTGTCGGTTTCAATGCTCATTACCTGTTTGCGCAAAGCTTTATCTTCCAGAAAAATATTAATGATATTATTAGCCGATTTACTCATTTTTCCGCCATTGGTTCCCGGAATCAACATACTATCATCCTGAATTTTTGCTTCCGGAAGCACAAAAGTCTCTCCCAACTGATGATTAAAACGGGAAGCTACATCACGCGTCATTTCTAAATGTTGCAATTGATCTTTCCCAACAGGAACAATATCAGCATCGTATAACAAAATATCAGCAGCCATCAACATAGGATACGAAAACAAACCTGCATTTACATCGTCTAATCTATCCGCTTTATCTTTGAAAGAATGCGCCAAAGTCAATCTTTGATACGGAAAAAAACAACTCAAATACCAAGACAATTCCGCTGTTTGTGGCACATCCGACTGTCTGTAGAAAACCACTTTGTTTACATCTAATCCAAAAGCAAGCCAGGCTGCTGCAACGCTGTACGTATTATTTCTTAAGGTTTCTCCATCTTTTATCTGGGTAACCGAATGCAAATCGGCAATAAAAAGGAAAGATTCGTTTTCAGAATTATTAGATAATTGTATTGCTGGAATAATTGCTCCAAGTAAGTTCCCTAAATGTGGAGTTCCTGTACTTTGAACTCCCGTAAGTATTTTTGCCATTATGATTTATTTCTATCGCTGTAGTTTTGTTTTACCGCAAAGTTCGCAAAGATTTTTACAAAACCCACATCGTTATTTTTTTTCTACCGCAAAGATTACAAAGTTTTTCGCAAAGTCCGCAATTTTCCTTCTTTTTATAAATTATTTACAACTCTTCTGATTCCGTTTTTCAACAAAACTTCATTGAAATTTATCAATAATCCAAGTTTATAATTTCCCAGTTTTAAATACGTTAAAGTTTGAGCAAGATGAATTACACTTAAAGACTCCACACTTTTAAGCTCTACAATTAATTTATTTTCAACCAATAAATCAACCCGATACCCACAATCTAATTTTACTTCTTCAAAAATTACTGGCATCGGTTTCTCTTTTTCAACAAAAAGTCCCGCCTTATTTATTTTGTAAAATAAACATTCTTTGTATGTGTTTTCCAACAAACCTGGACCAAGTGTTTTATGAACTTCAATCGCTAAACCAATTACAACTTTGGAAATATCATTTTCTGTCATCGTTACTTTTTTACTTTGCGAAAAAACTTTGGGCTCTTTGCGGTTAATTCTTACCAAATTTAATTGTTTTTAATAAAAGTTACTTAGGATTCCTTATTTTTGGTCACATGAAAGGCATAAAAACAATTTTCTGGATTCTTTGGCGCATTTGGTTTTACATCCTTATGGCGATACCTATTTTAATTATGTTTCCATTTTTAGTACTTTCAATTCTCTCCGAAAAAGGCTACCCTTACTTTTTTATTATGGCTCGAATGTGGGCTAAATTTATTCTATTCGGAATGGGATTTCGTTACAAAGTAGATAGCGAACAAACTGTTGAAGAAAACAAAAGCTATATGATTGTGGCCAATCATACCTCAATGGCCGATATTATGTTGATGCTCGCCATCATTAAAAATCCTTTTGTATTTGTGGGCAAGCAAGAACTGGCTCGAATTCCGATTTTCGGTTTTTTCTACAAAAGAACTTGCATTTTAGTTGACCGAAGCAATTCCCAAAGCCGAATGGCTGTTTTTACTAAGGCTCATAAACGAATTGAACGTGGCCTAAGCGTGTGCATCTTTCCCGAAGGTGGTGTTCCAGATGACGAATCGGTAGTTTTAGACCATTTTAAAGAAGGAGCTTTTAAATTAGCCATCAAGCATCAAATTCCGATTTTACCTATCAGTTTTGGAGACAATAAAGAACGATTTCCTTATACTTTTTTTGCTGGAAGTCCCGGGATTATGCGTGTAAAAATCCACAAACAAGTAGAGACTTTTGGTAAAAGTGAAATTAACCGAAAAGAAATTCGAGAACAGGTTAGAAACACCATTTATACACAATTAGTTGCGTTTGAAACTGAAAAAGAAATTGAAACCGTTAAAACAAAAAAAAATCACCTAGTCGATTAGGTGATTTTTTTATACTTTAATGACAAAGTGATTATTGAGTAACAACAACATTCACATCCTCAAACACATCTGCGCCGGCAACGTCTTTACCTTTATAAAACTTAAATATATAGGTTCCTGCTGTTGTTGGCGCGAAATTAAAAGAAACCTCAGACAATGGTGGCAATACTTGCGTACAACTTTCTCCATCTTTTACATCAGCATAAATAGCTATTGTTCTCGTATTACTATCTGAATAATAATATATACCTCTATAATTATAACAAGCTGTTGGTTTTTGGTACTTTAACTTTACTTCATGTGTAGCCCCTACAGTAAAAGTGGCTGGCAGCGTGTAACTATCAATTGGCAAAACATAGTTAGTGTATCTATCCGGTTCATCTACACTACAACTTAATAATGTGGTCATCAAGACTAAAAACAGGGCGATTTTTTTCATTTTTTTGATTTTATAAATTAATAATCTATCGTTGATTCTTTTATAAAGACAGCATCGAATGAAAAAGGTTGCTTATAAAAACGTATTTTTTTGGAAAAAATTACATCCAGACTCTATTTTGAACAAAAAAATGCCCGACAATTGTCGGGCATTTTTAGTATTTGAAAGATTAAACCAATTAGTTTTCAGCTAATTCTTTAATTCTAGCTTTGATTTTTTCTTCTAATTCGTCTGCTAATTCCGGATTGTCTTTAATCAACGATTTTACAGCGTCACGACCCTGACCTAATTTGGTTTCACCATAACTAAACCATGATCCTGATTTTTTTACAATTTCGAATTCTACTGCTAAATCCAAGATCTCTCCTGTTTTAGAAACTCCTTCACCATACATAATATCAAATTCGGCCACTTTAAATGGTGGAGCAACTTTGTTTTTAACGATTTTAACTTTGGTTCTGTTTCCAATAACATTCTCACCGTCTTTAATTTGAGTAGAACGACGAATATCTAAACGTACCGAAGCATAAAACTTCAAGGCATTTCCTCCTGTTGTAGTTTCTGGGTTTCCAAACATCACTCCAATTTTCTCTCTCAACTGGTTGATGAAGAAAACCGTACAATTGGTTTTGCTAATCGTTCCTGTTAACTTTCTTAAAGCTTGTGACATCAAACGCGCGTGAAGACCCATTTTAGAATCTCCCATTTCGCCTTCAATCTCACTTTTTGGAGTCAAAGCAGCAACCGAGTCAATTACCACAATATCAATTGCTCCTGAACGGATCAAGTTTTCAGCAATTTCTAGTGCTTGTTCTCCATTATCTGGTTGTGAAATAATTAAGTTTTCAATATCTACCCCTAATTTTTCAGCATAATTTCTGTCGAATGCGTGTTCTGCATCAATAAAAGCAGCAATTCCACCTGCTTTTTGCGCTTCGGCAATTGCGTGAAGTGTCAAAGTAGTTTTACCTGAAGATTCCGGTCCGTAGATTTCTATAATTCTTCCTCTTGGATACCCACCTACTCCTAATGCTAAATCTACACCTAAAGAACCCGAAGAAATAGTTTCTACTTCTACAATGGCCTTATCTCCCATTTTCATAACAGTCCCTTTTCCGTAGGTTTTATCCAGTTTATCAAGGGTAAGCTGTAACGCTTTTAATTTGGCTTCTTTCTCTGTACTCATCTTTTCTTTCAGCTTTTCTTTCATTAAATTACTATTGTTTTTATAGCGATTAGAAACTAATCAGAAGTATTTGCTTCTTCTAATTTCTATTACATATCTTTTTTTGTGTTTGTAAAAATACTTCTTTTTTTGATGCAAACTTTTTCGTTTAAAAAAATTTCGAGCCAAAAAAATAAAATCCTAAACAAACAACGCTTTCAACTCCGTAGCTTCTTCTGATTACTATTCTCCTAATAAGACTTCAACTTCTTTTTGTAAAACAGGCAAATTTTTAATCACAATTCCCCAAATTACATCATCTGAAACAGAATCGTAACCGTGAATTATTCGATTTCGAACGTCAACAATCTTTCTGGAATTTGAAATTTCAATGCAGTTATCTTCTTTAAGAATTCGGCTCATTGCTTCACCAATAATTTCGATATTTCTTTCTACTGCTCTTTTGGTTCTTAAATCATTTTGATAGACTTCAAACAATTTAGGAGTATCTACAAAATAGCTTTCTATTTCGTTTATAGAATTTAAAATATCAAAAAGCCAGGCTTTAATAGTGTTATCCATAAATCAATTTTTTGTTTTGATTTAATGTTTTTCTAAAATAGGGGTTTTTGATGGCTTTTTCTTCTAATAAGTCAACGTTTCTTTTTAGAATATTTTCAAGGGAAAATTTAAGATTATAATAATTGTCGCCATAGTCTAAAACGTCTATAGGCTCAAAATCGACTATTAAATCTACATCACTTTCAGGGGTAAATTTATCCGTTAAAACAGAACCAAAAGCATACAAAGATTTGACTTTATGCATTTTGCACAAAGTCAATATTTCTTTATTTAATCTTTCTATTAGGTTCATTTTTGTAGAATTATAGTATCAAAATTACATAAAATAAATTAGATTCTATTTTAATAAACTTATGATTTTAAACAAACAACGCTTTCAACTCCGTAGCTTCTTCGGGTTTCATTTTTCCTGCTAATACTAAACTCAGCTGTTTACGTCTTAGAGCATCATCATACCTGTTAATTTCAAGTTTTGTTTCGGGAATTATTTGAGGAACCTCAACTGGTTTTCCTGTTGCATCTACTGCTACAAAAGTGTAAATGGCTTCATTCGCTTTCGTTCTTTCGCCAGATTTACGATCTTCAACCCAAACATCAATATAGATTTCCATTGAGGTTTTAAATGCTCGGGACACTTTTGCTTCAATAATAACAACACTTCCCAACGCAATTGACTTATTAAAAGCCACATGATTTACCGATGCTGTTACCGAAACTTGTCGCGAATGTCTCCCTGCCGAAATACTGGCAGCACGGTCCATTCTAGCTAACAATTCGCCTCCAAAAAGATTATGCAAAGCATTTGTTTCACTTGGCAAAACCATATCAGTTAATATCGTCAACGATTCCGAAGGATGTTTTGGTTTCATAGTGTAATTTTTTTTTGCCACTAAATCAGAAAGACACGAAGTTTTTACTTTTATTATTTTCTATTGACATTGCTTTTTGACATTGCCATTGTGATTGAAATTGATTTTAATTCAACCAATACACCGCCATCACAGCAGGAATAAAATAAATAACAATAGTTCTGGCACCGTCATAATCTTTGGCTAATCGTTGACCAAAAAGCATCATCAACAAAGTAATTGCCGAAAACACCGCTCCGTAAAATCCAAACAACCTTCCATTACTTACCATTAATTCGATACAACCTACAAAGCACAAAACTGTCGAAATCAATTCCATTACAACCAAATTAGCCAAAGCTAATTTTACATGATTTTTCAATCTTGTTTTGGCAAAATGCTCTTTCAACCAGTTTACATTATCTTCCCAATAAAACAGTTTTTCATAACTGGATTGCAAAAAAGTAATCCCGAAAAACACTAAAATTAAAATAGAAGCTACATTATTCATAGGTATTATTTTTTATGGATAAGACGGGTTAGTTTGATCGATAAATCGGTTAAAATTATTTTAGCATTTCCGTTGCGCTCAATATGATACATCGCATCCGAAAGTTCTTTAAATATATCTTGAATATTGTTGCCGTTCACAAATGGCGCAAAATTTTCTAATTTGAATTTATCGACTTTTGGTTCGAAATAAACTAAGCTTGGCGTTTCATAATTGATTAATAAAGCCTGACGAAACATTTCCATACAAAACTGAAGAAACTTCTTTTGAGCTTCTCTTCCTAAAGTGGCTATTTTTTCGCTCCAAAGAATCAAATCCTGGATGGCAGCCGCATCTTTTTTGGCTTTAAAAGCAGCGCGAACCCAAGTCACAAACCATTGTTCAAATGGATGTTCTTCGTCTTTATCTCGTAACAAATGCAAAGCAGCATTGTAATTTCCTTGTGCCTGATGCGCTAATTTTGTGGCTAATTTTAAATCTATTTCTTCACGGGAAACCAAAGCATCAGCAATAACTGCTTCGCTCAATCCATTGAAATGCAAAATTTGGCAACGGGAACGAATGGTTTGAATAATATCTTCTTCGTTTTCAGAAATCAGAATAAATACTGTTTTTTCAGGTGGTTCTTCGAGAAGTTTCAAAAGTTTGTTAGACGCAGCAATATTCAATTTATCGGCCATCCAAACAATCATGATTTTATAACCGCCTTCATAGGCTTTTAAAGAAAGTGATTTCAGGATTTCCTGAGCATCATCAACTCTTATTTCTCCTTGCTTGTTTTGCACACCTAAAACAGCGTACCAATCAAACAAACCACCATACGGGTTTTGGGTTACAAACTCCCTCCAATCAGCAATAAAATCGATGCTTTTAGGATTTTTCTTTACCTCATCGGTGGTAACGGTAGGATAAGCAAAATGCAGATCGGGATGCGATAGTTTTTGAAATTTTATATTGCAGGCATGATTTTCACCATTATTTTCTCCGTTTTGATTGCCACACAAAATGTATTGTGCATAAGCAATTGCCATGGCTAAAGTTCCGCTACCTTCTGACCCAACAAACAATTGTGCATGCGGAATTCTACCCAAATCGGCACTTCTGCTAAGATGATTTTTAATGTGTTCTTGCCCTAAAATTTCAGAAAATTGCATGAAGCAAAGATAGCAGAAAATGGATAAGTCTAAAATTTTAGATTATAAAGTTTCTTCTCTTACAAGGCGAAATTCTACAACTCAAACAAACCTAAAATCCAAATTAAAACAGACAAAATCATTCCAATTTATATATCTGTTCCATAGGCAACCATTTTTCACCCTCTTTTGCTCCTGGTGGTGCTTGTTGAAATTGCCACATTAATCTCTCCCATTCCTGAACTTTCGGATTGGCGGCATCCATCATTTGTTTTCGTTCTGGAGTATAACTTTCATCCACTTCCATAATCATAAACAATCTGTTGGCTAGAATGTATATTTCCATATCTATAATACCCGAATCTTTGATACTTTTAGTTATTTCAGGCCAGGTTTCCTCTCTAGAATGATAATGTTTGTACTCTGATATTAATTCAGGGTTGTCAACTAAATCACAGGCATAACATAATCTTCTTGTAACCATAAAGTACTTTTAATAAATTAGTAAAAACCATTTCTTCGAAAAATTCACTATTCCACAATAGAACCTAAAACTTCTAACTCTGATAGTTTAGCAGATTCCCCTTCGGGGATTTTAGTAAATATCACTCTAATAAAACGTCCTGAAATAGATTTTGAAAATTTTTCTATTCTAACTTTACCCGTAGAAGATGGGTTTGATAAATCGACAATAAGTTTCCATTGATTATCCGTATTCAATGTCTCAATTTTATAACCAAACTTAGCTTCGTAAGGAAACGTCAATTTTATTTGTTCAATTTTCACGTTTCGTTCTAAATCTACCTGCCACCAGTTACCTGATCTGTTATTTGCAGCCTGCCAAAAAGAATCTGGATTACCATCACCAACTAAACTTGGCGAATGTCCTGGAGCTTCACTGCTGGTTCGCGTCGGATTGTCAAGTCCAAAACTGGTAGTACTTGATTTTGCTTCTTTTCCTGTGAAGCGTACATACGAACGCTCCGCCACAGTGGGAGTTTTTCCTTCCATAAATAAAGGCAACCCTTTTGTGTTTATTTTTACAATTGCATCTTTCAAACCGGGTGAAGTAGCTCGGATAACTGTCTCACCACCAAAAAACGAGCGAAATTCAGTCGCAGCTAATCCGTCTATAATCTCAATATCCGATTTGGAATCAAAAGTAATGGACGTTCCTGTTGGAAATTCTCCAGGACCAGATTCGATACTTAATTTTACCGCAGGAGAATTACTCAATTCTTTTCCCTCAGCATCCACAATACTGACAAGCAAATAGGCATCATCTGTTCCGTCATTCGAAATTATTGTTTTATCGGCAGTGAGTTGAATCGCGGCAGCTGTTCCTTCTGTTCTTTCTGCTGGAGCGGGTATGCCTTTATATTCATTACGATACCAGTAAAATGCTCTTTTAGGAATACGGGCATAATCTATTATTCCCGATGAACCAAAACGTTTACCAGCAACGCTGCCGTGATCAAAACCACACCAAATTGCTTCACCACTTCGCCACTCGTAATGCCATGGATATTTTTGACTTTTATCCTGATTTACACCTAGAGGCAAATCACCCCAACCTGGTATATATTTTCCCGGACGGAAAGTTTCAGTAGAACCATATTCACCCACCACACTGGCAACACCCGGATTTATAAAGAGGCGGGCTCCGTCACCGTTATAACCTGCCACATCACCAATTTTATCCATTTCGCCTCGTTGGCAACCGCCTATGGCTACAGGACGTGTAGGGTCAAGTTGATGTCCTAATTCAACTTCTTTTTTCAATAATTCACGTGTTGGAGGAAGTGTTTCTTTGGTCGTAAAGAACGGTTCGTTACTGGTACTCCAAACAATAACAGAAGGATGATTGCGATGGATTCGAATCATGTCTTTCATTTGTTCCAATACACTTTGGTCGAATGCCGCCCAATCATCGGGATTCGTTGGATAGGCATTACTACCTTCATAATCCCCTTCAGTACGTGTACCTCCAGAACCCCAAAAAGGAGTTTCAGACCAAAACAATACTCCTTCTTTATCACAGGCTTCAACAAAAGCTGGATCATGCGGATAATGAGACCCACGAATAAAATCAAATCCGGCCTCTTTCATCATTTTGATGTCTCGTAGAAAGGCATTGTTCGTTACCGCATCGCCCCAACCAGCGCGATCTTGATGCACATTTGCACCTTTGAAATAGTGGTGTTCCCCATTCAGGAAAAATCCTTTATCGGCAGTAAACTTAATACCGCGGAAACCCAATGGTGAAATAAAATCATCTACGACTTTGCCATTGACAAGCACTATTGTTTTTACCGAATAAAGATTCGGTGTTTTTGGGCTCCATAATTTTGGATTTTTTATTGGATTGCTGGTTTGGTCAAAAACAATGGTTTGACCCGCCGGAATATTTTTCGTTGATAAAAAATCAGTCACTTTTTTTCCTTTAACATCCAGTATTGTCGTTTTAATAGTGGCCGAAACTTCAGTGTTTTTTTCATTGACAACTTCCGTTTTTACATTTACAGTAGCCAAATCTTTAGAAACAATTGGAGTCGTGACAAAAGTACCGTACCAGGCAACGTGCACTGGATCGGTGACTACTAATTTTACGTCACGATAAATTCCTCCGCTGAAAACGTGTTCTCCGGCACGCGGCGCCACACGGGAATCCCAAAGATTATTCAATCTGACGGCAACCGTATTTTGTCCTTTTTTAATCGCTTTGGTTATATCAATTTCAAAACCGGTATATCCTGAATTGTGTTTTCCAACTAATTTTCCATTGACATAAATTTCAGCGGTTCGATAGGCTCCTTCAAAATCAAGGCTTACCCTTTTTCCTAGCCACTCTTCTGGAATAGTAATATTTTTGCGGTACCAACCATATCCTTTGTAAAATTTAGCCGACTGGTAATAAGGCATACTGAACGAATGCGGAATTCCAATATTATCCCACTTCGAATCATCGAAAGCAGGCACTTCCGCCCCGGAATAATCCCCCAACTTGAATTTCCACTCCGGATTGATATTGATGTTTTTTCTGACTGTCTGTGCATTTATGGTCGTTTGAAAAACTATAAATAGGAGGAACAGAATACTGGTTTTGATTAATTTCATATAAGTAAAATTTATTGGTTAGCGGTTATATGGTATCGCCGTTTATTTATTGGTGTTTGCTTCCGCAAACCTGTCGTTAATGGCGATTTCATGGAATGTTTTTTATTAAAATTATGATTTCATTTGTCGGTTTCATCAAACGATGTTCCCTTATTATTTTTTTTCAGTTTGATTGGGTTGATTTACTGTTTCAGTGTCGATCATCCATTTTTTCCGGAGTCTTTTAGCTTCTTTCTTTGTAATGGACATGACTGTTCCATGGCGCGGATGAAAGTCCATTGTCACTTCTTGGTCAATTAACTTGAAATTTTCAAGATCGTCACTTTTCGTGAATTGGAACTGCCCTTTTTTATACACGTCATACATTAAAATCCAGGAATCCGAATTGTTTAGTTTAAAAACGCAGGATCCTTCAACTGATTCCGTAGTTAGCTGTAGCGGTTTGTCCTGCTTTACATAACCTTCCGTCAGTTGGTTCGACACCGCTTTTTTGATTCCATTCAGATTATCCTCATCCTTGTAAAACAAATGATATTTACCTTTATAGTAAATAATATCACCATCAATACAAGCTTTGTTATGGGGTTCAAAAAACAATTGCTTGGGTTCCGTTTCGAATGCCGTAAAGTCCTTATTTACATAAGCATAATAGATTTTATCAGCTTCATTGCCGGATCGCATTGACCAGTAAATCATGTATTTCTTTTTTACAGAATCATAAATTGTTTGAGGAGCCCATGCACGGTTTACGAATTTGAACGCTGAAAATGTATTGGGAACATTGACTTTACTGGATTTCCAGTCTATCAAGTTGGTTGATTTGAGCAAGACCAATCCCTGGTTTGAATCCCATCCTTTGGCAGCGACCATATCTGTAGCGACCATGTAGAAAGTTTTTCCATCGACAGTGCGCATAATATGCGGATCACGAATTCCCCCGCTTTCACTAATCTTCCCTGAACTTAAAACAGGTTGATTGTGATTTAATGCCTTAAAATTATATCCATCATCGCTCAAAGCAAATCGAATTTGCTCTCCCTCCTTATCATTTGCCGTAAAATAAACAAAGAGGTAAGAACTATATTTATTTTTCACGGAGAGTTTATCCTTTATGTTTTCCGTGTTTGGTTGTTGGCCACACACAGTCATTAATACACATAAAGTAAATGAGATACTGAATCCTATTTTTTTATACATTTTCATTTGATTCAATTGTTTTAGATTCTTGATTTAATAATTTTCGTAATGCAGAAATTAGCAAAATTTCTATTTGAAATCTTCTGGCGACAAAATTCTTATTTGATTCTTTTGAAAAATGAAATTAACAATTTTTCCATTATAACGAACTTTACACGCTGTACCGCCAACGCTTTTTATTCTTACTGTTTTCATTAACTTATTTTCCCAAACAACATCTACCTCAAAGCCTCCTCTTGCCCGTAGTCCTTTTACAGAACCATTTATCCAAGCATCAGGCAAAGCAGGCAACAAATCAATAACACCTGTCTGGCTTTGCAATAACATTTCGGTCAGACCGGCAGTTGCCCCAAAGTTTCCATCAATTTGAAAAGGAGGATGTGCGTCAAAAAAATTAGGGTACGTACCTCCACCAGTTACGCCGCCTTTCTGGTCATCAGTGTGTTTTAAAATATCACGGAGCATCTTATATGCGTGATTTCCATCTCGTAATCTTGACCAAAAATTGATTTTCCAAGCCTTGCTCCAGCCCGTTCCTTCGTCACCTCGAAGTTCTAATGATTTTTTACAAGCTTCGGCAAAATCTGGTGTATCGATTGGAGAAATCTGACGTCCAGGATGCAAGCCGAATAATTGCGAAGCGTGACGTTGACGAGGAGTTGACTCATCATATTCTTTATACCATTCTAATAATTGCCCTTTGCTTCCTATTTTAAGAGGAAATAATTTTGCACGTTTTTCAATTAATTGACCACGAAATTCAGCATCAATATTGAGAACTTTTGAAGCTTCAATTAGATTCGTAAACAAGTCCCAACAAATAGAAATATCCATAGTTGAGGCTACAGTTACACCATAATTTTTTCCCTGTACACGAAATTCATTTTCTGGAGATGTAGATGGAGCGGTTACCAGATAACCATCTTTTTCTATCAGCCAATCAAAACAAAAGAGAGCTGCTTCTTTCATCACGGGATAAGCTTTGGTTCTTAAATACTCTTTGTCTCCCGTAAAACTGTAATGCTCCCAAAGGTGTTGACAAAGCCAAGTTCCGCCCATATACCAATTGGCCCAGGTTGGAGCACCATCTCCCTTATTACCAACCGCATTACTTAATCCCCATATATCGGAATTATGATGTGCAACCCAACCTCTAGCTTTATAGTATTCATTTGCCGTAACCTTTCCAGTCTTCGACAAATCAGTAATCCAATCCAACAAAGGTTCGTGCATTTCAGAAAGGTTGGTTTGTTCAGCCAACCAATAATTCATTTGAGTATTGATATTAATGGTGTAATTAGAACTCCAGGGCGCACGCATTTCTTTATTCCAAATCCCTTGCAGATTAGCTGGGCGTCCTCCTGAACGAGAAGATGAAATCAGTAAATAACGGCCGTATTGGTAAAAAAGCTGCTCCAACTGGGGATCAAACGCACCATTGGAATACGCTTTGAGACGCTCATCAGAAGGCAATGACAACTGCCTAGCATCTGTTTTATTATTTGACAAATCAAGACTTACCCGATTGAAATATTTCTCAAAATCATCAAAGTGCTTTTTCTTTAAATTATTGTACGATAATTTTAATGCCTTATTCAACAGATTCGAAGCAATTGCTTTTTCATCTTTTCTTTGCGAATCGGGGCATTTATCAAAACCGTTGAAACTGGTCACAGCCGTTAGATAAAGAATCACTTCTGTGGCTTTATCAATATGAAGACCTTCAGCATCAGTCTTTATGGAACCTTCTTTGAGAACCGCTTTTAGATTGGATTGAAAACGCATTCCGTTGCATCCCGTTGTATCTGACCATAAAATAGGCTCACGTCCTTTAGGATTAAAATAACTTGGATCCACACGACTTGGCGCTTTTCCACTCATGACCAACAGATTATTGCTTTTAGCAATCACAGATTTGGTTAAAAGACTGCTTAAATTAATGTCAAGCGTAAGCGATTTTGGCTTGGATGCCGTAATACGTATGGCCATTACATTATTGGGAGCAGAAATAAAAATTTCACGAACATATTCGACATTATTAACCGTAAAACGTGTTGTTGATAATGCGTTGTTCAAACTTAAATCCCTATAATATTGGGTTGGCTGAGCTCCTTTAAAATCTTGTTTAATGACCAAATCGCCCAACGGCAAAAAACTTTCGCTATAATAGCCTTGCATTTTTTTGCATAAATCAGTGGCAAGTTGGTAATCCTCATTTTTCAATGCCTCACGAATCGGTTCCAAATATTTATTGGCTTCAGGATTGACATCCTTTTTCATTGGGCCACCTGACCACAATGAACCTTCATTGAGTTGAATCAGTTCTTTTTCTACTCCCCCAAATACCATTGCTCCTATCTGTCCATTTCCTATAGGCAATGCTTCAACCCACTGTTTTGCAGGTTTATCATACCAAAGCTTTAGATTTTTCTGAGCAAAACTAGTAGCCGAAACAAATAAAAGCACTAATACAATAATCGCTTTTTTCATTGTAATACTTATTAAATTTAACCACTTTAGACTTCTAATTTTTTCTATAATTTTTTAGATCTAAACAAAACACACCATTATCTTCAGCATGATAGTTTTTATACTCTTCTATCAACTTTGGATTATCCACTAAATCGCAGGCGTAACATAATTTTTTGGAATTCATAAATTACGTTTTAAGGTGGGTTTAATCTTTATTAAATTCTTCATCAACAACTTTAATTCTTGGTTGTTAGTTTTTATTTTTTTCGAATAGCAATACCACTTCCATTGTATTTTATCGAAACATTTGTTTTTCCGTTTTCAAGACCAACACCGTTTGATTCGTCAACCCAAACAATATTAAACACACGGTTTTCAATTAATCCTTTAAAAATTCCACCTTTTCGTTTTCCAATGGTCAGCGTTTGTTTTTGTTCGTTCCATTCAAAAGGGATCATCGAAAAAGCTCCTTTCTCATAATTGTAATTTACTCCTTCATCTTCATAAAGCTCAAACTTGCCATTTGCTCCTGTATAAACTCTAATCTCAAGATTTTCAGCAGGCTTTTCATTTGTATACTGCATTTTTTCACCCATTGGAATGATTGAACCCGATTTTATATATAAAGGAATGGTTGAAAGAGACGCAGCTGTTTGTACTGTTTGCCCGCCTTTATATTGTTTTCCTGTCCAAAAGTTAAACCACCCTGATTGGTTTTCCGGTAAGTAAACATCCCAATTTTCCACCTCTTCTGAAACAACAGGAGCAACAAGAAAAGCTGACCCAAACATATACTGATAGTTTTGCTGAAGTGCTTTTGTGTCATTTGCAAAATCCATTATCAGCGGACGCATTAAGGTTCCGTTTTTAAAGGTTATATCGGCTGCCTGAGAATAAATATAAGGCAGTAAACGATAACGAAGGTTTAAGTATTTTAAAGACTCGGCTTCCACTTTTTCTCCGAATCTCCAGAATTCGGTATTCGTTTGATATCCGTGTACCCGTTGCAAAGGAGAGAATGTAGCCAACTGAAACCATCTTAAAAAACGTTCTTGAAATTTAGTATCGGTGTATTGACTTTTGCCCGGACGGAAAAATCCTCCTGCATCAAAAGTCCACCAAGGCAATCCTGTTATGGAATAATTTAATCCAGCAGTTAGTTGTCGGCGCAAGGTTTCCCAGTCGTTACCTACATCTCCAGTCCAAACTGCTGCTGCATAACGCTGTTGTCCTGAAAATCCGCTTCTGGTAAGAATAAAAACTCTTTTATCAGGAGCATCTTTGCGCGAACCCTCATATACCGTTTTTGTTACGTACATTGAATAAACATTTCGCATTTGTTCTCCGGGAATTGTTCCATTATTTATTTTTCTATTTACTAAATCATCATTTTCCGGTTCAGTAGCATCCTGCCACCAGGCATCAATTTCATACCGTTTTAAGAGCTTTTCACTGAAATTCTTCCAATAAAAATTTGCTGCATCAGGATTAAAGAAATCAACCCATTCGGTATTTGGGATATAGTATTTTTTGTTATTAAATTCTTTACCAAGCACACTTTCTTTATCAATTTTTGACCAAACGGAAAGCATCAGTCGCATATTCATTTGATGTAATTCCTTTACCATAGCAGCGGGATCTGGAAACAAATCTTCATCGAATTTCATTGAATTCCAACCGTATTTTCCCCAATACTGCCAATCCTGAACAATTAAATCCATTGGTAATTTTTTCTCTCTGAATGCTCTGGCATTCTCAAGCAAATCATCTTGAGTAGTAAAGCGCTCACGGCAATGAATATAGCCTAATGACCATATTGGCATAAGTGGAGCCTGTCCTGTCAGATTACGATAACTTGAAATAACCTCATCTGAATTTCCGGCAAAAACAACATAATCCAGCTTATTAGCAACAGGAGATCTAAAGACTGTTTCATTGGTAACTTTGCGATAATATACTACAGGAAGATCGTTTTTTTCTCCTGTAACCACAATGTCGTGTTTACCTGCTGTTAGTTTAACCAATGTGCTCGTTGTGGGCGGCAGCCAATGGTTTTTAAAATTAATAACCTCTTTACCATCGATTGTCAATTGCCATTTTCTGGCCATTTTTTGACCAACATCAAGCATTATAGCATATTCACCATTATCTTTAACCGTAAAATTTCCGGTAAACACACCGTCCTGACGAGTTTCCTTTTGTGTTCCATTAGTAGTGGTAACAGCAACAGTTATAGCTTCCCCGCTTGTACCTGCAGGCTTTAAATTCACCACATTATCAGCCGGATTAAAATCGGTAAGTCCATAATTGTGCCATAGCAAACCATAACCTTTGCTTGACATAATAAACGGAATAGCAATTTGTGTATTTACCTGAGTTAATCTTCTGGGCAATCCTTTAATATCCAAATGTCCGTCCTGAAACTGACCCGTACCAAAAATATATTCGTCGGCTAAAGTACTAAAACCTTGTTCCACAATATGGCAAGGTTCTCCTTGTACTGAACTTGGTTTAAAAATACGACCGTCAGGTTTTTCGCTAAGAAACACCTTCCCCTCATAGTTGCGATAGGACAATGCTCCACTCTTTTTATCTACTACCACAGTCATTTTTGATGTAGCGATTTCAATTAGTGTGTTGGATTCCGAAACCTTAAAATCAGGCAGCTTAACTTTTGAAGTGAAAACTAATTCAGGAATTTGACTTTTCATTTCCAAACCATACTGAACTCTTACGGTATTTTCGGTTAAAGGACTTAAATGCAGTTCTCCTTTGTCAAGAGTGATAACTACTTTATCGTTATGTTTTTTATAGCCCTTAACCATTTGTCCAATACAAAACATTGGAATAAGTAAGACCAATAGAATTGTTATTTGCTTCATTTTTTTCATTTAATATTTATTAAATTCTTCATCAACAACTTATTTCTTGGTTGTTACTTTTTTCGAATAGCAATACTATTTCCATTGTATTTTACCGAAATATTTGTTTCTCCGTTTTCGACACCAATACCATTTGATTCGTCAACCCAAACAACATTAAACACACGTTTTTTAATTAATCCAAAACTCCACCTTTTCGTTTTCCAAGTGTAAGCGTTTGCTTTTGTTCGTTCCATTCAAAAGGTATCACGGAAAAAGCTCCTTTCTCATAGTTGTAATACCATTTAGAAATATAAAATAATCCAATTTCCCAACTCCCTCTCCTTTGCTTCGCCAGTTCGCTGTCGCTCGTGTGGAGAGTCCCGTCCCGACGCTTCGGGATCGGGAGGGGTGAGGTAAACAAAAAACTGTTTTATATTTCTAAATGGTATAATTTACTCTTTCATCCTTATAAAGCTTAAACTTGCCATTAGAACCTGTATATACTCTAATCTCAAGGGGTTCAGCAGGTTTTCTTTTGTATACTGGATTTTACATCTAAAGGAATGTTCGGGGGCAGCCTAGCTGCCTTTTGTTTTTAACACCAAGGTGGTTACCAATGAATCTAATTGTACTGTAGCCAGATTAAGGGTGATACCTGTCGTATCCTGATGGAATTTAACTTTTTTACCATGTAGAACCATACATGCTGTAATAATCAGCTTGGTTGGCGGTAATTTAATAACGGTAGCTCCTGCCGGAATTTTCAGCAGGTGGATATATATTTTATTACCCCTGTGCGTAGTTCCATAAAAATTATCAACAGGTTGAAAAGGCCCGGGACGCGTTTGATATATACTTTCGCCATTTTTCGCTAACCACTTCCCGACTTCTTTCAGGCGCTCCACATGAGTAGAAGGAATGACACCATCCGGGTCTGGCCCGACATTTAATAACATATTCCCTCCGCGGTCAACGGTATTGACAAGCATATCTATAATTCGTTTCAAGGACATCAATTGCTGAGTTTTACTATATCCCCAGCTTGTTGAATTAAGGTTCAGGCATTTTTCCCACGAAAAGGGAATAATAGGCCCCTTAACATCTCCGCTACCTTCGTCGGTCTGGAAATCTCCAACCATTCCTGACCTTGGATTAATGACCACATCTGGGTTATAGCTACGCACCATCGCATTAAGTTTTAATGGTTCCCAGAACCAAGCTGCATCAGCATCAGTACCCTTATGCGCTAACCAGCCGCCATCGTACCACAAAATATCTATTTTGCCATAATTTTTCATTAGCTCTTCTACCTGCCCATAAGTTTGTTTCTTTAAAAGTGCAGCATTTTCCGGAAGCCCCTTCGGGTCAAAATAACCGGGAAAGCGCCAATCCAATGGGGAGTAATAAATACCTGTGTATAAACCGGATTTACGGCATGCATCGGTGTATTCCTTTATAAAATCGCGGTGAGCGGCAGTTTCCCAGCTATCGAAATGCCTATAACTTGACGGGCTGTTCCAAAGTGCAAAACCATCATGGTGCCTGGCAACCATTACCATATATTTCATTCCGGCTTCTTTCGCTACCTTGACCCATTCCGCAGCACTGAAATGCTTCGGTTTAAACTGATCAGCTAGTTTGGCATATTCCTCGGCCGGTATCTTTTGGTTAAACATTGTCCATTCGCCTGTTGCCGGGATTGCATATAAGCCCCAATGTATGAACATTCCAAATTTCTGATCTTCCCACCATTGCATCTTTTCGGGCGGAAGATTGGAACCCGGACCCGATACGCCTTGCCCTACACCCTTTAATGTAGGGTAGACCTTTCCTTTCTCCATTGATTTTCTTTCTGCGTCACCCATCTGCTGGCTCATTGCTGCAAAAGAATGGCTCAGGAAAATTAATACAAGTCCGGTTGCCGTAATTTTTATTTTTCGTTTGAACATACTTACTTATTTAATTTTTGTTTGGTTTTTGTCATTGAAAATTTCATGTTTAAAAAAAACTATCTGAAATCAACTTACACTATGATACAATCTCCAAAGCATTAGCATAAAAAGCTTCCGGTTTTTGATTTGGAAAATATACTTCAAGCGCATTTGAATGCTGTTTGAATTTCAGTTTTTGTCCTGTACTCACTAGTCTAATCTGTCTTATTCTTTCTGTATGATATGGATTAGATTTCCCTAAGTTTTTAATAATTGCAGTACCACTTTCCGGCCAAGCCATTACAGTCGCAAAAAGGGTTTTGTTTTTTTGTACAAAACGAATGTCTTCTGACGTAAAGGGCTTACCTTTTCCTTCATTAAAACCTTGGGCCGTTAAAGCTCCGGCACTTCCTAATTGAGGGCCTTCACCAAATATTTTCCAGGGACGCGTACCATAAATACTTTTGCCGTTTAGTTTCATCCAAACACCAATTTCTTTCACAATTTGACGTTCTAATTCGTCGATACTTCCATCTCCTCTTACCGGAATATTTAGCATTAAATTCCCATTTTTACTTACTGCGTCTATCAAGGTATGAATAACTGTTTTGGCCGATTTGTAACGCTTTTTATCATAAACACCTCGATCATAATGCCAGTTACCCAGACAGGTATCCGTCTGCCATGGCAAAGGCTCTATGTCATTACCTTGTCCTTTTTCGATATCCCAAACTATGGCTTTTTTTTGCTGCTCGTCTAAAATTTTACCCGTAATTACTGCCTGAACAGTTTTGTTTTTTTGAAGACTTTTATTGTACATGTGTGCCGCAATACGCAAGCCTGCATCACTAACAGGCCAAAGCGGTAAGGCGGTATCGTCAAAATAAATCATATCAGGATTGTACTTGTCAATCAAATCAATGGTTCGGTCATGAAAATTTTCCAAGTAGGCTTCTGATGGTTTTGCTACTCCATTACCCCAATTCCATTGGCTGTGTATTGCACCATTATCAGAACTTCTTTCACTCAAAGGATGATTTTGCGCGTACAATTCCTGAGGATCTAAACCTTCCCACCATGTTCCTTTCCCATCGGCTTTAGTTAATTTTCCATCATAAGGAACTCCAGCCAGAGGACCGTTTTTATCAGAACGTTGAGCAGTTTCAAACCAACTCCAGGCATGAGCCGCGTGAACACTCACCGCAAACGGAAGACCAGCTTTACGGGCTGCTTTTTCCCATCCGGCTATGATGTCTTTTTTCGGACCCATTTTAGTCGAATTCCAATTGGGTTGATGCTTGCTATCATACAAATCTAAATTATCATGATGATTGGCCATTGCCATAAAATATTTAGCACCAGAATCCTTATATAAATTCACCAATTCCTCTGGATTCCAGTTGTCGGCTTTCCAAACATTGATTACATCTTTAAAACCAAATTTTGACGGATGACCGTATTTTTCGACATGAAATTTATACTGTCTCGAACCTTCCTCATACATCCCTCGTCCATACCAATCCCCGGCTTCGGGCTCACACTGAGGACCCCAATGTGCCCACATTCCAAACTTTGCATCGCGAAACCAATCAGGCACCTGATATTTCTCAAGCGAATCCCAAGTAGGTTCAAACGGTCCTTTGAAAGCAGGAGTGTTAAGAATATGAGATTGTCCCAATAAAGGAGATAAATAAAGTCCGGCTAGAGCCGACACACCTAGTTTTAAAGCATTTCTTCTGTCCATCTTTTTATGATTTGGATACTAATTTATACATTTCCGATTTTATCGGTTTATTTCGTTTTTCAATTTAATACTAAAATATCGCTTCCAACTTTTTTTATGCTACATATTTTAGGAATAAATTTGATTATTAGTTTTTTTAATCGCTTATTTTGGTATTAATAAAAACAAATGTAGCTTAGCCATCGTATATCTTTTTTATTCAAAACCGATTTTTTATTACTCAAAACCGATTTTTTCATCATTTTAATGTCATTATGTCCAAAAGTACTTTCAAATATTCCTTTTCCCTGTTACATGTTGATTATGTGAAACTTAATCACAACTGGAATTTCAACAATGTTATCAGTCCGTATTACAGACTGTATTACATCGACGAAGGAATGGGATCCATTTCGGACAGCGCAACCAAAATAATTTTAGAACCCGGTTATCTATACCTCATTCCGAGTTTCACCATTTGTAATCTGAATTGTGATACTTATTTGAGTCAGTATTTCATTCAATTTTTCGAAGAATCTCCCGACGGCATCTCTCTGTTTAATAACAACCGAAGCCTGATGAAGTTAGCAGCTACTGAAATTGATATTCTACTCATTAAAAAATTACTTCACTCTAATCCGGGAAGAGGAATTAATCGCTCAAACAATCCGAAAGTATATGAAAAAGAAGCGTATTACAAGGAATACCAGTCCCTTAATAACGAACTCAAACCGCATCTGAAATTTGAAAACCAGGGAATTCTTCTTCAGTTAATTTCCAGATTTTTGAGTTCGACCACTTTCCAATCAAATCATGCCCAGACAACACCTTCCAAAATACTGGATACCATGAGTTATGTGCAACTTCATCTGGACGAAAATCTTACGGTAGCAGAATTAGCCCAAAGAGTGAACCAGAGTCAGGATTATTTTTCGAAACAATTTCTGATCCATACCGGACAAAGACCACTGAATTACATTCATGAAAAAAAGATAGAAAGAGCGCAATATCTTATTGCAACCACCGATAAAACATTTTTAGAAATTGCCATCGATACAGGATTTTCTAATTTGCCTCATTTTTCGAAAATATTCAAGCAAATAGTAAGCCTGACTCCGGGAGAATACCGTCAGCAAAATAGTCAGGTAAAATAACATTCACCGCAATAAAAAGCAATTTGACCTTATTAATTTGAATTCTTAGCATTAGAATCTTAAATTTGAAAAGACTTCGTTTACTTTATGAAAAAAAAGATTCCCTTTTATGCCTGGCACATCTTAGTATGCATCACTTTTATGCTGTTGCCTTATGCTTTTACATCAACAGGGAGCATTTTTAATTTACCCAATTTATCTCATAATGGTCACGACAGAATTTATTTTTTAATCTATTTTCTATTACTGCTTTTCTTTTACTTTAATTATTATTACCTAATCCCAAAATTCTATTTTTCTAATAAAACGACTCCTTATTTTGGAATTATCATTGTATTACTATTCTTCTTTCTTTGGATTTCCAATCATTTTGATAATCCCGAACGCAATTTTTTGGATTTTGGAAAAAGAATGTCATTTCACAACAAAATGCCTCATTCCTTTCCGCCTAACTTTGACAAAAGAGGAGGCCCTCCTACCCAATACAGCCATACTATTTTAGTGTATTTAATTGGCGTCATTTCCAGTTTACTATTTGCCATCAATAATCAATTGCGAAAAGTTGAAAAGGAAAAAATGCAATCGGAATTATCATTTTTAAAAGCCCAAATCAATCCGCATTTTTTGTTTAACACTTTAAACAGCATTTATGCTTTAGCGATAAAAAAATCAGACAAAACAGCCGATGCCGTGGTGCAATTATCGGAATTGATGCGATACATTATTACCAATGCTAATGATGACGTAATTTCCTTAGACAAAGAAATCAATTACATCAATAATTTTGTTGAACTTCAAAAAACACGTTTGGGTAATACGGTAAACATTAATTACAAAGTCGAAGGAAATCAATACGAAAAATGCATTACGCCGCTCATTTTAATTTCTTTTATCGAAAATGCCTTTAAACACGGTGTTAACCCTAATCAAAATTCGGAAATCAAGATCCACATTAACATTGGAGAAAAAATTTTGAGTTTATTTGTTTCCAATAACAAAGTAAAATCCAGTTCGTCCGAAAGTGGCATTGGATTACAAAATACCATAGAAAGATTGACTCATTTGTATCCCAACACACATGATTTGATAATTAATGACAATCCCGAAACCTATAATGTTACACTAAAAATTAAAGTAGCATGATAAAAGCAATTGCATTAGATGATGAGCCATTGGCACTAGAGGTTTTGCAAAGTTTTTGCAATCAACTTGATATGGTCGAATTAGAGAAAACATTCACCAAATCAGATGATGCTTTTAAATATTTAAAGAAATACCCCGTTGATCTACTCTTTTTGGACATCAATATGCCTTCTATTTCGGGAATCGATTTTTACAAAAAACTACCGCACAAAACGATGGTAATTTTCACCACCGCTTATTCAGAATATGCTGTTGAAGGTTTTACATTAAGCGCCACCGATTATATCCTGAAACCTTTTACCTTTTCAAGATTTCAACAGGCTGTAGAAAAAGCACATTCACAATGGAAATTGCAAAATCAAGATCCGGAACAGCAATATCTTTTTATTCGCGCCGATTACAGCCTGATAAAAATTCTCTTTTCTGATATTTTATTTATCGAAGGTTTAGATGATTATCTAAAAATCCACATTCAGAATCAAAAAACAATTGTTGCCCGAATGACTTTAAAATCACTGTTAGAAAAACTCCCTCAAACGGAATTTATCAGGGTGCATCGCTCCTTTATTGTTGCTATTTCAAAAATAGAAAAAGTGCGAAATAAAATCATCTACATCAACGAAGAAGAAATCCCTGTAAGTGCCAGTTATGAAACTGCTTTTTTTGAATTATTGAACCAAAAATAATTATTAAAATATTACAAATTAGCATCATAAACTAATTCCTTTACCGCATAAATACATCCAAACACCTCAAATTTTTCATCGCTAGCCGCCGTTTAGATACTTTTATATTAAATGAACCCAAATCATTTAAAAAAACAGAACCTTATCTTTAAACGAAACCAAATGAAAAACAAGAAATTAATCTTATCGAGCTTATTGATTTTTATTGCACTTATTGTAAGTGCTTGTGGCGGCGATGACGACAATACCACATCAACTAGTTCCGCAACTGTTACTGCACTTACAGCAGGGTCTGCTACTTTTTCTTCAACAGCTACCATCAATGTTGCTTACACAGGAACTGCCACACTTCCTTATACAGGTGGTAATGGGGTTGCCTATTCAGCAGGAACTGCGGTTGCTTCAACTGGAGTTACGGGTTTAACAGCTACATTGGTGGCAGGAACACTTGCAAACGGTGCTGGCAACCTAACGTACACGGTTACAGGAACGCCTACATCCTCAGGGACTGCCAGTTTTGTAATTACATTTGGAGGACAAACCGTAACAATTACTTTGACAGTAAATGCTGCTGCAAACACCAGCTGCAGTTCTGCAACAGGTATTACAAAACTTATTTGTTTGTGCGATGCCTTAAAAGCTTCGCTTACATCAACACAAATTGCATCTCTGCAAATAAGCTATGCTTATGCTTCCATAATAAAATGGTCCAACTTTCCTGACGGCATTTACGGAAACCGGGTGGGGCTAAAACTTAGTGGATTGACTACTGCTCAAAAAACATTAGTATTAGCACTGTTGCAGGAAATATCAGGCAGCACCAGCAATGAGGGTTATGAGGAACTGGTGCAATTACTGGCAGCAGACAACTACCTTGGTGGTAGCGATTATGGCGAAGCATATTATCACATTGCTATTTTGGGTACGCCTGCAAGCACTGGCACTTTCGAAATATATTTTGGTGGTCACCACACACAACTTTCCAATACGTATATCAATGGTTCATTGGTTGGGGCCACGCCTTCTTTCAGAGGCGTAGAGCCATGCACTTACAGCACTTCACTCTCTTTTTCTAAAGCAGTGAATGGCAGCAGTACTGCAACTAATATCATTCCGATGAACCAGGAAGCGACTGCATTCAGTGCGTTGCTTACCGGCCTCAGCACTACCAACCTGGCTACTGCCAAACAAAGCACTACATATAGTGATATAGTTTGCGGACCTCAAGTAGACTGGAGCTTCCCAACTACCAAACTGGGTGTAAAAGGTAGCGCTATGTCTTCAACAGAGCAGGCATTACTGTTGGCGGCAATTAAAACTTACGTAAATGACCTTAACGCCACCGATGCAGCAGCCTTCATTACACTATACACTAATGAGTTAAGTGATACATACGTTGCGTACTCGGGCAGCACAGGCCTTGCCACCAAGTATGACTATATAAGGATAGACGGGCCACACGTATGGATTGAGTACTCCGTAGGAAGCAGCATTGTATTATCCAATCCGACTACCCACCCGCACTCTGTGTGGAGAGACAGATCTACTGATTACGGTGGTACTAAACAATAGTGAGCATCGCAATCAATTAAACATTACTAATTAGTAAAACCGTTCCTTTTATCGGGAGAGGTTTTACTATAATTATAAACTAAATTTTTTCATTTATGAACCGGCATCTTCTTATATTGTTATTCTTGCTTACAGGTTTTGGTGCATTTGCACACCCTATGCCGAACTCTACGGTGAGCCTTTCTGTAATGGAAAACAGTGTGGCGGGCGAGGCTAAAATGTCGCTGTCTGATTTGGAAGCAGCAACGAAGATATCGTTGGATGAGAACCGCAAGGTAAACACCCCATTTTTTATGGATTATTTCCGCCAGCATATAAAAGCGTATAGCGGAAAGAATGTATGGGGAACTTCTATTGACAGCATTTATACGACTACTGAATTTGATACGAACGTAGGAAAGTACCGGGAAGTTGTTGTTTGGTTTAAAATGGTGCCCCCACAGAAAAAAAGCCTTAGAAATTTCGTATTTAACTATGATGCAATTATACACCAGGTTGTAACGCATAGCATACTCGTATTTCTGAAAAACGATTGGAAGAATGGTATCCGTAGCGAAGATGGAGGTAAGCCTTTGGGTACTATCTACACCAATTTTCAAATAGGGGCAGGAAAATATGAACCGCTTGAGGTGAACCTCGAAGATGGAAGTTACTGGACGGGTTTCAAAGGAATGTTTGCCTTAGGAATGGAGCACATCAAGGCAGGAACAGATCATTTATTGTTTTTGCTGGTATTATTATTACCTGCTACACTTACATTAAATGGCAAAAGATGGGGACGTTTTGGTGGTGTTAGATACAGCATTATAAAATTGCTAAAAGTGGTTACCGCTTTTACAATTGGACATTCCATCACGTTGCTGATTGGTGCATTAGGTTGGTTTCATTTGCCTAAGCAGCCTGTTGAGGTTTTGATTGCAGTTTCTATTTTAGTTTCTGCTGTTCACGCCATTCGTCCGTTTTTTGCTGGAAAAGAGATGTATATTGCTGCAGGTTTTGGATTGGTACACGGCTTGGCATTTGCTACCGTTCTTTCGAATCTAAATTTAGATACGAGCACAATGGTTTTGAGTATTTTGGGTTTCAATATTGGAATCGAAGTAATGCAACTTTTTGTGATTATCAGCATCATTCCTTGGATTATTCTTTTGAGTCAAACAGCATTATACAAATGGATTCGTATAGTTTGGGCTATTTTGGCAGGATTAGCCGCTTTGTCTTGGATTATAGAACGATTGTCAGGAAACCCAAATAGGATTACCATTTTAATTCAAAAAATAATTGTTTTTGCCCCTTTGGGAATTTTGGGCTTTGCCTTTTTTACCCTTGTTGTTTTTGCATTACAGTATAAAAAAAGAAGTATGTTAAATCAGTCTCAAGACATTTAAAATTTTAGTATTATGGAAAGAAAAGAGTTTTTAAGAGGATTAGGTTTTGCGGGATTGGGAGCTTTGACTATCCCAGTAATTAAAGCCTGCAGTAAAGATGACGATGTTACTACAGTTGCAGCAACAGATACCACCCAAGCAACAGATACTGGAGGATCAACTTCTACTACTTGCTCAGTTACTTCATCAGAAACTGCTGGGCCGTTCCCTACCAAAACACCTTCGTCATTAGTCACAGCTAATATTGTTAGCGATAGAACTGGAGTTCCTTTCACGATAAACATCACAATCCAAAATAAAAATGCCAGTTGTGCTGCTCTTGCAGGTGCAATCGTTGATATTTGGCATTGTGACAAAGACGGTTATTATTCAGAATACGGAGGAACCGGAATGCAATCGGCCGATTTTACTGCTGTTCATTTTTTAAGAGGAAGACAAACCACTAACACTAACGGACTGGTTAGTTTTACCTCAATTTTCCCGGGATGGTACAGCGGAAGAGCCACACACATTCACGTACACATTTACAATTCGGCTGGAACTTCTTTATTGGTTACCCAAATTGCCTTTCCTGAAGGTTCCGGTAGCGCTGTTGTTTTAGTGAATGCTTCAACTGCAAATGGATACTCCAAAGGCATGAGTGGTTATACCTACAATGCTTCGGACAATGTTTTTTCAGATGGAGTAAGCAGTGAACTATCTACCGTTACAGGAAGTGTTTCAGCGGGATTTGTATTAACCCACAGCATAAACGTAGCAGGCTAATTTGATTCATCACGGCATGATAAAGCAAAATCCAGCTCAAATATATCTGGCAACAGCAAGAGGTCAATGGCAAACTCAGGGCTACAATTGTTGGTCTACTTTTAATTTTGGCAATTATCAGGAAGAATCTAAAAAGGCTTTTGGTTCTCTATTTCTTTTTAATTATCGAATAGTAGCACCAAAACAAACAGTTACAATTGTAACCCAAAAGGATAGTTTGCATTACATTTTACCTCTTTATGGCGGAATTCAATATCAGGTCAAACTAATTGCGACAGAACAAATTCAACAAATTGTTTCCAATAAAGGAACTACATTTGAATTATCGAATCCGTTTGATGAAAATGTGAGCTTTCTACAAATCTCTTTTAACACAAATGCATTCGGATTAGAAAACGACTTAGCGGAGTTTGATTTTGAAAAGAAAAACAAACTCATTTCATTATTCAAAAACAATACTGCCAGTACCTATATAGCTCAATTTGATGGTAGAAAAGAGGCCTATTATCAGCTAAAAAACAAAGAAAACGGCATTTTTGTTTACATAATCAATGGCGCATTCGAATTTGAAAACAGACTTCTTGAAACGGGAGACGCTTTAAGTCTAAAAGAAATAGAAGACGTAGAATGGGAATCTTTATCTGAAAATGCCATGTTGCTACTCATTGAAATACCATTAGTATGAACTATAAATCAAAAATAAGATTAGCCTATCGCTTTGAAATTGACCAAAGTGCTACTTTAACCTGGGACAAATACGTTTTTGAAGATACTTATCAGGAATATTTATTGCAACACCAACAGTTTAATTCGAAAGAAAACCCGAAAAATACTTTCAGAGAATTACTGGCCGAGAATGAAAAGGCTTCACAACTACATTATCTTGTAGGCATTTCCGCCAATAACTATGTACAGCAGCTAAAAGGAAATTGCTACCGCGTAGCCGATGCTTTAGGGAAGAACTTTCTCCCCTTTATAAATTACCAATTAGATATAATAAATACTGACATTACTGATATTTCCAAACACAAAATAGGCATCACTTTTTATTCGCCTTTACTTACTTATTTAGGAATGGTTAACGACCACTTCCTGCTTTCAAAAAATACTGATGACGGTAATGAGTTTGAAACTTTTATGATTGCCGCTCAAAACCAGCTATCCATCTGTTACTTAAAAGAATAGAAAATACTTTTAAAAGCCTTTTTTTCATCTTAAAACGAGATAAAAAAAAGGCTTTTCTTCTCTAATTCATTTACGACTTCAAAGTTTTCTATTACTATTCTCACTATTTATTCAAAAACTCATTTCAAATGTCCTAAAAATGTTTTGTTTTTAAGTCAACTAATCCTACGTCATCTTACTGGTTATATTTAAAAAAACCCGATGTAATACATATTTTATCGGTGTTTTACGTTTTTTTTACAAATTTGTAATTATTTTATTAAAAAACTATTGTTAATAACTTGTGAAAATAAATATTAATTGCATAATTTTGTCTCAAACAAGATTAATATTTAATTCAAAAATATGAAAGCGAAATTTCTTTTTCTAAGTATGTGTTTTTTCACAGTTAGTGTAATTTTTTCTCAAACTAAAAGCACACCAAAAAGTATTATTAGTACAGATGCTACAATAAAAAAGTATCACGTATTAGATGAATTAAAAGACATGCAAAAAGGAGAACTTTTGAATTTATATATTGAACGCATAAAAGTCATTACAAAAACACTACCCTATATTGCTCTGGCAACAAAACCAGGAGTAACAATGAATGATTTAGGAATTCCAAATAATTCTGAAAACAACAAATTATTAGACGGGCAAAGTGAGGAAACAGCTAAATATTTAGAATCGACTATAGAATTTCAAAAGCAGCTATTACCTTATTCTGACAAAGAAAACTTAATAGCTTCTATATTGTTTTATGAAAATACATTAAAATCATTACATGAATTTGAAGACTTAAAATAATTTCTGGATTTTACCTCTTTTGATTCTATACTATTAACAATTTTATCTTTTATCTCATGAAAAACTTAACTCAAATTATAGGAATGTTTCTTTTGGTAATTTTTGGTGTAAGTGCACAGCAAGAAAAAGGAATAACAGGATCAAATAATTGGTTAAAAAACTGGACAGAATTTAAGCCTAACAAAGTAGATTATGGAGAGCCAAATCAAATATTGGCTGGAAATATTTCTTCAAACACAACATTATTCAAGAAAAACATTTACATCATACAAGGGGCTGTTTATGTTATAAATAATGCAACTTTAACCATAGAACCGGGGACTGTAATCCTTTGTGATTCTGAATCTAAAGCGGCTCTTATTGTTACCAAAGGCGCTACACTAATAGCCGATGGTTTAGAAACTGATCCAATTGTTTTTACTTCTAACAAAGGACTAAAAAAATCAGGTGATTGGGGTGGAATAATTATTTTAGGTGATGCTCCAATAAATAAATTTGGAAGTGTTTCTTCTGTAAATTATGATTTAAATCCTGTAATGACTTCTTATGGTGGAGCAAACGTCGAAAGCAATTCAGGGATTTTGCGTTTTGTAAGAATCGAATTTGCCGGAGGAAAAGTAAAAGGAGGTGAAAATTTCAATTCTTTACTATTAGCAGGAGTGGGAAACAAAACTGTTTTAGAAAACATTATGATAAGCCATTCTGGTGGAGATTCATTTGAAATATATGGTGGAGAACTGAATCTAAGTAAAATGGTTTCGTTCAAATCAGGAAATGATGATTTTAAATTTAATTATGGAACCCAATGCCAAATAACGAACTCATTGGCTATTCGTTCTTCATTTTTGTCTAGTAAATTTGGCTCCAGATGTCTAGACATTTCATCTTATACTAAAAAAGAAGAAGTGGATTTTTCAAAAAAACAAACTCGTGTAATCGCTACTAATTTAACTTTAATCAACAATAGCGAGAATATTAATTTAGACATTAGTTCAGGCTTAATCAAAGAAGCTATTTATGTTGGCGAAAACACTACTTTAGAATGCAAAAGGACTGTTGTTTCAGGCTTTAATCCAGCTGTTTTGATAAACAATAAAATAGAAATAAATGATGCAAATTTGAAAAAAATAAAGTTTGAACAGATGTATTTTAATTTTTGCAATGGAAACATTTTTACCGAATTTAATACAAACAATGAAGACTTAGAAAATTGGTATGGAAACAGCATTTTTTCTAATGTTTATGCAAAAAGCGACAATAAAGAAACTTTTATAGATCTTCTAAACGAGAAAAGACCTGATTTTAGATTACGAATCGGAAAAATCATTGCTTCAAGCTTGGATTAAACCATTTATTTGAGCATTTTGATTTAAAAAATCTCTCCACATTATAAATTAATTATGCCAAACAAAGGTCATTTTAGAAATGATTAGAATTGTAAAAAAATACTCAAATTGGTTTTTCTTTTTTGCTCTATTTTTAGCAACAACTACTTATGCTCAAATTAGCATAGGAACTCCTAATCTCGGTTTTAGTCAAATTTGCGCAAATCCTTCATTCAATACTTTTAATGTAACTTTTACTTTTTCACCCGTTTCAGGCATAAATTCCTCTAATCAATTCATAGCAGAATTATCTGATGCTAGTGGAAACTTCACAACTCCCACTACTCTTGTTACTTCTAATCAAGGTGCAATAACCACATCCCCTGCAACTTTAAATTTTTCTGTTCCATCAACCATAGCTGGGGAACAATATAAAATCAGAATCAGAAGTACAAGTCCAGCGACAACAAGTCCAGTTTCAGTTTCTTTTGCTGCCTATTATAAAATTCAAGACTCCCCATTTTCTATCAACAATTTTGTTTCTTCAGCTAGCTATTGTCCAGGAGGAAATTACATCTTAAAAATTGATAATCCAGGAACGGGAACAAATGATTCTCCACTAAAATACTCTTCTTTAACCTTTAATTGGTATAAAGAACCAGGTTTAACTCCTATTGCCACAACTTCGAGTTTAACTGTTAATCAACCAGGAATCTATTATGTTGAAACAAATTATGGTACTTGTACCTCAAATTCTTATTCTAATAGAGTAACCGTTTCAGAAACTTCAGGTCAATCTGCTTCAATAACCTCAAGTCTTGGAAACCCTTTTTGTTCTAATGGAAATGCTACAACACTTACCACTCAAACAGCGAACAGTTATAAATGGTATAAAAACAATGTTTTAATATCTGGAGCAAACAGCAATACCTACACAACAAATGAGGAAGGCTTATACTCTGTTAATGTTGACTTTGGAAGTTGTATCTCTACAGCAACAATCAATTTGCAAAAAATAAAATTCACTAGTTCTCTAAACATTTCAGATACCTATATATTAAGTGAAGGAGAAACAAAAAATGTTATAGCAACAACAGATGCTTTAAATCCATCCTATAGATGGTATTTAGATGACGTTGCAATAACTGGAGCCACTGCAGCTAATTTAAACATAAACGAAACAGGAAATTATAAAGTTATTATTTCCCAAAATTCGGGTTGTATTTCATTTAACGAAATGCTTTTTACCATAAATAGTTTTATTGACAGCAATGCAGTTACAATACCTAATTTAATCAGTCCCAATGGAGATGGAATCAATGATACCTGGGTAATTCCACAAAAATATACTGGTGGTACAGATACCGAAATAATATTGATGAGTTCTATTGGAGAATTAGTATTTAAAACAAATAATTACCTCAACAACTGGCCAGACAACCTATTAACTTTTAAAAACATTAATCCAGTATATTATTACATCATCAATCCGAAAAACGGAGAAGCGAAAAAAGGGTCTATAACTGTAGTAAAATAAAATAAATGAAAAGAATTTTACTATTTATATCCTTATTTTTATGTACTACCCAGCTATTCTATGCTCAAGAAGATGGAGTCGTTGCCTTTACAATGCCTATTCGAAATTCCTTAAAATTCAATCGATATTTAATAAACCCAACATTTAGTTTCGTCAGAGAACAAGGCTCATACATCAGTTTATACAACAAAAGACAATGGGTTCAATTTGACGATGCACCACAAACCTATTTAGTTGGTTATTCAGGTCGATTTAGAGAAAATGAAGGGGTGGGTATTGGAGTATTTCAACAAAATTATGGAGTCTTTACCACCTTTGGTGCGCTTACAAATTTTGCCCATAATGTAGTTTTAGATACAGACAGTAATTTAACATTTGGTTTAAATCTTGGACTATATAAAAGCGGATTGAACAATAGAAAAGTAATAACAAACTATCCAGACCCTTCATTAGACAATATCCCTTCTGGATTTTTAGCTACCATAAATCCCGGTATCAATTACGGAAATGCATTTCTTGATTTTGGGGTATCAGTAAATAATTTGATTCTTTATAACATTAAAACTTCCGAAATAATTCGGGACAACCCTGAAAGAAGCATCGAGTTACACGCGATGTATACTGGTTATCTGGATACTTATGGTTTTTTTGACAAAAGTAAATTTTCTGCTTTATTGAAAACTGAACTTAAAAAAGAAAAAACCGTTATATCAGGCCTAATGATGTTCAATACTTCTAATGGAGTATGGGCTCAGGCAGGTTATAATACACTATATGGCGCTTCAGCAGGTTTAGGATTAAACCTAACACCTAATATTTCAATAGAATATAATTTTGAAAAATCCATGGGTAATTTATCAAATTTTGGATCTTCTCATGAAATTACATTCGCGTATAGATTCAAAAGCAATAATTATTATCATGATGATGACGATAATCAAGGAGCACTTATTACTCCTAAAGCGACCAAAAAATATGTGCCTTCTAAGCCTAAGACAACTAACGCAGAAACAATTGATAAGGCGAAAATAGCTAACGATGCCAGAACAAAATTAATGGCCGATGCCAAAATAAAAGCAGACGAAAAAGCAAAACAAATTGCTGATGCTAAAAATAAGGCTATTGCAGACAGAGCTAAATTAGCTGCAGATGCCAAAGCAAAAAGAGAAGCTATGGTTCAAAATAAACCAAGCACTCCAACTCAAAACAAAGCTACTACTCCAATCCAAAATACTAAAGCGGAAGTACAAGCTAAACTAATAGCAAATGAGAAAGAAAAAGCGAAATTAGCCTCAGATGAGAAAACGAAAAAGGCTGCAGATGCAAATGCAAAATTGATTTCAGACATCCAGCTAAAAACAGAACAAAAAGCAAAACAAATTGCCGATACTAGAGCAAAAATTATTGCAGACAGAGCCAAATTAGTAGCTGATGCCAAAGCAAAAAGAGAAGCTATGGTTCAGTCCAAATTAGATGCCAAAAACAAAATTAATGTTCCAAAAGAGAATACAAAACCAGCATCAACTACTGAAACAAAAATAAAAACAGATGCAGCAGCCCAAGCAAAACTATTGGCAAATGCAAAAATAAAAACGGATGCTGATGCTAAAGCAAAAGCAGATGCAGCACAAGCAAAACTATTGGCGGATGCAAAATTAAAAGCGGATGTTAACGCTAAAGCCAAAGCTGATGCAGCAGCACAAGCTAAACTATTAGCAGATGCCAAATTAAAAGCGGATGCTGACGCTAAAGCCAAAACTGATGCAGCAGTCCAAGCAAAACTATTAGCAGATGCGAAATTAAAAGCGGATGCTGACGCTAAAGCCAAAGCTGATGCAGCAGCTCAGGCAAAACTATTAGCGGATGCCAAATTAAAAGCAGATGCTAAATTAAAAGCGGATGCTGACACGAAAGCGAAAGCGGATGCAGCAGTCCAAGCAAAACTATTGGCGGATGCTAAATTAAAATTGGATGCTGACGCCAAGGCAAAAGCGGATGCAGCACAAGCTAAACTATTAGCAGATGCCAAATTAAAAGCGGATGCAGACGCAAAGGCAAAAACAGATGCAGATGCAGCTCAATTAAAACTATTTGCAGAAGCTAAATTAAAGGCAGAAGCTGACGCAAAAGCGAAAGCGGATTCTATAGCTCAAGCAAAAAGTGCTATCGCACCAAATGACGAACTCGCTAAATCAATGGAAAACTTAATCAATCTAATCAAAGAGTTCAAAAACAAACAACTAGAGTTGTTGAAAAAACTTGATGGAACAGTATCTAATAAAGAAAAAGACCTTAGAGATTTAAAAGAAGAAAATGATTTAAGCGAAAAAGGGATTTTCACACAACCAAAACCTTTCAAAAGTGTATCTGCCGAAAACAATGCCTTATTTTCTCTGAATTCAGAAATAGATCAATTGGTTAAAACCCAAAAAGAAAAAATAGCTGAATTAGAAAACTTATATAAAGAAAGACTGAAAAAAGGCCATAATAAAACGGATGAAACTAGTCAGCACTATTTACAATCAATCGAATCATTGAAAAATGACCAAACAAAATTAATACAAACAAATACTCAATTGCTCACATCACTGGAAGAAATCAAAAAAGAGACAGAGATTGAGAAAAAAAGAAGAATTAAAAAAGCGTCATTTGAAAATGATGAAACACGTTACTTAAAAGATGTTGAAACATTAAAACGCTTAAAAGAAACAACGCCTCTTGCGAAAAACAATTTGAAACCGGAAGATTTTGATTTTGGAGATGAACAATCCAATATGCAAATTTTAAAAAATATTAAAAACACTGAAACGGGTTATTATCTAACAATTGCAGTACATAATGATCTATCCAAAAGAGACGATTTTTTGAAAAAAACAATCTCTACAGGACAAAAAAATATTGACTTCTTTTATGATGTCAATACCAGCAAATATTTTATTTACTATACTAAATTTAATTCCATCGAAGAAGCTAAAAAAGCTTTGGAAGCTAAAGGAAGTACACCTTATAATGGAAAAATGGTTATCGTTAAAGTTGAAAATTAATCAAAAAGAAAAAATAGATAGAAAGAATAATGAGATATAAAATAATAGACCCTTGAACTTAAAAAGCAAAATACTTTTTAAGTGATTTAAATAGCCTTTCTGCCCCGAAAGTCTATTTAAACAAAAAGTATCTTCAGCCCTATTTCTGAAATAATAATTTTTTACCCCCAATGAAATTAAAAAACCACCTACTAATTGTTAGAACATTTTTAGTTAATAACATTCCTATTTTTAATTGGTTTGAAGTTTTCTTTAGATTGAAATTCACCAAAGGTAATAACAAAGTAAATAGAGAAAAATTGCCATGTGCAATCAGAACGCCTAAATTTTTTAAAACGGTTTTTACTAT
This sequence comes from Flavobacterium undicola, assembly GCF_009909155.2. Classification (GTDB taxonomy): domain Bacteria; phylum Bacteroidota; class Bacteroidia; order Flavobacteriales; family Flavobacteriaceae; genus Flavobacterium; species Flavobacterium undicola. The sequence goes on from NZ_JAAAPM020000001.1 coordinate 158,253, forward strand.
TTTATCACTGTTTTTTTATTTTATGGCTTATTCCCAAACTTTAAAACCATTCAAACCTAGATTTGACGGAGATGTAAAGGGGAGTATGGTAATGTTAGGAAATGCTATTTTAGGAAAGGATAATAATAACTACAATGTTGTTTCTGGATCGTCGTCCTATAACGAAAACATTGATATGAAATTTATTGATATAGATAGTGATCCTAATACATTTTCGTCCAGTAGTGCCAATTTGATAATTCCAAACCCCAGTTGTTACAGAATTGCCTATGCAGGTTTGTATTGGGCAGCTACTTTACAAAGTGCCAATAGGACAGACATTAATAAAATAAAGTTGAAATTGCCAGGTGGTTCGTATCAAAATATTACCGGAGAAGTTGTGTATGATGCTATTTTACAACCGTTAGGTACGGATAAGAATACCCCCTACAGTTGTTATGCCGATGTGACATCTTTATTACAGTCTTTAACCAATGCCCAGGGAACCTATACAGTTGCGGATGTTCTTGCAACCACTGGAAAGAATGGTACGACAGGACTTTCGGCTGGATGGAATTTAATTGTCGTCTATGAAGACCCAACAAAACAGTCTCAATCTATAACAACCTTTGATGGTTTCTGTGGTGTAGATAATGGAAATAGTTTAACATATAAAGTATCGGGCTTTCGTGCCAGACTTTCAGGCCCCGTAAATCTAGCCTATGCTTTTGCCGCCTTAGAAGGGGATGTCGATGAAGTAGGGACGAAATTAGAAGTAAATAATAAGGCAATTACAACAGCTAATCGTCCTTCAAATCATTTCTTTAACAGTACGATAGATAATTTGGCTGGGCCTTTTACAGACAGAACTCCAAATAGTGGAAATACTTTAGGTTTTGATTCGGGTATTATTAATGTTCCCAATACTACCAAAAATGTTGTTGATAATGGTGATACTGAGGCAAATATCAGTGTACAGTTGGCAGGAGGTCAGAAGGGATCCGTTTATGCGTATTTTAGTGCTTTTGCTGTTGATATCATTGCACCAGAAATAGTACTGACCAAACAGGTACAGGATGCCCAGGGAAATGATGCCAGTTCTGCAAATGTCGTTTTAGGGCAAAATTTATTTTATGTCATTGGTTTTCAAAACATAGGGAATGATCCTGCCACCCAATTCACTATAAGGGATGTGCTTCCTAATAATATTATTTTCAATTACCCTGCCGACATTACCTACATGCCGCCCGGAGTTACATCAACCTATGATGCAACTACCAGGTCAATCACTTTTTCAATAGATAAAACATTGGTTGAGATTGGTGACCCTCGCTACGAAATACGTTTCAAAGTACAGGTTGTTCCAACTTGTAACCAATTGAGCAGTGCCTGTTCTAACGAGATTAAGAATCAGGCTTTTGCTACTTATAGAGGGGTAGAGAATCTAATATTGGTTACTGACGATCCTAGTTTGCCCTCTTATACTACTTGTAATATTAACACTGTACCTAGCGCCACTAATTTTCTTGTAGGGGTTTCGGGTTGTTCCTATGGAGACAGTCAGGTATTGTGTGGAAACAATGTATTATTGACTGCATCTAATGGTTATGCTTCTTATTCCTGGTCGAGAGATCCGTCCGGCCTTCCGGTAATTGGAACAGGTCAAACCTTTTTGGCCACACAATTAGGTAAATATTACGTGCATAATACAGCAGCACCTCCTTGTTTCTTGAATATAGTCGAAGAAATTACCGTTGTACCTTTTGGGAATACAGTCATTAATCCCGTGATTCCTTTTGCCGATAATGTGGTGACCTGTCCCAATGATGGGAAATCGCTTCCGCTCATCTACTTATGTGGAGCCAATGCTACCAGAGCTATACAAACCAATGTGTCCGATGGTTCTACTATTGTTTGGGAAAAATTAAATGAAACCAGTTGTGCTGCGGTTTCAAATTCCAATTGTGCCAACGAAAATACGTCTTGTACTTGGACACAAGTGGGCACAGGCCCTAATTATACTGCTACAGCTGCAGGTCAGTATCGAATGACATTAAATTATTCCGGAGGCTGTTTTAATCGGTTTTATTTTAATGTATATCAAAATTTATTATCCCCGACAGCTACAAAGAAAGATATTGTGTGTAACAATCCCGGGCGTATAACGGTAGGAGGTGTACCTTCTGGTTACGAATACAGTTTGAGTCCGACGGGTCCTTTTCAATCAAGTAATGTTTTTGATATCCTAACTCAAAATTTATACACAGTATATATTCGACAAGTGGGAGTGACCAGCAATCCCTGCTTGTTTACTGTTCCAAATGTTTTTATCCGGGAAAGAAATTTTACCGTTTCTACGGTTGCGACATCACCACTTTGCAATGGTGGAAAAGGAAGTTTAAAATTGGCTGCGAATGATGTAGAACCTCAATATTTTTATAAAATATCCCAGAGCGGAACATTAATCAACAGTGTGGGGCCTATACAAGCGAGTGATTATACCTTTGCTAATTTGAATCCCGGAGTTTACGATGTTGAGGTTTCTACAGAGGACGGTTGTATTCAAGCTTTTCAAGCAACCGTTCCTGACACCCCACTATTGACAGCCACTGTGACATTAACCAAACCTTTAACCTGTACGAATGGGGAAATAACAGTTTATCCTGTGGGAGGAACACCTCCCTATGTTTATTATATAAACAGTTCTGCCAACTATGAAGCTTTACCCCAAATTGTCATACCGTCAGCAGGGAACTATATTGTAGATGTTTACGATTTTAACGGCTGTACTACAAGAGTTTCTATCCCTGTAACCAGAATTTCTCCTCCAACTTTTGATGTTGTTAAAACCGATATTAAATGCTACAATGACAACACAGGAATAATTAATTTTAATGTAACGAATGCCAACGGTTATACCTTGGCGTACAGTATTGATAATGGCGTAACTTATTCTTCAAACCCAACATTTTCTAATCTAATTGCTGGTACTTATAATGCGATTGTAAAATACTCACTATCAGGAACAGATTGTTTCAGCACTGCTCAAACAATTACCCTAACCCAACCGAGTACTGCCCTGACGGCTTCTGCAGGGGTATCTGAACTGGCAGGTTGCGGCCCTTCCGGAGAAGGTAAAATTCGTATTACCAATCCACAAGGAGGAACACTCCCATATCAATATAGCTTTGACAATCAAGCTACTTGGACAACAGCTAACGAAGCCTATAAAGCTTCTGGGACCTATACAGTTTACATCAAGGATGCTAACGGATGTATTTTCGCCATGCCGAATATTGTTATAGACCCTATACCGGTTGAACCGACTATTACTGTTGATCAGCCTGCTTTTAATTGTGATGGTACTGCAACGAGTACCGTAACGGTAACCAATAACGGAGGAGCCAACTTTAGTTATGAATATCTTTTGGACGGTGCTTTAAATACCAATGTCCCATCTAATGTTTTTACCAACGTCCCTTCAGGATCCCATACGGTAAGTGTCTCTTATAAATTATTAACGGTACCAACGTATAGCAATTTATTGAAGGAAGATTTTGGAAGCGGTTTAGAAGTTTCTTCACCGGGAATTAATGCTGCTTTTTGCTTTGAGAAACAAAATTTCTTGACTTGTGACAAAAATGGAACATTAAATAACGGAGAATATACGGTTACCAATACTATTAAGAACGGAATATATAGTGGATGGCACAATCCTATTGATCATACCAGCGGAAGTGCGACAGGGAGGTATTTGGCTGTTGATGCAGGCATCGCCATTCCAAATAATGCGGTTCTTTATAGAAAGACAATTAATGACATTATACCCAATCAGCCTATTCAGGTTACATTTTATGCTACCAATTTATTGAAAGTAGGTAATACACAACCCAATGCTTCTTTAACCGTTGAATTACAAAATAGTTCAGGTACACCGCTGTCATCAAGCTCAACAGGTGGTATACCAAAAACCGATGGCTGGGTGCGATATGACAAGACGATAGATCCTGGAAATAACACTACACTGGATTTTGTATTGCGATTGGAAGTTGCCCAAGTCAACGGAATCGACTTTGCTGTTGATGATATTGAAGTGTATCAACTGCCTAAAGCATGTGTGACCACCAAAAATTTTACAGTAATAATCCCTACTGACGAAGCTTTCACGGCCGCTGTTACCGGAACCAAAAACATAACTTGCGCCGGAACCAATAATGGTGAAATTACTATCTCAGCTCAAAATTTTGACACCACAAAAGGCTTTCAATATTCTATCGATAATGGTGTGAATTGGTTTACACAAATGACTTCGCCTTATACCATTACAGGTTTAGCCAGTGGAACCTATAATGTAAAAATACGCTATGATGTTACGTCGACTGGAAGCTGTGTAAAATCGTTTACCCAAATTTTAACGGCACCTGCAGCATTAGTGACTACTGCCAGTGTAAGCAGTTTAGCAAGCTGTACTGCCGGGGCAACTATTACTGCCAGTTCAACTGGAGGGACTCTGGCTTACCGATATGAATTATGGAATGCAGCAGGAACAACTAATATTCAACCGTCTCAAAATACAGGAATATTTACCAATGTTGCGCCGGGAACCTATATTGTTAGAGGCAATGATGCCAACAATTGTTCGGATGACACCCCTGTAATAACCGTAGTCACTCCACCAACTCTAACAGCTACACTGGATCCAAGTTCAGACCTCTGTTTTGATACTGTAAATCAGGCTTCATTAGTGGTAAATGTTTCCGGAGGAACGTCGCCTTATGTGTATAGTTTAGACGGAGCTCCTGCTCAAAATAGCAATACCTTCAATAATATAAGTGTAGGTAATCATAGCATTATAGTAACCGATAGTTTTGGTTGTACTGCTCCAGCCATTACTGTTACCATTACACCTCAATTGACAGCAGCAATCACCAATATCAAAGAATTAGATTGTACTGCCAGTCCAAATGCATTAATTACTGGAACAATAACAGGTGGAAATGCACCGTTTGTGGTAACAGTACTTTCTGGAACTGGTCCCGGAACAATTGCATATCCAACTGCTACTACTTTTACTTATACTACTGCCGTTGCAAGCAGCTATCAATTTCAAATTACTGATTCTAAAGGTTGTATTACAACAACTACAGCAACGATAAATCCTTTAGTACCTGTATCGGCTACGACTACGGATGTAAATCCGACGTGTAATGGAGGAAGCAATGGTTCGGTTCAAATAGCCCCATCAGGCGGAGTTGGCCCTTATACCTATAATTTTAATGGATTGGGGTCATCTGGTACGACTTTATATACAGGATTACAGGCCAATGTTGCATATCCTTACGTTGTTACAGACAGTAAAGGTTGTACTTTTAATGGGTCGGTTACTTTGTCACAACCAGTTACAATTTCTGGGAATGCTGTAGTTACAGTGCCTTATACTTGTTTGCAAAATGGAACTATTGAAGCCCAAAATGTTTCAGGAGGAACAGGAGTATATAGTTATAGCATTGACGGTATCACTTTTCAGGCTTCGCCTACATTTACCGGATTGACAAGTGGCACTTACACGATCACTATTAAAGATGTAAACAATTGTCCTTTTGTTACTCCATCGGTAACGATAGCGCCTTTGACACCTCCAACGGATTTAACATTCAATCCATCCGCATTGAGTTGTCCGGCGAATACTTCAAATGTTACAATTACATCAACAACAGGAGGCTCAGCTCCATTGCAATACCAAATCACTGCACCGGCAGGATTGGCCACGGCATACCAGGGATCAAACGTATTTAATGGATTGGCACCAGGGACTTATACATTTCAGGTTAAAGATGATAAGGGATGTACCTATCAAGAAAATTTTACTATCAATGCCTTACCGGCGGTGACGGTAGTTGGTCAATTGGTAAGTAACGTACAATGTTTGGGTTCATCAACGGGGGTGGTTCGATTTACTGTTTCGGGAGCCACAAATTTCACTTATACAATAAACGGAGTTGCACAGGGAGTTGGAACATCACCAATTAACCTTACGGGATTGGCTGCGGGCGGTTATGCAATAGTCATAACCAATACCGACACCAATTGTACTGCCACTACCTCGGTTACGGTAAATGCACCATCAGCTGCTTTGGCAGTAGATAAAACAGTTACACCTATTAAATGTGGAACTAATGGAAGTGTGGTGATAATGGCTACAGACGGTTGGGGAGGTTATTCATACACTCTTACTCAACCAGATTTAACAACTGTAGGGCCACAATCGAGTGCTACGTTTAGCAATTTATCTCAATTAGGTATTTATACGATTAGTGCTACCGATGCTAATAATTGTTTGGCTACAGATACGTTTTCATTAACGACGCCAGTTCCGCCGACAGCAAGCATTGCAGTAGCATCTGATTTGTGTTACGATGCAACCAACCAGGCTACAATAGTGGTAACGGCTTCATCGGGTGTTTCGCCTTACCAGTACAGTATTGATAATGGTGTGACATATCAGTTAAGCGATACTTTTGCCAACTTAATTCCTGGGAATTATTCAGTTATGGTTAAAGATGCTTACGGTTGTACATCAGTTGCCTTAGCACAGACAATTACTACACAGCTTACAGTCAACACTGTTTTAACCAAAGGCTTGGATTGTACTGCATCTCCGGATGCAGTGATTACAGGAACTATTACGGGAGGTTATTCAGGATTTAATTATGCTGTTTCGATCAATGGAGGAGCTTATAGCGCTCCAGTTGCAGTGGTAGGAACCACATTTACGTATACCATACCAGCAGCAGGTTTTGTTGCTGCCACAACTTACCGATTTCAAGTGACAGATGCGAGTGGTTGTCCGGCAACATCTGGAATAATTACCATTAACCCATTAGTTCCTGTATCGGCTACGACTACGGATGTAAATCCGACGTGTAATGGAGGAAGCAATGGTTCGGTTCAAATAGCCCCATCAGGGGGAGTTGGCCCTTATAGCTATAATTTTAATGGATTGGGTTCATCCGGTACGACTCTATATACAGGATTAATGGCCAATGTTGCATATCCTTATGTAGTTACAGACAGTAAAGGCTGTACTTTTAATGGTTCTGTTACTTTGTCACAACCCGTTACAATTTCAGGGATTGCTGTAGTTACAGTGCCTTATACTTGTTTGCAAAATGGAACTATTGAAGCCCAAAATGTTTCAGGAGGAACAGGAGTATATAGTTATAGCATTGACGGTATCACTTTTCAGGCTTCGCCTACATTTACCGGATTGACAAGTGGCACTTACACGATCACTATTAAAGATGTAAACAATTGTCCTTTTGTTACTCCATCGGTAACGATAGCGCCTTTGACACCTCCAACGGATTTAACATTCAATCCATCCGCATTGAGTTGTCCGGCGAATACTTCAAATGTTACAATTACATCAACAACAGGAGGCTCAGCTCCATTGCAATACCAAATCACTGCACCGGCAGGATTGGCCACGGCATACCAGGGATCAAACGTATTTAATGGATTGGCACCAGGGACTTATACATTTCAGGTTAAAGATGATAAGGGATGTACCTATCAAGAAAATTTTACTATCAATGCCTTACCGGCGGTGACGGTAGTTGGTCAATTGGTAAGTAACGTACAATGTTTGGGTTCATCAACGGGGGTGGTTCGATTTACTGTTTCGGGAGCCACAAATTTCACTTATACAATAAACGGAGTTGCACAGGGAGTTGGAACATCACCAATTAACCTTACGGGATTGGCTGCGGGCGGTTATGCAATAGTCATAACCAATACCGACACCAATTGTACTGCCACTACCTCGGTTACGGTAAATGCACCATCAGCTGCTTTGGCAGTAGATAAAACAGTTACACCTATTAAATGTGGAACTAATGGAAGTGTGGTGATAATGGCTACAGACGGTTGGGGAGGTTATTCATACACTCTTACTCAACCAGATTTAACAACTGTAGGGCCACAATCGAGTGCTACGTTTAGCAATTTATCTCAATTAGGTATTTATACGATTAGTGCTACCGATGCTAATAATTGTTTGGCTACAGATACGTTTTCATTAACGACGCCAGTTCCGCCGACAGCAAGCATTGCAGTAGCATCTGATTTGTGTTACGATGCAACCAACCAGGCTACAATAGTGGTAACGGCTTCATCGGGTGTTTCGCCTTACCAGTACAGTATTGATAATGGTGTGACATATCAGTTAAGCGATACTTTTGCCAACTTAATTCCTGGGAATTATTCAGTTATGGTTAAAGATGCTTACGGTTGTACATCAGTTGCCTTAGCACAGACAATTACTACACAGCTTACAGTCAACACTGTTTTAACCAAAGGCTTGGATTGTACTGCATCTCCGGATGCAGTGATTACAGGAACTATTACGGGAGGTTATTCAGGATTTAATTATGCTGTTTCGATCAATGGAGGAGCTTATAGCGCTCCAGTTGCAGTGGTAGGAACCACATTTACGTATACCATACCAGCAGCAGGTTTTGTTGCTGCCACAACTTACCGATTTCAAGTGACAGATGCGAGTGGTTGTCCGGCAACATCTGGAATAATTACCATTAACCCATTAGTTATGCCTACTGGAACTGCAACACCAACTAATCTTACTTGTAATGGGTCTGCTAATGGAAGCGTCACTATTACTCCTAGTTTAGGGGTTGCTCCTTATACTTTTAGTTTTAATGGAAGCGCATTTACATCAGTTTTCACTTACGGAGGTTTGGCCGCGGGAACTTATATTTATTCTGTTAAAGACAGTAAAAATTGTGTTTTTACTTCCAATGTTACAGTTACAGAACCGGCCTTAATTACTTTTACTCCTACTGTTGTAAATATGTCTTGTAGTACTGCAATAATTCCGGGTTCAATTGAAGTTACTGGAGTAACAAATGGGGTTGCCCCTTTTACTTATGTTGTGAGAAATACTGTAACAGGTGTTACCTTAACACAGACTGAACCTACAGGTGCTGATTATCTTTTTCCAAATTTGAGTTTTGGGACTTATGAAATAACGGTGACGGATTCAAAAGGTTGTTCTGTTACTCAAACACGACCTTTACTTGCACCACCAAGTGCTTTAATTATAGATTTGTCTACACCAGTGTTAAGTTGTGCCAGCGGAGCCACAATTGTTGTATCGGTAGCACCACCTGCACCTCCATTGCCTTATCAATTTGGGATTTATGATATGAATGTTGTTCCTTATTCAACTGATTTAGCCCTAGGTGACGCAGGATTTCCGCTGCAGCGTACTTTCACAGGGTTGACACCTGGTGTAATCTACACTTTTGTTGTATTCGACCCTAATACGGGATGTTATTATTTCCAAAAAGCATCGGGTGCAATTCCTCCTTTGACACCATTAACAAGCACAATTAATAGTGTGAAACCAGTTACTTGTAAAGGGACGGCTACTGGAAGTGTGAGTTTTACGGTTGATAATTATACAGGAACACATGTTCATTATGAAATTTTTTATGATCAAACCAATGCTGTAACGGGAATTACAGGTGATATATCAGTTGCTGCTCCTAGAAGTGAAACTCCACTAATAAATCCACTTCTTAAAACTTTGACACCAGGAACCTATTATATTAAATTTACGGAGCTAGTAGATGGTACAAATGTTGGTTGTACATCGGCTTCGGCTACATTTGTTATAACAGAATCTATGGTCGTTTTAGATGCGACTGCGACTGTTGATAAGAACGATAATTGTAATCATACTGGGCAAATTTCTGCAATTGCTCAAGGAGGTACTTTACCTTATCAATATGAGTTGGTTGGTCCTGTAAATATTCCATATTCAAACTTTTCTACTTTTCCTAATGCTTCATCACCTGCAACATTAATTGCAGGTAATTATACTGTTAATGTGAAAGATGCTAATGGGTGTATTGTTCCTAAACCTATAATACTTGGTTTAGATTCTTCTCCAACCGTTGCAGCGGCTCTTAATAATCAATGTACAGCAACCGAGGGAAATTTTGTGATAGATGTTAGTTTGTTACCTCTACCTGCCGGGCAAGGTATTCCACCTTACAGCTATAGCATAGATGGTGGTGCTTATCAAAATTTAGTGGCTCCGTTTTCAATAACAGGATTGTCTTCTGGATCACATACGGTTCAGGTGAAAGACGTTAATGGTTGTGGAAATCCAGCCGTAACTGTTCCAATTTTGGCTCCGTTGGGATTAATGCCTACTGTGAGCACTATAGTAAGCTGTCCATCAAATGTTGGAGCAATTACGGCAAACGCAACGGGAGGTTCTAGTACTTATACTTATGCAATAAGTCCGCCAGCAGGTACTTTAGTTGGAAATGTATTTACAAATTTACCGGCTAATACTTATACTGTTACCGTTACGGATGCTGTGACTACCTGTCAGATTTCTAAAACAGTTGTATTGGACGCTCCAACACCAGTAACGTTCAGCACAACAGCAACTGATGTAAGTTGTTTTGGCGACAGCAACGGAACAATTACAGTTATTTTACCGGCAACAAATGATAATCCAACGTATACTTATACTTTGACAGCAACCTCAGGCCCTGCATTAGTGGTAGGCCCTCAGTCAAGCAACATTTTTACAGGATTATCAGCAAGAACCTACGATATTACAGTTACTTCTGGTAAAGGTTGTAATTTGACACAATCAGAGACAGTGGGAACACCATTAGCGTTACTTGTGGATGCATCGTCATCGGTGACTGCTTTTGGATGTGCGCCGAACAACTCTGTAAATACGGCTACAGTGACAGTAAATGAAACTGCAGGAACAGGAACAACTCCTTACACTTACAGTATAGATGGAACAAACTATTTTACCACAAATACGTTTAGTATCATAGATACTGGATCACCTTACAATTTAACTATTTATATCAAGGACGCTAATGGTTGTGTCGCAACAAGAACATTACCTATTACACCATTGCCAAAAATCACAGCCGCAAGCGCATCAGTAAATGCTGCTATTGATTGTAATAATACAGGATCATTAATCGTAAATGTGACAGGTGGCTCAGGAAACTTTACCTACCAAATGTTGCCAGGAGGCACGGCTCAACCTTCAAACATATTTACCGTTACGACACCGGGTAATTATTATTTCAGGGTGAATGATGTGACAACAGGTTGTTATTTTGATACCGCTGCATATACAGTTGTGCCATTTAACACAATTGATGTTGTTGCAACAGCTACCACAGCTGTAACTTGTTTCGGAGATTCAAATGGTGCCATTGCAATTAATGTGACAGGATATGGAGGAGCATACAACTATGAAGTATTTAATAGTTTGGGCGCTTCGGTGGGAACGGGCACAGGAAATGCGTCAACAGCAAATCCACAACCGATCGCAGGATTATTGGCAGGAAATTACACGGTAGTTGTGACAGAAACGGCAAGCCCATTCTGTGTTAAAACTTCCAATGTTGTGACTATTGGTTCGCCAAGTGCGGCAGTATCATTGTCGTTTACAACGGTTAATGACAACTGTAATGTGAATGCAGGCCAAATTGTTGCTAATGCCCAAGGCGGAACCGCTCCATATTTATATCAAATATTGCCGGCAACCGCTACCGCTCCACTGGTAACAGGTTCGGGTTGGACAAGTACCAATACATTGAATGCAGAATCTGGTAATTATGTGATTTATGTAAAAGATGCTAATGATTGTCCACAATCAATACCAGTCACAATTGGATTAGACCCAACGCCAGTTGTTGCGGCAGTATTGAATGCTCAGTGCGGAATTGCAGAAGGTCAATTTGCGATAGATGTTACAGTTCCAACAGCTGGTATTGCACCATATAGTTTTAGTATTGATGGTGGTGCTTATCAAAATTTAGTGGCTCCGTTTTCAATAACAGGATTGTCTTCTGGATCACATACGGTTCAGGTGAAAGACGTTAATGGTTGTGGAAATCCAGCCGTAACTGTTCCAATTTTGGCTCCGTTGGGATTAATGCCTACTGTGAGCACTATAGTAAGCTGTCCATCAAATGTTGGAGCAATTACGGCAAACGCAACGGGAGGTTCTAGTACTTATACTTATGCAATAAGTCCGCCAGCAGGTACTTTAGTTGGAAATGTATTTACAAATTTACCGGCTAATACTTATACTGTTACCGTTACGGATGCTGTGACTACCTGTCAGATTTCTAAAACAGTTGTATTGGACGCTCCAACACCAGTAACGTTCAGCACAACAGCAACTGATGTAAGTTGTTTTGGCGACAGCAACGGAACAATTACAGTTATTTTACCGGCAACAAATGATAATCCAACGTATACTTATACTTTGACAGCAACCTCAGGCCCTGCATTAGTGGTAGGCCCTCAGTCAAGCAACATTTTTACAGGATTATCAGCAAGAACCTACGATATTACAGTTACTTCTGGTAAAGGTTGTAATTTGACACAATCAGAGACAGTGGGAACACCATTAGCGTTACTTGTGGATGCATCGTCATCGGTGACTGCTTTTGGATGTGCGCCGAACAACTCTGTAAATACGGCTACAGTGACAGTAAATGAAACTGCAGGAACAGGAACAACTCCTTACACTTACAGTATAGATGGAACAAACTATTTTACCACAAATACGTTTAGTATCATAGATACTGGATCACCTTACAATTTAACTATTTATATCAAGGACGCTAATGGTTGTGTCGCAACAAGAACATTACCTATTACACCATTGCCAAAAATCACAGCCGCAAGCGCATCAGTAAATGCTGCTATTGATTGTAATAATACAGGATCATTAATCGTAAATGTGACAGGTGGCTCAGGAAACTTTACCTACCAAATGTTGCCAGGAGGCACGGCTCAACCTTCAAACATATTTACCGTTACGACACCGGGTAATTATTATTTCAGGGTGAATGATGTGACAACAGGTTGTTATTTTGATACCGCTGCATATACAGTTGTGCCATTTAACACAATTGATGTTGTTGCAACAGCTACCACAGCTGTAACTTGTTTCGGAGATTCAAATGGTGCCATTGCAATTAATGTGACAGGATATGGAGGAGCATACAACTATGAAGTATTTAATAGTTTGGGCGCTTCGGTGGGAACGGGCACAGGAAATGCGTCAACAGCAAATCCACAACCGATCGCAGGATTATTGGCAGGAAATTACACGGTAGTTGTGACAGAAACGGCAAGCCCATTCTGTGTTAAAACTTCCAATGTTGTGACTATTGGTTCGCCAAGTGCGGCAGTATCATTGTCGTTTACAACGGTTAATGACAACTGTAATGTGAATGCAGGCCAAATTGTTGCTAATGCCCAAGGCGGAACCGCTCCATATTTATATCAAATATTGCCGGCAACCGCTACCGCTCCACTGGTAACAGGTTCGGGTTGGACAAGTACCAATACATTGAATGCAGAATCTGGTAATTATGTGATTTATGTAAAAGATGCTAATGATTGTCCACAATCAATACCAGTCACAATTGGATTAGACCCAACGCCAGTTGTTGCGGCAGTATTGAATGCTCAGTGCGGAATTGCAGAAGGTCAATTTGCGATAGATGTTACAGTTCCAACAGCTGGTATTGCACCATATAGTTTTAGTATTGATGGTGGTGCTTATCAAAATTTAGTGGCTCCGTTTTCAATAACAGGATTGTCTTCTGGATCACATACGGTTCAGGTGAAAGACGTTAATGGTTGTGGAAATCCAGCCGTAACTGTTCCAATTTTAGCACCATTATCTTTATCACCAATGATTACAACTCTACCAAGTTGTGCCAATGGAGATGGTACATTAACACTCTCGGCTACTGGAGGATCAGGTAATTATGAATATAGCTTAGATGCTGGTACACCTCAATCTTTGGCAAACTTTACTGCTATTTCAGCGGGATCACATACAGTAACTGTTAGAGATATTACAACAACTTGTACGAAGTCAATTCCGGTAAATTTAGGAGCGGCAACTGCCATAACTGGTTTTGCTCTTTCAAAAACAGACGTGAGCTGTAACGGCGGAAGCAACGGTGTTATTACCGCTACCATCACTAGACCATCTCCAGGAGTAAATGACAATCCGGTTTATAACTACAGTCTTTCAGGTACTGCAATAAGACCGGCTCAGCTATCTAATATCTTCAGCGGATTAACAACAGGAAATTATACAGTGACGGTAACTTCGGCCAGAGGTTGTGTGGCAACTCAAACCATTACTGTAATTGAACCAGCCATTATAACTGTCCCGGCTCCAACGGTGGCGCAATTTGGTTGTAATTCAGGTTCAAATGCAATGAACTTCACTACGATTACTGTAACTGGAGTAACTGGCGGTTCGGGAATATATAATTATGAATTCATAAAAGGAGGAACAGTAGTTCAGTTTGGCACCAATAACGTTTACACAGAAGCCAACTTATTGGGAGGAACCTATACAGTAAACGTATATGACAGCAAAGGCTGTATTGGTAGTGCACCGGCAACAATTTCAATAGTGCCATTTATCGCTTTAGATAAAATTAATGTTGCCGTGAATAATGCCATTACCTGTACGAATCCGGAAGATATTACGGTTTCGGCAACTACTATTGGAGGAACACCAGCGAGTTTACAATATACTTTGGTCGATGTTTCTGGAACAATTGTTTTCACGCCAAACACTACCGGAATTTTCACAGGATTACCTATTGGAGATTATATCATAACAGTAACGAATCCAGCAACGGGATGTAGTATTCAAGATGTGCATTATGTGAATAATCCAAATACTTTTGACTTAATCATCAATAGTGTTACAGATGTGAGCTGTTTTGGAGGAACTAATGGAACTGCCAATGTAACTTTAATCGACAGAGTAATTACGGCTTCCAATCCGAATCAGGCAGGAGCGTTTAGTTATACCATCGTTGATACACTTGGTAATCCGGTTCCATCTGGCACAAGTACTACTGCCGGACCTCTTACGATTAATGCTTTGGCAGCAGGAACTTATACCATAACCGCTACTTTAACTAATAGTCCGTTTTGTACTGTGAGTAAAAACTTTACCATTAGCCAACCTAGTGCAGCATTAACTATTGCCGAAACGCATACAGCAATTACCTGTATTTCAGGAAATAATGACGGTTCTATCTCTGCAACCGCTACAGGCGGATGGCCGGGAGCTTATCAATTTGAATTGACAGGACCGGTAACTGTGGCCTACTCTTCGCAAAACTTCTTTAATAATTTAACAGCAGGAACTTATACCATAAATGTAAAAGACAGCAAAGGATGCGTAGCCACCACAACAGTAACATTAGTTATACCAACTCCAATCATCGCAACGGCAACTCCAAACACAACTCTTTTATCTTGTTTTGGAGATAAAAATGCAATTATAACAGTAACTAATCCAACAGGTGGTCAAGGAAGTAATTATTCTTATACTCTAAACATGATTTCCCCAACAGCTTCTTCTTCAGGGCCACAACTTTCTCCAATATTTAGTGGTTTAGGAGCGGGAACTTATAGTGTGACAGTAAAAGACGGCTACAATTGTAGTTTTACTTCTGCTAACATCGTTATTGCAGAACCTACTGTTATTAAGGTAAATTTAGTAGTAGCTTCGACTCAGACATGTCAGAATCAAACCCAACTTACATTAACAGCTAGTGGAGGAACAGCTCCTTATTTTTATAGCACCGATAATGTAACATACAGTGCAGCATCATTTGCTCCTTCGGTTACTTTCCCGGTTGCAGCAGGAACTTATCATTATTATGTGAGAGACACTAATAGCTGTATAAGTTATCTATCTAATGACATTACAATTGATCCGTTACCAGTATTGACTATTAATTTAGACCTAACTAATGCTGTTATCAATTGTAAAGGAGATGCCTCGGGAGTTATTGTTGCCGAAGCCCAAGGTGGCTTAGGCAATTATATTTACAGTTTACTGGATGGATCAGGAAATCCTATATCTCCTACTCCAACTCAATTGAGTCCAGGGAATTTCACAGCTCTTGTTACAGGGAATTATATGGTAAAAGTAGATAGTGGTGATTGTTCGAAAACATCGGCTATAATAACAATAAAAGAACCTTTGCTACAATTAGCAGAAACTCATACTCTAAAAAATGTAAGCTGTAATGGAGCAAAAAATGGAGAAATCGTAATTAATGCATCTAACGGAACTGGAATTATACAATATGCTATTTCTCCAAACTTGAATCAATTTGATGACATAAATACCTTTAAAAACCTTAAACCCGGAAACTACGATGTAATTGTCCAAGACCAGACAGGATGTTTCATTAAAATTAATTTTGATATCACTGAACCAGATTTATTAACGGCTAGTACAATTCCTAATTCCATAGTTCCGGAAATTTGTGCCGGGGATAAAGACGGAGCATTTAGTATCACTATTAGAGGTGGTTCAGCTCCATATAGCGTGAGCCTGGATAATCCTAATGGGACTTATACAACTGGCGCTTTGTCTCAAACTGATTTTGATTTTACAGGATTAACAGGCGGAAACCACGTAGTCTATATTCGTGATGCGGCTGGCTGTAACACCGACTGGTCAGTTTTATTACCGGAATCGATATATATGAATCCAATGGCAACCGTTAATTACGATTGTGTAAACAACGCTGCAGCAAATTCAGTTACAGTAACAATTGATGCCAGTGTCACTAATCCGGCGGATGTTGATTATTCTTTGGATGGAGGAGCTTATCAACCTGAAAATATATTTACTAATCTAGTTCCGGGAACACATTATATTACAACCAGACATACTAACGGATGTGAACAAAGAACTTCCGATTTTAATATTGTACAAGTTGATCCATTAACTTTAGTCTTAAATGATGGTGGATTAAATGAAATTGTGGCAACGGCTGCTGGTGGAGGTGGAAATTACCAATACACTCTTGATGGAGAATCCTATGGCAATACTTCGAATTTTATAATTTATAAATCAGGTGATTATACCGTTACCGCTACTGATGCTAATGGATGTGTGGCATCGGCTACCAGACATTTTGGATATATTGATGTTTGTATTCCAAATCACTTTACACCAAACGGAGATGGAATAGAAGACGGCTGGGCTCCTGGATGTACTATAAACTATACTAATTTGACTTTCGATATTTTTGACAGATATGGACGAAAAGTAGCAACCTATCGTCTTGGGCAATATTGGGATGGTAAGTATGATGGAAAAGAACTTCCTAGTGGTGATTATTGGTATGTTTTAAAACTGAATGATGTAAAAGATCCTAGAGAGTTTGTCGGTCATTTTACTCTTTACAGATAGACAAATTAAAAGCTTGCTCCCCCAAATGAAAATTATTAAAATGAAAAATATAGTAGCATCATTATTTATTCTCTTGACTGTAACTTCGGGTTACAGTCAGGAATTAAATTTACCTGTTTTTACCCAATATTTGGCAGACAATCACTTTGTGGTTGCTCCCACATTTGCCGGAATTGGGGACAACTTAAAAATCAGAGCCAATGGTTTAACTCAATGGGTAGGTATAAAAGATGCTCCTGATAATCAATCCGTTTATGCTGATTTTAGAATTGCCAGTCAATCGGGAATAGGAATTTCGCTTTACAATGATAGCAATGGAAATACAAGACAAACGGGAATGAAAATCTCCTTTGCGCATCACCTGATTTTGGATTATTATTCTAAACAATATTTGTCTTTTGGAATGTCTTACAATATCAATAATTTCAAAATAGACATCGATAAGTTTAATACTACCTATGAAATACCAATCCTCGATCCAAGCATTACCGATAACCGTTTTGTATCTAACAATAACTTTGATGTTGGTTTCTTATACAGAAACAAAGCATTTTATCTTAGTCTTAATGCCAGTAATCTTTTAAATAAAAATGCAGATCGCTTTTCAGGAGTAGAACCTATTTTACTTAGAAATTACCAAGTTTATTCAGGTTACACTTTTAGAAGTAGAGAAAATAGCCGAATTGAATATGAACCATCAGTATTTTATCAATACTTTGCCAGTGATGGCCGTTCTAGTACCGATGTCAATATAAAGTATCGTAAATTCAACAGGTATGAGGATTATTTCTGGGCAGGTATATCCTATCGCTTTCTGAATGACCAATTTTTTAAACCATTGAATTTGGGACCAATGGTGGGATTTAAGAAATCTAATTTCTATTTTGGATATTCGTACCAAATCACGACGAATCAATTTGCTTCATTAAATACTGGAACGCATGTTATTACCATAGGACTTGATTTCTTTGCAGGGATTAGTAACTGTCCATGTACTCAAAGTCCGGTTCATGATTAAAAAACAAAATTTATTTAATAAAAAACACTTTATTTGTTGATTTACAACGTTTTCGTTACAAAAAATCGTTTTTTTTTGATTTATTCAAATTCATTAATAATCTAAAAGTTCTATATTTGTTTCACTTTCAAAAAAATAAACTAAAAATAATACCTAATGAAGACTTTAAACGATTTTAATTTTGCAAATAAAAAAGCAATTATACGTGTTGATTTTAACGTGCCGCTAGACGAGAATTTTAATGTAACCGATGTTACCCGTATCGAAGCTGCAAAACCGACTATTGACAAAATCCTTGCCGATGGTGGAAGCGTAATTTTAATGTCACACTTAGGTCGTCCAAAAGGTGTTGAAGAAAAATACTCATTAAAACATATCTTAAAAACAGCAACTGACATTCTTGGAGTTCCTGTAAAATTTGCTTCAGACTGTATAGGTGAAGTAGCAAAACAAGCTTCAAATGATTTAAAAGCAGGTGAAGTTTTATTATTAGAAAATTTACGTTTTTACGCTGAAGAAGAGGCTGGAGATGTTGCTTTTGCAAAAGAATTGGCTTCATTAGGAGACATTTATGTAAACGACGCTTTTGGAACGGCTCACAGAGCACACGCTTCGACTACAATTATTGCTCAATTTTTCCCAACAGCTAAATGTTTCGGTACTTTGTTAGCTAAAGAAATTGAAAGCATTGATAAAGTATTAAAAAACAGTGAAAAACCTGTAATTGCAATTCTTGGAGGATCTAAAGTGTCTTCTAAAATTACAGTTATCGAAAATATTTTAGATAAAGTAGACCACATGATTCTTGGTGGTGGAATGACTTTTACTTTCGTGAAAGCATTAGGCGGAAAAGTTGGAGATTCTATCTGTGAAGACGACAAACAAGAATTAGCATTGGAAATTTTAAGATTGGCTAAAGAAAAAGGAGTTCAAATTCATATTCCTGTCGATGTTGTTGCTGCAGATGATTTTTCAAATACAGCTAATACTAAAATAGTAGATGTTCGTGAAATTCCTGATGGATGGCAAGGATTGGATGCCGGACCAAAATCTTTGGAAAACTTCAAAAAAGTAATTTTAGAGTCTAAAACAATTCTTTGGAATGGACCTTTAGGAGTATTCGAAATGGGAAGTTTTTCCAAAGGGACTATTGCTCTTGGAGACTATATTGCTGAGGCAACTGCTAACGGAGCTTTCTCACTTGTAGGTGGTGGAGATTCAGTTGCAGCAGTAAAACAATTTGGTTTCGAACATAAGGTAAGTTACGTTTCTACAGGTGGAGGAGCTATGCTAGAGATGCTTGAAGGTAGGGTTTTACCGGGAATTGCGGCTATTTTAGACTAATTTTCTCTTTTTTAACAATATTTATAGAAATTTTTAGTTGTAACCTATTAAGTTTGTATAAACGATTTTGTAATCGTTTAAAATTAAGCACGTTGACAATAAAAAATATGAATATAAAAAAAATCACTTTATCATTTTTTCTAGTACTAACAGTTCCCCTGTTTTCGCAAGAAGTTGCCGAAAGCAAGGGAACTTCTGTATTAGAAACTAAAGTATCCTATCTGGATTCTATTAAACGAAGCTTTGTTAATGATGACATGGCCAGTTGTGTAGACAGCTTATGGACAAAAGAACTGACTGACTTAGATTTATACAATGACATCACTAAGGATATTGAAAATATCAATACGGATGAAAAAGTAGATTATGAGTTACCTACCGAATTATTAAAAGCTAGGCTTGAGGCTATGAATGCTAAATCTCCATTTAACATTCAATACAATCAAGGATTAGAAAATGTAATTAAGTCATTTTTAAAGAACAGAAAGAAATCTTTTGAACGTTTAATGGCGATTTCGGAATATTACTTTCCAATGTTTGAAGAAACTTTTGCCAAACAAAACATTCCTTTAGAAATAAAGTATTTGGCTATTGTTGAGTCCGCATTAAACCCGAAAGCAGTTTCTAAAGTAGGTGCTACCGGACTTTGGCAATTTATGTATCAAACTGGAAAACAATACAATCTAAAAATAGATTCCTATATTGATGAACGCAGCGACCCATTAAAAGCCACTGCAGCTGCTGCCCAATACATGTCGAATATGTTTAGCATTTTTGGCGATTGGGAATTAGTATTAGCTTCTTATAATTCAGGCCCAGGAAACGTTGCAAAAGCCATCAGAAGATCAGGTGGACAACAAAACTTCTGGAGCATTAAACAAAATCTTCCCAAAGAAACTCAAGGTTATGTACCAGCTTTCTTAGCTACAATGTATTTATACGAATACCATAACGAACACGGAATCAAACCAAACAAAGCTATCGTACAGCACTTTGCTACTGATACGGTAATGATTAAAAAACAAATGTCATTCAAGCAAATCTCCGATTTATTGGATATGCCTGTCTCGCAATTGCAATTGCTAAATCCTTCGTACAAACTCAATGTAATCCCTTCGTATTCTTCTGAAAATCATTATTTGCGATTACCAAAAGACAAAGTGGGTGTTTTTGTTTCAAATGAAGATAAAATTTACGCCTATATTCAACACGAATTAGACTTTAAAAACAACAGTCCATTTAAAAACGGCGCTACCGCTATTGCCAGCGTTGAAAAACCATCTTCTTATTCTATTGGTCGTTTTACCCAATATTACAAAGTAAAAGAAGGCGATAATTTAAGCAATATTGCCAGCAGATATAATGTTGACATTAGCGACTTAAAAAAATGGAACAAATTAAATAGTAACAGCGTTTCATACGGAAAAGTGCTAACCATAATAGCAGCTGAAATTGAAACTAAAACTGATGTTGCTTCGGTTGAAACCAAAACAAACAAGGCTGATAAAATAAAGAAAGAAGTTAAAAAAGACACTTTAGTAGCTAGTAACAAAACCAATTATATTGTTCAAAAAGGAGATAACCTAAGTGATATTGCCGAACAAAACAACGTAACTGTTGCTCAAATTAAAGAATGGAATAAACTTTCTGGAAATACTATCCAAGCGGGAACTAGTCTACAAGTGACCGAAAGAGAAATTGAAACGAAAGAAGTAGTTGCTGCAACTCCTGAATTAAAAAATATTGAATACACTGTTCAAAAAGGAGATAACTTAGGTAGCATCGCTAAGAAATTTGGTACTGCGATTACTGATTTGAAAGAATGGAATCACTTATCAGATAACAACATTGCATTAGGAAAAACATTAATTGTAGCTAAAAACGAAATTGCAATCAACACTTCTAAGGCTACTGCAGCTTCTTTTAAGAAAGGCAAAATCGATACTTCTTTGCAACAGGATTATTTAGTTAAAAAAGGAGATTCCTTATTTAGCATTGCCAAAAAATCTGGAGTAACCGTTTCAGATATTAAGAAATGGAACGACATTAACAACGAAGAGATCAAACCAGGAATGAAATTGAAAATAGGAGGTTAATTATAATCCTCAAACGATACAAAAGGGCTTTATTTCTGTTGCGAAATAAAGCCCTTTTTCTGTTTTATGGGTATTTTGCACTATTTTTATTCCATTTATTAAAAATTTGGAACGATATTAGCTAACTAAAACACAAGAAGCTAATTAATAAACAATAATTCATACCCTAAATTTGAATTGCAGTTACAATCGATGCAAAATGAATAAAATCCATTTTATATTGCTTTTCGTTTCCATCTTTTTCATGTCCTGCAAACAGGAGGATCTAAATCCTGAAAAAACCAATGGAAAAATCAATAACATTTCGGTGATTATAGACGATTTGTTGTGGAATGGCGAAATTGGCGATAGCATCCGAAATAAATTTGCTTCTCCTGTAATTGGATTACCTCAAGAAGAACCTCTTTATACCATCAATCAATATCCGGTGAAATTAATGGAAGGCTACATGACGGATAGCCGAAACATTATTGTGATCAAAAAAGATACTAAAGAGAATTTCAAAATAGAAAAAAACAAAATCGCTTCACCACAAAATGTGTTCTATATTTCTGGAAAAGCTGCTGATGATATCTTGTGTCTAATTCAAAAAAATGCCGCTGAAATCATTAAAACCATTCATCAAACCGAGATTGAAGAATGCCAACGCATAAACAAGAAATCGCTTTTAAGTTCGAAATTTTTCAAAGACAGTTTCAACATCAAAATTGAAATGCCTTCCAGCTACGAATTAATGCTTCAAAAAGAGAATTTTGCATGGTTTAAAAAAGAAATCATTAGTGGAAATACCAGCCTTTTAATCTATCAAGTTCCTATAAACAATATTGAAAATAAAAAAAACAAGGTGTCCAGTATCATCCAGATGCGAGATTCCATTGGAAGTTTATACATTCACGGCAAGGAATTAAACACCGATATGATTACCGAAGAAGCTTATGCTCCTTATTTTTCAAACATTGTTCTGGATTACAAAAAGGCCTATGAAACTAAAGGAACTTGGGAACTAAAAGACGATTTTATGTCTGGCCCTTTTATTAATTATGCAATTGTTGACAAAGACAATGACCGCATACTGGTTTTAGAAGGCTTTTGCTACTCTCCTTCGAAAGAAAAACGAGATTTAATGTTAGAGCTGGAAGCAATCATAAAATCGATTAAAATCAACAAAAAACCGATTCCGAAGGAAACTTCAAAAATCATGGCAATGTTTACTAAGTAAAACGCCATTCGAGACTTTTTTATAAAGCCGATTAAATCTTAGTAATAAAGAACTCTACTCTTCGATCGAATTCGTCGCCTTTACCCAAAGGAAATTGATTTCCTAAACCTTTATAACTCATTCTTAAACTACTAATGCTTTTAGAAATTAAATACTTAAAAACACTCTTTGCACGGTTTAAAGAGAGTTTTCTTTCATTGGTAGCCCGATCAATAGCATCTTTGTAATCACTGGGAGTACAACACACATGACCGCGAATTTCAAATTCTATTCCTTTATTTTTTCGAAGTATTTCGACTATCTTATCCAATTCTTTTTGAGAAGACGCTGTAAGATTGCTACTTCCTAATTCAAAAAAAATATTTTCAAGATAGATTCGATCCCCTACTTCATGATGTTCTTGAAAAGAATTATAAATCCCTTTACCAAAACTATTTTTCTTTACAATTAATAAGTCAACACGTCGGTTTTTTGAACGAATATCATCTAAATTTCCTCCCGAAAAATCATCAATAAGCACACGTCCTTTGCCTTCAACAATTACAATTTTATTCTTATTAAATCCATTGGTCACTAAAATGCCTTTAACCGCATTTACCCTGTTTTCTGATAATTTTAAATTGTAATTATTATTTCCTCTATCATCGCAATAGCCATAAATTTGGATCGATTCTAGTCGTGTTGTATCTATTTCCCGAACAAAATTGGTAACAAGTTGCTCTTGAACAGCATCAATGTTGTATTTGTCGAACTCAAAATAAACGGTTCCGATTTTTTTTTCTTGAGCACATAATGCACCAACAGCAAAAAAAGCAATTATTAAAATAGATTTCA
Organism: Flavobacterium undicola; assembly: GCF_009909155.2. GTDB lineage: Bacteria > Bacteroidota > Bacteroidia > Flavobacteriales > Flavobacteriaceae > Flavobacterium > Flavobacterium undicola. The sequence continues at coordinate 182,078 of NZ_JAAAPM020000001.1, forward strand.
GCATTAGATTTTTAAAATATTCTTATAGGTTGCAGCATCGTTTAAAATACTCACCGCTTTTTTTATTTCCGAATTGGATTTCATATAATATTGGTAAAAACCTTCCTGATATTGGTAGCGTTTTATAATTTCTTCTAAAATCAAATCCTTGATTTCTTCTTGATGATTGTCTAATTGAGCATTTTCACTTTTCTGAACTACTGCTAACAATTGATTGTACTCGTTAATAATTGCACCGTCAATAGCTTCTTTTTTGGCTACAGCCAAAGTCAATTTTAAGGCTTCCTCAGTCTCTGTATCGAATGATAATTTTTGTGTTTTCAAAAACTGCTTGAAATCCTGAAAATCAGCATTCGTGAAATTTGGAATTTGATTTCCTAGATTTGGATTTTTATAATAATAAGTTGTGGCATAATTAAAAATACCATCGTTTTTGATTAAAGCGTTAGCAATAGCACTGGTTTTAGCTTCTTCAAGCGGCACATCGGGCAAAATCCCTCCTCCATCATAAACCGTTCTTCCTTTGCGGGTTTTGAAAGAATTATAATTGGTTGCCTGGGTACGAGTAGCCAATCCATTTTTGTCTTTATGAGCATAATCTAAGGCTTGAATACATCTTCCCGAAGGTGTAAAATACCTCGAAATAGTTACTTTCAACTGCGTATTATAGGTTAAATCAATAGGTTTTTGAACCAATCCTTTCCCAAAACTTCTGCTTCCTACAATAACCGCACGATCTAAATCCTGTAAAGCACCTGAAACAATTTCGGATGCCGAAGCACTTTTATCATTCACAATAATAACCAACGGAATCTCCAAATCTACCGGTTCAAATGCCGTTTTATAAGTATTGTTGTGTTTCTCGTTGATGGATTTTGTGGTTACAATCACTTCGTTTTTTGGAACAAATAAATTACAAATATTGATGGCTTCGCCTAAAAGTCCGCCGGGATTGTTTCTTAAATCCAAAACAATACGTTCCGCACCTTGCTTTTTGAGTTCCAATAAAGCTTCTTTAGTTTCGTTCGAAGCCTTTTTATTAAATCGACTTAAAACGATGTAACCCGTTTTATCATCAATTTTTGAGTAAAAAGGAACCGATTTGATTTCGACCTCATCCAGTGAAATCTGAGTCGTATTTGTTTTGCCTTGACGTAGGTATTTAATATCAATTTTAGTGTTTTTGGCACCTTTTAGCAATTGAGAAGCATCGTCTTTAAAATCAGCCATTACTACATCACCTATTTGGATAATCTCATCTCCAGCTTTGAATCCCGCTTTATCGGCTGGGAAATTTTTATAGACTTCTCGAAGAATTAATTTCCCTGATTTTTGAGTAATCAAAGCGCCTATTCCAGTATATTCTCCAGTATTGTTGATTTTAAATTTCAATACATCTTGCTCATTGAAATACACTGTGTACGGATCTAAACTGGCTAACATGCCTTTGATGGCGCTATCCATTAATTCGCCCGGATTAGTTTCGTCAACATAATTGGTATTCAATTCTTTAAAAAGCGTAGTAAAAATCTCTATTTGCTTGGCAATTTCAAAAAAATCGTCTTTAAAACTGGAACCAATAAACAAGAAAGCCGAAGCGACTACAGGAAGAATGTATTTTTTCTTAAAAGAGAGGTTCATGATGTTATATATTATTGACTACTAAATTAGGAATAAATCATCAATAATAAAATTGACAACAAACTTATACTTAATTGATTATTTGCCCAATTCATCTTCCTTTTCAGAAGATTCTTTTTTCGAATTTTGAGCTACAAACTTTTCAAACAACTGAATGGTTTTAGTATTGATTTCTTCATACGATAAACGCTCTTTAGTTTGATAAAAGAACATAAAAGCATACGATTTATCTAAATTATCTATGAGAATATGCTTGTTGAGTCGATAGGTTTCTCTAAGAATTCTCTTGAAACGATTTCTATCAACTGCTTTTTTAAAATTCTTTTTAGAAACCGAAACACCCATTTTTATTTTCTCGTTCTCCCCTAAAGAACCCGAATGATATACTAAACGCAAAGGATATTTAGAAACCGATTTACCTTCAGAAAATAACAATCCAATGCTGATTTTACTTTTTAGTTTTTCGTTTTTTGGATAGTTAAAGCTCATTTTTATGGGGAAAAGATATTTTTTTAGAGGACAAAGGTACAATTTAACACTAAACCTATTATTATTTAGGATTTAAATAGCACTAAAAAATTATTTCATACTTTTGCAGCTAATTTTTTAAGAATGCAAAAACTTATTTCGTATCCCGTATCCGTAATTTATTATTTGTGTTTTGGACTAACGTTAGTGATTTTCCATCCCATTCAGTGGATTTGCTTAAATATTTTTGGCTATCAAGCCCACAAAAAAAGTGTTGATTATTTGAACTTTTTTTTATTAAAATGCACTAACTTAGTAGGAACAACTTATACATTTGAAAATAGAGATAGTATTCCTCAAGGAGTACCGTTGATTTTTGTAGCTAATCACCAAAGTATGTATGATATCATAGCTATGATTTGGTTTTTGCGTCGATTTCACTGTAAATTTGTAAGTAAGAAAGAGTTAGGAAAGGGAATTCCAAGTGTTTCTTATAATTTAAGACATGGCGGCGGAGCTTTAATTGATAGAAAAGACCCAAAACAGGCAATTCCTGAAATTAAAAGATTATCAGAATACATCGAAAAAAACAAACGTTCGGCAGTAATTTTTCCTGAAGGGACTCGAAGTAAAACGGGAAAACCTAAGGAATTTGCCGTGACAGGAATAAAAATATTGTGTAAAAGTGCACCTTCAGCCTATATAGTTCCGGTAAGCATCAATAATTCCTGGAAAATGGTAAAATTTGGTTTTTTTCCAGTAGGTTTAGGAAATCATCTTACCTTTGTAATCCACAAACCTTTAAAGGTTAGTGAACATAATTTCCCTGAATTAATGGAGATGACAGAAAGTGCGGTAGTAAAAGGAATAAAATTTTAATATAAATAAAATGTCAATAAAAAACATTCGATTAGAAGTTATGCAGTTTTTGGAAAAAAACGTGACTGGCTATATGGATCAATATTTGATTCCGGTAGAGCAAATATGGCAGCCATCTGATTTTTTACCAAATTCTGAGGGAGATAATTTCTTAGAAGAAGTAAAAGAGTTACGCGAAATCTCAAAAGATTTACCATATGATTTCTGGGTAGCGATGGTGGGTGATATGATTACCGAAGAAGCACTTCCTACTTATGAAAACTGGTTGATGGAAGTAGAAGGTGTAGATAATGAAGAAAGAAACGGTTGGTCAGCCTGGGTACGTCAATGGACAGGAGAAGAAAACCGTCATGGTGATTTATTGAATAAATACTTGTATTTATCAGGTCGTGTGAACATGCGCGAAGTAGAAATGACAACACAACACCTTATCAACGACGGATTTGACATTGGTACGGGTAGAGATCCTTATAAAAACTTTGTTTACACAAGTTTTCAAGAGTTAGCAACCTATGTTTCTCACAATAGAGTTTCGCAATTAGCTAAAAACTATGGTGATAAAAAGCTTTCTAAAATGTGTAAGATGATTGCTGGAGACGAAATGCGTCACCACCATGCGTATAGCCATTTTGTTAGCGAAATTTTCAAAGTAGATCCTAGCGAAATGATGCTTGCTTTTCAATACATGATGAAAGCAAAAATCGTAATGCCAGCGCATTTCCTGAGAGAATCAGGACAAAAAATAAGCTCTGCATTTGAATTATTTTCTGATTCAGCACAACGTATTGGAGTTTACACTGCCAATGATTATGTTGAAATCATGCAAAAATTAATTGATAAATGGGAAATTGATAAAATTGGGGGTTTAACTGACGAAGCAGAAAAAGCACGTGATTATCTAATGAAATTACCAGCTAGAATGGCTAGAGTTTCTGAAAGAATCGTAATTCCTAAAGAATCTCACATTTTTAAATGGGTAGAACCGGCGAGATTATAGATTTCAGAATGCAAATTTCAGATTTTAGATTTCAGATTTTTTTGAAATTGATTTTTGAAATTGATTTTTGAAATTGCCATTGAAATTGAGTTACAAAATTAAAATACAATTTAGTTAATTTAAAATGTTGATTTTTGAAGTTGAAAAGCTTTGAAAATCAACATTTTTATTTAAAACAATAACATGAACAACAGCGACATTATCAGCAAAACAATCACTTTTGTAAAAGAACAACTCAATAATGCCGAAGGCGGTCACGACTGGTTTCACATCGAAAGAGTCTACAAAAACGCCTTATTGATTGCCAAAGAAGAAGTTTGCAATTTACAAATAGTCCAACTGAGCGCTTTACTTCACGATATTGCTGATAGTAAATTTCACGATGGAGACGAGTCTGTAGGTCCAAAAATAGCCAGAACATTTCTGGAATCTCAAAATGTTAGTGAAGACATAATCCATGCTGTTATCAACATCATCGAAAACATTTCTTTTAAAGGAGGAAATCTGGAAAAGAAATTCAGTTCGATAGAACTAGACATTGTTCAGGATGCAGACCGTTTAGATGCCATAGGAGCGATTGGAATCGCCCGAACATTCAATTATGGCGGATTTAAAAATAGAACGCTCTACGACCCTAAAATTGCGCCAAACACTAAAATGACTGTTGACGAATACAAAAATAGTCAGGCACCAACAATTAATCATTTTTACGAAAAGTTATTGTTGCTTAAAGACAAAATGAATACCCAAACAGGAAAACAAATTGCCCAACAAAGACACCGTTACATGGAAGGATTTTTGTCACAATTTTATGCAGAATGGGAAGGAAAAAAATAGTTAGCAGTATTCAGCTTTTTAGTATTCAGTGAATCAACAACTTTTTATTTATTCCAACAACTGATCACTAAAAACCTGACCTCTGAACACTTTTTAAATCCCTTTTTCTTTCATCTCCAGAATTACATCCGAAGCGCTTTTAAAAGTCGGTGCTTGTTCGGTAATGCTTCCTACCCTTTTCTTATTAAGTTTGAAAACAACATCATTTTCTGTAGTGAATAACAAGGCACTTAAAAAAGGTTGGTTCATATAAGAAGCCAATATTGGATAAGCTTCGTCTAAGCTGTGAAAGCTTTCAATTTCTTCTGTTTTATATCTTGCAATTAGCGAAAGACTAAAAACATCATTTTCCAATAACACAGGACGAACATAGATGTTTTTTAATTCGGTATCACCAATGGTTTTTGCTAAGGTTAATTTAGCAAAAGTTTTATCTTTAATACTTTGTTTTACTCTTTCCCAAAAAAGGGCAAATATAGGCTCGTATGACATTTTGTTTTTTAATTATTTAATTATTATAAGGCTAAATTAGATACGCTATAGTCGCCTTTTTTCTCAATATAATCTTCTGTTAACTTTATCAGCTATATCTTTAATTTTCCAATCTTGAACCGACCAAGTTTTTCCATTGTCTGAGGAAATAAAAGTTAACATAGTTTTGATTTTTTCGGACTTGCTTTTTATTGTTTCTTGATATTCAAAAAAAACATAACCAATAACTATATCTTTTGCATTTTCTATTTGAGTGTCTAATATTTTGTCAACTTGAAACTTAGTTAAATTTTTAAAATATTTTTCTACATCAATTTTCATTTTGTCGGCTAAAACTAAATCCGAAAAATTACCTTGACCACTTTTTGCGTAATAATTTTGCATTTCAATTAACATTCCTTTGTCCCAGATTTTAGATGCGGAATCATATTTTTTGTTAATATACATTTCGGTTAAATATTCTTTCGATAATTTATCCAAAGAACTTTTCATTTCCTTTTCAGTTTGACTGAAACTAAAATTAAAAACTAATAAAATTAAAACTGTAATTATCTTATTCATAATGTGCTACGGCTACTAACTCTGAACTGCTACTTGCAAACTGAACATTTCCCTTATTCTCCCGTAAAAACCGCTTTTCTTTTTTCTAAAAAGGCCTTAGTTCCTTCTTTGAAATCAACAGTTCCAAAGCATTTTCCAAAGGATTTTATCTCGGTTTCAAAACCATTTTCTCCTTCTTTATAATTAGCATTAACAGCATGAATAGCCATGCTAATAGCTGCTGGAGAGTTTTTAACGATTTTTTGAGCTATTTCTATACAAAAAGGCACTAACTCATCTACTGAAACAACATGATTCACTAAACCAGTTCTATAGGCTTCCTCAGCAGAGACCATTCCTGCGGAAAGTATCATTTCTAAAGCACGACCTTTACCAATTAATTGTGGTAAACGTTGTGTTCCTCCATAACCTGGAATGACGCCTAATGAAACTTCTGGAAGACCCATTTTAGCATTATCAGATGCTACACGAATATGACAAGCCATGGCTAATTCTAATCCGCCACCAAGGGCAAATCCGTTAATGGCTGCTATAACAGGCACTTTTAAATTTTCGACAAAATTAAACAAAGTTTCTTGACCTTGAGCCGATAACTGAATTCCTTCTTCTACCGAAAATTTGGCAAATTCAGCTATATCAGCACCAGCCACAAAAGCTTTTTGACCACTACCCGTTAAAATAATAGCTCGTGTATCTTGATTTTGTTCCAATTCTGAAAAAGCATGATGCAATTCTTGAATGGTAACTTTATTTAAAGCATTTAATTTTTCCGGGCGATTAATGGTAATGCTTGCAATATTATGCTCTTTTGCAATCAAAATATTTTTGTAGCTCATTGTATTAATTTAAGAGTTAATAATTGGTAGAGAAACTGTAAAACAAGTTCCTTTTCCGTATTCAGTTTCAAAGCTAATGGTGCCTTTATAATTTTCGATAATATTCTTTATAATTCCTAATCCTAACCCCATTCCACTGCTTTTGGTAGTAAACTTAGGTTCGAATATACGATTTATATCCTCTGTTTTAATTCCTATTCCATTGTCCTGAACAAGAATTAAAACATTATTCCCCTCTTTTTTTACCGAAACCGAGATGATTTTATTCTCTTGTTCCTCCGGAATGGATTGAATGGCATTTTTTACTAAGTTAGTAATAATTCGAATTAATTGTGTACGATCTATTAGGGAAATAATCTCAGGAGCATCACTTTCAAACACAATATGATTTTCATTGAAAATATCTAAAGCCAATTCTACCACATCCACCACATTTAAGGTTTCGTTTTGTTGTGCTGGCATCGAAGCAAAATTCGAAAAAGCAGAAGCAACAGCACTCATCGTATCAATTTGTTGGATTAATGTTTCGGAGTAGTCGTTCATCTTTTGTTTAATATCAGCATCTTCAGGATTGAATTTTCGCTGAAAACTCTGTACCGTCAATCGCATAGGTGTCAATGGGTTTTTAATCTCATGTGCCACCTGTTTTGCCATTTCGCGCCAAGCTTCTTCCCTTTCACTTTGCGCTAATTTAATGGCACTTTTTTCTAATTCATCCACCATTTGGTTGTAACCACTAATCAACAAATTGATTTCTTTACTACTGGCTGAGAGTAAAATCTTTTCGTTTTTTTGATTCAATCGCGTTTCGTTTAATTTATCCGAAATGGTTTTTAAAGACTTCGTTATATAAGCCGAAAGAAAATAAGCCAGAGCAAAAGCCACAATCAACATAAAAGAATAGACCTGCCCCAAACGAATTAAAAAACTACTTAACTCTTTTTCATAAAAGCCATCATCTTCCTGATAAGGTAAGTTTAAAACACCAAGAGGCTTGAATTTATCGTCTTTGATTTGGGTAAACGAAGATCTGTTTTTAATGCCGTCTATGGTTTTTATATCCACATAGCGTTTTTCAATCGAAGAACGAACGAGCTTAAGAATGTATTCCGGAATAGGAGGCGAAATTTTATCTACCGAAAAAGATTCTTTAGACGATTTCAATAACTTTCCATGAAGGTCATAAATATTAATTTCAATATTATGAATATGTGCCAACTCGTGGATTTTATCCTTAAAAATTAATTCTAAATTTTCGGTCGTAAGTGGATAAGTAGTTGTTGACAACACAAAATTAATATGTTCTTTAACTGCATTTTCCTTACGTTCTAAACGCTCTTCATGATAATCTTTAGCCTCATTTTTAAACTGAATAATCGAAATAGAAGCTAACAAAACAGAAGAAACAATTATCACTACGATCATCGAAAGAAAAATTCGAACTCGCAACGAAAGCATGGATAATTTGAAGATTCTAAGCATGTTTTTAATGTTGTGAGTCACGAGGTTATGAGTTATGCGTCATAAACTTACAACTCATAACCCATAACTCATAACTATTTTTTCTCTCTTATTCTTTTATAAAATTTAAAACCCAGCATGATTAAAACCGAAAATGATACAATCCCAATTACACCATAAATCCAATTTACAGCATTTTTTAAAATCACTAAAAATACTACTGCAAAAAGAATGATGGTAGCACCTTCATTCCACAAACGCATGAAATTAGTCGAGTATTTTACCTCGTCATTTTGCAATTGTTTAAATATTTGATGGCATTTTAAATGATACAAATACAACACAAAAACAAAGCCAAGTTTAACATGCATCCAGGGCATTTGTAACCAGGCATTTCCTGTAGGTGTAAAAAACAACATCCAAAAAGCAAAAAAACTGGCTAAAATCGCCGATGGCCAGGTAATAATATACCACAACCTATAACTCATGATTTTAAACTGTTTTTGCAAAATCTCCTTTTCTGGCGAGGGTTTAGCGGCAGCTTCAATTTGGTACACAAACAAGCGAACAATATAAAAAAGCCCGGAAAACCAAGTTATTACAAAAATAAGATGTAAGGATTTTAAGTAATTATAATATTCCATAAAGAATTTTAGATTTCAGATTAACGATTTTAGATTTCTGATATATTGTATTCTGTAAACTTGATTTTAAATTTATGTATAAATCTAAAATCGTTAATCAACAATCAGTAATCTTAAATCTATTTTGCCCACTCATTGATCCAATTTCCAACGGTTTTACACCATTCGTCATCGTCATTCAAACAAGGAATTGCCAAGAAATCTTCTCCCCCGTTTTCTTCAAAATCTTCTTTGGCACGCATGGCAATTTCTTCTAAGGTTTCTAAACAATCTGAAACAAAAGCAGGAGTTACTACAGCCAATTTTTTAATGCCTTTTGCCGGCATGTTGTTGATTTCGATATCAGTATAAGGTTCCAGCCATTTGTCGCCTGCTAATCGAGATTGAAAAGTCAAACTGTATTTATCTTTTGGAATGCCTAGTTTTTCTATTACCAATTTTGTGGTTTCATAACACTGGTGACGGTAGCAAAATTCATGTGCTGGCGATGGTGTATTACAACAAGAACCATCTATTTTACAATGAGATTTGGTCACATCGGTTTTACGAATGTGACGCTCTGGAATTCCGTGATAAGAAAACAACAAATGATCGTAATCAAAACCTTCTAAATTCTTTTTTATCGAATCAGCCAAATTCTGAATATAATCTGGTTTGTTATAAAACGCAGGAACATCAGTAAATGTCATTTGAGGAAATTTCTTTTTGCGAATTTCTTCTGCTTTCAATAAAATGGTCAAAGTCGAAGCCATCGCATATTGCGGATACAAAGGGAAAAGCAATACTTCGGTAACGCCTTTATCATGCAATTCCTGCAATCCTTTTTCGATGGTCATTGTTCCATAACGCATCGCTAGCGCCACAGGAACGTTTACTAAAGGCTGTACTTTTTTCTGCATTCTTTCTGAAAGAACCACCAACGGCGAACCTTCGTCCCACCAAATTTTTGCGTAAGCGTGAGCTGATTCCTCAGGTCTTTTTCTTAAAATAATACCACGAACTAATAAGGCACGCAACAAGTACGGAACGTCAATTACGTATTTATCCATCAAAAATTCGTCTAAATACGGTTTTACATCTTTGGGAGTAGGGCTTTCTGGTGAGCCTAAATTTACTAATAATACGCCTTTCATTGTGTGTGTTTAAATTTTCGTCAAAAGTAGCACAAGTCACTTTTTAGAAATATGATAAATGTTATTTTTTTACTTATATTTTGATATATAAAATCGATTACAGAATTTCTAATCCATTAATTTTTTGAGTGTTTCCGCATCTGGTAACAATCCTTAATTTTATTAATTCTCAAATTGGTTCGTTACTAACGAACTAATTTAGTTTTAGCATTTTATTAAATTCAATTATCTTCAGATTTAAACAAAATATTAATTGGCTTTAGCCGAAATATCATCTTTTGGCTAAAGCCAATTAACATAATTCTCATTTTATCTCTCCAGCTAAAGCTGGAGGCAATTGAAATTTTATAGAAAAAGCTTTGATTTATATTTTCCTAAATTAAATTACATATTAGTATTTATCGACATTAAATATTTTTTAGGAGTAGTTCCAAATTTCTTTTTAAAGGCGGCAATAAAATGACTTCCAGTGCTGTAACCAATTTTCAAACCTACTTCGTTCACATTATAAGAACCGCTATCGAGTAATTTCCGGGCATAATCCATTTTGTAATCAAATAAAAAACCATAAACAGTGTCACCATAAATTTGCTTGAAACCCATTTTTAATTTTTTCAAATTCAAACCCACTTGATCCGCTAATTCATGTAAACCAGGTGGTTCAGACATATTAGCAATAATGATTTCTTTGGCTTTTTTGATTTTCAACACATTTTCTTCATCTACCAGAAACGGACATTGTTCGGCATTTGGATCCTCATTTCGATTAAAAAAAAGACTCAATAATTCGTATCCTTTTCCTTTGTAATACAAGTTTTTTATCGAAGGATTCAGGTTGTAATGAAACATCTGATTCAAAACAATAGCCATCGACGGACTGATATCGCTTTCGTTATAGTACTTTTTTTCTTGATTTTCTTTGCTCAAAAAAGGAATATGTTCGGCATCATTAGTAAACAATCCATGGAATTTTCGAATGGAAACAAATATAGAAATCAACCAGGTTTTAGGAGCAATTTCGACGTTTAAAGGCAACTCTTTTTCGGTATTATAAAAAAGTAATGCTTTCTCTTCGTTGAGTTTTAAGTTATAATTTCCCTGATTAAAAATATAGTTTGCACTTCCTTTTAAACCGAAATGAAACTGGATTAAACCCAACTGCACAGGACGTTGAAAAGTTAAAACCTCATCAGTATTATTTTGAAAACGAATTAAAATAAAATCGTCGTCAATCTTTATTTCTTCCTCCATTTTTTTGATTTACTTAATTCAACTTACACTCGCCGTTTTTAATTAAACGGCTCATTTGGTCTTTCAAAATTAAATCTTTTTGATGGTTTATTGTTTACTTCGCTCTAAATTTATAAAATCTTTATTCTTTTGAACTCCTTATTTCAAAACGGCATCGACCTGGATATTAATTTTATTGGCTACTTTATTCTTAACTACCGCTGGAATCGAAATATCAAAATCGCTGGCATTTACAGCAAAAGCAACCGAAAGACTAATTCCAGAATTGGACTGACTTATTTTGGCAGGAGCTTTAACAACCACCGTTTTTCCGTGAAGTTCCAATTTTCCATTGATGATAAAATCTTTGGATTTTTGCGTTAAACTAGTAACATCAAATCCTTCTATTTTACCTTTAAACAAAGCTTTCGGATGTCTATCGCTTTCTATATAATTTTCATTGAAATGTTCTTCCATCAAAGCTATTTTAAAGCGAAAACCTTTCATTAAAGCTAAACTGGCTATTTCGCCCGTTTTAGTATTCAAAACCAGAGTTACATTATTGTTAGTTGCCTTCACTTCTTCAAAAGAAGGTACTGAAGCTTCAAAAGTAATCACTGCCGATTTACTAATCTTTTTTTCTTGAGCAAATACCCAACTTGATATCAACACCATTACTACTACTATACTATTTTTCATGTTTGCTGTTTTAAAATTATTGGTCTAATAATCCGTCTTGTTGCCATTGCGATACAATATCAATAGTTGCCTGCGGTAATCTTGGACCACCTTGCGGCATTAATAAACTATTGCCATTATTCAACGAAATTCTATTGAGTAATCCGCGATTTTGAATCGCATTTTTTACTTGGTCATAAGTCACTAAAGACATTGGAGCGCCATTTCTAGGCGTAGCAGCATGACAGGAAATACAATTATTGTCGATAATAGATTTTACATTTTGTTGGTAAGTTATCGCATTATCATTCGGCATATCTTCCATCAAAGTTTCTGGATTATCATTGGTACAAGCCATAAAAATACTAGCACATAGCAGTAAAGGGAAAAGGTTTTGGAGTTTCATAACGATTGATTTTAAGATTAAAAAAAGGATTGTATCACTCAGATGAATCATATACGTTGAAACTCACACTCTAGTTTTTAGCAAACAATTCTTTTTTCAAAAAAACCAATCTTTCTCTTTTACCGTACATAAGATTACACCTTTAAAAACCAAAATCATGAACAAAAAATTAGGATACGGAATTCTAATCTTATTAGTAGCAACCATTGCAATCTATCGCTATACTTATCAAGATCATAGAGACATCAGCAGTGAAAAAGCTACTTATGTAGTTAGCATTCCCGAATTAAAAAAGGAGTTTGCTTCCAATGATAGTTTGGCTTTCGCCAAATACCAAGACCAAACCATTGAACTAACGGCTAAAATAACTGCAGTTGATACCGAAAACAAAGCTTTAGTCCTGGACAATACGGTATTTGCAACGTTCAATGACAGCTTAGCTAAAGACATCGTTTCAGGCAAAACACTAAAAATCAAAGGCCGATTTTTAGGCTATGACGAATTATTAGAAGAATTCAAAATGGATCAAAGTTCCATTATTCGCTAAAAAACTACTTACTAACAAACCAAAATTATATTTTATGAAAAAGCTCATTCTACTCTTATTATTACTTCCATTAGTATCATTTTCGCAAGAAGATTTATTAAAAGGAATCGATACTATTTCCGGAAAAGAAAAAGTATCGGCGGCATTTAAAGGTTTAAAAATTGTCAATTTGGAATCGACTAAACTAGCCGCAAAAGGCGATTTGTATTTTATTGTAGCGCATCGATTTGGCTCCGTAAAAGATGGTTTTGAAGGTTTCTTTGGATTAGACAACGCCAACACTCAACTAAAATCTGTCTATGGATTGACCGATTGGTTAACTATTAGTGGAGCCAGAAGCGAATTAGCCTATGATTTTTCTACAAAATACACTTTGATCAATCAAACAACAGATGGTTTTCCAGTAAGCATTGCAGGTTTTACAAGCTTAGCCATAAACAATACACTGAAAGAAAGTCTGTATCCAAAATTAACTTTTAATGATCGATTTACTTATGTTCAACAATTATTGATTTCTAGAAAATACTCCGAAAAATTATCTCTGGAATTAGCGCCAACCCTCTTTCACGAAAATTTTGTTGACAATGTCCAACAAGATAATACGCAATACGCTATCGGAATTGGAGGTCGTTATAAGTTGTCGAAACGCTGGTCACTAAATATTGATTACGCAGCCCATTTAAATAGAGCTTCTAATTCTGTTTATAAAAATCCACTATCCATCGGTTTTGATTTAGATACTGGTGGACACGTTTTCCAGATGCATTTTACCAGTTCTCAAGGCATCCATGAGGCGGGATTCTTAGGCCAAACAACGGGTGACTGGACAAAAGGCGATGTGTTTTTTGGATTCAATTTGCTAAGAGTTTTCTAAAAAAATCACTCTTTTAAAACTAATTCTAATCGCGCTAGTATTTAAAACAATTCTAAATTAATGTTTTTCGCAAAAATTGTAAAACCATACCGAAGAAACGCTCGTAAATAATTTTCAGAACCTAAAAAATTATGAAAATGAATAAGACAGTCAAAAAAGTAGTAATTGTTGTAGTGGGAATTGGCGTATTATTTATTGCCATTTTACTTTTTCACATTATTACCGCGAAACCAGCAGTGTATGAAAATGCAAATTTACAAGTAAGTCGAATCGATTTTAAATCGAATATCGATTCGTTGCAAGCCAAACAAATTTGTACCGACTTAAGAACCATCAAAGGCTTAACCTCTGATTCTATTATTGTCAAAAGAAACGTCGTAGTGTATTTCCACAATAATAAAATCACGAATTCTGAAAAAGTTTTCAATGAGTTGATGAGTAAGAGAGCTTATGAGGCTAAACGTTACGTTTTGCTGGCAAGTATGGCCAGCAAAGAAGTTTGCCCAATGAATCAAAATAGTTTCAGCTATAAATTATCTAAATCAATAAATCAATTTTTTAATTAATCCTTAAATTCAATTATTATGAAAAATTATTCAAAAATCACCCTTGGTGTATTACTACTAGCTTCGGCTGCATTTACTTCTTGCAGCAACGATGATGATGATCCAGCACCAGTAAAAGCTTCAATTTACAGCCGTTTAGGTGGAACAACTATGGTTGCTGACCCTGACAATTCAGGGCAAATGATTGAGAAAGGACGTTTATCGTTCCGTAAAGTGGTAAACTCTACTGTAGGACTTATAGTTGCTGATGTTCAATCAAATGCATCTGGAAACCTTGGCGCACATTTTGCCCCGGTTTTAGCAGAAGTTGGAGCTGGCAACACTACTAAATTAGCGATACTAGTAGATAATTTAACTGATTTCTTCTCATACAATACTGGAGGAACAAATGCAGTAAATACTTATTCTGGCTTGAGCATGGTAGCAGCTCATAATCCAGCGACAAACGCTCGTATGGGAACAAAATCCAGCAATGCAGATTACACTAAATTTGAAGGTTATGTAGGTGCTGCGGCAAATACTAATGGAGTTGCTTCAAACACAGAATTATATGCTGATATTGTTGTGGTATTAGAATCATTGAGAACTCCTATTGTTCAAAAATAATACTGTTTTTAGATTAAAAACGCTACCGATTTTAGGTAGCGTTTTTATTTAAAACTCAATTTAATTCGGATACTCAAATTTTGGATGCAGTTGTTATATAATTTAAAAAAGTGTTTTATAAAGTTATTTTAATAACACTTTTCAAGAACCCTAAGCGATATTTTTTCGTATATAATATTGAAATCAACCGATGTTGTTATTTAGAACAAATCTACATAAACAGCTAAAAAACACCTGATTTTGCTCTATTTTTAAATATAATCGATTTTGTAATTACTATTTTGAATCAATTTATCTCTAAGCGATACAAAAAGAACTTACAGCGTTGTTTTTATAAAATAGTTAATAATAATTTTGTTGAACTTTTTAAGGAAAGTATAATATGGAAAATTTTAACATGTCCAGAAACACCACTTTTTACGCTTTAGGTTTAAGTTATAAAAAAGCAGATGCAACGATCAGAGGTAAATTTAGCTTAGACGCCAAGGCACAATCTATTTTATTAATGCAAGCTGAAGCCGAAGGGATTGAATCATTGATTGTCACTTCAACTTGTAACAGAACTGAAATTTATGGTTTTGCCAATCATCCTTATGAATTAATCAAATTACTTTGTGAAAACAGCCAGGGCTCAGTTCCTGAATTTCAAGAAGTAGCCTATATTTATAAAAATCAGGAAGCTATCAATCACATGTTTAGAGTGGGAACAGGATTAGACAGCCAAATTTTAGGTGACTTCGAAATCATCAGCCAGATAAAAAATGCTTTCAACCAAAGTAAATCTTATGGTTTAGTAAACACTTTCATGGAGCGTTTAGTAAACTCGGTAATTCAAGCGAGTAAAAAAATCAAAACAGATACTGAAATTTCTTCTGGTGCAACCTCAGTTTCATTTGCATCAGTTCAATATATCATCAAAAATGTAGAAGATATTGCCAATAAAAATATCTTACTTTTTGGAACAGGAAAAATTGGTAGAAACACCTGTGAAAACCTGGTAAAACATACCAAACACGAACAAATCACTTTAATCAACAGAACCAAAGACAAAGCCGAAAAATTAGCGGAGAAACTGGATTTGGTGGTTAAAGATTATTCTGATTTGCAATTAGAATTACAAAAAGCCGATGTTTTAGTTGTGGCTACAGGAGCACAAAATCCAACAGTAGACAAAGCCATTTTGAATCTTAAAAAACCATTGTTGATTTTAGATCTATCGATTCCTAAAAACGTGAATGAAAATGTAACCGAAATAGAAGGTGTTACTTTAATTCATATGGATCATTTATCTCAAATGACTGATGAAACTTTAGAAAACAGAAAAAGACACATTCCTGCTGCTGAAGTCATTATCGAAGAAATAAAAGACGAATTTAAGACTTGGACTAAAGGACGTAAATTTGCTCCAACTATCAACGCTTTGAAAGCGAAACTGAACGATATTAAAAATTCAGAATTGGATTTCCAAAGTAAAAAAATAGCCGATTTTAACGAAGAACAAGCCGAAATTATAAGCAATAGAATCATTCAAAAAATCACTACTCATTTTGCCAATCACCTGAAAGATGAAAATACGATGGTGGATGAAAGTATCGAATGGATTGAAAAAGTGTTTAAAATTGAAGCGTTGGTTAAATAAAGAAATTTTACCATTAAGAAATTAAGATTCATTTAGTTTTAAATCAATAGCACATTAAGTATAATGACTAAGAAAGAAATCACCAGTTTATCTTTTGAAATCACAGGTTATGCGATAAAAGTGCATAAAAAACTTGGTCTTGGTCTTTTGGAAAGTGTTTATGAACAATGTTTAAAATATGAATTAGAAAAAAACGGTTACGATGTAAAACAACAATTAATCGTTAAAATTGAATACGATAATTTAGAATTAGAATCTAATTTAAAAATAGATTTGTTAGTAAACGACTTAATTGTAGTTGAATTAAAATCAGTTGAAAATATATTACCCGTTCATGAAGCACAGTTATTAACTTACATGAAAATATTACAAAAACCTCAAGGGTTATTGATTAATTTTAATACAACGAACATAACAAAATCATTGAAACCGTTTGTAAATGAATATTTTTCAATATTAGATGAAAATTAAAACAAACCTTAATGAAACTTAATTTCTTAATGGTTCAAAAAATAAATAATGGTAACATTATTTTAGTTTAAAAAACAAAAATGGCAGAAAAAACAATACGTATAGGTACAAGAGATAGCGAACTCGCTTTATGGCAAGCACATACTGTTCAAAACAAATTAAACGATTTAGGTTATAAAACCGAGATTGTAGCTGTAAAATCCCAAGGCGACATCATTCTTGACAAACCCCTTTACGAATTAGGAATTACTGGAATTTTTACCAAAACATTAGATATCGCCATGATTAACGGCAATGTGGATATTGCAGTACATTCGATGAAAGACGTTCCTACTGCCCTACCTATCGGAATCGTTCAGGCAGCTGTTTTAGAAAGAGCCAATACCTTAGATATTTTAGTTCACAAAGGCAATCTTGATTTCCTGGAAGCCAATGGAACTATCGCCACTGGAAGTTTGCGTCGTCAGGCACAATGGCTGAACAAATACCCAAATCATAACGTAGTAGATTTACGCGGAAACGTAAATACAAGAATGCAAAAATTACAGGAAAGCGACTGGAACGGAGCTGTTTTTGCCGCTGCCGGACTGGAAAGAATCAACTTAAAACCGAGCGATTATATCGATTTGGACTGGATGATTCCAGCACCAGCACAAGGTGCCATGCTTGTAGTTGCTATGGGAAATGACAATTATACTCTGGATGCACTTTCGCATCTTAATGATATTGAAACGGAAGTTTGCACTTATATCGAACGCCAATTTTTAAGAACTTTAGAAGGTGGTTGTACCGCTCCTATTGGTGCTTTAGCAAAATACAATGAAGACGAAGACACCATCCATTTTGATGGCGTTTTATTTTCATTGGACGGAAAAGAAAAAATCGAAATCAACAAAGTGGTTCCTATCGAAGAATGGAAAAAACTAGGATTTTATTCTGCTAAAGAAATTCTGGAAAATGGCGGAACGAAATTGATGGCGAATATAAAAGCAACTTTGAAAAAATAATTCCGTTTTCCAATCCCAAAACATGAAAATACTCTCTACCAAAATACTTACTGATTCTCAAAAAAAACCACTGATTGAAGCTGGTTTAGAACTCATCGAAAATGACTTTATCAGTACTCAAATCAAGTCTTTTGACTTAAAAAACATAAACGAAAGTTTGATTTTTACGAGTCAAAATTCAGTTGAAAGTATTTTACAACACCCTGAATTAGAAAAACTAAAAACCAAAAAAGTATATTGTGTTGGGGTAAAAACCAAAAATTTACTAGCCGAAAATGGTTTTGAAGTAATTGCTTATACTGGTTATGCTGCTGATTTAGCTGAAATCATCACTTTGATTTACAAATCAGAAAGCTATACTTTTTTTAGTGGGAACAAACGTAGAGATACTTTACCAGACGCTTTAAAAGAAGCTGGGGTAACTTTTAACGAAATTGAAGTTTACGAAACGACATTGACTCCCCAAAAAATAAAAGGTGCTGTTGATGCTGTCTTGTTTTTTAGTCCTTCGGGAGTGGAGAGTTATTTGGCAGATAATAAATTAAAAAACGAAATTTGCTTTTGCATTGGCGAAACCACCGCATCAGCATTGGAAAATAAAACAAAAAACATCATCGTTGCTGATCAACCTACCATCGAAGATGTAATCGAAGCAATAATAGAAGAATATAAATAAAATTTGCGCCTTAGCGCCTTTGTAGCAAATACAATTATGATAAAGAACGACCTATTTTTAAAAGCACTAAAAGGAGAAACTGTACAACGCCCACCGGTTTGGATGATGCGTCAAGCTGGAAGATATTTACCAGAATTCAGAGCTTTGCGTGACAAATACGATTTTTTCACTCGTTGCGAAACTCCTGAATTAGCTGCCGAAATTACCGTTCAGCCTATTCGCAGAATTGCTCCAGATGCTGCTATTTTGTTTTCGGATATTTTGGTTGTGCCTCGCGCAATGGGAATTCACGTAGAATTGAAAGACAATTTAGGTCCAATTATTCCAAATCCTATTCGTACAATGGAACAAGTAAATCAGGTTTACGTTCCAGATGTAAATGAAACTTTAGGTTATGTTTTTGACGCCATTAAATTGACTAAAGAAATGCTGAATGACGAAGTGCCGTTAATTGGTTTCGCTGGTTCACCTTGGACAATTTTCTGTTATGCAGTGGAAGGAAAAGGTTCGAAAAGCTTTGATACCGCTAAAGGATTTTGTTTCTCTAACCCAGTTGCTGCTCATACTTTATTGCAAAAAATTACCGACACCACGATTTTATACTTAAAAGAAAAAGTAAAAGCAGGAGTAAATGCGGTTCAAATATTTGATTCTTGGGGAGGAATGCTTTCTCCTGTTGATTATCAGGAATTCTCCTGGAAATACATCAACCAAATCATAGAAGCGTTGGCTGAAGTGACTCCAGTAATTGTTTTTGGAAAAGGATGTTGGTTTGCTTTGAACGAAATGGGAAAAAGCAAAGCTTCTGCCCTTGGTGTAGACTGGACTTGTTCGGCTAGAAATGCGCGTTATTTATCAGGTGGAAATATTACTTTACAAGGTAATTTTGACCCATCTCGCTTGCTTTCGCCAATTCCTACGATCAAGAAAATGGTTCACGAAATGATTGACGAATTCGGAAAAGACAAATACATCGTAAACCTGGGTCACGGAATTTTACCAAACATTCCTGTAGATCACGCCAAAGCGTTTATTGATGCGGTGAAGGAGTACGGGAATTAATTTGAGAAAAACTAAAAAATGCTAAATAAAGGCTTAAGAGACGAAGAAAGTATACGAATAGACAATGTGCTAAAAACGTTGCATTCTTTGGTTTTTGTGCCTGAAAACGCATTTGATGTGCATCAAATTGAAGAAGCTCTAAAAGGTTTCGGGCTGAATGTAGAAAGTTTGAATGCAATAGCGCCAAATAACTTAATTGTACTTTTAGAAAGATTGCATCTCGACTGGAATCAAAAAGAGCAGTTTGCTGATTTTTTAGTTGCCTTTTCGAAACAAAATCCATTTGATTTTAGAGAAAAAGCCATTGCCGTTTACAATTACATCCAATCAGAAAGCAAGACTTTTTCATTTGGAATTTTTAATAAAATAGCGGCTAATTCTTAAATAAAGCCATTTTAACGCTACAATTATGAACATTAAAATAAGTAATAAACTAAATTATATTCCAGCGATTATCAATATTATTTGGTCACTAATAATTTTGTTCACATTCATAGTTCGTGTTCCTGAGTCTTCAACGAAACCTGATGGTGGAATGCTAATAATTGGAATTATTATTATTTCAATCACTATTTTTCTGATTTCATTGATATATGTTATTGTTGTTAATTTATATAATAAGACAAAAATATATTTAGACTTGTATTTTACTTTTATTCCGGTTATTATCCTTTTAATCGCAATTCTTTTATTAAGGTTATGAAAAATAAATTTTACGCCTACATACAAAATTTGCAAGACCAAATCGTTGCAGGATTGGAAGCGGTTGATGGTCAAGCCAAATTTAAAGAAGACCTTTGGAAACGCCCGGAAGGCGGTGGCGGAAGAACGCGCGTAATAGAAAATGGAGCTGTTTTCGAGAAAGGCGGAGTAAATATCTCTGCCGTTCACGGAAAATTACCCGATTCTATGCAAAAACTATTTAACGTAGGTGAAGCCGATTTTTTTGCCTGTGGATTAAGTTTAGTCATTCATCCTAAAAACCCAATGGTTCCAACCGTTCACGCAAATTGGCGTTATTTCGAAATGTATGATGACAATGGAAAAGTTATCCAACAATGGTTTGGCGGCGGACAGGATTTAACGCCTTATTATTTGTTTGAAGAAGATGCAATTCATTTTCATCAAACTTGTAAAACCGCCTGTGACAAACACAATCCAGAGTTTTATCCAAAATATAAAAAACAATGCGATGCCTATTTTTGGAATGCACATCGCAATGAAGCGCGTGGAATAGGAGGATTGTTCTTTGATTATTGCAAAGCGACTCCAGAAATGAGTATGGAAAATTGGTTTAACTTTGTTTCCGAAGTAGGTAATAGTTTTATTGAAGCCTATGTTCCAATAGTTGAACGAAGAAAAGATTTACCTTATACAGCTGAACAAAAAACCTGGCAGGAAATTCGTCGTGGTCGTTATGTAGAATTCAATTTGGTACACGACAAAGGCACATTATTTGGCTTAAAAACCAATGGAAGAATTGAATCCATTTTGATGTCTTTGCCACCGCATGTTCAGTGGGTTTACGACCATCATCCGGAAGCGGGAAGTGAAGAAGAAAGATTATTGAAAGTGTTAGAAAAACCAGTTGATTGGGTTTAAATTTATAAATTGCTAAAAAATATTTTTATAACGCAACCATTTTAGTTAATTATTATCTTCTAATAAAGAAACTAAAAATTATATAAAATTAACAATTATGAAAAAAGCACTATTAATTATTTTAGCAATTGGCTTGTTCTCTTGTAGCAAAGATGAGGAAACAAATCCTGTTTTGAATCAAGATTATTATGAAGTAAATAAAAATGACACTTTCGATGTTTCTTTATATGCAAGCCCAGGTCTTTATTGGAGATGGGTAAATACTCCAACAGATGTTACTGTAGAGTTAATAGGCACATCTTTCGTTCTTACTAAAGTTCCAGAAGGTATTCTTGGTAGCGGAGGAAATGACATCTGGAAATTTAAAGGAAAAGAAAGTGGAATCTATACATTAACATTCGAGTATTACGGCTCAGGGACGTCAAATTCGACTCTTGAAACCAAAAATATTACTGTTAAAATAAATTAAAAAATATGTTCCCATTACACAGAGGCAGAAGATTAAGAACCAACGAATCCATTCGTTCTTTAGTTCGTGAAACCAGTTTAAGTCCTTCGGATTTTATGTTTCCAATGTTCATTGCCGAAGGCGAAAACGTACAGGTAGAGATTCCATCAATGCCGGGAATATTCCGTCGTTCGGTTGATTTAACCGTAAAAGAAGTTCAGGAATTATTCGATTTAGGAATTCGTGCTGTGAATATCTACGTAAAAGTATCCGAGAATTTAAAAGACAATACAGGAAAAGAAGCCTGGAACAAAAACGGATTGATGCAAAATGCCATTCGTGCCATCAAAGCCGCTTGTCCTGAAATGATTGTGATACCGGATGTAGCCTTAGATCCCTACTCGATTTATGGTCATGACGGAATTATTACTAATGGCGATGTTGAAAACGATTCGACTAACGATGCCTTAGTAAAAATGGCAGTTTCTCATGCCGAAGCTGGTGCCGATTTTGTAGCGCCTTCAGACATGATGGACGGTAGAGTTTTAAGATTACGCCAAGGACTGGATGCTGCGGGTTTTCACAATGTGGGAATCATGAGTTATTCGGCTAAATATGCATCAGCTTTTTACGGACCTTTTCGTGATGCCTTAGACAGCGCACCAAAAGAAACTGAGTCTAATACTGAGCCTGTCGAAGTACCAAAAGACAAAAAAACCTACCAAATGGACTATGCCAATCGCATAGAAGCTATCAAAGAAGCGTTGTGGGATGTTGAAGAAGGCGCCGATATGGTAATGGTAAAACCTGGAATTGCTTATTTAGACATCGTTAGAGAGGTTAAAAACGCGGTGAATGTTCCGGTAACGGTTTATCATGTTTCGGGTGAATATGCGATGATTAAAGCCGCTGCCGAAAGAGGTTGGTTAGACAACGACAAAATCATGATGGAACAATTAATGTGCATTAAACGTGCGGGAGCCAGCTTGATTTCGACCTATTTTGCCAAAGAAGCCGCAATTATTTTAAATCAAAAATAAATTAAAATGAAAAAATTAGTACTTATAGCATTGGCTTTCCTTGCCTTTTCTTGCAAAAAAGAAAGTCAGGAGCCTTCTAGCAAAGAAGAGCAAAATACTGTTGTTGCTGAAGACAAAGAACTGGCACCTGAAGAACTGGGGAAAATTATTTTTGAAGGCAAAGGAAACTGTATTTCCTGCCATAAAACCGATGAAAAGCTAATTGGTCCCAGCCTACAAGAAATTGCCAAAATTTATCAGGAAAAAAATGCTAACATTGTTACTTTCTTAAAAGGAGAAAGCGAGGCTATTGTAGATCCTTCGCAATTTGCTGTAATGCAAGCCAATCTAACATTGACAAAAACATTCTCAGATAAAGAATTACAAGGTTTAGAAGCTTATATTCATTCGAACTTGAAGTAACTAAATATTCTTCTTAAGTAACCCTTTCAGATTTTGAAACTCTGAAAGGGTTTATTTTAAATCTATTTTATCCCTCCAAAAGCTCCAAAACAAGCATTTTTATGTAAAATTTCAGTGCTTGAAAAACCTACTTTTTTCATCAAATCCAATTGGTAAGTCATCGATCTCGGTGTGTCTTCTTTTTCGATATAATCAAACACTTTTTGTTGGTATTCCTCGCCTCCATGTTGCGTCAAATAATTGGCATACATTTTCCAAACTAATTTATTCACCTCTTCATGATTTTGAACCAACAAATCAGAAATCAAGAAACAGCCTCCGGGTGTTAAACTATCATACAACTTTTGGAATACCAATTCCCAGTCGGAATCCTCACGCAAATGATGTAAAACCGCTCCAGCCAAGATAATGTCGAAATGATTTTTAGGTAATTCGATATCACGAATATCACCTTGAATAGTTTCGACTTTAGCTGTTGTCACTTCAGAAACACGCTCGAAAGCCTTGTCCAACATATTCTGACTCAAATCGACCAAAGTACAATTCAAATTAGACACTTTCGAAAGCATTTTCAACGTATAATTTCCCGCTCCACAACCCAAATCCAAAATGGTTTTTGCTTCAGGTTTTATAGCTCTTGCGGTACAGGTAATTAATTCTAATGCAATTTTAGCATCCATGGTAGCGACCTGCCCTGTTTCTAAACTGGAGAAGCGTTCTACCTCATTGTCAAAACGTTCCCTGATTTCTGTTACTGTTGATTTTTTCATGATTATCGATTTTTAATTTCGTTGTCAGGTTGAGCGGAGTCGAAACCTTTTTCTAAATATTAATAAATCTCGACTCCGCTCGATTTGACAACTTTCAATTCACTTTACAAACCTATCATTTTTATATATGCCTTAAAAATGCTTATTTTGTCAATTATCAATACTTAAAAGGTATTTATGGAATTGCGTCATTTAAAATATTTCCTCAAATTAGCCGAAGAACTGAGCTTTGTTCGCGCAGCCGATAAGCTGTTTATTTCTCAGCCTCCATTGAGCCGACAGATTAAAGAATTGGAAATCGAACTCGGAGCGACTCTTTTTGAGCGAAATAATAGACGCGTAATTCTTACCGATTCGGGGAAATTTTATCAAAAAGAAATCCGGGAACTGCTGAAAAATTTAGAACACATCAACATTCAAACGAAAAAAATTAGTGAGAATCAAAGTGGTGAATTTAGGATTGCCTATGTGAGTTCAACATTTTCCGGCGATATTTCTAAACTGATACAATTTTTATCTGCTCAATATCCCTATGTCAATTTTAGATTGTATGAAGTGCCTACAATCAAACAAATTGCCGCTTTAGAAGAAGGAAAAATCGATTTTGGAATCATTCGTTCGCCCTTACATTCACCAAAAATCGATTCCCAATTGTGGTTTAAAGACAGTTTCTCATTGGTATTTAATAAAAAACTGTATGATATTCAATCAGAGCAGGAAATAGAAAATCTAAGCCAAACGACTTTCGTCTTTTTTAACAAGGAATATGCGCCGCAGTATTATGATAATCTGGTTGAAATTTGTTCTAAATTCGGCTTTACGCCAAAAGTTGTACATGAGTCGAACAATATTTCCTCCATCATTCAGCTGGTAAAAAACGGACTGGGAGTTTCCATTGTGCCTACCAACATTTTAAAAACCCATGTGTATCCTGAATTGGGTTTTGTGGAAATTAAATCTGTGCCTTTGTTTACCGATATTTTATTGGCTACACCAAAAGACCATCATTCTGAAATAGCCCAAACCTCCATTGATTTTTTAAAGATGAAATGAGGTTAATGGCAAGTATATTTTTTATTGGTTTAAATTAATTTGTAAAATAAATTTTCCAAAATGTAAAGTTTATTTGTCTTTTTGGAAAAAAAAATTTACATTTGAATAATGATTTTAAAATTCCTTAATTATGAAAATGAATTATTTATTTCCGCACCGGTTTAAGAAATTCGGGTGGATTGTGTTTATTCCTGTTTTACTTTTTTTAATTCCTATTTTTTCAAATGAGGAATTGTATGGGGGGTTATTTAGTCCGTCAATGAATTTTTATGTTTTAGCAATTGTAAATGATGATTTTTTATCATCAGGCATACAATTTTTCAAAGTGATTCAAAATAATATTTCAGATGAATTGATTTTTTGTCTTTTAGTTTTATCTGGAATTTTGGTGGGTTTCTCAAAAGTAAAAATTGAAGATGAAATGGTGTCGAAAATCCGATTGGAAAGCTTGGTGTGGGCTACCTATGTTAATTATGCAATACTTTTTGTAGCAATACTTTTTATTTACGGAACAATCTTCCTGAAATTACTGTACATAAACATATTTTCTCTTCTGTTTTTCTTTATCATCCGTTTCCACTGGAAATTGTACCAATACAATAAAATGTCTATCGATGAAGAATAACGTCAAAGTACAGCGCGCCATTGCCAATATTACCCAGGCTGAATTGGCCGAAAAGATTGGTGTAAGTCGCCAAACGATCAACGCTATTGAGGCGGGAAAATATGTGCCATCGACAGTTTTGGCATTGAAAATGGCAAAACTATTCGATAAATCTGTAAATGATATTTTCGAATTAGAATCCACCGATTAATCACACACAAAATGGCTATAGCATATTTTTCTACTCCCTTGGGAACTGCCAAGATAGAAGGCGATGAAAACGGAATTTCGGTAATTTCAATTGCTGATGAAGGCGACCCGGGAGCAGAGCTCAAAC
The DNA here is from genome assembly GCF_009909155.2 of Flavobacterium undicola. Classification (GTDB taxonomy): domain Bacteria; phylum Bacteroidota; class Bacteroidia; order Flavobacteriales; family Flavobacteriaceae; genus Flavobacterium; species Flavobacterium undicola. The sequence continues at coordinate 208,045 of NZ_JAAAPM020000001.1, forward strand.
AGGCGAAGCAAATATCTGAAACTATTCCTGCCGTTTTACAAGAAGGTATTAAACAACTTCAGTATTATTTCGAAGGAAAAAGAAACGATTTCGATTTTAAACTCAATCCTTCAGGAACCGAATTTCAAAAAAAAGTATGGAAAGCTTTACTCGAAATTCCATTTGGAAAAACCTGCAGTTATATGGATTTGTCTAAAAAATTAGGCGATGTAAAAGCCATTCGTGCGGTGGCTTCCGCCAATGGGAAAAATCCGCTTTGGATTGTGGTTCCCTGTCATCGGGTTATTGGAACTGATGGTTCGCTAACAGGTTATGCAGGTGGTTTGTGGCGTAAAAAATGGCTTTTGGAACATGAAAATCCTAGCACACAACAAAGTTTGTTCGAATAAAAGAAAAACTGCAAAAAAGGAGTCTTATATTTATGTAAATTCGTATTGAACCTAAAAGTATTACACCATGAGATGGCTAAAAAAACTCTTAATCGGATTGATTGCTTTTATCCTGATTATAGAAATCGTATTCTATATTTTTAAAATCGATTATCTAATAAAAGCCGTTCGAATAACTTATTTCAACGGACACAGCACCGCTTTTCTTGAAGATTACAAGTATTTCCCGAATAGAATTATTGAAAAAAGCAACGTAGCGCAACCTTGGAAAATTGCCAAAAATTGCAACCAAATAAAAGCGACAAAAAGGCTTGAAGAACTGCATAAAGAAATTGGTACAGTTGCCTTTTTAATCATCAAAAAAGATAGTATTTGGCATGAAAGTTACTATGACAACTATACTGCAGCTTCTAAATCCAATTCTTTTTCCATGGCCAAAAGCATCGTTTCGGCTTCATTGGGAAAAGCTATTATGGAAGGCAAAATTAAAAGTTTAGACCAGAAAGTTTCGGATTTTATTCCTGGATTTAAAGAAGGAATCACAGCTAATATGACACTGGGCGATCTATCCTCGATGGCATCGGGATTAGATTGGGATGAAGACTATTACGATCCTTTTTCGATAACTACCCGTGCGTATTTTGATGATAATTTAAGAGCCCTTATTTTGGGAGTAAAAGGAATTGAAAGACCCGGAAAATCATACAAATACTTAAGTGGCAACACCCAACTCTTAGCAATGTGTATCGAAAAAGCCGTTGGAAAAAGTTTAGCCAATTATGTTTCAGACTCTTTTTGGAAACCCATGGGAGCCGAAAGTGATGCGTTTTGGCAAACTGACAGGGAAAACGGAATTGTAAAAGCCTATTGCTGCATTGCCAGTAACGCCAGAGATTTTGCCCGTTTTGGGAAACTCTATCTTCAACATGGAAAATGGAACGGCAAAGCAATTTTAGATAGCACATTTGTTGCCAAATCAGTAACGCCACGATTTAAAGATTCGCCGCAATATGGCTATGGCTGGTGGTTGAGTAGTTTTAAGAACAAAAAAGTATTTTACATGCGAGGCCATTTGGGGCAATATGTAATTGTAGTTCCAGAAGACGATTTGATTATTGTAAGACTTGGAAATCATGATAAACCGAGTACGAATGGTTCGCCACATAGCGATGATTTTTATGTGTATTTAGAGGAAAGTTATAAAATGTTACAACAAGAATTGCCTCCAAACAAAAATTAAGAACATGATTGAAAAAATAAACCTCAACAACATTTTATTTCTGGATATAGAAACGGTTCCTGAAACGGAAGATTTCAACTCTTTGGATCCAGAGATGCAAGCCTTGTACGAGCAAAAAACGCAGTACCAACGCAAAGACGATTTTTCAGCAGAGGAATTTTATGATCGAGCGGGAATTTGGGCTGAGTTCGGGAAGATTGTCTGTATTTCTGTTGGTTTTTTTGTCATTAAAGGCGATATCCGCAACTTTAGAGTGACTTCATTTTTTGGAGAAGAAGCCAAACTTTTGAAAGATTTCAATAATTTGATAAACAATCATTTCAATGGGCCACAACATCTTTTGTGCGGACATAATGCCAAAGAATTTGACATTCCGTTTCTGGCTCGCCGCATGATTATCAATCAAATCCCAATTCCAGACAAGCTGAATTTATTTGGCAAAAAACCATGGGAAATTCCACATTTGGATACTTTAGAGTTATGGAAATTTGGCGATTATAAGCATTACACTTCTTTAAAATTAATGTGCAAAGTCCTCGGAATCCCATCTCCCAAAGACGATATCGACGGCAGTCAGGTAGGTCATGTTTTTTATGTTGAAAAAGACATAGACCGCATTGTAACCTATTGCGAAAAAGACACCATTGCCGTAGCGCAGATTTTTTTGCGTTTGAGACGGGAAGATTTATTGATTGAAGAAGAAATTATTCATGTTTAAATTTCAATAGCAATAGCAAAATTCAATATCAATCAAAAAGACAGAAAAACTTTGTTGGCTAACACTGAAATTGAATTTTGCTATTGTCATTGCCATTGAATTATTACATTTACAAAAATTATAAATTATGGTATTAAGTAGATTTTGGTTGGTAATTTTCATTTCGTCGATTGCATTTGTGATTTTCAGTTTGTTTTCGGGTAACAGTTATACAATAGACCATGTTTTAAATGGGAAAAAAGACGATCCTATTTTAATTTCTGAAAAATATATCGATCAAATTCCTGCATTTATAAAAGACAGCATCAATAAATCGGAAGAAAAAACCTTTACTATCAATAGAGATACACTAAATATTGATACTACTTATGTGTACAAAAATAAAACGGTAAAAATCTACAGTGGTGTTCAAAAATCAGATGGTTTACTGCCCACTTGTAAAAGTACCTTACTTGATTTGATTCTGCCTCTTATGGCTTATTTGGCTTTTTTCTGCGGTTTAATGGAACTTTTAATCATTTCCGGAGTGTCTGAAAAACTGGCAAAAGTATTGAGTCCTGTATTTGTAAAAGTGTTTCCTAGTATTCCAAAAAATCACCCTTCAATTTCGTACATGACCTTAAACTTTGCTGCCAACTTCTTAGGACTGGATTCGGCTGCAACACCTTTTGGACTAAAAGCCATGGAAAGTTTACAAGAAATAAATCCCGAAAAAGACAAGGCCAGCGATGCTCAAATTATGTTTATGTGTCTTCATGCTTCGGGACTTACTTTGATAGCAACTTCCATCATTGGTTACCGTGCTGCCGCCAATGCCAGTAATCCAGCCGATGTGATGTTGCCTTGTATTATCACCTCTTTTATCGGTACCATTGCTGCTTTTCTGATTGTTGGAATTAGACAAAAAATTAATTTCAAAAGCGCTTCTTTAGTTATAGGGTTGATGGTATTAATTGCTGCCATTGTAGGTTTGTTAATGTATGTAAACCATTTGGATTTAATTGGTAAAAACTATTTTACAACTAATCTTTCCGCGTTAATATTGGTAGGAATTATTCTTTTTACTTTGATCTTTTCTTTCCTTAAGGAGAAAAAATTCTCAGAAGCCAATACGACTGTTTATGAAGCCTTTGTATCGGGAGCCAATAATGGTGTTAAGACCGGAGTTACCATTTTCCCTTATGTTTTAGGAATGTTAGTGGCTATTTCTTTATTCAGAAACAGTGGTTTATTCGAAATTATTAGTGACTGGATTGCTTTTATTTTCTCCAATATGGGTGTAAATAAACAAATTACCGATGCTTTGCCCGTAGCATTATTAAGACCATTCAGTTCTGCGGGATCAAGAGGATTTTTGATTGATTCGATGAACACTTTTGGCGCCGATTCCATGACTGGAAGATTAAGCAGTATTTTTCAGTGTAGTGCCGAAAGTACTTTTTATGTGATAGCGGTTTACTTTGGTTCGGTTAACATAAAAAACACCCGATATGCTTTGGGAACCATGCTTATCGTTGATGTGATCTGTGTGATTACGGCTATTTTCGTGGCAAGCTGGTTTTTTTAAAAGATAGATCGTATGAGAAATGGTATTCTTTTTTTCGTCTTTGCTTCTTTTTTTAGCTGTAAAAAAGAAGTTCCCAATTCTAGTTTAATATCAAAGAATTTCAAAGATTCAATAGAAATAAAAATTAATGAAGCAAAAGTAATACAAACAGATACTTTAAAACTCGAAAAATCAAAAACATTAAATGGAGTTGATAAAATTTTAATCGCAACATTAAAAAAAGAAATAAACAAAGACAGTATTACAAAAGAGCTTATACGTTTTGATTTTTTCAATAAAAACAACAATTTAGTAAAATCAATTTCTTCTTCAATTACACATGCTTTCGATAATGGTAGTTGGTATACATCAGAAAATGTATTTTCCCAAAACAAATCAGATAATCGCTTCATTGAACTTTCTTATGGTTATGATGCCTGTGGTTACACACAAACCAATTTTTTGTTTTTTATTGAAACGAATCATATTCAATTAATAACCAAAAATGAATCGATGGCTGATGGTGGTTACGGAACTTGGACTTCATTTGAACCCAATTTTAAAGACAATAAATTAATTTCTTTTTCATCAACAATTATTCAAGTTGATACTGATGAATCTAAACCGTATAATGATCTTAATGAAGATTTAGTGATAAATTATTCAGATTCTATAGTTTACAATTGGATTTCTAATAAGTGGTTAGGTGAATTAAAGTCTAAAAAAGGAAAAATTTTCAGAAAAGAATTCAAGAAATTTAATGATGTCTATAAATCCGAATAATTATTCTTTTAGCATATTTCATTTATCTAATTACTACAAAATTTGTGGTTAATTCATTTTTAATAACTAAGAAAATAACCGAAAAATTATTACCGTTATTTTAGGGATTTAAAACTATTTTTCATTCTTTTGAATATTATACAAATCATTTAAACAAATCAAAAATGTCAAAATACACTAAATACATCGCGATTGGCTTGCTTATTTTATTTTTACTTACCAGTTTGTTAAGTTAAAAAGCCCAATTTACTTTATTAAAAAACAGCTGTTTTTGATCTCTATTTTCGAAATCGACGCTTTCTTAACGCTTGATTTTTAACAAAAAAGCTGTTTTTTAGCACTAATCCCATTCCGCAAAAACAATTGCTGCGGCAAATATTTTTTATATTTGTCAAAAAAAATAAAACACCCATGGACTTTATATACCAGGATCCTTATCCAATTTTAAAAGACGATACCCAATACCGCAAAATCACTTCTGATTACGTAAAAGTAGAAAAACTAGGCAATAGAGAAATCTTAACCGTTGACCCAAAAGGCTTGGAATTGCTTTCGCAAGAAGCAATGAAAGATGTTTCTTTTATGTTGCGAACTTCTCACTTAGAGAAATTAAGAGCGATTCTTGATGATCCTGAAGCAACTGACAACGACCGTTTTGTAGCTTATAATTTATTGCAAAATGCCGTTGTAGCTATTGATGGCGAATTGCCTTCTTGTCAGGATACAGGAACAGCGATTGTAATGGCTAAAAAAGGAGAAAACGTATATACTGGCGTCGATGATGCCGAATGGCTTTCTAAAGGGATTTTCAACACCTATCAAGAACGCAACTTACGTTATTCTCAAATTGTACCAATCAGTATGTTTGAAGAAAAGAACTCTGGATCAAATCTTCCTGCTCAAATTGATATTTATTCGAAAAAAGGAGCTTCTTATGAGTTCTTATTTTTAGCAAAAGGTGGAGGTTCTGCTAACAAAACCTATTTGTACCAACAAACTAAATCCTTGTTGAATGAAAAATCAATGGATGCTTTCATTCGTGCAAAAATAATGGATTTAGGAACTTCTGCTTGTCCACCGTATCACTTGGCTTTAGTGATTGGAGGAACTTCAGCAGAAGCGAATTTAGCAACGGTTAAAAAAGCATCTGCAGGTTATTTTGATAATTTACCAACTACTGGAAACATGGCAGGTCAGGCTTTCCGTGATTTAGAGTGGGAGAAAAGAGTACAGTTGATTTGCCAACAAAGTGCCATTGGAGCGCAATTTGGAGGGAAATATTTCACCCATGATGTTCGTGTAATTCGTTTGCCACGTCACGCTGCTTCTTGCCCGGTTGGATTAGGAGTTTCTTGTTCGGCTGATAGAAATATCAAAGGTAAAATTACCAAAGACGGAATTTTTGTAGAGCAATTAGAAGTAAATCCAAAACGATTGTTGCCTGAAACTCCGCCACATTTGGAAGAAGCGGTTGAGATTGATTTGAACCAACCTATGGCAGATATTCTTAAAAAATTGTCACAATATCCAATTAAAACGCGTTTGAAATTAAACGGAACTTTGATTGTAGCCCGTGATATTGCACATGCTAAAATCAAAGAATTATTGGATGCTGGTAAACCAATGCCGGAATACTTTAAAAACCACCCTGTATATTACGCAGGACCAGCTAAAACACCGGAAGGAATGGCTTCAGGAAGTTTTGGACCAACAACAGCTGGGCGTATGGATGTTTATGTAGAAGAATTCCAGAAAAATGGCGGAAGTATGGTAATGCTTGCCAAAGGAAACAGAACTAAAGACGTAATGAATGCTTGTAAAACTTACGGTGGATTCTATTTGGGTTCTGTAGGTGGTCCAGCTGCCATTCTTGCTCAAGATAATATTTTGAAAGTAGAAGTAGTTGATTTTGAAGAATTAGGTATGGAAGCCGTTCGTAAAATCACTGTAAAAGATTTCCCTGCTTTTATTATCACTGATAATAAAGGAAATGATTTCTTTGAAAATTTATAGTCTTTATAAAACAGAGGTAAAAATAAACCCTGTCAGAGTTTTGAACTCTGACAGGGTTTTCTATTTTAGTCAATCTGCATTTCTGGAATTTCACCTTCAATGATTAATTTTGCTTCGGTGGAAACGATGATGTGTTCCACAGAAACACCTGGCGCGCGTTCTAACAGCTTAAAACCTTTTGGAGTTACTTCGAGAACGGCTAGCTCAGTTACAACTTTTTTAACGCAGCCTACACCTGTTAACGGCAAAGTGCATTTTTTTAGAATCTTAGATTCCCCTGCTTTGTTGACGTGCATCATGGCCACGATAATATTTTCGGCGGAAGCTACTAAATCCATTGCACCACCCATTCCTTTGACCATTTTACCTGGAATTTTCCAGTTGGCTATATCGCCGTTTTCAGCTACTTCCATAGCGCCAAGAATAGTTAAATCAACATGCTTGCCGCGAATCATTCCAAAACTTAATGCCGAATCAAAAAAGACAGCGCCTGGAAGCGTTGTTATAGTTTGTTTTCCCGCATTAATGATATCGGCGTCTTCTTCTCCCTCAAAAGGAAACGGCCCCATACCTAAAACGCCATTTTCGCTTTGAAATTCGACGTTTATTCCCTCAGGTATATAGTTGGCCACCAAAGTCGGAATTCCTATCCCTAAATTGACATAATAGCCATCTTTGAGTTCTAGGGCAATTCGTTTTGCGATATCTTCTTTTGTTAACATAAAAACAATGTGTTAATTTAGCAATTATTAATAATCGTTATTAATCATAAAAATGATTGTTTGATAAATTAGGTTCAGCATAATTAATTAAATTTTTCTCTTCAAGTTCAATTAGTTTTTGCCTTATTGGTGTGTAATCTAATTTTGCTGGAATTTCAATTACAAAATAGCCATCATTAAATTTTTCTGATTCGCAACCAAAAGCATTAAAAATTTCTCGTAAATCATTTGCTAAAATTTCTTTGTTTACTACAATAACTTGTATCGTTGAATTACCTGAATGTTCTATGGTTTTCCTGTAAGTTAAAATTTCTTCGTCTTGATCATATTCTGCAAATACAATATCATCGCAAGATACAGAAGCGTAAAAAGGAATATTAGATAGCCTGTATAAGCCTTCTTCTGAATTAATTGTTTCAGCCCACATAGTTTCTACTGTCCATTCGTCTAATAAATTACTAAAAAATCTAAACAGTATTTTTACATCTTGTTTCTCCATTTTGAGTGTCTATATTCTTTATTCTATAATCTATTTTCTTTCTCTAACCGTTCGTTGCTCAATCCGTTTTTCATATTTCTCACCTTGAAAAATCCGTTGCACAAATATTCCGGGAATATGAATTTGATTGGGGTCTAAAGAACCCGCTTCGACTAATTCTTCTACTTCGGCAATGGTAATTTTGGCAGCACCAGCCATTGCAGGATTGAAATTTCGGGCTGTTCCTTTAAAAATTAGATTTCCTGCCGTGTCGCCTTTCCAGGCTTTTACAATCGAAAAATCGGCATTAAAAGCCAATTCCATCACGTGCATTTTTCCGTTAAATTCTCTGGTTTCTTTGCCAATGGCAACTTCGGTTCCAAAGCCTGCCGGAGTAAAAAAAGCAGGGATTCCGGCTTGAGCTGCACGACAGCGTTCGGCTAATGTTCCTTGTGGAATAAGCTCTACTTCGAGTTCACCCGAAAGCATTTGGCGTTCAAATTCGGCATTTTCACCTACATAAGATGAAATCATTTTCTTGATTTGTCTTTTTTGCAAAAGCATCCCCAAACCAAAATTATCTACTCCGGCATTATTAGATATGCAAGTCAAATTTTTGATTTCTTTTTGTACCAATTCGGCAATAGAATTTTCGGGAATACCACAAAGCCCAAAACCTCCCAACATAATGGTCGCATTGTCTTGAACATCGCGCAGTGCATCCTGAACAGAATTTACTTTTTTGTAGATCATAACGAATTTGATTTCTTTTGATTCTTAAAAATAAGTCTTTATTTCCAAAAGAAAAAACAATATTACTATTCGCCCCTAATTAAAGTTTTAAGTCAATTTTTTTATGAAAATGATAGGCGCTTATGGTAAAATCTTCTTTGAAATACAATTTATGAGCAACAGTTCTGCCTGGACCGGAATCCAATTGAATTGAAACACAGTGCTGTTCCAAAGCAATTTCTTTTAAATGATTTAAAAGTAGTGAAGCATAACCTTTGCCTCTATGTGTTTCCAGAGTAGAAAGATCATCCAGATAAAGCATCTTTCCGCAATACAACATTGTATAAATGCGATAACCTGCTATAGCTACCGTTTGATTGTCTTCCTGAATATAAAGTAAATTATAGCCTTCTTTCTGCAAGTTTCGAATTTGTGAGACAAAATTTTCTCTTTCTAACATAGGTCGAAGTAAAAAAATAGCTTCCCAACAGGAAGCTATTTCATTATCGGTATTTACAATTTTAATTTCAGTCATAATGAACAAATTAAAATAAAACGTTTTTAAAATTCAAATTCGTCGGTATCCTGAATAACGGCAGTTGTATCCTTTTCTACTTTTGGACGCGGTTGATAACAATCTACTTTTATAGAAAGATTAGCCGGTCTTTCAAAATCTTCTTTTGAAACTTTAAGACTTGGATCATTATAACACAATTTCATAAAATATCCCCAAACCGGCAATGCAGCAGTAGCTCCCTGTCCGTAAGTAAGGCTTTTAAAACGAGCCGAACGGTCTTCGCAACCTACCCAAACTCCTGTAACTAAATTTGGAACCATTCCCATGAACCATCCATCAGATTGATTTTGTGTTGTTCCAGTTTTACCCGCAATTGGATTAGTAAACATATACGGATAACCAGTCCAACGGTTGTCTCCGCTACCTCCGTATTCAGTTCTTAATCTTGAACCCGAACCTCCTTCGGTAACTCCTTCCAGTAATTTTATTACTGCAAATGCAATGTCTTTATTCAAAACATCGTGCGATTCCGGTATTGGCTCATAAATTACAACACCACTTTTATCTTCTATTCGAGATAAAAATTGTGGTTTATTATACACTCCTTGGTTAGCAAAAGTACTGTAAGCAGCTACCATTTCTTCAACGGTAATATCTACAGCTCCAAGTGCAATCGAAGGTTGTGCAGGAATTTCTGTTTTAACTCCCAATTTGTGTGTCAGTTTAATAACTGCCTCTGGTCCTACTTTGTCAATTAATTTAGCTGAAACGGTATTAATCGAATTTGCCAATGCTTTTTTCAAAGTTACCATTCCAAGGTAAGTGTTGTTTGAATTTCGAGGCGTCCAGGTTTCAGTAACATGATGACGACCAACAGGAATAGTGAATGGTGCATCAATAATCGAATCACAAGGCGACATGTTTAATTGCTCTATAGCTGTTGCATAAACAAAAGGTTTAAAAGTAGAACCTACTTGTCTCGCTCCTTGCGCTACGTGATCATATTGAAAATACTTATAATTGATACCTCCTACCCAAGCTTTAATATTTCCGGTTTGAGGCTCCATTGCCATCAATCCGGCTTGCAAGAAATGCTTGTAATAGCGAATAGAATCCAATGGTGTCATAAGTGTATCTCTTTCTCCTTTCCAGGTAAAAACAGTCATTTTTGTTTTCTTATTGAAAGATTCTATGATTTCATCTTCTGATTTTTCCATTGATTCCATTACAGTCCAACGGTTTGAAGCCTTCATTGCCAATTTCAGAACACGATTAGTTTCCTTTTCAGAAATACCGACAAAAGGAGCATTCTTATTCCCTTTTTGCTCAATAAAAAATTCTTCCTGAAGATTTGCCATGTGTTTTTCAACAGCTTCTTCTGCATGCAATTGCATTCTGGAATCGATAGTGGTATATATTTTTAAACCATCTTTGTAAATATCATAATCCGAACCATCTGGCTTTTTATTGGTTTCAACCCATTTTTTCATGTAATCACGCAGATATTCTCTGAAATAAGTTGCAGTACCTTCTCTATGGCTCTCTAGTTTGAAATGTAAGTTTAGAGGTAGTTCCTGTAATTTTTCTTTTTGGGCCTCTGTAATCATATTTGACTTTTCCATTTGTCCCAAAACCACATTTCTACGGTTTTTTACACCATCAGGATTTCGAATTGGATTATATAGACTGGAATTTTTAAACATACCCACCAAAATTGCCGATTCGTCCACCGTTAATTCTTTAGGAGTTTTAGAAAAATAAGTTTGTGCCGCCGAACTTACCCCAACAGCTGAGTTTCCAAAATCATACACATTACAATACATGGCAAGAATCTCATTCTTAGTATATTGTCTTTCTAATCGAATGGCAATAATCCATTCTTTTGCTTTTTGGATAATACGAAAAGGCAGGAATTTAGAACCTTCACCATGAAAAAGTTGTTTGGCTAATTGCTGTGTCAAAGTACTTGCACCACCATTGGTACCTAAAGTTACAATAGCTCTCAATGTTCCTCTTCCGTCAATACCAGAATGCTCATAAAAACGCTCATCCTCAGTAGCCACTAATGCATCCACTAAATTTTTAGGTAAATCAGAATATTTTAATTGCGAACGATTGGTTTGGAAATACTTCCCTATAACTACTCCATCAGATGAAATAATTTCGGTAGCCAAATTAGAATCTGGATTTTCTAAATCTTCAAATGAAGGCATAGAACCTAAAAGTCCCCATGAAGCAAAAAGGAAAAACAGGATAATTCCACCCATTCCATAAAAGAAAAACTTCCAGAATTTTTTTGTATAATATTTAAAATCGTGTTCTGTAGTATTTGTTTTTTTATTAGTCGCCATAACTATTTATTCTTTTTTTTCAATTCTTAAACCTACTTCTGTAATACCTTCTAATTGTGTAACTCCGGGAACCTTCCCTCCTTCGCGAACGGCTTGTTTTATATTGAGTTTGTATTTCCCTCTAAACTTTACATTCTCTTTAAAATACAATTTGCTCTCTTTAATATCGGTAAAACCATCACCTAACAAAGTACCATCTGCAGCTGCCATTTGATATTCTAAAGTATCCACTTTAGTATAACCATTTGGTTTTTCTAAGGTTACAATCAAAAAAAGATTATTAAAAGGGTAATTATTATTGTCTCTTACATTTATGAAAAGATCATATTTTTTTGTTGAATCTAATTCGGGCAAATTAAAAGAAACGATACTGTCTTTATGCCAGGCACTGCCAACGGATTTGTATTCATCAAAAACTCTTTTCTTATCACATGAAAAAAAGAGTATGCTAACTAAAAGTAATAAAATGCTATTTTTTAGCCTCATTTTTTTTAATAATTATAGGTTTTCTAGGTCCTTTAGGCTTCTTATCTGCAGCAGGCTTATCTTGTGTTGGAGCAGCTTGAGCTGGTTTATTTGCCTGTTTGTTTACTGGTTTTTTAGCATTTGGAGCTGCCGCTGTATTTTCAACTGCTTTTTTAGGCTTTTTATTGTGTCTTTTGCTCTTTTTTGGCTGATCAAAACGAGTTAAACTCTCTTGACCCATAGCGTTATTGAAGTCTTTTTCTACTTCTTGGGTTACTTCAACAGCAAAATCTTCTAATGAAGAAACCTTATTTTTTAACTTATTTTCGGCTATAATTTCCTTAACCTTATCAATTTTTAAAACATGCCAATTTGCAAAATTATTGGTATAAGCAAACCACATCAAGCCTTTAAAAATATCTTGTTTTTGACAAATAGCATCTCCTTTTTCGGTAACCAATTTGGTTTCGAAATCAGGAAATCCTTTTAAGGCATCCATGTAAGTATCTAGTTCATAATTCAAACAGCATTTCAATTTTCCGCATTGTCCTGCTAGTTTTTGCGGATTTAAAGACAATTGTTGATAACGTGCTGCTGATGTATTTACACTTCTAAAATCAGTCAACCAAGTGGAACAACACAATTCTCTACCACAAGAACCAATTCCACCTAAACGAGCTGCTTCCTGACGGAAACCTACTTGCTTCATCTCGACTCTGGTATTGAATTCTTTGGCAAAATCTTTAATTAAAAGTCTAAAGTCAACACGGTCGTTAGCGGTATAATAAAAAGTCGCTTTCGAACCATCTCCTTGAAATTCAATATCCGATATTTTCATTTCCAGTTTATGCTGAATCGCAAGTTCTCGCGCACGCACTTTCATTGGCTCTTCTTTATTGCGAGCCGCCGACCAAATATCAATATCTTTTTGAGAAGCTTTACGGTAGACTTTAGGAACTTCATTGCTGTTTGGATCCACTCCTTTTTTCTTCATTTGGATACGAACCAATTCACCAGTCAAAGTAACTATTCCAATATCATGCCCAGGAGAAGCGACAGTTGCCACAATGTCTCCCATGCTTAAAGTTAATTTCTCCGTATTGCGATAGAACTCTTTTCTTCCATTCTTAAAACGAACTTCAACACAATCAAAAGGCGCTTCACCACCGGGTAAACTCATATTTGAAAGCCAATCGAAAACCGTTAATTTGTTGCAGCTATCGGTGCCGCAAGTCCCATTATTTTTACAACCCTTTGGTGCGCCACCATCAGAAGTTGAACAACTTGCACATGCCATAATTTTATATGTAGTGTTGTGACTGGCACAACTTAAGTTCTTAAAACGTTTAATCTGTAAAGATAGTACTTTTTAATCTTAAGATGCAAGACTAAGAATTCCCAAAAAGATTAAAGTTTTTATAAAAAAAGCCTATTTCAAGTAACTTAGAAATAGGCTTTAAAGCGGTTTTTGACTGTATTTTTAGTCTAAAATTTTATATAATTTATCAGACAATCGAATTCTAAATGACAATTGAAAAGTACAAATGTATCCCGCAACCGACCGCATAGAATTACCACAGGTGTTTACCTGTGCCCGCTCCAATTAAAACTGCAGTTACTCCAACTTTTTACTTAAATATAAAGAAAGTTATAATAATTAAAACAGTTACAACTTTCTTTTTACTTTACTTGCTCAACTTTTTCGGCACAGGTAAATGCCTGCGCTAACGACAATTTACATGTGCGAGTCATCAGTTTTCATATTAAAATATTTCCATTTCTGTCACAAACCACACTAAAGGATTCCTGCAGCGTAGATACACTTTAAATGTTTTGATTTTCAGAACATTAAATTAATTTTGAAGATGTTTTTTGTCTTTTCCTCAACCCTTGCTCCGCATATAATGTCATGTTTATTTAATCTTAAACTATAATTAGTTGATTTCAAATCAATATCCATAATATTGATTCTTTTGACTTTATGACTTTTAAACTTTTGTCTTACTTATACTGATTCTTATTTTTTTAAACTTTTAAAATCTTCAATATACAATCCTTTGGCAGCATTCGTAGGATTGAACGAAGCAAGATTGTCGTTTCTAAAAGACAATGAGGTATTAGTGTTTTGAGTTTTAGTCCGCAAAGTTTGCCCAGTAATCAGTTCGAGAGCCTTTTTTAAACAAGGATCTTTTACGTTTCCAAATTCAACCAAATTTAAGAAAGCAAAGTAAGGATTAATAACGTAATCAGGTGTAATTTTTGCTGGATTTACGTCTTTGTCTTTATTGTAATATGTAAAAGTAATGGGTTGCAATTGCCATTTGTGCTTGGTACTTCTATTAGCGTATGAGGTATAATTATATGTGGGGCAATCATATAGGGTGTTAGATCCTACAAATTTACCTACTGTATCTTCGCCTATTGTGGTCACGCTAATGTATTTTTTTAAACATTGAATAGTTAGTTCGCTGGCAGAAGCCGTTTGAAAACTTACTAAGACATATATTTTTGTAAAAGAAAGGTTATTTATACTTTCATCTCTCTGAAAGGTGGGTTCGTTATCAACCAAGTTGAAAACTCTAACTTTGTCTGAAAGGTATTCAAAGCCATCGTTGCTATTATGTTTATCATTGAAATCTAAATAAACATAAGGCTTGTTGGTAAAACTTCCATTAATCATTTGCGCCAAAGCAATTGCTGTTTCTAATGATCCGCCTCCGTTGTATCTTAAATCTAAAACCAATTCGTTAATTCCATCCGATTGCATTTTGGCAAAAGCAGCATTAAGTTCATCATTATAATCTGATTTAAAACTATTATACACCAAATATCCAATGTTTTTACTGCCATATACTTTCTTTTCGTAATAAGCAACTGGGTTTTCGTCAATGTCGGTTTGGGATACAACTACAGTTGAGGGTTTGTCAGTGGTTACCATACCAGTACTTATAAATCCCACACTTGCTGCCAAAGTAAGTGATATTTGCGTATTGGTTAGTTGATCATAATTACTTGAGGTAAGTTGGTTACCGTTTATTTTTGTAATAACGTCACCTCTTTTCAATCCCGCTAAATCCGCAGGTGAACCTGGTACAATATAATTTATCAAGGCTACCAAATTTACATTATTCAAATCTTTAGGATAAATACCATAACTAAAACCGTTACTTTTTTTGACTTCGGCAATTTTTGAAACATTCACAACTTCATTACTGTTTTCAATCCAAGAAAATCTATCAACAGTTCCTCTCTGATAAAGGAGCGAATAAAAAAGAGCATCTGGAGTTTTTCCGTTAATAAAATTAGCATAGTTATTGCTAGAAGTAATTTTGCTATCGGATAAATTGGTAACATTGGATTGCCAATAATACCAGGAATTCATCGCTTTCCAAACAAAGTTGTTAATCTCATCAGGTGCAACAGTTTTGATTGCATCAGAATCCGTATCAGAATCCTTACTGCAAGAAGTAAAAGCCAATCCAACAAGCAATATTAAAATTAGATATTTTAGTTTCATTATTATTCAATAGTTTAAATTAAATTTGTACGAATAAAACCCCAAAACTATGAAAAATAGTATACCGAAAGCCATCATTTTATTACTTTATTTAGGATCTTTCTTTATTTTCTCGTGTTCCAAACAATTATTAGATATTAAAAACCAAACCTATAAGAGCTATAACAGAGATCGTGAAAAAGGATATATAGTTAGTTTTAAGCTTATTAATACTGAAATTATTCCAAAATCGATTGTGATTAATGGTATAGTTCAAAATATCCCAATAGCAAACAAAACTAGTAAAAATTACCAAGTAAATGTGATTGCACAAACCAGTATAATTCATAACTACCAAGTAAAATTAGAGAAAAAAGAAAACGGAATATATTTTGAGAAAGATTCAACGGTGTTTTTTCAACCTGTGAAATTCAAATTAATTAAGGATTAATTTTTCGCTACTCTAAAATATACCGATTGCCTATTTAATATAGTCCATTTTCATTGCGCTATTTTCGTAGTGTATCGGCATTATAGCAAAGCACTTTGGATTAAAATATAAATTCGTTTGATATAACTCGAAGAGATTTTTAGTTCATTCAAATGAGTGTTTTTTAATCTTAAGATGCAAAATTAAGAATTTCCCAAAACATTAAAATTTTTATAAAAAAAGCCTATTTCAACTAACGTGAAATAGGCTTTAAAACAATTTTTGACTGGATTTTTAGTCCAAAATTTTATATAATTTATCAGACAATCTAACTCTAAAAGGAACTGCAAATGTTACTCGATCTCCTTTTTTTGCCAATGTGTTTTCCGTATCGTTGACAATCATTTTTTCTAAAACTAATTCTTGGTCTCCAGTTGTTGGTCCGGAAATTAAGATTTTGTCACCCAAATTCAATTCTTGATTTTCGATGGTAAAAAGTCCCACCTGAGCTTTTACATAATAATGTTCTGCTTTTCCAACTAAGGTCTTTTTTACTTTTATTTTCTGACGAATATTCGCCGATTTAGCTCCGCTCCGTTCGGCTCCGCCTCGGGTTGGAGCTGTAGCTAAAGCAGTGTCAGACAATTCTCCAGAGTGTTTGAACTTCAAACTTTCTGATTTTCCTTTTCTGAAAACTTTATTACCTACTTGTTTCCCTTTTCTTAATTTCACTTGTTCTTCCCAAGGTAAATGGATTGTTTCCTGACATTCGGTAGAACAACAATTTTCCATAGCAGCTTTACAATCATCACATTGGATAAACAACAAATGACATCCATCATTGACACAGTTAGTATGATTGTCGCAAGGTTTTCCACATTGATGGCATTGCGAAACAATATCATCAGTGATTCTTTCTCCCAAACGATTATCGAAAACAAAGTTTTTCCCAATGAATTTACTTTCTAAACCTTCCTCTTCAATTTGCTTGGCATAATTGATGATTCCACCTTCTAATTGGAAAACGTTTTTAAAACCTTGGTGTTTAAAATAAGCACTCGCTTTTTCACAACGAATTCCACCTGTACAATACATTACCAGGTTTTTATCGTCTTTGTGATCCTGAAGTTGCTCGTTGATTATGGGTAAACTTTCTCTAAAAGTTTCTACATCTGGAGTAATGGCACCTTTAAAATGCCCGACTTCACTTTCGTAATGATTTCTAAAATCGACTACAATCGTGTTGGGATCTTCCAAGATTTCATTGAATTCCTTGGCTTTTAAGTGTACACCTTTATTGGTTACATCAAAAGTATCATCGTTAAGTCCATCAGCAACAATCTTGTGACGCACTTTGATGGTTAATTTTAAAAACGCATGATCGTCTTGTTCTACGGCTACATTCAAACGAATGCCTTTCATGAAATCATACACCTCCAAAGTTTCTCTAAAAGCTTCGATATTTTCGGCAGGAACGTTCATTTGAGCGTTAATACCTTCGTGAGCAACATAAATTCGACCCAGAGCATCAAGTGCGTTCCAGGCTACAAATATATCATCGCGAAATTTTTTAGAATCTTCAATTTTGGCATACGCATAGAAAGACAACGTAAGACGTTGTTTACCCGCTTGATCAATCAATTCAGCTCTTTCTTCTGCGCTTAAGGTGTTGTACAGTTGCATGCTATAAACAGTTTAAGTTTAGAATATTTTTGCAAAAGTATAAAAAATAACTCAAAATCGCCCAATCACTGGTTTTGAGCAAAGAAACCGGATTAAAAAAATCAAACACAAATTGCACTAATTATCACAAATTAGGGAGATTATAAAATTAAATTACACCAATTTTTCTGCCTTTGGCAGATTCGTGAAATTAAAAACTAAGCCCATCTTTCGTGTGAATTTGTGGAATTCGTGTAAAATAAAATCAATTCAAACTCGCCTTGAACATTTTCAATTCGTCCCAACTGAATTTTTCGCCAAATTGTTCTTTCATTGGAGTAAGTGATTCTTCTTTGTAGAATTTAAAAGCTTCGGCTAATTCGTCAATTTTATCCTGCGGTAAAACTTCGCTTATCGAAATTCGTTTTGCCTGAATCAATTTGACTAAATGGGTTTCGATAGTTTGAATGCTTAATTTTCGAATATCGGCAATATCCTGAATCGAATTTTTAGCTATCCACAAATCGAAAGTTTCCTCAACAGTCGATTTTTTAGGTTCTTTTTGGTCTTTTTTCTTCGAAGTGTAGCGATTTGCATCTTCTTCATCTTCAATCAACGTAATATTCGCTTCCTTGAATTGATTTTGAATGGCTTCTTTTTTTCTCGAAAGGTATTTTTTTATCTCATCTGAAGTGAGTTTTTCTCTCGAAATAGGCTCATTTGCAATAACGGTTTCTATCAAAAGTTTGGTTTTCATCAAACGCAAAACTGCTTTCGATTGCAACTCTTCTAATTCCGATAATTCTTCAAAATAGGCTTTAGCTTTCTTCAGTCGTTTAATTTCTTCTATTTTCCACAAAATTTCAAAAACCAAATCGTCCATGGATTTGAAAAAATAATCAAAAGCTGCCTGAATTCGAGCAGAAACATGAATTAAATCAACCGTTTCATTGGCAAAAATTCTATTCAATTGTATGATGAATTTTTTGGATGGATCCAAAAGTGATTCAATATTTTCCAATTGTTTGGCTGCCCAAAGTGCATTTTTAGATTTTGCCGAACTTTCCGTTTTATCCGAATAACTGAATTTATGATTGCGCCATTCCTGAGCCAAATCATGCCAATCGAAACTGTTAATCAAATAATTATGGATAAAATTCTTAGTTTCAAAATGCAGGGAATTCTTCAACACCTCTTCCGAAGCTTTATTCTGCGCATAATCCATCACATCCTGATCGTTAGAAATACCATTCATCCGCAACGGAGACAGTAAAACCAAGCCGTCTAACGAACGTAAACGCGACAAAGCCACATAAGCCTGCCCAGGCATAAAAACCTGCGAAACATCGATTGCCGCTTTATCAAAAGTTAATCCCTGGCTTTTATGAACCGTAATTGCCCAGGCTAATTTGATAGGATAATGCACAAAAGTGCCCAAAACTTCCTCTTCAACTTCCTTTGTCAACGGATCTACTTTGTATCGAATGTTTTGCCATTCGTATCGTTCCACTTCTATGGTTTTATGTTCTTCTGGAAAATGAACCAGGATTTCCTGACTTGAAAGTGATTTAATAATTCCCATTTTGCCATTGAAATAGTTTTTTTCGAAAGCCAAATCGTTTTTCACAAACATGATTTGGGCTCCCACTTTCAATTGCAAATTATGCTCCACAGGATAAATTTTCTCTGGAAAATCTCCAATAATTTCTGGCTTATAGGTAATTAATTCTCCTTTTAAATCTTCCAAAGCTTGTGCGTTCATCGTATCAGCTTTGGCATTATGAGTCGTTAATGTGATATAACCTTTATTTGCCTTTAAATCAAAATCAGGTTTTACATATTGATTCAAAACCTGAACATCATCTGGAGTAATTTGGTTATTCCTTAAATTATTTAAAACCGAAATAAAACTAGTATCCGTCTGGCGGAAAATTTTAGATAATTCGATATACAAAGGCGGACTTTGCTGAATAACATGCGAATGAAAAAAGAATTTTCCTTTATAATAATTGCGTAACGTTCGCCATTCTTCATCTCGAATAACCGGCGGCAACTGCAATAAATCGCCAATAAATAATACCTGAACACCACCAAAGGGAGTCGCTTTTTTACGAACGGTTTGCATCATATAATCCATGGCATCGAGCAAATCGGCACGGAGCATACTCACTTCGTCAATAACCAGCAATTCCATATTTCGAATCACTGCTTTTTTCAAGCCATTCATTTTAAAATGCCTGCGCAAACTTTCCTTATTTTCAAACTTCACAGTTTCCGAAAATTGCGATTCGGCAGTGAAAGAAGGAATAAATCCGCTAAATGGGAGTTGAAACATCGAATGAATAGTGACACCACCTGCATTCAAAGCAGCAATTCCCGTGGGCGCCACAACCACAGTATTTTTATGTGTAGTTTCAATTATTTCACGCAAAAGTGTGGTCTTTCCTGTCCCCGCTTTTCCAGTCAAAAACACCGAACGTTGCGTTTGATTGATGAACTGTAAAGTATATTGAGCGGCTTCAGATAAGGTTTGCATGTAGATAATAATTAAAAGGCTAAATTAATGGAAATAAAATTATAATTATATAAGTTATTATTTACATTTAATAAAATGCTAAATCAAAAAAAATGCCTTCAATCTGAAACCAGATGAAGGCATTTCTAAATGATGGAATGAAAAATTATTTCTTTTCTTCAGCTTTAGCTTCTGATTTTGAAGAAGCGCTATATTTTTCATTCAAGGCTTTAATAATTTCTTTAGTGATATTATATTTATCCTCAGCATATAAAATAGAAGCAGCATCTCCTGTTCCATAGATATAAGAATAACCTTTTTCTTTACCGTATTCTTTAATAAACTTTTTAACTCCGATAACAAGTGAATCCATTTCAACACCACTTTGTTGTTGTAATTGTTGTGCTAATGCTTGTTGAGCATAACCTAATTGTTGCTCTCTTTTTTGCAATTCAGCTCCTCTTTTTTGAGCCCATTCTTGTCCATTAGCTTGAGCCTGACTTTGGAAATTTGCAGCATCTTGTTTAAAACGTTTTATCTCAGCATCTAATAGTCTTCCTTTTTCTTCTGATTGCGCTTTATACTTTGCTTCAAGATCTTTTGCTTCAGTATACTCTTTCATTAATTCCGAAGTATCTACATAAGCTGTTTTAAATTCTTTAGCTTCTTTAACTTCTGCAGTTTTGTTACAAGCAACAACTGAAATAGAAATTGCGATAATTAATAATACTTTTTTACTCATATTATTAATATTTCTTTTTTGGTATTCTTGAATCTTTGATTTCATTTTTATTAAATTGTAATTGATGTGTTGATGTGTGGGAAGCAAAAATATAAAAAAATAGATAGTAACCTAAAAAACAGTGTAAAAATGGGAAAATTTTACGGTATTAGATTTTGTTATAAATAAAACGAAAGCTATAATTTAAAGCTATAAAAAACGGGTTAAATAGATTAAAAATAAAGCAAAAACAAAAAACAGTCAATAAAGTTTACCCTAAACATTAAAAAAGCCTCTGAAAAAGCTTTAAAATGAGTTTTAGTTGTTTTTTAAGACATAAATCAACGAAGAATACTCCGAATTCTGTTTTGCTTTCCAATTCGACTGTAATCCGATAAAAAAGGCCTTTATGAAATTCATTTTTCCATTTTTATATTTTTCTGAAAGTAAACTAACATAAAACGAATCAAACTTCATAGGAAGTACTTTTTCTAATTTCATGTTTTCTTTTTGGAAAAGCATTTGAATTGCTTTTTTTGAAAAATGCCAAAAATGAATTGGCACATCAAAAGCAGCCCAAAAAACCCCATAATGTTTTGCATCAAAAGATTTAAAATTAGGAACAGCAATAATTAAAGTTCCTGTTGGTTTCAATAAGCGTTTCAGTTCTTTAATCTGAAAATCCAAATCAGGCACATGTTCTAAAACATGCCACATGGTAATTAAATCAAAAGAAGAACTTTCTAACGCAGTTGTATTTTCTACAAATGAAATTCCTTTATTAATTGCAATTCCTTTAGCTCTATCGCTAGGTTCAATTCCAACAGTTTCCCAACCATCATTTTTAGCAACAGTTAGAAAATCTCCTGTACCTGCTCCTATGTCTAAAATTTGCCCTTTAGCAACTTGCTGAGAATTGATTAAATTCAATTTGTTTTTTAAGGCGATGCCTTTTACAAAATGATATGCTTTTTCAAATAAAGAACGTTTATTATCTGTATGCGAAATATAATCTTCGCTTTCGTAATACTTCCCTAAATTTTCTAAACTTGGTTGGGGATGCGTGATTAACATATCCAAATCTTCATCGTGATACAATTCGAAAGTTTCCTTAGAAACAGAATGGTCTTTTACAGTAAGAAAATATTTTTTATTTGAAATATCCATTTTTTAATTTTCAGTGGTTGGTTTAGAATGAGGGTAAAATTTTATACTAATTTTCAAAAGGAGCAATAAATCGAAATTTATTACTCCTTATTTTTTATTTTTAAAACAGCTTCACCTTAGTAATAACAAGGCTTACGAGCGTAGTTTCACGTGGAACAAATCTATCTGAGATTTTTGATATTAGAATTTAGATTTAATCTGAAATCTAAAATCTAAAATTATTATCTCCCCATATAAATCAATAAAACTGAAATATCGCTAGGAGAAACTCCACTAATCCTTGAAGCTTGTGAAATTGTTACAGGACGAATCTTGTTTAGTTTTTGTTTCGCTTCAATAGACATCGATTTGATTTTATTATAATCAAATTCGGCTGGAATTTTTACATCTTCAAGACGAGTCAATTTATCCGCATTGTTTCTTTCCTTTTCAATATAACCAGAATACTTTACTTGAATTTCGGCTTGTTCTAAAATTTCCTGATCCAAATCGTTTTCGGCAACATAAGTTTGAACTTTCTCAAATTTCATCATATCTTCCAAATCGATTTGCGGACGGGAAAATATTTTAAACATCTTATCCCCTTGCGAAATTGGGGCCGTTTCTTTAGACTTTAAAATAGGATTGGTTTCAGCAATTGAAACACTGGTTTCTTTAAAAAACGAAACCATCTTTTCAGATTCATTCAGTTTGCGTTCCATTCTACGTAAACGAGCTTCTGAAGATAAACCTATTTCATATGACATTGGCGTCAACCTAAAATCAGCATTATCCTGACGCAATAAAGTTCTGTATTCAGCACGAGAAGTAAACATTCGATAAGGCTCTTCTGTACCTTTGGTAATTAAATCATCAATTAAAACTCCAATATAAGCTTCATCTCTTTTTAAAATTAGTGGTGCTTTTTCATGCACTTTTAAATGCGCATTAATTCCCGCCATCAATCCTTGAGAAGCCGCTTCTTCATAACCGGTAGTTCCATTAATTTGTCCGGCAAAATACAAACCTTCAACCAACTTTGTTTCCAAAGTATGTTTTAATTGTGTTGGTGGAAAATAATCATATTCGATTGCATAACCAGGCCTGAAGAATTTTACCTTTTCAAAACCGGCAACAGAACTCAAAGCTTTAAATTGAATATCCTCTGGAAGCGAAGTAGAAAATCCATTAACATAAACCTCACAGGTATTCCAACCTTCTGGTTCTACAAAAAGCTGGTGTCTTTCTTTATCAGCAAAACGATTAATTTTATCTTCGATAGACGGACAATATCTTGGCCCAAGACTTTTAATTCTTCCGTTAAACATTGGCGAACGATCAAAACCTTCTCTCAAAATATCATGAACTTCTAAAGAAGTATAGGTCATGTGACAAGATCTTTGATGTGTCAATGGGGAAGTCAAATCAGAATAAGAAAACTTAGAAGGCTTTGCATCACCTTTTTCTTCATTCATTTTTGAATAATCTAAAGAACGCCCATCAACTCGAGGAGGTGTCCCAGTTTTCATTCTACCGGCTTCAAAACCCGCTTCAATCAAATCTTCAGTAATTCCATAAGCAGCACTTTCGCCAGCTCTACCTCCACCGAATTGTTTTTCTCCAATATGAATCAATCCATTCAAGAAAGTTCCATTGGTCAACACAACCGATTTGGAACGAATTTCAATTCCCAAAGAAGTTCTAATTCCTTTTATTTTTCCGTTTTCAATAATCAACCCTTTTACCATTTCTTGATAGAAATCAAGATTTGGAGTTCCTTCTAACATCATTCTCCATTCTTCGGCAAAACGCATACGGTCACTTTGAACTCTTGGAGACCACATTGCAGGCCCCTTTGATTTGTTCAACATCTTAAATTGAATCGCGGTTTTATCAGAAACAATTCCTGAATAACCCCCAAGCGCATCAATCTCGCGAACAATCTGACCTTTTGCAATTCCACCCATTGCAGGATTACAAGACATTTGGGCAATGTTTTGCAAACTCATGGTAACCAACAAAGTTTTGGAACCCAAATTTGCAGCAGCAGCAGCAGCTTCACAACCTGCATGCCCAGCACCCACAACAATTACATCATACTCTTCTAGAAACATTTTTTTATATTTTTCCTGAACACAGGACTTAAATTAAATCTTAAAAATTCCAAATGTTCCACGTGAAACATTTACACTCAAAACAAAAAAAACAATCTTACTGTTCCACGTGGAACATTGCTATCTTTTCATCTTCCTTAGAACGCATCAAACGTTCATCCTCATCTCCCTTATCCTTATAACCGCAATAATGTAAAACTCCATGAACCAAAACACGCTTCAACTCCTCTTCAAAAGAAACATTAAAATCATTAGCATTGTCCTGAACACGTTCAACTGAAACAAAAATATCTCCGTTTAATTCATTCCCTACCGTGTAGTCAAAACTAATAATATCAGTAAGTGTATCGTGGTTTAGATATTCAAGATTAATTTTATGAAGATAATCATCATCACAAAAAATATAATTAATCTCCCCTTCATTCTTCTTTTCAGATGCAATTACAGCCGACAACCAAGTAGAAATAGCTTCTTCGTTATCTAAATTAAAGTCGTTTTCGTAATTAAAATTTATCATTTTGTTTTAAAATATTCTTGAACCTTGCGGTTAAAATTGGAGCGCAAAGGTAATGATTGTCTGTTTAATATCTCTATGCTATTCATATATTCTAACAAAGAATTAGGTAAAACTCTTGAATGATTAAGAAATTCTTTATCATTGGTTTGCGATTGTCTTTTATTTTCTTCTCCTTGTTGTTGAATAGCATTATTCAATTTTAAAAGCTCCTGCTTTAAATTCAATACTTTTTGAAGCGTTTCGTTTTTAAAACCTTTGTTCAATAACTGCTTTTCAATTTGTTTCATTTGCTCTAAAGCATTCTGACCTTTACTTCCTAAACCTTGCTTTTTTAATTCACCATCTAAAACTTCACGCAGTTCTTTCTGCTCTTTGTAAATTTCCATTATAGATTTAGCATCACCTTCTCCTCCTTCACCATCATCATCCCCTTTACCCGAATTAGATTTCCCTTCTTTGCCTTCTCCGGGTTTTATTCCTTTTTTAATTTTATCTCCTAAGCCTTGTTGTTTCGAAATAATATCAGGCAACTGCATTCCTTCGCCCTGACCCGGTTTAGGTTTTCCCTGTCCCATAGAAGACAAAGACATTTGCATATTGTTCAGCATTTCGCTTAAAAAATCTCCTAATTTATTAGCCGAAGCTATAACATATTGCTGATGTGAAACACCCTTAGGAATTTCAGAATAGGATAATTTATCAATAGCTTTATCAATGTTGTACTGAACATTTCCAACTTCTTTCGTAATATCTTCAGTGAATTTTGGATTTCGTAAAGACATTGCGAACAAACTATCATCAACATGTTTGAACTGGATTCGCAAATCTTGTTGTAGTTTTATATTCTTATTAAAAGCTGGCGAAGCTGAATTAAGTGATTTAAAATTCAACATTACGGATTCCTGCGAAAGAGAAAAAGCCAATAAATTATCCAAAATTTGGCGCAGCATTTTAACATCTTCTTCTAGTTGTTCCATTTCAGCACCATCCATTCCCTGATCCATTTTCATCGCCATCGATTTCATTTTTTTGGAAGCACTTTTCTGATTTGGCTTTGCTTTTGAAGTATTGTTTTTTTGCAATTCTTCTGAAGCTTTCTCCAAATCTTCTTCAATACTTTTTTCAGTTTTATCATCGTTAGGAATGTCTAAAGGTGATTTTAATTTTTTATTATCTTTTTCTAAATCATTCAAATCTTCTTGAATTTTATCAAAATCCTTATTTATTTCTTGTTGTTTAGCATTAGTATTTTCCTTTTCATTCTCAGAAAGTTTATCTTGCTTGTCTGATAATTTTTCTAATTTATCAGCAATTTGTTCTGCCTTTTTTTGAACGTAATACTTCTTAGTCAATTCAACTAATTGTTGTAAATTCTTAATCTGATTTTTACTCTTCTGTTTAAACTGATCTAACTTTTCAAGCAAATCTTCATTCTTCATTTTATCATTTAGAGCTTTTAATTCGTCTAAAAGTTTCTTGTTTTTTTCTAATTCCTCATTGTTATTATCAAGACGTTTTTCCAATTCTTTTTTAAAATTATCCTCAGGTTTTGATTTAGATTCGTCTAAATTATTTTTCATTTTATCCATAAAGTTGCGCATCATTTCATCCTGCTTCTTTTGCTGTTGAATAAAATCATTTACTTTTTGTTGGTCATTGAATTCAAAATTTTCTTTTTCTTTTCCTGATTTCTGAATCTTATCCAATTCTGAAAATTGCTTGTCCTGACTCTTTAATGATTTCTGTAAACCTTGAATGTTATCATTTTGTTGTTGCAAAATTAAATCCTGCTTCTCCTGAGCAGTTACAATTCGATTAGAAAAAACAGCCGATTTAGAACTTTTGAAATGATGTAAAACATCATTATCAAAAACTTCAAAATAATAATCATAAGTTACTCCTTCAACAACAGGAAGATTAGCTGGAAATGAAAAAACAAATTGATCAAAAACTCCCGACTTAATAGCAATTGTTCCACGTTTGGCATTAGACCGTTTATTAGATTCATAATAGACAACTTGTAATTTTGATAAACCATTATCATCCCCTATTTTCCCTAAAAGATAATTGGTAGCCAACTTCAAACTATCAGGAGCCTGGTTAACTGTAATAGTTGGGTACTGATCTTTGATAACTGTAAGCTGATAATTCAATTTTTCGAAGTTAGAAACCATATTATTTGAAGTAATAATCTGATAATCTGTATTTTCAATCACTTTTTTTGATAAAACAAAGTTGTTTTCTGATTTAGCAAAAGGATAAACCATATTTGCATTAGAAAATACCACTTTTTGGGTTGCTTGTGTACTCATTCTCCAGGTTACCAATGTTCCTTCGGGAATAATGGCATTTCCTGTACCTTTGATAATTTCAGCTTTTCTATTAAGATGCGATGGGAAGTTCAATTGCATTTCGAAATTTAAAATAGAAGGAACAGCCACAACTTTTAACTCATAATCATCAGATGAAACTGAATTTCCTTTAATATAAAAAGAAATATTCTGAGTGGGTTTTTCAATCTTAAACTCAAATTCCCCAGGCTTAGTGTTCTCCATAAAATAACTTTCATCATCAATGAAAATCATCGCATTTTCAGGAATTACTTTACCCACAGTTTTTACTTTAACAATAAAATCTTTGTTTTGCTCCGTTTGTAAACTAGAATTCAAAAGCACAAATTCAAAAGGAGCCGGAGGCAAAAAAGAAGCATTAAAATGCACTACCCTATTCAAACTTTGAGTCAGTATCGATTTATTACCTGAAATATAAAAAGCTGCAAACAATAAAACAGGAATAAAAGCAAGCGGTAAATATTTTTTATTCGAATTAAAATTAATCGCATTAGAAAAAGGAATGGGTTGCAAAGCATTGGCTTTTTGTTCAATGGAGGCCAAAAGCAATTCGGATTTTGCTGTGTTACTTTCAGGATTTGAAAGCTGAATGAAATTAAGCAGCTTATCTTTCACATCCGAAAAATGATTCCCAATTATAGCCGAAGCATCATTATAATCAATCCCTTTTTGAAATTTAAACAGTTTAAAAGTTGGAAATAAAATATAACGAAAAAGCAAAACGACTTCTACCCCAACAAATGTCCAAAACAAAATAGTTCTTCCTATGGGTTTCAACCAAAGAAAATATTCAATGAAAAGCGTGAAAAGAAAATACAATAAACCCAGACCAATGAAGAAAACCACGCCTCTTATCAGTTCGTTTAAATAATACTTTCTAATAAAAGCTTCTAATTTTTGATATATAAAATTGGAACTATTCAAAGTGTTTTTACTTTTTAATAACCCATAAAAGTAATAATTATAATGATATATATTCAATGTCAAAAATCAATAACAATTACAATATCAAATTTTAATATAAAACTCAATCAACAATCTAAAATCTAAACTCAACAATCTAAAATCTGAATTGTATCTTTGTGGCAAAATTTATAAAAGATGTCAAACCCAATTCGTGTGCGTTTTGCACCAAGTCCAACGGGACCTTTACATATTGGCGGAGTTCGTACTGCCTTATTTAATTATTTGTTTGCAAAAAAAAACGGAGGAACTTTCTTTCTAAGAATTGAAGATACTGACCAAAACCGATTTGTTCCTGGTGCCGAACAATACATCATGGAAGCCTTAGAATGGTTAGGAATTGCTCCTGATGAAACCATTGGAAGAAATGAGAAATTTGGCCCTTACCGACAAAGCGAAAGAAAAGAATTATACAAACAATATGCCGACCAATTGATCAATTCGGGTTGGGCATACTACGCATTTGATACTCCAGAATCATTAGATGCTTACAGAAAAGCGGAAGAAGAACAAGGAAAAACATTTATTTACAATCATACTAACAGAGAAAAACTGGATACTTCTTTAGTTATTTCTGCAGAGGAAACAGC
This sequence comes from Flavobacterium undicola, assembly GCF_009909155.2. GTDB lineage: Bacteria > Bacteroidota > Bacteroidia > Flavobacteriales > Flavobacteriaceae > Flavobacterium > Flavobacterium undicola. The sequence goes on from NZ_JAAAPM020000001.1 coordinate 236,504, forward strand.
ACAAAGAATTGCTAACGGAGAACATTATGTTATTCGATTCAAAACTCCTGTTGACGAAATTTTACATTTAAAAGATATCATTCGTGGAATTGTAAAGTTTGAAAGTAATCTTTTAGATGATAAGGTTTTGTTTAAAAGTGACGGAATGCCAACGTACCATTTAGCGAACATTGTAGATGATCATTTAATGCAAACTACTCATGTAATTCGCGGTGAAGAATGGTTGCCATCTATGCCTTTACACGTTTTATTGTATCATGCATTTGGCTGGGCAGCTCCTGAATTTGCTCATTTACCTTTGATTTTAAAACCTGTTGGAAACGGAAAATTATCAAAACGTGATGGTGATAAATTAGGTTTTCCTGTATTTCCTTTAGAATGGAAAACCGAAGAAGGCATTTCATCAGGTTACAGAGAAAAAGGATTTTTCCCTGAAACGGTTGTTAACTTCTTAGCTTTATTAGGTTGGAATGATGGAACAGAACAAGAGTTATTTTCATTAGAAGAATTAGTTGAAAAATTTGACTTCAACCGAGTTCATAAAGCTGGAGCCAAATTTGATCCGGAAAAGAACAAATGGTTCAATCACCAATATTTAATTAAGCAAAAAGATGAAGATTTGGCGAAAGCCTTCACACCTATTCTTAAAGAAAAAGGGTTCTCGACTTCGCTCGAACTGACAACTAAAATAGTTTCATCAATTAAAGAACGAGCTCATTTTGTAACTGAATTTTGGGATTTGAGTGATTTCTTTTTTGTGGCTCCAACTGCTTATGACGAAAAAGCAAAGAAAAACTGGAAAGAGGAAACACCTGCTTTAATGCAAGAATTGATTTCAGTTCTTGAAGAAATCACCGATTTTACTTCTGTAAATATTGAAACTATCGTTAAAGATTGGTTGACTAAAAACGAAATTGGAATGGGAAAAATAATGCAGCCTTTCCGATTGAGTTTAGTCGGCGCTTTGAAAGGGCCTCACCTATTTGATATTGTAGAAATCATTGGAAAAGATGAAACTATAAAAAGAATTCAAAAAGCAATTGAAACTATATAAAACTAAAAGTCCCGAGATTATCGGGACTTTTTTTTATAAATAAAGAATAACATTTCCGTTTATAATTCCGGGATTTCCTTTAAAATTATAACCCAGATTTTTAGAATTTAAATTGCCCAGCATATTTGAAATTCCGTATTGATAGGAAACATTTAATCTAAAATGTTTGGCTCCGGCTGTAATTCCAACCGTTGGATAAAAATTAAATTTACCAATATCAACAATATCTTTGGCAAGTAAAGTAGTTCCTGAAATTATATTATTGCCTTTATCAGCATCTATTTTAAATTTTCCGTTTACTTGAACCAAAGGACCAAATTCAACTGATAGATGATTATTAATCAAAACATAACTCAATTGCAACGAAATTTGAGCTGAAGGCAATTTGTAATTGACATCTTCTTTACCAAAAACCAACCGGTCAGTAGCTACCGAAAAGTTATTTTCAGAAAACTGAATAGCGTAAACCATATCCCAGTCATCATAAAAATTACCTCTCATTGATAATCCTGCATTCCATCCTGTACCTGGTTTTGTATCAAAATTATTAGTGTTTAAAGTAAATTGATTGATTCCGGCACTAATCCCAATTCGATTCGAATCACGATAACCATATTGAGCAAAACCAAATGCCGAAACTAAAAGGAAATAAAAAGTTAACGATAGCTTTTTCATAATGTGAGTTTTAACAGGCACAAACCTAAAGTTTTTTTGTAATTTAACAGATAATTTTTAACTAATTTATAAACTATGAACATTTCTCTTATTTTCTTGTTATTTATTGCGCTATTTATTCTCCTTTCCTCCTTTTTTACAGTCAAACAGCAAACAGCTGTAATTATAGAGCGTTTTGGGAGATTTTTAAGTATTAGACAATCTGGGCTTCAGCTTAAAATTCCTTTAATAGATAGAATTGCAGGGCGTGTGAATCTAAAAATTCAACAATTAGATGTTATCATTGAAACTAAAACTAAAGACAATGTCTTCGTAAAACTAAAAGTTTCCGTTCAATTTATGGTGGTTAAAGAAACCGTTTATGATGCCTTTTATAAATTGGAATTTCCACATGATCAAATTACTTCTTACGTATTTGATGTAGTTCGTGCCGAAGTTCCAAAGCTAAAATTAGATGATGTTTTTGAACGAAAAGACGATATTGCTGTTGCTGTAAAAAGAGAATTAAACGAAGCCATGACTACTTATGGTTATACGATCATTAATACTTTAGTAACTGATATTGATCCGGATATACAGGTAAAAAATGCTATGAATAGAATTAATGCTGCCGATAGAGAAAAAACGGTAGCCGAATTTGAAGCTGAAGCATCAAGAATTAGAATTGTAGCTAAAGCCAAAGCAGAAGCAGAAAGCAAAAGATTACAAGGACAAGGTATTGCCGATCAAAGACGCGAAATTGCTCGTGGATTAGTAGAAAGTGTAGATGTTTTAAATCGTGTTGGAATCAATTCACAAGAAGCATCAGCTTTAATTGTGGTAACCCAACATTATGATACTTTACAGGCTATTGGAGCTGATACGAATTCAAATTTGATTTTACTACCCAATTCTCCACAAGCAGGAAGTGATATGCTGAACAATATGGTAGCCAGTTTTACTGCAAGTAACTTAGTAGGAGAATCGATGAAAAAGAATATAAAAGTTATTCCCAAAAAGGATAAACCAAAATTAGAAGAACCAGAAAATCCATCAAAAGAAATTGATGAAGTATAAACAAACAAAAAAAGAGGCTTAATCGCCTCTTTTTTTGTTTTTAAACCATTTTACAACTATTGGTATCACTAATCTAAATATTGTGCCGTAGGAGCTAAAAAAAGTACTTTTTACAGTATCTATAACATTAGAAGTAATATTCAAAAAAGAAAAGCTTTCTTTCGTTTTCTGAACACTTAAAACTAACTTTTGATAGCTGATTTCTTTTTCAACTTTTAACATTTCAAGTTCCCTATCAATTTGAGCATAAGAAGAATATTTTTTCGCTTGCATAATATTAATCATTAAAAAATATTTCTGAAAATTTCTCTAAAATAGGTCCTTCAACAATTTTATCTCTAACTAAAAACAATAAAGCTGTTATAACAACATAAATTAATCCAACAGATAGAAAACCAATAGTATAACTACCAAAATAGTTTCCAAGAGCAAATGCTAATGCTACAGAACAGAATAACAAAACCAAACAAATACATAGCAAAATTAAGGTGAACTTAAAAATCATTGTAGTTGATTTCATAGCCATCTTAAATGCTAATAACTTGTAGTAAGAAAGATTCTTTTCTATATACTCTTTCGTTTGTTCTTGGATATTCTCTGAATGTTCTTTTAAATCTTCAAAAGCCATATAGTTTTGATTCAGTTATAAATAAATTATTTATGAAGTTTAGCATTTTGTTCTTTTAAATCCGCTAATTTCTTTTCTAAAAAAGTAATAACATCTTCAGTTTTATAACTCATATTTGAAAGCATTTCTTCATAAGTATGTTCTAAATCAACTTTAGCATTAGCCAATTTAGCTTTCATATCTCTTTCAAGATCTTTGTATCCATCTTTTATTTTTTTTCTTGTTTTATCTCCCTTATCTGGAGCAAACAAAATTCCTAATACAGCTCCTATTGCAGCACCACTTGCAAGAGCTATTAAAGTTTTTCCTGTACTACTTGCCATAATATGTTCTTTTTAAGTTTCTTATAAAGATACTAATTAATTTAAAAATAAAAATTTAAATTAATATTATAAAAAAACAGCTCGAATAGTATTAAAATCTTTCAAAAGATAAAATATTCGAGCTGTTATATTTCTAAAAAAGTATTAATAAGTGTAAGCTATTGCTTCATAAGTTCCGTTATTTTTTTTATTAATGGCAACAAATGGGTAGCCTTGAGCAGCAGCTTTATACTTAACGCTGCGTTTAGTATGCTCAAATTGTTCTGACGAAGATATTCCTTTGGCTCTATTAAGTTGACCTGTAAAAGTAGTCCCTTTTTTTAAACCAACAGCATGATCCTGATGATGCAAAACCTGTACTTTGTGATAATCAGCCTTTGATAAAACCGCTACTTTTGATGAAACCGTTTTATGTTCAGATGATTTTAAATCTTTTAAAGAAGCCACAGCATGCGAACTTATTTTGTGATGTTCATGACTTCCTGGTTGTGAATAATGAATTACATTATTTTCATGTTTAATAAAATTAACTTGATGTGCTATACCATCGTGTTTTACTAATTGATGAGTTTGGGCAAAAGCATTAAAGCCCAAAACTAAGGCTAAGGTTAAAAAAGTAACTTTCATAAAAAACAAATTTTGAATTTGAAATTATAGCTGAAAATTAATTTTAACTGAATATTGATATTATAAATCCATTTGAAAAATAATTTGAATATTATCAAAAAAGAAATTATAATCGTTTTTCTAAGTTTAAAATAATTTTAGAGTTGTTTAAAATATAACTACGAAAACCAACTTGATTTTTTCAAATTAAAATCGCAATAAATAATTTTAACCCTTACGCTTTCTTGTTTTACAATAATATTGCTTTTACTTTAGTTTTTATGTTAATGAACAGTTAAACGAACTTTAAAAAATACTAAAAACTAAAATAAAGACATCTAATAAATAAAAAAACAAAGAATGAGTTTCTTATCAAATCATTTTAAAAAATCGCTTAGAATTAAAATATAAAGGTCGTTTTTAATTATAAATTTCTATGGTTTTAAGAATAAAAATAGATTTTTATAATAATAAAAAAAAGCGCTAATTAAAGCGCTTTTGATAGTTATAACTTATTTAAAAATTGTTCTATAAATTCCTTTTCTCTTTCGGTAGAACTTTTTGGAGGATTCGCTTCTAATTTTAAAATTTCATCTCTAAAAGAATTTACAAAGTCAGATTCAAATTCTAAATGATATAAATTTAAAACTGCTCTTGAACGAACAAAAGTCGATTCGCTTCTAAGAGACATTGTATATAATTTGGTGAGATCATCTTTATCATAATCTGAAGATTTTAAAGGAGCATATTTCAAAATCAAATTGGCAAACAACAATGAACTTTTATTGTTATTGATGTTTTTCTTGAATGAATTTTGTAATAAACTATAATTAGAAATTCCAGCTAAGGTATCCCCTATTTCTTTTCTAATAGCAATACGCTCTTCACGTGTTGCAACTTTAAAATATTTATTGATTTCTTTTAAAGCATTATTAATACTATTGCTGTCTTTTTTTCCTTTTTCTTCCCATGCATCTTTTAGTCCAACAGTCTTATTAAATACTAATTTAGAAGCAGTTGAATCTTTATCAACATTAAAATAACCTAAACGTTGAAACTGAAATTTATCTCCAGAAACAGCTGTTCCTAAACTTGGTTCAACAAATCCTTTTATAATTGATAAAGAATTTGGATTTATAAAATCAAGGAAATTTTTCTCTTTATGACTGTCTGGTGCTTCATCAATAAACAATCTATCGTATAAGCGTACCTCTACTTCTACAGCATGTTGAATAGAAACCCAATGCAAGGTTCCAGCTACTCTGCGTTTAGAAGCTTCAGTTCCACTTCCACTTCTACTGTCTTCATCATAAGTTACATGAATTTCAGTAATATTTCCTTCAGCATCTTTTACAACACTTTCTCCTTTAATGATATACGAATTTTTAAGACGCACTTCTTTACCAATACTTAAACGGAAAAATTTAGCTGGAGCTACTTCTAAAAAGTCTTCTCTTTCAATATAAAATTCTTTAGAAAAAGGTACTTTTCTAAAACCAGCACTTTCATCTTCCTGATTGTTTTCGGCATCCAAAAGTTCTTCTTTTCCTTCAGGATAATTAGTAATTACAACTTTTACAGGATCTAAAACAGCCATAACACGAGGCGCTGTTTTATTCAAATCGTCACGTAAACAAAATTCTAATAAAGAATAATCAATAATGTTTTCGCGTTTTGCAACACCAATATTTTCACAGAATTTTTTAATAGAAGCTGCTGTATATCCTCTTCTTCTTAAACCAGAAATAGTAGGCATTCTAGGATCATCCCAACTATTTACTATATTTTCCTGAACTAATTGTAATAGCTTTCTTTTGCTCATTACAGTATAATTCAGATTCAAACGAGCAAATTCATACTGATGTGGTCTCACTAGATTTTCATCATAAATTTGGTCTAAAAACCAATCGTATAGCTCGCGGTGCATTACAAATTCCAACGTACAAATAGAATGCGAAATTTGTTCTAAATAATCGCTTTCACCATGTGTATAATCATACATTGGATAAATACACCAATCATTTCCTGTTCTATGATGCTCTTTGTGTAAAACGCGATACATAATTGGATCACGCATCAACATATTTGAAGAAGTCATATCAATTTTAGCTCTTAAAATATGAGTTCCTTCTTCAAAATCACCATTTTTCATTCTTTCGAATAAAGCTAAATTTTCTTCTACAGAACGATTTCTATACGGACTATCAACTCCTGCTTGACTTGGCGTTCCTTTTTGTTCAGCCATAGCTTCAGAAGATTGACTATCAACATAAGCCTTGCCTTTATTAATTAAAAGAATAGCCCAATCATATAATTGTTGAAAATAATCAGAAGCATACAATTCCTTATCCCATTGAAATCCTAACCATTGTAAATCCTCTTTAATAGCATCTACATATTCTTGTTCTTCTTTCGCTGGATTGGTATCATCAAAACGAAGATTTACAGGAGCATTGTATTTTAAGCCTAAACCAAAATTCAAACAAATAGATTTAGCATGACCAATATGTAAATATCCGTTAGGTTCAGGTGGAAAACGAAATCTTAATTTATTTTGAGGAAAACCATTTGTTAAGTTTTCTTCTATAATTTGTTCTATAAAATGCAGTGATTTTTCTTCGGTTGACATAATTTTATTAATTGAAGCACAAAGGTAAAAAAATAGATGATAGATAATAGACTTAGGGATAATAGACTTTGAATTATATTTATTAGTATTTTTGTATAAATATTGAAAGTTATGAGACAATTAACTGTTACAATTCCAGACGATTTTTACGAAACTTTCGTTAGTTTCTTCAAACATATTCCTGATGTTTCTATAGATGAAAATCCAGCGGATGAAGTTCCTTTATGGCAACAAGAAATGGTTTTAGAACGTATGAAAAACGCTAAACCTGAAGATTATATTAGCTGGGAAGAATCTAAAAAAAGACTGAACGCCAAATGGAATAAATAAATGTATGAAATAATTATTCTAGTACGTGCTGATTTAGAAGCAGATGAAATTTCTGAATATTATGAATCAGTTTCAAAAGGATTGGGAACAAAATTCTATAATGAATTTTAAAACTATGTAGAAACATTAAAAACATTTCCTTTTTTTGAAGAAAAATACAATATTGTTCGCACATTACCTTTAAAAAAATTCCCTTATACCATTCACTTTACAGTTGACGAATTAGAAAAAATAGTCTCCATACAAGCCGTTACATCCAATTATCAAGATCCTAACACCACAAGATTAAAATTATAAAAATGGAAACTATCAAATTAAAAAATATCCGAACTTTTTCATACCACGGATGTTTAGTTGAAGAAGGAAAAATAGGTTCTGATTATGCTGTTGACTTAGAAATTAAAGCCGATTTAAAGCAATCTACACAATCAGATAATTTAGTAGATACAGTAGATTATGTTCATTTAAACCGAATTGTAGTCGAAGAAATGGCTATTCGTTCCCAATTATTAGAACATGTTGCAAAAAGAATTAATACAAGAGTGCTTGCTGAAATTCCTATGGTAATGAAAACAATTGTCAAAGTTTCAAAAATTAATCCTCCTATTGGTGGTGATGTTGAATCAGTTACTATTATACTTGAAGAAAACAGAAGTTAAATTCCAAATCTTTAAAAAAATTCCAAATTTCAAAGTAATACGATTATGTGTTTTATTTAGAATTTGACATTTGGAATTTAGATTTTTTATATTACATTTGCAGTCCATTAAACAATGGCGTCGTGGCCGAGCGGCTAGGCTGGGCTCTGCAAAAGCTCCTACTCCGGTTCGAATCCGGACGATGCCTCTAAAACCTTCAAGGAAACTTGAGGGTTTTTTTGTGGATAATTTTTAAAAAAAATTAGGTAAAGTTTAGGTTCGAATCCAGACGATGAATCTAAAACCTTCAAGGAAACTTGAGGGTTTTTTTGTATTTAATTTTTAAAAAAAATTAGGTAAAGTTTAGGTTCGAATCCGGATGATGAATCTAAAACCTTCAAGGAAACTTGAGGTTTTTTTTGTGGTTAATTTTTAATAAAAATTAGGTAAAGTTTAGGTTCGAATCCAGACGATGAATCTAAAACCTTCAAAGAAACTTGAGGGGGGGTTTAGTGGATAATTTTTAAGAAAAATTAGGTAAAGTTTAGGTTCGAATCCAGACGATAAATCTAAAACATTCAAGGAAACTTAGAGTTTTTTTTGTGGATAATTTTTAAGAAAAATTAGATAAAGTTTAGGTTCGAATCCGAACTATAACTCTAGAACTTTAAAGGAAAATTAGAGATTTTTAAAACCATAATTTTCCACAAACTTGTCATTCTGAGGAAAGAAGAATCTCCACGACAATTATCCGTAAAGTTTATCAATCTTTGTAGAGTTACTTAAAGAGATTCCTCTTTCGCCGGAAAGACAAACTTTGTGTAAATTGCTAAATATAATTGCTTCCTTTTTCTCGACTACAACAACTTATAAACAAAAAAAAACCTCTGAATTCAGAGGTTTAAATTTATATTTTAGTTGTTAACAGACTACTTTTCTATATGCTGAAAAGCTTTTTTAACCATTTCTTTTTCTTTAGGAAACCAACCCTGAGTGATTAAAACCACTCCAAAAACCATCAAAACGATACTAATTCCTTTTTTAATTTTTAAAATATTAGAAGGAGTCATCTTAGTCTTTAATTGTTTGGCTAATATAATTTTAATACAATCTACTAATATATAAGTGATAATTACAGTACTAAAAAATGTAATCATTCTTGAGGTTTGCATGTCTAATTTAGGGCCTACTGAAATAATCACTGCTAACCAAAAACCTAAAACTCCAATATTGATAATATTCAAAAAAAGACCTTTTATAAAAAGACCTAAATAGTCTTTTTTAATAATTTCATTATCAATTTTTTTAGTATTTATCCTCTTTTCTTTGTGCAAACTTATATACGAAATAACTCCATAAGCAAGCATTAAAATACCTCCAAAAATGAAAAGTGCTGGCTTATCTTTCAAACTTTGAATCAATCTAAAACTACCCAAATAAGCAATTGCAATAAAAATAATATCGCCTGTAACTACTCCTAAATCAAAAACAAGAGCGGCCCTGAATCCTTTTATAATACTGGTTTCCAGTAAAATAAAAAAAACAGGACCAATCATAAAACTCAGGAAAATCCCCCAAGGAATTCCTGATAAAATATCGTTAATCATTAATTTTAGAATTTATTAAAGAATAAAAATACATTTTTTTTATTCTTTTTCTTCAATTTTTCCTCCTAAAATTGTTTCTTGATTAATTTGTTTTGGCTTTCCATAGATAGAAACAGTTCCTCCAGCTTTTACTTTTGCATCGACTAGAGTACTTGCATTAATTTCGGCATTTCCTCCTGCTGAAAGACTTACAGTAGTTTGTGAGGTAAGTAAATTTTTAGATTTTAAAACACCGCCAGACATGATAATTACATCTTGATTCACCGCTTCACCACTCAATTCGATAATTCCTCCTGTAACTGCTTTTACATTTACTTTTTGAGCATCTACTTTTAAGTTAATTCGTGCTCCTTCTTTAGCATTCAAATCAAAAATAGTTTGTTTAAAAACCGCATCACTGGAAATTGAAGAACCTTCATTAGCCGTGATATCATCAATATTTTTATAATATAATTTGATTGAAATAGCATCTCCTGACAACAATTTAGGAAAAGGCATTCTTAATTTTAACTCCCCGTTATTGTTAACAACCTCTACTTCTTTTTCTCTTGTTCCGTTTATAACAACCTTGTTTTCAGTTGAAGCTATTAACTTAACACTCAGTTTATCAAATACTTTTAAAGCATTAAAATCACCTAATTTTTTTGTTACTTGAGCAAATGTTGCTTGTGATACAATAGCAATTGCTACTAAAAATACTTTTTTCATTTTCATTAATTTACGGTTTCTTCTGATCTTCTTAAAAAATTAAAATCCAATTGTTTTTTTACTAAATCGGCATTTTTAACTTTAACGTAAATTTCGTCTCCTAATTGTAACAACTTACTTGAAGTTGCTCCAACTAAAGCATATTGTTTCTCATCGAAAGTATAATAATCCTCTTTTATGTCTCTAATTCGAACCATACCTTCGCATTTATTTTCGACAATTTCAACATAAATTCCCCATTCGGTTACACCTGAAATAACACCCAAAAATTCCTGATCCTGATGATCTTGCATGTATTTCACCTGCATGTATTTTATCGAATCTCTTTCAGCATTGGTAGCTAAACCTTCCATAGTAGAACAATGCACACACTTGGTTTCAAATAATTCTTCATCGACTGATTTTCCTCCGTCAAGATAAAATTGCAACAAACGATGAACCATAACGTCAGGATAACGACGAATAGGCGAAGTAAAATGAGAATAATAATCAAAAGCTAATCCGTAATGTCCAATATTATCCGTAGAATATTTGGCTTTACTCATACTTCTAATAGCCAGTGTATCAATAAGATTTTGCTCTTTTTTACCGTTAACATCTTCCATTAATTGATTCAATGATTTAGAAATATCACCCGGATTACGGAAATCAAGTTTATAACCAAACTTTGCAATTACAGTTTGCATCGCAATTAGCTTGTCTTCATTTGGTTCGTCGTGAATTCTATAAACAAAGGTTTTCTTTTGTTTTCCAATGTATTCTGCCACTTTTTTATTAGCCAAAAGCATGAATTCTTCAATCAAATGATTGGCATCTTTAGAAATTTTAAAATAAACACCTTCAGGTTCTCCTTCTGCATCCAAATTAAATTTTACTTCTACCTTATCAAATGAAATCGCACCATCATTCATTCTCTTTTTACGGAAAATTTTAGCTAATTCGTCTAATTTAAGCGTTGCTGAGACAATTTCAGGAGAAACTTGATACGAAGTACTCGTTAACGAAATTTCTTCCGGAATCACATCATCTTTCGTTTCTATGATGTATTGTGCTTCTTCGTAAGCAAATCGTTGATCTGAATAAATTACTGTTCGACCAAACCATTGATTCACCACCTGACATTTTTCGGTAATTTCAAATACTGCCGAAAACGTATACTTTTCTTCTTGTGGACGTAATGAACAGGCAAAATTTGATAGTACTTCAGGTAACATTGGCACTACTCTATCTACTAAATAAACCGAAGTAGCTCTTTGATACGCTTCATCATCTAAGATAGTTCCTTCTTCTAAATAATGCGAAACATCAGCAATGTGAATACCTATTTCGTAGTTTCCATTTTCTAATTTTTTGAAAGAAAGTGCATCATCAAAATCCTTTGCATCTTTTGGATCAATGGTAAAAGTCAAAGTATCACGCATATCGCGACGCTTTGCAATTTCAGCTTCAGATATTGAAGTATCTATCTTTTGAGCATAGGTTTCTACCTCAATTGGAAATTCAGCCGGCAAACCATATTCGGCCAAAATAGCATGAATTTCAGTATCATGTTCTCCGGGTCTTCCTAAAACTTTAGTCACTTTACCAAAAGGACTATCGGCTCTTTTAGGCCAATCTTCGATATGAACTAATACCACATCTCCATTTTGAGCCTCTCCTAAATTATCTTTTGGAATAAAAATATCAGTATACATTTTTGGATTAGCAGTCGATACAAAAGCAAAGTTCTTTTGAATATCAATTACTCCCACAAAGTCCGTTTTATGTCTTTCTAAAACTTTAATAACCTCACCTTCAGCTCGTCTTCCTTTTCTTCGGTTATAAACATAAACGCTTACTTTGTCTTTATCTAAAGCACGATTTAAATTATTCGTTGGAATAAATACATCTTCTTCAAAATCTTCACAAATAAAATAAGCCGTCTTACGACTGGTCATATCTATTGTTCCTTCGTAATAATCCTGACTTACCGCTTTGATTAAATATTTTCCAGGTTCAGATTCTATAATTTTCTTTTCGGCAGCAAGAATCTTTAAATCCTTTATAATTTGATTTCTACTTTGTGTATCATCTAATTCTAATCTTTCAGCTATTTGCTTATAATTGAATGCTTTATTAGCACTATTAGATAATATTTTTATAATTTTATCTGAGAAACTTTTCTCTTTCTTAGCAGGCTTTCTTAATCTTTTTCCCATACGTCTTTTCTTAAAAGTCGAAAATTACAAAATAGTTCACAGTTAAAAGAATATAAGAACAGTTTTAAAGAAAATATAACGCATTAGCAATCGTTTCAACTTTATAAAAAATTCGATATGGAAACTTTTATTACCATTGCTACTTTTGATTACATTCATCAAATCGAAATTTTAAAACACCGATTGGATCAGGAAGGTTTGCAATACTATTTTGAAAACGAAATCATGTCATCGATTGTTCCAATGTATTCAACAGCATTGGGCGGAATCAAACTTAAAATTCATCCTAACGATATTGAAACAGTAATAGCAATTCTTCAGGAAATGAAATACAATAACAATTTAAATATTGTTTAATTTTTCAAAGTTGTCAACATATATTAATATTATAAAAAAGAAAATTTTAAATTAATTAATTTATTGTTTGTTATTATAGCGTGTTAATAGCTGCAATAATTTTTTTAGAAATTGTTTCTAAATGAAGTTTTAGCATGTTATAAAGACTTATTAACATAGTTATATTTAGCTAAATATTTAGTTTTAAAGTGTTTTTAAAATTTAGTTAACAACCGTTGATAACCTAAAATCATTTTAAAATGTAAATAAGTAATTTTTGAAATTGTATTAATAAACTAGTTTTTTATGTTTATAACTTTTATAAAAATCATCCAAACTTTTTTAGTTTATTAAATTCCAATTTTGGATTAGATTTTTTTTCGATACAACCAAAAAAAACTTCTAATTTTCTATCTCAACTTATCAACAAAAGATGTTAAATTAAAGTTAACTGAAAATCAAGTGATTATGAATTGCTATTAACAATGCAAAATTTTAACAAATTAATTATAGAATACTAATTGATTTTCAATGTTTTATAAATTATTAAAAATGTTAATAACCCCATATACTATTCGTAATCTGATGATTATATATTAAAAGTAGATTTCATTTTTTACTTTTTTTAAAATAATAAAATACAAATAGTTTTGGTAAATTTGCAAAAAAATTAAACAGATATAAAATGAAAATTTCAATAGGAAACGATCACGCAGGTCCAGAATATAAAAAAGCAATTGTAGCAATGCTTAAATCAAAAGGGTATCAAGTAAAGAATTACGGAACCGATACAGAAGCTTCTGTTGATTATCCTGATTTTGGACATCCTGTAGCTTCTGATGTTGCAGAAGGTAAAGCAGAGTATGGAATTGTAATTTGTGGAAGTGGTAATGGAATTGCTATGACTGTTAATAAACATCCAAAGGTAAGAGCTGGTTTATGTTGGATGAAAGAAATTGCATATTTAACCCGTTTGCATAATGATGCTAATATATTATGTATTCCGGCGCGTTATACGTCAGTCCAACAAGCAATGGAAATTGTGGAAACTTTTTTAACTACAGAATTCGAAGGTGGAAGACATCAAAATAGAGTAAATAAAATTTCTTGTAAATAAGATTTTTTGCGGTGCTACGCACCAAAATAAATACTTAGCCCGGTAATTCACCGGGCTTTTTTTATGATTTATAAATCCAAAATACTGTTATTATTTGAATTATTAAAATTCCTATAAACTTGAATAAATAAGAAGCTTTTGCAATTTTATGTCTAAATAGGAGCATGGCTAATCCTGAACCAATTGTTCCTCCTAAGAAAACAACAGTTAATAAACTTTTTTCCGAAATTCTTCTTCTGTCTTTTATGGCTTGTCGTTTATCATAAGCAGTTTGGATAAAAGCAAAAGCATTAACAATCAAAAAATAATAGAATAAAATATCCATTTGTATCAAATTAAAATCAAAGATATTATTTTAGCCAATAGAAAAACAGACCAATGACTAATATACAATTCATCTCAAAAATTGTTGCTACAGCAGCCATAAACATTCAAAAAACCGTTCAATTATTAGAAGAAGATTGCACGATTCCGTTTATTTCCCGTTATCGAAAAGACACTACAGGAAATCTGGATGAAGTACAAATTGAACAAATTGCCAAACTTCAAAAAGAATACGAAGCGATAGTAAAACGCAAAGAAGCGATTTTAAAATCAATTGAAGAGCAAAAGGGATTAACGCCGGAATTAGACAAAAAAATCCAACAAAGTTTTGATTTACAGGAATTAGAAGATTTTTATCTGCCATTCAAAAAGAAGAAAAAAACCAAAGCTGATGTCGCTCGTGAAAATGGTTTAGAACCTTTGGCTAAAATCATCATGGCGCAAAACAATGACGATGTTGATTTTATTGCCACAAAATATTTGAATGATAATGTGATTAATGAAGATGCCGCTTTACAAGGTGCAAGAGATATTATTGCCGAATGGATTAATGAAAATATTTTTGTCCGAAAACAACTCCGAAGACTTTTTCAACGAAAAGCAACGATTACTACTAAAGTGGTAAAAACTAAAAAAGACGAAGCAGATGCTCAAAAATTCAACCAATATTTTGATTGGTCAGAACCGTTGATAAAAGCACCTTCACATCGATTATTAGCGATGCTTCGTGCCGAAAATGAAGGTTTTATTAAGTTTAAAGTCGAAGTCGATATTGAGGAAGCTTATGATATTATTGACGAATTGGTTTTAAAAGGTCAAAATTCCAGTACGCCACACGTTCAATTAGCCATTGAAGACAGTTACAAAAGATTACTAAATCCTGCTATTTCAAATGAAACTTTACAGGAAGCCAAAGCCAAGGCTGATGCCAATTCGATTCAGGTTTTTGCTAATAATTTGGGACAATTATTGTTGGCACCGCCATTGGGTGAAAAACGAATTTTAGCCATCGATCCCGGATTTAGAAGTGGTTGTAAAGTAGTTTGTCTGGACCAAAAAGGTGATTTGTTATACAACGAAACCATTTATCCACACGCACCACAAAATGAAAGCGCTATGGCGATGAAAAAAGTCCGTTCGATGGTGAATGCCTATAATATTGAAGCAATTTCAATAGGAAATGGAACGGCTTCCCGCGAAACGGAGTTCTTTATCAAGAAAATTGCTTTCGACAAACCGATTCAGGTTTTTGTGGTTTCTGAGGCTGGAGCATCGGTCTATTCGGCTTCAAAAATTGCGAGAGAGGAATTCCCAAATTATGATGTGACCGTTCGAGGTTCGGTTTCTATTGGGCGACGATTGAGTGATCCTTTGGCCGAATTGGTCAAAATTGACCCAAAAGCCATTGGCGTAGGCCAATACCAACATGATGTGGATCAAACCAAATTGAAAGAAGAATTAGATACAACAGTTGTTCGTTGTGTGAATTCTGTTGGAATAAATATCAATACGGCGAGTAAACATTTGTTGAGTTATGTGAGTGGAATAGGAGAGAAGCTGGCCGAAAATATTGTCAATTATCGCTCTGAAAACGGACCTTTTGAAGATAGAAAACAGCTGAAAAAAGTACCTCGATTGGGCGAAAAAGCCTATCAACAAGGCGTGGCTTTTATTCGAATAAAAGATGGAAAAAATCCATTGGATAATTCGGCGGTGCATCCGGAAGCCTATCCAATTGTGGAAAAAATGGCAAAAGATTTAAAGTTAAAAGTGACAGATTTAATAGCTAATAAAGAAAAAACGACCTTAATAAAAGTTGAAAATTACATTACACCCGAGATAGGTTTACTAACTTTAAAAGACATCATTAAAGAGTTGGAGAAACCAGGATTAGATCCAAGAAAAGCTGCTAAAGTATTCGAATTTGACCCAAATGTAAAAACGATTAAAGATTTGAAAACAGGCATGATTTTGAACGGAATTGTCAATAACATTACCAATTTTGGTTGCTTTGTTGATTTAGGTATCAAAGAAAGCGGCTTGGTACACATTTCTCAGCTTAAAGCAGGCTTTGTAAGCGATGTAAACGAAGTAGTAAAACTACATCAGCATGTTACTGTAAAAGTCACGGAAGTGGACGAGGATAGAAAACGTATTCAGTTGACGATGGTTTTGTAAAATTCCAATTTTGAAAAGATTAAAATTGATTGATTTGGTCAACATTGTTTACATGACGAAAAACAAAAAAAATTGATTAAATTTGAATATTAAATGAATCAATTATGGAAAATTGGCAAAAATATATTAGTATAAATCCAGAAATTAGAAGTGGAAAACCTTGTGTTTCTGGTACAAGGATTACAGTTTCGGATGTTTTATCCTATCTGGCAGCCGGGATGTCTATGGAAGAAATTATAGAAGATTTTCCAGCCTTAGATAAAGAAAAAATAATAGCAACACTTTCATTTGCAGCTTATAGAGATAATATGACTAAAATTGCTTTTGCATCGTGAAGTTATTATTAGACGAAAATTTATCTTGGCGAATGATAAAAAAGCTCACGCCATTTTTTGCAGAAGTTGTTCACGCATCTGAATTAAAAATCATTCAACCTGCAAATGATATTTCTATTTGGAATTATGCCAAAAAAAATGGATTTACAATCATAAGTAAAGATGATGATTTTGAGAAAATTGTACTTTTAAGAAAAGCACCTCCAAAGTTAATTTATTTGAAAACCTATAATTTAGATACTAGAAAATTAGTTGATTTAATTATAGAAAGTAAAGACAAAATAATAGAGTTTATTAATTCTGATGAAAACGATATTTTCGAAATTTATTCTAATTAGTTTTTAAGGTAAATTAAAATTGACGATGGTTTTGTAAAATTCCAAAAATAAAAAATCCCAAAATCCAAGTATAATTGGATTTTGGGATTTTTAATAAAAAACAGAATTTTTTATTTTGTTTCTTCTTCGCTTTTTTCTTCTTTTTTATCAGCTGCTTGTTGATCGTCTTTTGCAGCGTTTTTGAATTCTTTGATTCCACTACCTAGACCTTTCATTAATTCCGGAATTTTTTTACCTCCAAAAAGTAATAAAACAACTGCCAATATAATAAGGATTTCTGGTAAACCTATTCTTCCCATGATTGAATAATTAATGCCGAAGCAAATTTGTAATAAAAACTGGCAGCAAAGATAATTAGAATAACTGAACAGGAACTCATTTTAAGGCAATTATTTAGTTTATATAACGTTAAAAATTATCTAATTTTTTTTCCATATATTTATAATGATAAGCTAATGCGGCCAAAGCACAATGATTGACATTAATTATTATATTTGTGAAATAAAGAAAAACCATGTCAGGGAAAAGATTGAAAAGAAAGAAACTTCACAGGAAATTATTCACTAAAAACCGATTGGTCATATTGAATGAGGATACTTTTGAAGAAACTTTTTCTTTAAAACTGACTTTAATGAATGTTTTTGTGGTGGCTACACTGGGGGCTATTTTCTTGATTGCAGTAACCACTTTTATCATCGCTTTTACACCGCTGCGCGAATATATTCCGGGATATTCTTCTTCTCAATTGAAAAAAGACGCTACCGAATTAGCCTTAAAATCCGATTCCTTAACAGCGGCACTTAAGAAAAATGAAGCCTACATTCAATCGATTCAAAAAGTGCTTAATGGACAATTAGATTATGCCAAATTCAATAAAGATTCCATCTTAGCATCAGTGACAGATACAATTCAAAAAGTAGATTTATCGCCTTCAAAAGAAGAATTAGAATTGAGAGCCGAAGTGGAGAAAGAAGATAAAAAAGCACAGCAAATGGCGTCTAAAAAGAAGAAAAAATAGGCATTTGATTTCTGAAAATGGAATTCATTTTTTCTCAATAAATTATAATCAGCAAACAAAATGTCAATAAAATCAATAGCGGCAAAACTATTTGCTAAAAATATTTATAAAAAAACGCAGCTTTGGGCAAGGAATCCGGTAGCGACTCAACAAGCGGTTTTTGAAAGTTTAATCAAAGACGCGCAACAAACGCAATTTGGAAAAGACCATCATTTTGACCAAATTAAAACCACCGCCGATTTTGCCAAGCAAGTTCCTATTCGCGATTACGAAGATTTAAAATCGTATGTGGAGAAAGTAGTAAAAGGTGAGGAAAATGTGTTGTGGAAAGGTAAACCCTTGTATTTTGCTAAAACTTCGGGAACGACTTCTGGAGCTAAATACATTCCGTTAACTAAGGAATCGATGCCGTATCATATCGAAGCGGCTCGAAATGCCATTTTGCATTACATTCATGAAACAGGAAATGCTGATTTTGTAGGCGGAAAAATGATTTTTCTGCAAGGAAGTCCCATTTTAGAAGAAAAGTACGGAATCAAATTTGGACGACTTTCCGGAATCGTAGCGCATTTTGTTCCGAGATATTTACAAAAAAACCGCATGCCTTCATGGGAAACCAATTGTATCGAAGATTGGGAAACTAAAATTGATGCGATTGTTGAGGAAACTTTTGATGAGAATATGACGGTGATTTCGGGAATTCCGTCTTGGGTGCAAATGTATTTTGAGCGTTTGCAGCAAAAAGGAGGAAAGCCTGTTGGTGATATTTTCAAAAAATTTAATTTGTTTATTTACGGTGGTGTCAATTACGAACCGTACAGAGCCAAGTTTGAAAATCTAATCGGACGAAAAGTAGACAGTATTGAATTGTTTCCAGCTTCGGAAGGATTTTTTGCGTATCAGGATTCCCAAAAAGAAAAGGGAATGTTGTTGTTATTAAATTCTGGAATTTTCTACGAATTCATAAAATCGGATGAATTTTACACTGAAAATCCAAAAAGATATACGATTGGCGAAGTCGAATTGGGTGTGAATTATGTGTTGATTATTTCTACCAATGCAGGACTTTGGGGGTATAATATTGGTGATACGGTTCAGTTTACCAGTTTAAAACCCTACAGAGTAATTGTTTCGGGTCGAATCAAACATTATATTTCGGCTTTTGGCGAACACGTAATTGGCAAAGAAGTAGAAAGTGCTTTGCAGGAAGCAATGGAAGGAACCAATATTCGAGTGAATGAATTTACCGTTGCACCACAAATCAATCCTGAAAGCGGTTTGCCGTATCACGAATGGTTCATTGAATTTGAAAACGAACCGGAAAACAGCGACACTTTTGCGGAAGCGATAGACAATGCCATGCGCAAGCAAAACATTTACTACGACGATTTGATTGTAGGCAATGTGTTGCAAAAAGTTGTGGTTACCAAAGTGCCTAAAAATGGTTTTCAGGAATACATGAAATCTATTGGAAAATTAGGAGGTCAAAATAAAATTCCAAGACTTTCCAACGATAGAAAAATTGCTGATGTTTTATCAAAAAGTAACTAATGAAAGAAGCTAAAAACATATCGAGAACCAGAGCTCAGGAATCTTCGGCGGCTATTGAAAAAATGTACATTACGATGCGTCATTTGTTCAATAGAGGTTTTTATAAGCCGATGGGAATTTCGGGCGATACCTTGCGTGAAGCATTGATGACTTTACGTCCCGAAATTTATGGAAATATCGCTGACGAAAAAGTAGAATTAAAAGGACTTTTGTATGTTATAGAGCGATTGCCACTAGGAATCGAAGAATGTCGTTTTATCAATTTGACTTCGGATGAGGGTTATTCTAAATCGCATTTTCAAGCCATTGTTCCACCCAAAAGAAGGCGCAATTGTTACCGAATTGATGATGAACAAATGAATATCGAAATTACCCGGGGACGTTCGGATATTTATGATATTTTGACGCATCTGACTTTTATTTTTATCGAATCGCATAAGATTAAAAACCGCGTTTTATTAGATGATGGAGGCGAAGTTTCGCGCGATTGGGAGAAATTAGAACAGGCAGTTTTACACAATGAAAAATTAGGCTTGGTCGAAAAGGAGATTGCCATTTCGCATGCGGCTAATATTCTGGGTCGAACGTTTGAAGATGTATTGGATATTTACGATGATTTTGGTTCAGGAGCATTACCGGATCGTTTTTTACATATTATTTTTTGGTTGGGAAAATTGGCCATCGAAGAAGTAATGAATAACAACAAAAGAACCATTACTTTCAGTCCTATTCTCAGAGAACGTTTAGGGCATCATATTCACGGCGAAATATGGGCAACGAACATCAAGGAAATATTAAGAGAAAATCAGCTTTTAGAGCGTCCTATTCATATCATTAGTGCCAATATGCACTCGGTAATGAACTCTATTTTTGCTAAAAAGGTTTTAAAAACTACTTTTAAAGGTAAATCGGATTTTGAGATTTTTGAAGAATTAAGCAAACCTACTGCCAATGGATCCAGAAGTAAGGTTGAAGAAGAAGCTATCAAACAAGGAATGATTTCCTTACCGGAGACGGTAGGAACTAATATTGACGTTCAAATTTTTGACACCGCTAAGATTGATTGGGCTACAAGCGCTTTTCCGGAGGCTTATTTTGAAGCGGAAAAACCAGTTTTGATTGTAATGGATTATGCTTTTGGCGAACAGGCTTATGAAACTGTTGATGAGTTATTGAAACCTTATAAAAAGAATATTTTTCTGAATGTTCAGTCGGTTTCTATTATGGGAAAAGCAGGAATTCTCGAAGGCGGAAAAGGCGATATTATGATTCCGAATGCACATATCAACGAAGGAACTGCTGATAATTATTTTTTCGAAAATGAATTAACTGCCGAAATGTTTCAAGGCAATGGCATTGCGGTTTATGAAGGGGCTATGGTTACCGTTTTAGGAACTTCGTTGCAAAACAGGGATTTATTGAAGTTTTTCCACGAATCGACTTGGGGTGTTATCGGTTTGGAAATGGAAGGTTCACATTATCAAAAAGCGATACAATCGGCTTCAAAAATCAGGAAAAGTATCCCAAAAGATGTCAAGGTGCGTTATGCGTATTATGCTTCGGATAACCCATTGGAAACAGGAAGTACGTTGGCTTCAGGTGGATTGGGAACTTCTGGGGTAAAGCCTACTTATTTGATTACCATTAAAATATTGGAACAAATTTTTAATATCAATTAGAAAGTAATTGATGAATAGATAGTTATGAAAAGAATATTGATTACAGGTGCTGCAGGATTTTTAGGGTCACATTTATGCGATCGTTTTATCAAAGAAGGTTATTTTGTTATAGGAATGGATAATCTCATTACGGGAGATTTGAAAAATATAGAACATTTGTTCAAACTCGAAAATTTCGAATTTTACCATCATGATATTACTAAATTTGTTCATGTTCCTGGCGAATTGGATTATATTTTGCATTTTGCTTCACCGGCAAGTCCAATCGACTATCTAAAAATTCCAATTCAAACCTTGAAAGTAGGTTCTCTTGGGACGCATAATCTTTTAGGATTAGCAAGAGTAAAAAAAGCGCGAATTTTGATTGCTTCTACTTCTGAAGTTTATGGAGATCCATTGGTGCATCCTCAAACTGAAGAATACTACGGAAATGTAAATACGATTGGACCAAGAGGAGTTTATGACGAAGCTAAGCGTTTTCAGGAATCCATTACAATGGCCTACCATACTTTTCATGGTGTAGAAACCAGAATTGTTCGAATTTTTAATACTTATGGACCAAGAATGCGATTGAACGACGGTCGTGTAATTCCGGCGTTTATTGGTCAGGCAATTCGTGGTGAAGATTTAACCATTTTTGGTGATGGGTTGCAAACGCGTTCGTTTTGTTATGTGGATGATCAGGTAGAAGGAATTTACAGATTGCTGCATTCTGATTATGTATATCCGGTAAACATTGGTAATCCAGACGAAATTACCATTAAAGATTTTGCCGAAGAAATCATTAAATTAACAGGAACCAATCAAAAAGTGGTGTATCATCCGTTGCCAATAAATGATCCATTACAACGTCAACCTGATACAACTAAAGCCAAAGAACTATTAGGTTGGGAAGCTAAAGTGGGTCGTGCCGAAGGAATGAAAATCACTTACGATTACTTCAAATCTTTGTCTCCTGAAGAACTTTCTAAGGAAGAGCATAAGGATTTCACGGATTATATTAAATAGAATGGAAAGTGCTTTAGTATCTGTAATAATCCCAACATTTAATTCTGAGAAATACATTTCAGATACTATTATTTCTGTCCAAAATCAAACGTATCAAAACTGGGAAATACTATTAGTTGACGACGGTTCCACTGATACTACTCAAACAATAATTACTACTTTTCTAACGGATAAAAGAATTCAATTTTATCCGTTAGAAAAAAATTCAGGTACGGGAGTGGCACGAAATTATGGAGTTTCTAAAGCTGCTGGAAAATACATCTCGTTTCTAGATGCTGATGATTTGTGGAAACCTGAAAAATTAGAAAAGCAAGTCAACTTCATGCAAATGAAAAATTTGCCATTTACTTTTTCGTTTTATGATTGCATTGATGAGCAAGGAAATTCATTAAATAGAAGAATCGAAGCACCCCGAAATTTATCGTATCGCCAACTATTTTTCTGTAATTATGTGGGTAATTTGACGGGAATTTATGATGTGGAATATTTTGGAAAAATTAGTATTTCCAACATTCGAAAACGCCAGGATTGGATGCATTGGTTGACCATTTTGAAAAAGATTAAAATAGCAAAACCAGTTCCTGAAAGTTTGGCTTTTTATCGCATTCGGGAGAATTCGCTGTCCACTTCTAAAACTGCTTTAATCCAATATAATTTTGCAGTTTACAGGCAGTTTTATGGCTTTAACTTAGTAGTTTCTATGTTGTGCATGATTGGCTTTTTATTTACCCAATTGCTTATAAAAACACGTTATTCTAAATCCATTTAATTATTTTTTGTAACCAATTTTTGTTCTTGGTTTTTGCTCTTCTTTTTTCTCGGTTAATTCATCTAAATAGGAGAAAACCAATTCAATATTTTTCCCTTGATTTTCCAGTTTTTTCTGGATTTGAACAATATCTAGTTTCATTTCGGTGGTGTCAAGAAGCATTTGTCTTACTTTAGTGAAAATTCGCATAAATTGAATGTTGGTTTGAATTGCTTTTTCGCTATTCAAAACGCTAGATAACATTAAAATGCCGTGTTCAGTGAAGGCAAAAGGCAAATATTTTTGATGTTTACCTCTTCCATTCTTTAAGGTCACAATTTGTGATCTTAAAGAATCGTATTCTATTTTTGAAAGTTCAAACATAAAATCTTCTGGAAATCGGGATATATTTCTTCTTACGGCTTGTTTTAAAACTCTTGTTTCAATACCATAAAGTATTGCTAAGTCCCTATCCAGGATCACTTTTTGATTTCTAATGTAGTAAATGGTGTTAGAAATTGTTTCTTCCGAAAGAATAAGTTTAGAGTCCATCTCTTAATAGTTTAAGACACTAATATACGATTTTATTTACATTATAAAAATGATGTAAACTGTTTTAGTTTTCCTCTTGCTGTTCTTTCTAAAGTATTTTTTCTAATAAATTCAAAATGTAGGTTGGGCTCTAAATATAAAGCGATGGCTTCTTCTATTTTTTGAATTTGTGCCAAATCTAATTCATTTTCACTTACGTATTCAATCTCAAAACTATCTATTTTTCGTTGTTTGATGACAAATTCTTTGACATTTCCATCGTCTTCAATAATGGATTTGGTTACGTAATAAAATGTCAATCCCGGCGATTTTTTGCCACTCGGTAAAAAAGCAATATCATTGGTTCGACCAATAAGCTGTCTCAGAATAGGTTTTTCTAAAGTACTTTTTTCGTCCAAAATTCCGATGTCACCTATGTCATAACGAATGAATGGATGCGCTTTGTTGAATAAAGAAGTTATCACAATGCGACCTGCTGATCCGTAAGGCAAAACCTGATTGTTCTCGTCCAGAATTTCCACAAAAAGTGTTTCGGCATTGATTTGCCATTCGCCTTCAGTCCCGACACTTCGGGATTCAAAAGCAATTAAATCCAGTTCGGAGGCACCATATTCATTGACAATTGGAATTCCGAATTGTGTTTCTAACAATTTCCTATCGTCTTCAAAAAGCATTTCGGAGGTAACCATACACACTTTTAAAGTGGGGCAAATGTCTTTTAATATGATATTTCGCTTTCGTAAAAATTTAGCAAACAATACAATCGAACTCGTATAACCGTTGAGGTAATCGAATTTTGTATTCTGAAATTTTTTCAGCATTTTTTCTAAAACCACATCCGATAAATCAAAAATAGGAAATCGAAAACGTTTGCTCAAAAAATCCTTAAAACGTTCTTTTTTGTAACCTATAAAATCTAATGGGATACCGTAAAATCGCGCTTGTAGCGACCGATTAAAATCGATTCCAAACCAGCTAAAACGATACATATTAGAAGCCCAAGTAAGCGCATGAGCATATTTGTCTTTGGCAAAAATAAAAGGCTCACCACTGGAACCGGAAGTTTTGTTGATGTAGCTGTTTTTAGTTGTAAAACCTTTCGAAAGTCTGGATTCTAATGGACTTTGAAGATTGGTTTTGTTTAAAACGGGTAAATCTCCCCAGTTTTTATAGTCTTTCGAACCAACTAATTTTTGATAAAAAGCATTGTTTTCTAAATGAAATTCAACAATAGCTTGCTTCTGATTTTCAATAAATTGCTTTTTTTCTTGAGGAGAAAGCGCAACTATTTTGTCCAAATCGGATTTTGCTTTCTTGATTGGGAAAGCATTTAATTGCAGCGAAAAGTCGAAAATAGAAAACATGCGAGTGCTTATTTCTTCAAAAATAAGATTATAACAAGAACTAAAGGTGGAGAATCGACAACTTTTTAAAAAATAATTATTTTTTAAGTTCAAAAGCAATTATTTTTGCAGCACTCTAAAAAATGAGTTTTTGCAACTAAAATTAAAAGACATGAATATATTACTATTGGGTTCAGGCGGAAGAGAGCATGCATTTGCATGGAAAATGGTTCAAAGTCCACTTTGTGATACCCTTTTTATGGCGCCTGGAAATGCTGGTACTGATGCAATTGCTACCAATGTTGCTATTGCTGTAACCGATTTTGAAGCCATTAAAGCTTTGGTTATCAAGGAAAACATCGAAATGGTTGTTGTAGGCCCTGAAGATCCATTAGTAAAAGGTATTTATGATTTTTTCTTGAATGATGCACAGTTGAGTCATGTTCCTGTAATTGGTCCTTCAAAAATTGGAGCACAATTAGAAGGAAGTAAAGAGTTTGCCAAAGAATTTTTGGTAAAACACAAAATCCCAACTGCTGCTTACGATAGTTTTACGGCTGAAACAGTAGAAAAAGGATGCGATTTCTTAGAAACTTTGCAACCACCTTACGTGTTGAAAGCAGACGGATTAGCAGCTGGAAAAGGAGTTTTGATTATTCATGATTTGGCCGAAGCCAAAGAAGAATTGAGAAATATGTTAGTAGGTCAAAAATTTGGTGCTGCGAGTTCAAAAGTAGTTATCGAAGAGTTTTTGGACGGAATTGAATTAAGCTGTTTTGTACTTACTGATGGGAAAAGCTATAAAATTTTGCCAACAGCTAAAGATTACAAGCGTATTGGCGAGGGTGATGCAGGATTGAATACAGGTGGAATGGGAGCAGTTTCTCCAGTTCCTTATGTTGATGCGGTGTTGATGGAAAAAATTGAAACTCGCATTGTAAAACCTACGATTGAAGGTTTTCAAAAAGATGGAATTCCGTACAAAGGATTTGTTTTTATTGGATTAATCAACGTTAAAAACGAACCTATCGTAATTGAATACAATGTGCGTATGGGTGATCCGGAAACCGAAGTGGTTATTCCAAGATTGAAAACGGATTTAGTAGAATTGTTCCTGGCTGTAGCCACTGAAAAATTAGACAAAATTGAATTAGAAATAGACGAAAGAAGTGCTACTACAGTAATGCTTGTTTCTGGCGGATATCCTGAAGATTTTGAAAAAGGAAAAGTGATTTCGGGATTAGAAAACGTGCATAATTCTATTGTTTTCCATGCGGGAACCAAATTAGATAACGGAAATGTATTAACTAATGGAGGAAGAGTATTGGCGGTTACTTCTTACGGTGATTCTTTTCAGGAAGCTTTGGCACAATCGTACCAAAACATTGAGGCAATCCATTTTGACAATGTGTATTTCAGAAAAGATATTGGTTTCGATTTAGTTTAATCAAAACCATAATGATATAAAAAAACCGAATTGCACTTTAAAATGCAATTCGGTTTTTCTTTGAAATCTATTTGTATTCTATTCTTATTTTAAGAAAGAATGCGCAGTAGTATCTTGATTTTCAGTTCCTGCATCATCAAAAATACGTAATTGTTTAATCCAGTAAACCATTGCAGATGCACAGATAATCATAAAAATCCAGTTGATAAAGTTTGCACCAAACCAAGAAACTAGTTCACATGAACGTAATAGATCTAATGGTTTGAAAAGAAAATCAACAAAAAGAGTTTGTATTCCTTCGAAAAATGCTTTCATGATGTATAATTTAAAATTTTATGAATCGTTTTATAATTGAGTAAATAATTAAAAATTTCATTAGTCCAATAAAATTTTATTATAACTCGTTTCCTTTTTAAACAAGTATTATATTTACAGTCACAAAAGTATAAAATATCCTTATGATTACAAGTGTTTTTAAAAAATCTACACTATTAAATTTTTCTTTAGTAGTATTTTTGATATTGTTTTTCGATTTTATATATCAAATTCAAGATTTAGCTTGGTCAAATTCGGCTGTTTTAGTTTTTAAAAAGACTGCAATAGGAATTGTAATTTTGGCTTCGGCATTGATTACTAATTTTATATCTAAAAGAAATGGTCTCAGTAAAGACAGTGGGTATAGCATTTTATTCTTTCTCTTGTTCCTCCTTTTTTTTCCATCACTTTATGATAATATCAATCTTGTTTTTGCTAACTTTTTTATTCTTTTAGCTTTTCGAAGATTGATTTCGTTACAATCTCAAAAGGCGTCCAAAGAGAAAATTTTTGACGCTTCCTTATGGATTTTTGTAGCTGCCTTATTTCATTTTTGGTGTATTCTGTATTTGGTATTGGTGTTTATTTCTATTATTTCACATGTTTCGGGGGATTATAGAAACTGGCTTTTACCTTTTATTGCCTTTTTTGCAATAGCTATTATTTTTGCTTTGTATTCGTTAGTATTTAATGCCGATGCGATTAGTTATATTACTAATGGAATAGAAACTAATTTAAGCATTGATTATTTTACCAATAATTATCAGAATGCAGCGCTGTCTATTTATGCCACGGTGGCTTTGTTTTTTGTTATTTCGATGCTAATGACCTTATCTTCCAGACCATTATTATTGCATGCTTCGTTCAAGAAAATTATTATTGCGTTTTTAATTGCTGTAGTAATTTATGTGATTTCGACTCATAAAAGCAATGATTTATTGGTGTTTACGATTGCTCCTTTGGCAATGATGGCTACTGGTCATATCGAAATGCCACAGTTAAAATTAAATCAGGAACTGGCTTTAGGCGTTTTAATGTTGTGTAGTTTATTTGCTTTTTTCTCTCAATTATAATTTGATTCCGTAAGCTAAGTCGCCAGCGTCTCCAAGACCAGGAACAATGTAGCTGTGCTCATTTAGTTTTTCGTCTAAAGCGCCTATCCACAAATGGCAGTTACCAGGTAAATGTTTTTCTAAATAGGCAATGCCTTCTGGCGCGGCAATTGTAACGGCTATATGAATTGTTTTTGGCGTTCCTCTTTCCATCAATCTATTGTAAACCACAACTATAGATTGACCCGTAGCAAGCATAGGATCGATTAATAACAAGCATTTGTTATTGATATCAGCAATGGCTTGGTATTCGACTTTTATTTCAAAAAAATTATCATTATTGGGATGGTGTCTGTAGGCCGAAATGAATCCATTTTCGGCTTGGTCAAAATAATTTAAAAATCCCAAATGCATACTTAAACCCGCTCTTAAGATGGAACAAAGTACAATAGCATCGGCAATTTGAGTTGTTTTTTTGGTTCCAAGAGGAGTTTGAATTTCGATGGTTTTATACTCTAATTCTTTGCTCAATTCGTAAGCCATAATTTCGCCGATACGCTCTATATTTCGTCTAAAACGCATTGCATCTTTATGGATGTTTACATCTCTTATTTCTCCTAAAAAATGGTTTAAAATGCTGTTTTTTTCTGATAAATAATGGATTTTCATAGGAGAAGAATTGTTAGTTAGGAATGCGAAACAGAAAGTTAAAATGTAATTTTTTTATAAAAGTATAAAAAGTATCTTTGTCTAAATAAAAAGATAAATATGTTTTCAAAATTAGCTTATTCCGTTTTTGAACAAAGTATAAAAGATTATCACCAATTTGATAATGTAGACCAACCGATAAACAATCCTTTTCCTAAGGAACAGTTTGAGCATTTATTGTACCTGAAAAATTGGATTGACACTGTACAATGGCATTTTGAAGACATTATTCGTGATCCACAAATTGACCCAGTTGCTGCTTTGACTTTGAAAAGAAGAATTGATGCATCTAATCAGGAGCGTACTGATATGGTGGAATATATTGATAGTTATTTTCTACAAAAATACAGTAAGGTTGTTGTAAAAGAAGCGGCTAAAATCAACTCAGAAAGTCCAGCTTGGGCATTTGACAGATTGTCAATTTTAGCATTGAAAATTTACCACATGACTGAAGAAGCTAATCGTGCAGAGGCTTCACAAGAACACAGAGACAAATGTCAGGAAAAACTAAATATACTTTTAGAACAAAGAACTGATTTATCAACTGCTATTGATGATTTGTTGACTGATATTGAAAATGGAGATAAATTCATGAAAGTGTACAAACAAATGAAAATGTACAACGACGACGAATTGAATCCTGTTTTATACCATGGGAAGAAATAATTGAATAGTCAATTGACTCCAAAAATAAAGCATATAGCCGTCATGAGACTCTCCGCAATGGGAGATGTTGCCATGACGGTTCCTGTTTTACGCGCCTTTGTAAAACAGTATCCAACGGTTCAAATTACCGTGGTTTCACGACCATTTTTCAAACCTTTTTTTGACGGAATTCCGAATCTTTCGTTTTTTGCTTTTGATGAAAAAGAGCGTCATAAAGGTTTTCAAGGTTTGCTGCGATTGTTTCAAGAATTAAGAAAGTTAGAAATCGATGCTTTTGCCGATTTGCATAATGTGCTTCGTTCTAAAATTGTGCGAACACTTTTTGCCTTAAGCGGAAAAAAAGTAGCTGCCGTTGACAAAGGACGTGAAGGGAAAAAGGCATTAACCGCTCTTGAAAACAAGGTGTTCAAACAACTCCCAACGATGTTTGAAAACCATACTCAGGTATTTCAAAAATTAGGTTTTGCTGTTGATTTATCGAATCCGGAATTTCCTGAAAAAGCAGATTTAAGTCCTGAAATTGTTTCGATAATAGGTGAAAATCACCAAAAATTAATCGGAATTGCACCTTTTGCACAATACGAATCTAAAGTCTATCCTTTGGATTTAATGCAAGAAGTAATTGCTCAATTAGCTGAATCCCGAAGTTTCGGGACAGAAAATAAAATTTTACTTTTTGGTGGAGGAAAAAAAGAAATCGAAATCTTAGATTCTATTTCGTCTCCATACAAAAACGTTATCAATATGGCGGGGCAACTTAAATTTCAACAAGAATTACAACTTATTAGTAATCTTGATGTGATGCTTTCTATGGATTCCGGAAATGCGCATATTGCAGCAATGTTAGGGGTAAAAGTAGTCACACTCTGGGGCGCTACACATCCTTTTGCTGGTTTTGCACCATTCAATCAACCACTCCAAAATGCGTTGGTTTCCGATAGAAATTTGTTCCCTAAATTACCCACTTCTGTTTACGGGAACAAAAAAGTAGAAGGTTATGAAGACGCTATGCGAACGATTTCCGTTGATTCTATTGTGAAAGTTTTAAAGTAATGTAAACTAGTGAATTGAATCAAATTCATAGTTTTGTTTATTGTTGTTTTT
Organism: Flavobacterium undicola; assembly: GCF_009909155.2. Lineage (GTDB taxonomy): Bacteria > Bacteroidota > Bacteroidia > Flavobacteriales > Flavobacteriaceae > Flavobacterium > Flavobacterium undicola. Next base: position 266,775 of record NZ_JAAAPM020000001.1, read on the forward strand.
CGTGATTTTTTTGAAAGAATAATTTTATCAATTATTTAACTAATAGCTTTTAAATTATAAGTGTAAAAAATACTATTTTGGCTCGCTGTGAGTTAGGTCTTACAACTCAAGGTTAATCTAGGGAAAAGAGGACTTTTTTTATCGAGTTGCTTTTTTTTTAATGTTAATACAATATAAACAGAAACTATTTATGCCAAAAATTACATTAACAATTGCAATTTTGTTCTTATTCTCTTTTTCAGCATTTTCTCAAAAAGCAAATCTTTCGGGTACTTTAACCGATGGTAATGAAAAAGCACCCGTTTACAATTCGGTTGTCGCTTTATTAACCCCCGTCGACTCTATTTTATATAGGTTTACCCGATCGGACAAAAAGGGGAACTTTAATCTCAAAAATGTAAAAGCAGGAAACTATATTTTGATGACTTCTCATAGTCAATATGCCGATTATGTAGATGGCGTAATCGTTAATGAAAACGATAAAAATATGGGGTCAATTGCTTTGAAAAGCAAAATAGAAGTGCTTCGAGAAGTAGTTATAAAGACGGGTTCCATTAGAATTAAAGGAGATACTACCAGTTACAGGGCAAGTGATTTTAAAGTAGATGCCAATGCCAACGTAGAAGAATTATTAAAAAAACTGCCAGGAATACAAGTAGATAAAAATGGCGTTATAAAAGCCATGGGTGAAACAGTGCAAAAAGTATTGGTAGATGGCGAAGAATTTTTTGGTGATGACCCGGGCATGGCGGTAAAAAATTTACGTGCAGATGCAGTAAAAGAAGTACAGGTTTTTAATAAGAAAAGTGATCAGGCCGAGTTTACAGGAATAGATGATGGCGAATCAAAAAAAACAATTAACCTGAAATTAAAAGAAGATAAAAAGAAAGGTTATTTTGGTAAAATAGATGCTGCAAATCAACCATTTTCAGATGAGGATTCCCGATATAATACTAATTCGATGTTTAGTAGTTTTAAAGGAAAAAGAAAATTATCTGCTTTTTTACTGAATGGAAACACGGGTCAGGATGGACTTAGTTGGCAAGACAGTGAGAAATTTGGAGGACGAGATGATGTAAGCATGAACATGGATGACGATGGAAATGTAAGTTATGAATGGACAGGTGGCAATAATGATGAGGAACCTTATATTAATACTCAAAATGGTTTTATCAAAAACACTAACGCAGGGTTGCAGTACAGCAACAAGTGGAATGATAAACAAACATTGAATGTTTCGCCAAAATTTAATAAGCAAATTTACACCAACAATAATAGCAGGTTTACCCAAAGACAAGTAGGAGAAACTCAGTTAAATGAAAACACATCGACAGTAAGCAATGTAAACAGAAGTAATTTTAAACTAAATGCTACTTACGATGTAAAATTAGATTCTTTAAATTCCATAAAATTTACCGCCAAAACCAATTTTTATAATACAGAAAGCGATGAATTTACAGATGGAACCACTACTGGAGCTGATGGAGTGCTAAAGAACAAACAGCAAAAAACATTTACTACAAATTCAGATAAGGAATCTTTGTTTGCAAGTGTTTTGTTTAAACATAAATTCGCTAAAGCACGTCGTACATTTTCTGTAAACAGTAGTTGGAGCAGCTTGAATACAAATTCAGATAATTTTTTAAAGTCTTTCAACGAAAGTTATGATGGAGGTGTTTTTTCGTCTAGGACTGATGTAGATCAAAACAAAGTAGGAGAGAAAACAACTCAAAATCTAGCTGTAAACCTTACTTATACAGAGCCTCTTAGTAAAAAATTCGCATTACAATTTGCTTATCAACTTACTCATAACACTGGCGACAGCGATTATTTAACCTATGATTATTCGGATGTTACAGGCAAGTATGATGTGGTTGTAGATGATTTATCAAATCAGTTCAAGCATTCGATAACAACGAATAAGCCCAATTTAAAATTGAGTTACAATTCTAAAAAAATAAATTATAGTTTTGGAAGTGGTTTTGGTTTTACAACATTTGATTTGCAAGATCAGACTATGAACAAAGAATATAAACGCAGCTATACCAACCTTTTTCCAGCCGCAAATTTTAATTATAAGTATAAAAGCAACAGTAATTTGCGTGTTGATTATCAAGGAGCAACCAGACAGCCTAGCATTGATCAATTACAGCCTTTGAGAAACAATCAGGATTTCTTTAATCAAGTTGTAGGTAATCCTGATTTAAAGCAATCTTTTACCAATAATGTAAGGATATCACACAGTAGTTATAGTATTTTGACAGAGACGCATTTTTACCAAAGTATTAATTTAAGAACGACTTCCAATTTAATTTCTTACAACAAAGATATAGATCCGGAAAGCGCTAAAACAATTTCTACACCCATAAATACAAATGGTAATTTTTCCGGTAATTTTTATTTTGGATATGGATTTAAGATAAAAAAAATAGATTTACATGTTAATCTTAATCCGTCTCTTAGCTATAACAAATCAGTAATTAGTATTAATAACAAAATCAACGATTCAAAAAATTTAAATTCAGGATTTTCAATTTATTTAAATAAATCAAAAGAAAAGAAATACGAATTTAGTTTAAGCAATAGTTTTTCGAATAACAGAAACAGTACTTCTCAAAATGATGAAACAAAATCATTTAATACCAATAATTTGAGTTTGGATATGGGGATTTATTTCAGAGAAAAATGGAAACTGTCCACAGACTACAATTTAAATTCTCGTCAAAAAACAACCGATTTTCAAGACAATCTTACCAATCAATTGTGGAATGCAAGGCTTCAACGTACCTTTAAAAAAGATGAGTTTACGGCTTATATCATGGTACGAGACATTTTGAATCAAAATGTAGGTATAAATAGATATAATTATGAAAACATAATAGGAGAGGAACGAAATGATAGGCTCAAAAGATATGTGATGGTAGGTTTTACCTGGAATTTTAAAAACGGGGGCGAAACAGCAAAAAAATAAATTAGTAACTGTTCTGAAAGAAGTTTATCAAACAGCAATAAAGAGCATTCAAAAAATCAAAATTTACATACTATGAAACCAATACTTTTTTTTATAGCAGCACTAATTTTTACAACCACATCACAGGCACAGCAATTTGTAGACAAGGCTGTAATTGAATATGAAGTAAATACCAATCTCAAAAAAACAATGAGTAATGACAGCTGGGACGAGATGATGAAAGACAACCTGTCTGACCTAAAAATATCTTATTTCACCTATACTTTTGCAGACAACAAAAGCCTGTTCAAATTTGACAGATGGAGTCCAAAAACAAGAGTTCCAAAATATTATAAAGATGCAGATGAAGAAAACACCTGGTATTTTGATTTTACAACCAGAAAAATGAATATGCAAAAACAAATAGTAGGAACTAATTTTGTTATAGAAGATAGCATACCCAATATACAATGGAAAATCACAAATGAAAATAGAGAAATAGCCGGTTATAATTGCCGAAAAGCCGTAGGTAAAATAATGGATGATGTATATGTATTTGCGTTTTATACGGATGACATTACCATTTCGGGCGGTCCATGTACTATAAATGGTTTGCCGGGTATGATTTTGGGTCTTACAATACCAAGATTATACACCTCATTTATTGCTACCAAAGTAGATTTAACATTTACTAACGCCTCCGACATAAAGCCCATTACAGCCAAAAAAACGTACGACTTCATAGGTCTAAAATCGATGATAGAAGAAAAAACAAAGGAGTGGTTTAGCTATGGCGAGGATAAAGAAGAAAACAAAAGACAAAAAAATCTTTTCTTGTGGAATGCTTTTTTATAGCAAGTAGCAATAAAAAATTCCAAATCCCAATTTTATGCAGTTGGAATTTGGAATTTTTTAATTGGAGTTTTATCTACAAATATATCTTTTCGTCTTTACATCTGCCATAAATGTATCTTTTTAGATTCGAAATGGTTTCTTGATAAGCTGGAGCTTCAAAACCAAAACGCTCGTGCTCCATTTGCTGTTTTTCGATGGCGTTACAGCCTTTAATAACTTCTTTGAGCATATCGAGCATCGCCAGTTCTTTATTGTTTGTTTTTTGAAATTTAAACTCTACAATTTCGTCCTGCAATTGTTCGCAATAATCTAAAAGTTGCATTACTTCCGGTTCGTCAAGAAGGGAAGGATTGTTCTTGAAAATTTCTCGAATGGATTTCATGATATGAAGACTTAAATAGAATTAGTTAAATGTTCACGAATGAGATGTTTGTGTCAGTTGGAGTATTTATGCTATCGAAATTGAAATTTTTTTCCCTAATCCAATTTCTAACAATCGGTATAAAGTGGAAAGCTGAATATCAGTATGACCGTTTTCAATTCTTGAGATAAAACTTTTTTTAGTTCCAGTTTTGTCTGCTAATTCTTGTTGAGTCAAATGGGCTAGTCTGCGTTCTTCTTTAATAAGTTCACCAATTGCAAATGCTTTAGCTTTAATTTCGAAATTGATTCTTTCTGAAGTTCCAGATTTTCCGTATTTGGAATCTAAAAGTTCATCAAAAGTCGTAATCTTATTTTCTTCTTTCATTGTCTTTTATCTTAAAATATTCTTCTTTAAGTTTTTCGGCTTTTTCTATTTCGTTTTTTGGAGTTTTTTGAGATTTCTTTTGGAAACCATTAAAAAGAACAATCAATTTTCCTTCGTCAAAACAACAAAATACTCTAAATATATTTCCGCCAAATTCTATTCTAATTTCATACAAACCATTTGTTCCGCTCAAATGATCAAAGAACTTTTTAGGAATTCTTTCTAAAACAGTTATCATAAAAAGAACTTCATCAATTTTCTTTTGGACTTTTTCGTTTTGAAGATTATAAAACTCCAAAAAATAATCTTGATAAAATATGATTTGTCGAATCCTTTCCATAGCAAAGTTAACTAATAATGTAACATTAAATGTGGTTTTCTTTAATTTTTTAGACTAATATAAGAAAAGACAGATGTTTATAAAACAAAAAAACTTCCCTTTTCAGAGAAGTTTTTGTTATGAATATCGGAAAACAATTAAGCCACTAAGTCGTATTCTCTAGCTTGATTGAGAAGGTAATAACCGATTGTTTTATTTTTGTTTTTATCTACAACAATTACAACAAAATTATTTTCTTTTTCGGTAGCTAGTAAAATGTGTTCAAAATCCTCCGTTGAATTTCTATAAACTTTATAAATCAACTCACGCTCTTTAATTTTGTGTGAGAGAATTTTAGCTGTTTTTAATTGACTTACAAACGGCCAGATGTTAAAAACCGTTATGTCGTTGTTTGTTATTTCTAACATTTTCCCCATCATCGTTGAGCGATATTTTTCTTCAGTAAGCTGTTTAGGGACTTTTTTAGTATTCAATATTTTAATAATAATGAAGGCACAAAAAAGAGCCGTTATTACAAATAGTAAAATAAAAGAGAGATGAAGAGGGTGGATTTGGTTGTGGATTGTCATAATATTTAATGTTTTAAACGGGTTGACAAATAGGTTGGACTCTACAAATCTATCCTAAGTTTAGAAAGATTGCGATTATCTTAAATTTAACACTAAGATAATAAATTAAATAAAAAAAACTTCCCTTTTTAAAGAGAAGTTTTTAGTTATTGGAATTTCAATATTGGAATTTATTGTTTAAACATCATCATAATCCACATAGATCGTTTCTGACGTTGGGTGTGCCTGACAGCTTAGTATTAGTCCATCGGCAATTTCTTTATCGGTTAGGATGGAGTTTTTCTTCATTTCGGCGCTTCCTTCAGTTACGCGGCAAAGACAGCTGCTACAAATTCCGCCTTGGCAAGAATAAGGTGCGTCGATTCCTTGTTTTAGGGCCGCTTCCAGAATGGTTTGTTTTTGAGACATTTCGAATGACGTTTCTTCATCGTCAACCATAATGGTAATTTTCGAATGGCCGCTTAAATCTTTTATTTCGTGTTCATGAACTGAAGCCGAAAAAAGCTCAAACTTAATAGCTGAATCTTTTACGTTTTTCTCTTTCAAAATACCGGAAACAGTATCAATCATGGCTTCAGGACCACACAAGTAGAATTTTTCAAATTCTACTGCAGCGTGTTTGTTGTTCAGGACATAATTTACCACCGATTTGTCAATTCGACCAAATAATGCTTCATCAGCTTTGGCCTGACTGTACACATAATGTACAAACAAACGATTTACATATTGCAAATGCAAATCATGTAATTCCTGGTGAAAAATAGTTTGTTCAGGCGATTTATTTCCGTAAACCAATACAAAAGAACTTTTTGGCTCGCTTTTTAAAACCGATTTTAAAATAGATAAAACGGGAGTAATTCCGCTACCGGAAACAAAAGCAACATAGTTTTTTTGTTTGTGGGCTTCTGGTTCAAAAATGAATTTACCTTCCGGTTTTCCTACTTCAAGAACATCTCCCGCTTTTAGTTTAGTGTTGGCAAATTGAGAAAAAGCCCCGTCTTTTACCGCTTTAACGGCAATGCGCAATTCGCCACTTTCCGGTGAAGAGCAAATAGAATAGGCACGACGAATTTCTTTTCCATCTAAAGTAAGTCTTAGATTTACGTATTGCCCTGCAATGAATTCATAATTGTCTTTTAATTCTTCAGGAACATTAAAAAGAATCGAAACGGCAGCTGCGGTTTCTCTTTTAACCTCTTTTATAAGGAGTTTAAGAAAATTTGGCATGAGATATAATTTTTGACAAAGATAGCAAACGGAATAGGTTCTTAAAATCAAAAGAGGAAAATTTCATACCTAAATTTGTTATGTATAAGAATCTTATGTATGTTTGTTATTCAAAATGAAAGCGATTATGAAAAATTCACAATTATACAAAGGGAGCTTGAATACCATTATCATGAAATTATTAGAAGAAAATGGTAAGATGTACGGTTATGAAATTACCCAAAAAGTAAAAGCAATTACTCAAGGAGAATTAAATATTACCGAAGGCGCTTTGTATCCTGCTTTGCATAAACTGGAAGCCGAAGGTTTCTTAGATGTAGAGATTGAAAAAGTAGATAATCGAATGCGAAAGTATTATAAACTAACTGAATCGGGAGAAAAGGAAACTGTCAATCGACTTTCGGAATTAGAAGATTTTATTAGGAATATGCAGAGTTTAGTGAACCCAAAATTAGAATTTTAATTTCTTGAGCTATGAAATTAACCAACCAACAAATCGCAATAATTGATCAGACTTTAGTTTTAAACGGAGTAGTTTATGATGATGTAAAATTGGAATTGATAGATCATATTGCAACTGATATTGAAAATCAGTTAGAGAATCAGGAATCTGATTTTGAAGTTGCTTTAAAAAAATCTTTTGAAAATTGGTCAGATCAATTACAGCTGGCGAATTCATTTTGGGTTAATACTAAAAAAGCAGTTCCTAGAATGTTGTTAGACAAATGGATTTTGGATGCTAAAAAAAAGCTGATAAAAGGAAGTGTCATTGCCATTGTATTGACTGTATTGATTACAAATATTGAAAGAATAGCGGATAATGAAATTGTCATAATAAACACAAGAAGAATTTTACAAGTAATTTTTTCACTAGAATTAGCGACAATTTTAGTTTTCAAGTTTATTATTTGGAAATCAGATAGAAAAACTTTTTCTGGATTTCTTTTTCAAACTCAAACTCGATTTGCAGTTCTTTTTATGATGTTCATCTTCTGTTTAAAAGGAATGCCATTATTGAGTTTAAGCCCTGATTTAAAAATCAATTTAGCTTCTAATTTTATGGCAATGTTTTATATGGTTTTGCCACTATTTTTTCTCCAACTCGCCTTTAAACATTTTCAATTTATTCAAAAATTTAAAATTTCTTAAATATGAAATTAACAACAGAACAAATCGAAATAATTGACCAAACTTTAATAGATAAAGGTGTGGTTTATGATGATATTAAACTGGAATTGCTGGATCACATTATAACGGATATTGAATTAGAAACTGAAGGATCTAATTTTGATGTTACTTTTTCTAAGGTTATGCTTAAATGGGAAAGAGAATTGGAAGAAGTTAATCCTTCGGGAAAATTTGCAGCTCCAAGAATAGTTATGGAAAAATTTTCTTCATTTTTTAAAAGTCAATATAAATTTTTGTTTCCAGTTGCTGCTGCATTTAGTTTTTTAATAGCAATCATTACCACACTATATCCAGAAGAATTTGTTTATAATACTGTAAAGCTAGTTTTTTATTCAGTATATTTATTATTGTGTTTGACCGGGATAATTAGTATATTTTTTATTTCGAAAACAAAATCAAAAACAACTTCTGGAAAATTGATTCAAAAGAGTTGGTGGTTTCTTGTTTTACAATTTTGCGCTATTTACATATATTCAAGTAGCTATAGTCGTTTGTATCGCAGGTATAATAATGAACCTTTTTTGGGAAAATTTATCGGATGGTTTATGCCTTGTTACTTCTTTTTGGTGGCTTTCCATTTAATTATGATTGCAGTAGAGCATTTTAGAATAGTCAAAAAATATAAATTGGTTTGATTTTTTTGTAAAACATATAAAATCAATAAGTTAATAGCATAAAATGATTCAACAGAAAAGAATAGATGTTTAAATTTCTATATTTCAAAAAGAAACGTATTTTTACCAGTCATTATACTAAAAAAACTTTTTAAAAGTTTAATGATAAAACCAGCGAATCATTGAAAACCAACAAATTTAAATATTCAATTCCCTTAGGGTGTTTGTGTGTTTTGGTAGCTTGTTCTACTAGGAATGATACTTTTTTGGCTCGAAATTCACATGCTTTAAGTACAAAATACAACATTTTATACAACGGGCAAAAAGGATTAGACAAAGGAATTAAGTCCATTGAAGCCAATAATCAAGATGACTTTTGGGAGATTTTGCCTGTTGAGGCCATGAAAATTGATGAAGATGTGGTTGCTGACACCACTAAAAATGCCGATTTTAAATTGGCGGAGACCAAAGCAACTAAGGCCATCCAAAAACACTCCATGAATATTGGCGGTAGAGAACGCAATTCTCAAATAGACGAAGCCTATTTATTATTAGGGAAATCCCGTTATTACGACAAACGATTCATTCCCGCGCTGGATGCTTTCAACTACATTTTATACAAATACCCAAATAGCAGCCGAATTGATGAAGCTAAAATTTGGCGCGAAAAAACCAATATGCGTTTGGGCAACGATGCCTTAGTAATAAAAAATATTACTAAAATGCTCAAAGAAACCAAACCTAAAAAACAGGTTTCGGCTGACGCCAATGCGCTTTTGGCATCGGCGTTTTTAAATTTGGAAGAAAAAGACAGTGCGATTGTCAAATTAAAAAAGGCAGTCAACTTTAGCAAACGCAATAATGAAAAAGCGAGGTATCGTTTTATCCTGGGACAGCTTTATCAGGAAATGGGTCAAAATGATCAGGCAAGAGAATATTATGAAGCGGTGATTAAGATGAATCGAAAATCCGACAGGAAATACATGATTCAATCGCAGGTGAGATTAGCACAACTGTTCGATTATCAAAATGGCGATAAATTTGCTTTTGATGAAAAGTACCATAAACTTTTAGAAAACCGGGAAAATCGTCCTTTTCTGGATGTTTTAAATTACCAAATGGCCGTTTTTTATGATAAACAAGGTAAGGATGAGAAAGCTTTACAATATTACAATGCTTCTTTAAAAAAGGCTAAAACCGATAATTATTTAATAGCATCTGATTATAGAAATATTGGAAATTTGCATTTTAAAAATGCCCGTTATCCAATTGCTGCCAAATACTACGACAGTACTTTAGTAAAACTCAATCCTAAAACCAGAGAGTTTATTCACATTGAAAAAGTGCGTAAAAATCTGGACGATGTTATTTTTTACGAAGGGATTGCCGTTAGAAATGACAGCATTCTAAAAGTGGTTTCGTTGCCTGAAACGGAGAAAGTGGCTTATTTTGATGGCTATATCGAAAAATTGAAAAAGGCAGATGAAGCCAAAAAGATTTTAGAAGAAAAAGCAGCTGAGAAGCAAAAAAATATTGAAAGAAACAGTAAATCAACAACTGCAGATGCTTTGGTTTCGAATGGAAAACCAGTGGTTAAAGCGCCATTTACTCCGCCATCTATGGCTGGTCTTCAATCGGAAAACAGCTTTTATTTTTACAATCCATCCACGGTATCTTTTGGAAAAGTAGCCTTTAAGAAAAATTGGGGTAAACGTGTTGCAGGAGGATTCTGGAGGCTTTCTTCATCTACTAATATAACTAATGCAGCGGTTGCTCAAGATTCTACAGCGGTTCCAGAACAGGAATTAGTATCGGATAAAATTTCGAAAGAAAAGGAAACAGAACCTAAATATACGGCTGATTTTTATTTAAAACAACTTCCCGTTGCAGCAACAGCGATTGACAGTATTGCCAAAGAACGCAATGATGCTTATTATCAGTTAGGTGTTATTTATAAAGAAAAATTCAAAGAATACAACTTGGCTGCTCAAAAATTAGAGCAATTATTAGTCAATAAACCGGAAGAAAAAATAGTACTTCCTACATGGTATAATTTGTATAAAATTTATCAAATTACTAACAGTGAGAAAGCCGAAGCAATCAAGAACAAGATCGTTACTCAATATCCTAATTCGCGTTATGCACAAATTCTAAACAATTCTAATGTAATTATTGAAGAAGGAAGTCCGGATGCGGTTTATAAAAAACTATATCAACAATATACTAACGAAGAATTTGATGCCGTTGCTGCAAAAATTGACGGATTGATTAACCAATTTTCGGGTGAAGAAGTGGTGCCTAAACTGGAGCTTTTAAAAGCGAATACCATAGGTAAACAAAAAGGATTAGCTGCTTATAAAGCAGCATTAGAATTTGTGGCCGATACTTATCCTAATACCGAAGAAGGCAAAAAAGCACATAGTATTTTGGCAGACCAAATTCCACAATTGGAAAAAATGGATTTCGATTTCAAAACCTCAAATCAATGGAAGATACTTTATCCTGTAGCCTTAAATGCCAGCAATGATAAAAAAGCAATAGAGGAAAAAATCAGCAAGTTTATGAGTACTGAGAACGGTCAGAAATTAAATCTTGCCTATAATTCGTATGCTGATAACGAAGGATTTGTTATCATTCAAGGGATTACTACGGAAGAATATGCAACCAGTGTAGCCAATGTTTTAAAAGAAAATCCAAGTTATAAAATAGCAATTCCGGCAGTAATTATTTCTAACGAAAATTATAAAATAGTTCAAATCAAGAAAAATCTAAAGTCTTATTTAGATGCCAAAAAATAATCATGATGTTTAATAAAAAAGATAAACCTTATACTGACCTTTTAGGAAAAACCAACAGGATTGTTGAAGGAACTATAATAAAAGGAGATATTATTTCGAAGGCTGATTTTAGATTAGATGGCGAACTAATTGGGAATTTTCAATCTACAGGCAAATTAGTTATTGGCCCTACAGGAAGTGTTACAGGTGATATTAGTTGTAATAATGCCGATATTGAAGGGAAATTTAGCGGAACTATTCAGGTAACAGAATTATTAAATATAAAGTCCAAAGCCAGTATTCATGGCGATGCCACCGTGGGTAAATTATCAGTAGAACCAGGAGCCGATTTTAGTGCTTCTTGTATCATGAAAGAAAATGTAAAACCAACAAGCGATGGAAGAGAAACCGAATAACAAAAGGCCCAGTGGTAAATGGCTGGCTTTAATTAATATTCCCATTCAAATGGGAGCAATCATTTTTGCGTTTTCTTATTTGGGCGATTGGCTAGATGAAAACCATCCACATCCTAAAATCTATTATAATAAAATATTAGTTATGGTAGGAGTCTTTCTAGCCTTATACAATGTGATAAGACAGGTAAACGAAATTAATAAAGAAAAAGATTAATCTTTAAAAACAGCAAGATTTTTAGATAAAACAAGATTCATGATTTTAAAAAATTACAAGACATTTCGCTTTTTGTTAATTTCAGTAGGCATAGCATATGTGTTGCATAAATTGATTTTTTATTTTTTTCAAATCAACCAAAAGACTTTTTATTATAGTTTAGAAAGATTGTATGCTGTCTTTTTTGCCCTTTCGTTTGTAATAATTTTCATCTTGCTCAAGATAAAAGAACGCAATTTTGATCAGTTAGGAATGTCTTTCTTGCTATTAACCAGTAGCAAAATGGTTTTCTATTATTTTCTGTTAAAGCCAATTTTGAAGATTAGGCATTATGACATCCCAATAGAGAAGATCAATTTTTTTGTACTATTTGTCCTTTTTTTGACAATTGAGGTAGTTGTAACTATAAGAATACTAAGCGAAAAGCAATAAAAAACCGGCTTAATTAAGGTATTGAAAAAAATATATTTTTATATCCTTTTAGATATTAATAAAAAATGTACCTTTGCGCCAAATTTTAGAAACGTAAATATAACATATTTAGTAATTATGGTGATTTTAAAGAGACCACTTAGATTGATAATAGCAACATTTTTAGCGTGTCTTCCATTGATGAGTTTTGCAAATCAAGAAGTTGATACGGCAAAAGTAAAAGTAGAAGCAACTCACGAAGTAGTAGCCGAAGGGCATCAAGAAGGAGCTCATGCTGAACCAACAGATTTAAAATCTAAAATTAAAGCGTTCATTGGTCACCACGTTTTGGATTCTCATGATTTCTCATTAACTCAAGACAATGAGACAGGAGAATCTTGGGGTTTTCCATTACCTGTAATCTTATGGGATAATGAATTACACGTTTTCTCTTCTGCAGCATTCCACCACGGAAAAGAAACAGCAGAATCTAATGGTAAATATTATGCTATCAACCACCACGATGGTAAAATTTACAGAACAGATGCTTCAGGAACTATTACTGAGAATGAAGAAACTGGTTTTCCATCTAATGTTCGTCCTATTGACTTTTCAATTACTAAAACGGTAGTTTCAATTTTTGCTGCTGCTATATTAATGTTTTTGATTTTTAGTAATTTGGCTAAATCATATGCTAAAAATGGAGGAATTGCTTCTGGAGTAGGTCGTATTTTTGAACCATTAGTAGTTTACATTCGTGACGAGATTGCTATCCCAAACATTGGTGAGAAAAAATATAAAAACTACATGAGCTATTTATTGACAATATTCTTTTTTGTATTGTTCTTAAATATCTTCGGATTAACTCCACTGGGAATTAATGCTACAGGTAACTTAACCATTACTTTCTCATTAGCATTTTTAACTTTCTTAATTACAAACTTAACAGCTAATAAAAACTATTGGGGACACATTTTCTGGATGCCAGGTGTGCCAAAACCAATGCGTATTATTTTAGCACCAATTGAGTTGTTAGGCGTTTTTATTAAACCATTTTCATTAATGATACGTTTGTACGCAAATATTTTTGCAGGACACATTGTATTGATGAGTATTATTGGTTTAATGTTTATCTTTAAAAGCTGGATTGGAAGTAGCTTGTCATTTGGATTGTCATTTTTGCTTTCTATTCTTGAAATATTAGTAGCATTTTTACAAGCGTATATTTTTACGATGTTATCTGCACTTTACTTTGGTTCTGCTGTAGAAGAGCATCATCATGAAGAAGGGCACCACTAAAATGTTTATTGTTTGTTGTTTAGAGTTTGTTGTTTTGCAACGATAAACCATAAATTACAAACCATAAACCCAACAAAGAATGTTTAATTTTTAATATATATATCATGGAAATTCCACAAATTATTGGAGCTGGATTAATCGTTATCGGAGCAGGTTTAGGTATTGGTAAAATTGGTAGTTCAGCAATGGACGCTATTGCTCGTCAACCAGAAGCTTCAGGAAAAATCCAAACAGCTATGCTTATCGCTGCTGCACTTATTGAAGGTATTGGTTTTGCTGCGTTATTCGCATCTTAATTAAAACACAAAAAACAATAGTTGCAACGGTTGGTTGTAACTATTGTTTTTAAAATTAAAACATTACATTGCAGCAATGCAACTGGATTAAATTTAGAATATAAAATTTAGAATTATATATAATGGAAAAGTTAATAAATCAGTTTGAGTTTGGTTTGTTTTTTTGGCAAGTATTAATATTTGTTGGATTAATATTATTATTGAAAAAATTCGCTTGGAAACCTATTCTTGATGCAGTTAATGAAAGAGAAGAAGGAATCAAAAATGCATTAGAATCAGCAGAAAATGCTAGAAAAGAAATGCAAAATTTGCAGGCTGATAACCAAAGAATTTTGAACGAAGCTAGAGCAGAGCGTGATGCTATGTTGAAAGAAGCTCGTGAAATGAAAGAGAAATTGGTTGCTGATGCAAAATCTGAAGCGCAGGCACAAGGATTAAAAATGATCGAGCAAGCTAAAGCTGCAATTGAAAGTGAGAAAAACGCAGCTATGGCTGAATTGAAATTACAAGTTTCTACTTTGTCATTGAGTATTGCAGAAAAATTATTGAAAGACGAATTATCTAATACTGAAGCTCAAACTAAATTAGTTGAGAAAATGTTAGGTGATGTAAAGCTAAACTAATATTATGAGTACAAGAGCAGCAATTCGTTACGCAAAAGCAATTCTTAGTTTGGCAGATTCTATTGGAGTGGCCAATGAGATAAATAACGATATGGTTTTAATTGCTTCAACTATTAAAGCAAACTCTGAATTAAATTCTTTTATTCAAAGTCCTACAATAAGTGTTGATGTAAAAGAAAATGCATTATTGGAAGTTTTTGCTAATGTTAATGGCGTTACTAAAGGTTTCTTTCATTTATTATTCGAAAATAAAAGATTTGAAATTCTTGAAGCTATTGCAGTAGCATATTCTGAATTATTTGATGAGGCTAATGGTTTAGAAGTAGCTATAGTAACTACTGCTATTCCGATGGATGCTGATTTAGGAGCTAAAGTTTTAGCTAAAATCTCATCATTGTCAGATAAAAAAGTAACAATTGAAAATGTAGTAGATCCTGCTATCATTGGAGGATTTATTCTAAGAATAGGTGATAAGCAATACAATGCTTCAATTGCTAACAGATTACAAGTATTAAAAAGAGAATTAAGTAACTAGTTTTATTGCACATTAAGTGTCTAAATTATAAATTAAGATGGCGGAAATCAAACCTGCTGAAATTTCAGCAATATTAAGAAAGCAAGTAGAAGGTTTTGAATCTGGCGCTACGCTAGAGGAAGTAGGAACGGTACTTCAAGTTGGAGACGGTATTGCTCGTATTTACGGGCTTTCGAATGTACAATATGGAGAGTTAGTAGAATTTGATAATGGTCTTGAGGCTATTGTATTGAATCTTGAAGAAGACAATGTAGGTGTGGTACTTTTAGGACCATCTACAGGAATCAAAGAAGGATCTACTGCTAAAAGAACGCAACGTATTGCTTCTCTTAAAGTAGGAGAACAAATGGTAGGACGTGTTGTAAACACTCTTGGTTTTCCTATTGATGGAAAAGGACCAATAGGTGGTGACTTATACGAAATGCCTTTGGAAAGAAAAGCTCCTGGAGTTATCTTCCGTCAACCAGTTACTGAACCATTACAAACAGGAGTAAAAGCAGTAGATGCTATGATCCCGGTAGGTCGTGGACAACGTGAGTTGGTTATTGGTGACCGTCAAACAGGTAAATCAACTGTTTGTATTGACACTATCTTAAATCAAAAAGAATTTTATGATGCTGGTAAACCAGTATTTTGTATCTATGTTGCAATTGGACAAAAAGCGTCAACTGTAGCAGGAATTGCAAAAATGTTAGAAGAAAAAGGAGCAATGGCTTATACAGTTATTGTTGCTGCAAATGCTTCTGATCCAGCTCCAATGCAAGTTTATGCTCCTTTCGCAGGTGCTGCAATTGGAGAATATTTTAGAGATTCAGGTCGTCCAGCTCTTATTGTTTATGATGATTTATCTAAACAAGCTGTTGCTTACCGTGAGGTTTCTCTTTTATTAAGAAGACCACCGGGACGTGAGGCTTATCCTGGAGACGTTTTCTACTTACACTCTCGTTTATTAGAAAGAGCTTGTAAAGTTATCGCTGATGACGGAATTGCTAAAAACATGAATGATTTACCAGATTCATTAAAAGGAATCGTTAAAGGTGGTGGTTCATTAACAGCTTTACCAATTATCGAAACTCAAGCGGGTGACGTTTCTGCATATATCCCAACAAACGTAATTTCGATTACTGATGGTCAGATTTTCCTTGATGGAGATTTGTTTAACTCAGGGGTTCGTCCAGCAATTAACGTAGGTATTTCTGTATCTCGTGTTGGAGGTAATGCTCAAATTAAATCAATGAAAAAAGTTTCTGGAACTTTAAAATTAGATCAGGCTCAATTCCGTGAATTGGAAGCGTTTGCTAAATTTGGTTCTGACCTTGATGCTGTTACTTTAAACGTAATTGAAAAAGGAAAAAGAAACGTTGAAATCTTGAAACAAGGTTTGAATGATCCTTATACTGTCGAAGACCAAGTAGCAATTATCTATGCTGGTTCTAAAAACTTATTGAGAAATGTTCCTGTAAACAAAGTAAAAGAATTTGAGAAAGATTTCTTAGAATTCTTAAACGCAAAGCACAGAGCTACTCTTGATGCTTTAAAAGCAGGTAAATTAACAGACGAAATTACAGATGTAATCGAAACTGTAGCGAAAGAAGTTTCAGCAAAATATAATTAAGACAGAAGTTAGAAGCTGGAAGTAAGAAGTTAAAATCTTACTTCCTACTTCCATCTTCCAACTCCAAACTTTTACAAAAAATGGCAAATTTAAAGGAAATCCGTAATAGAATTACTTCCGTTTCATCTACGATGCAAATCACATCTGCGATGAAAATGGTATCTGCAGCCAAGCTTAAAAAAGCTCAGGATGCAATTACAGCCATGCGCCCTTATGCCGAAAAATTAACGGAATTATTACAAAGTCTTTCTGCAACTCTTGATGGAGGAACAGGGGAAGAATTTACTACACAACGTGAAGTAAAGAAAGTATTATTAGTAGCTATTACTTCTAACAGAGGTTTGTGTGGTGCTTTTAATACCAATGTAATTAAAGAAGCTAAAAATCGTGCAGCCTATTTTGCTGGGAAACAAGTAGACATTTTTGCTATTGGTAAAAAAGGAAATGATGTTTTAAGCAAAACAAATACAGTAATTGACAATCAAAGTGCTGTTTTTGATGATTTGACTTTTGATAATGTTGCTGCTATTGCTGAAACATTAACTCAAAAATTTGTTAGTGGTGAGTACGACAGAATTGAATTGATTTATAACCAATTTAAAAATGCGGCTACTCAAATCGTTCAAAACGAACAATTTTTACCATTAGCTCCTGTGAAATCTGATTTAAATGTTACTGCTGGAGATTATATTTTTGAACCATCTAAAGAAGAAATTGTATTGACTTTGATTCCTAAATCATTGAAAACACAATTGTACAAAGGAATCCGCGATTCATTTGCTTCAGAACATGGTGCGCGTATGACAGCTATGCACAAAGCAACAGATAACGCAACTGAATTGAGAAATCAATTGAAATTAACGTACAACAAAGCGCGTCAGGCTGCGATTACCAGTGAAATCCTTGAGATTGTTGGTGGAGCCGAAGCATTGAACGGATAAGAATACTTACTTTATATATTAAGGCGGTTGAAATTTTTCAACCGCTTTTTTTGTTTAATAAGCGAGCTGAAAAATACTATTTATCGTTTATTGAGGTTACTATATAAGTGATTATAAGAAAAAAAATCATTACAAATCCAATACTGATAAAACCAAAGATTTAGTTATTTTTGTTTTTGTAAAAACTAATAAGACACCACATTTTGGGATTATATAAAAATCTTTTCAAACAAACAGCCATTTACGGACTTGCTACGGTTATACCCAGGATGTTTAGTTTCCTGTTAGTGCCACTGTATACTGATTTACTTCCAAAAGACGAGTACGGGAAAGTCACCATTATATTTGCCTGGATGATTTTTTTCAATGTAATCTTGGCTTACGGAATGGAAACGGCTTTTTTTAGATTTTATAACAAGGAAGAGAATAAAAAAGCAGTGGTCGAAACTTCGATGGTTTCTATCTTTTGGACCACCATTGTCTTTCTGGTTGTAGCGCTTTTATTTCGAACTACATTAGCTGATTGGTCTGGTATCGATTCCCAATACATTACGTATAGCATTTGGATTTTGGCATTGGATGCCTTGGTTATTATACCTTTTTCAAAATTAAGAGCTTTTCAAAGACCGATGATGTATGCCATTATTAAAATTGGAAATGTATTGGTGAACTTATTATTAAGCGTCCTTTTTTTAATTTATTTACCCAAACTGGCGACGCTGAATCCTACGGGCATGATTAGTTCGTTTTATATAGAAAATTTCCAAATTGGCTATATTTTCCTTGCTAATATTATTGCCAGTTTATTGACTTTTGTAGTTTTGTCTCCTGATTATGTTTTTCTAAAATGGAAATTCGATTTCAGTTTATGGAAACGAATGATGGTTTACGGATTGCCAATTTTAGTTGCCGGAATTGCCTTTGCCATCAACGAGCAATTTGATAAAATTCTTTTAGACAAATTATTGCCTCAAAATATCGCTGCCGATGAAGTGGGAGTCTATTCCGCTTGTTATAAATTAGGTTTGTTTATGGTTTTGTACCGTACAGCTTATACGCTTGGAATTGAACCTTTCTTTTTTAGCCATGCTTCTAACGAAAATGCGCCGCAAACGTATGCGATGGTGACCAAATATTTTGTAATCTTCGGATCGTTTATTATGTTAAGCGTTATTGTTTTTGCCGATTTGTTTAAACGTTTAATGATTCTTGACGAATCTTATTGGGTAGCAATGAAGGTGGTGCCATTGATTATTTTGGCAAATTTCTGTTTGGGAATTTATACCAATCTTTCTGTTTGGTACAAATTGATTGACAAGACCTATATTGGTGCTTATATTTCAATTGTGGGAGCTATTATTACTTTGGTACTTAACTTTTTATTAATTCCGTCTTATAGTTATTCGGGTTCAGCCATTGCAACATTAGCTGCTTATGGAAGTATGATGTTGATTTCCTATTATCTTGGAAATAAATATTATCCTATTCCCTATGATTTCAAAAAAATAGGGGGATATCTTGGCTTGTCTATCCTCTTCTCAGTGGTTTCCTTTTATGGTTTTAGAGAAAATTATTTTGTTGGAATTGCGTTGTTACTTTTGTTTCTCTATTTCATCTACCACAATGAGAAAGCTACTTTGATGAGTATTCTTAAACGAAAAAATAATCTGCAAGGATAAGCTTTGACTTGTTCCTGCATCAAAATAAAAAAATGAAAATAAATATTATTAATAAATCGCAACATGCCTTGCCTAGCTATGAAACCATTGCTTCGGCAGGAATGGATTTAAGAGCTAATTTGACCGAATCGATACTCTTGCAGCCTTTAGAAAGAACTATTGTTAAAACAGGTCTTTTTATCGAATTACCGATAGGTTACGAAGCACAGGTGCGACCGAGAAGCGGTCTGGCTTTTAAAAACGGAATCACCGTATTGAATAGTCCTGGAACGGTAGATGCCGATTACCGTGGAGAAATTGGTGTAATTTTAGTTAATTTATCTAATCAGGCTTTTGAAATTCAAAACGGAGAAAGAATTGCACAATTAATTATTGCTAAACACGAACGAGCCGAATGGTTTGAAGTCCAAGAATTATCAGAAACTTCAAGAGGAGCTGGCGGATTTGGTAGTACTGGAGTGAAATAGTGATCAGTTTTCAGTTTGCAGTTATTAAATCGGTTAAATTCTTTTAACAAATTTCAAATAAAAAATCCGTGGAAATCGTTTTAATCCGTGGCTAAAAAAATATTAAATCCTTCGTGAACTTTGCGAAAGCTTCGTGAACTTCGCGGTTAAAAACAATAAAAAAGTATGAAAATAATAGTGCCTATGGCTGGTAGAGGATCTCGTCTACGCCCACATACATTAACCATTCCTAAACCATTAATTCCAGTTGCCGGAAAACCAATCGTTCACCGATTAGTAGAAGATATCGCTGGGGTTTTGAATCAAGATATTGAAGAAGTAGCTTTTGTAATTCATGAAAGTTTTGGGGAAAAAGTAGAGCAGGATTTAATTGCCATTGCCGAAAAATTAGGAGCAAGAGGAACTATTTATTATCAAAATGAAGCTTTAGGAACAGGACATGCGATTATGTGTGCCAAAGATTCACTTTCCGGTCCTGCAGTAATTGCATATGCCGATACTTTGATTAGAGCCGATTTTGAATTGGATCCAGCTGCTGATGCGGTGATTTGGGTAAAACAAATTGAGAACCCGGAAGCTTTTGGTGTTGTCAAATTAAACGATAAAAATGAAATCATCGAATTGGTTGAAAAACCAAAGGAATTTGTGAGTGATTTGGCTGTTATCGGGATTTATTATTTCAAAGATATTGCTGTTTTGAAACACGAGTTACAAAATGTTTTAGATAATAATATCCAAAATGGAGGTGAATACCAAATTAACGATGGTATCAAAAACATGATGGCTAACGGGAAAATCTTTAAAACAGGTGAAGTAAGCGCTTGGATGGATTGCGGAAACAAAAATGTTACTGTAGAAACTAATTCGAGAATGCTTTCTTTCTTGGCAAAAGACAAGATTGATTTGGTTAACAAAAATATTAAACTTGAAAATTCAACTATCATTGAGCCTTGTTATATTGGTGAAGATGTAGTTTTAATAAACGCTACAGTTGGTCCAAATGTTTCTTTAGGAAACGGATGTCACGTAGTGGATAGCAGCATTAAAAACAGTTTGGTACAAACGCATGCACACATCAAAAATGCTAATTTAGATAACGCCATGATAGGAAATCATGCTAGTTTTGATGGTCAATTTACAAGTGTTAGTATTGGAGATTATTCGGTGTTAGAATAATCTCGATCTCTAATAAAAAACATTTTACCATTAAGAAATTAAGTTCATTGAGCTTAGGCTCTTAATTTTTTAATGGTAAATTTATGAAGTACTTTGAAGTTTAATTGGTAAAAATGAAAAAGGCAGTTTCTTTACTGATAATGGTGGTTTTGCTATGCAATTCGGCTTTGTCATGGGGACAAACTGAACCAGAAGAAATTAAACTCGAAGACAATAAATTTAAAGAGTATTTTTTCGAAGCTTTAAAGCAAAAGGGAATTGAAAATAACGATAAAGCTATTGTGGCTTTAGAACGTTGTTTGAAAATAGATGCTAATAATGCCACTATTTACCACGAATTAGGCAAAAATTATTTTGCTTTAAAAGACTATAAAAACGCCTATTCTTCATTCGAAAAAGCCAATACCTTAGATCCTAAAAACAAATGGTTTTTGATAGGGATGTATGATGTTGACTATGAAACTAAGGATTATGCAGATGCAGTTAAGGTAATTAACAAACTCATTCTATTTGATTCCAAGTTTAAAGAAGATTTGACTTCACTTTATATGAATACAGGCGAATTTGAAAAAGCCCTCGCGCTTATCAATGAGCTGAATGAAACCACAGGTAAATCGGAGAGGAGAGATGCTTATAAACTTCAGATTTTGTCTCAAGGAACTTACCAGGATGCTGAGATAACTAATTTGCTAAATCAAATCAATAAATATCCTAAAGAAGAGGCAAATTATATTTCGTTGATTTACTTGTATTCTAAAAAAGACGATATAGAAAAAGTCCTTGAAACGGCTCGAAAATTAGAAGCTGCTGTTCCAAATTCAGAATGGGCTCAAGTTAGTTTATTTAAAAATTATTTGGTTAACAACGAGAGTGAAAAGGCTATAAAAGCCATGAACATCGTATTGGCCAGTACTAAAATAGACAGCAAAATAAAGCACAGAATTTTTAATGAATTTTTGATTTACGTTAATACTAATCCACAATTTACACCTGATTTAGATAAAGCCATTGGTTATTTTGATGATGATAAAAATGTGAATGTAAATAAGGAAGTAGGCAAATATTATCACAATAAAAAGCAATGGGATAAAGCGCTAAAATATTATCAGTTGGCACTTAAAAAGAGCAATCCCGCTGATGTAGAAACGAGTTTGCTTTTACTGGACGTTTATGTACAAACGAATGAATTTGAAAAAGCGGCAAAAAACGCCAGCGAAATGATCGAATTGTTTCCTGCTCAAGCTCAGTTTTATTATTATGCAGGATTAGCCTATAATCAGTTGCAGCAGTTTAAAAAAGCAAAAGAAATGCTGGAAATGGGCATGGATTATGTGGTAGAAGATATAACTTTAGAAATTAATTACAACATCCAGTTAGGAGAAGCCTATAATGGCTTAGGAGATGCTAATAAAAAAGAATTCTATTTTTCTAAAGCCAACGAATTATTAAAAAAACAAAAATAAAATGAATAAATTCTTAGCATTATTAGCAATTGTCTTTATGTTTTCTTGTAAACCCAAGGCTATTGTTACATCGGCAACAGCGACGGCGACGGAGCCAGTCGATGAAATGAAAGCCGCTAAAATAATAGACAATCATTACAGCAATAAAAATGATTTTTCTACATTATATATCAAAGCCAATGCGCGTTATGCCGATGATAAACAAGCACAAAATGTAAGTGCCGAGATTAAGATAAAGAAAGACCAACAAATCTTAGTAAGCGTTCGTTTTTTAGGAATAACAATGGCAAAAGCTTCTATAACACCGGCTTCGGTGAGTTATTACGAAAAGATAAAAGGAACTTATTTTGAAGGTGATTTCAGCGCATTGAGTCAGTGGTTAGGAACAGATTTGGATTATAGTAAGATTCAAAATATGTTGGTAGGAGAAGCTTTGGATGATTTGAATAAAGGAAAATACACTAAAATTTTGCTTGATAATTTGTATCGCTTAGATGATGCAAATAATGGAAATACTCAAAAAAGCTATTATTTTAATCCAAATGATTTTAGTGTAAACAAACAAGAAGTAATCCAAAAAGCCGAAAACAGAACGATTCAAATTGCTTATCCGGAAAGAGTGACTTATAAAGAAGCGAATTTGCCTTTTAGTATTGAAATTAAAACGGCTCAACCTAAAGGGAAATCGGAAATTAATTTAAATTACAATTCGGTTTCATTTAATGAAGAACTTTCTTTCCCTTATAGTGTGCCAGATGGGTACAAAAGAATAATAATTAAGTAAATTTGCAAAAATATATTTTTTAAGATGCCAAAATATTTCCTTAGCCTGTTATTTGTATGCCTGACTTCAACTATGTGGAGCCAATCGCAGCAAGAAAAGTTAGAACAACGTAAAGCTCAAATTCAAAAAGAAATTAGAGAGAATGAAAAGATGTTGCAAAACGTCAAGTCAAAGGAAAAGTCGGCTTTGAATGTTTTTTTGATTCAAAAAAACAAGATCAGACTGAAAGAAACGTTGATTAATACTACCGAAAAGCAAACCCGACTTTTGTCTAACGACATGTATATTAATCAAGTGAAAATTAATAAGCTTAACAAGGAATTGAAAGCTTTAAAAGAAGATTATGCTAAGAAGATTGTGAACTCTTATAAAAGCCGTTCTGAGCAAAGTCGCGCAATGTTTATACTATCGTCTGAGAATTTTTTGCAAGCCTATAAAAGAGCACAATACTTAAAACAATATACCAGTTTTAGAAAATCGCAAGGAGAGGAAATTAATGTGAAGTCGACTGAATTGGTTACTTATAATGAAAAATTAAAGGTTCAAAAAATAGCCAAACAAAAACTAATTGTCGAAAATCAGAAAGAAAAACAAACTCTTGTAAAAGAAAAAATAGAGCAGGAGAAATTGGTAAATTCGATTAAAAAAGATAAAAACCGAATTGTATCTGACATTCGAAAAAAACAAAGAGAATTTAAAACTATTGATGCTCAAATTAATCGTTTAATTCGTGAAGCTATTGCCGAAGCCAATAGAAAAGCGGCTTTAGAACGTGCCAAAGCTGCTGCTTTAGCTGCCGAAAAAGCAAAATCATCTTCTTCTACACCAAAGACTACTAAAGAAATAAATAAGGAAATAAAAGAAACCGTTTCCAGAACCTCTGTGTCTTCGTCAAGAATAGAATTAACTCCTGAGGATAGAGTACTTGCTGATAATTTTAGAGCTAATAGAGGAAATCTTCCTTGGCCAGTAGAAAAAGGATTTATTTCATTAGGATTTGGTAATCAACCACATCCGGTATATAATACACTGGTTGTACATAACAGTGGTGTAGAAATCACGACTAATGAAGGAGCTAATGCCAGAGCTGTCTTTGGTGGAGTAGTATCAAAAGTAATGTTATTTTCACCGGTAAATAAAGCGGTAATGATTCAGCACGGGGATTATTTTACTGTTTATCAATTCTTAAGTTCTGTTTCTGTTAGCCAAGGCGATAAAGTAAGTATTAAACAAAGCTTAGGTAGAATACGTACTAATGGTGATACTGGAAAAACAGTTCTTAAATTCGTAATCTCACAGAATACAACTTACATTGATCCACAGATTTGGTTGTCAAATAGATAATTGTATAAAACACAAAAAGCGAATCAATTTTGATTCGCTTTTTTTATGTTCAGGCGTGAAGTTTTATTTAAGTATTTTAGACAAAAATTACTGTTGCTGTTGTTCGGCATAATCCAATTGTTGTTGAAATTCAATGGAGTTTTTTTGCAATTCTACATCATTAATTCCTTCAAAATGCCTTCCGTCTTCGTATCCAATAGAAACACAAACAGAAAGTGTTTGTTTAGAAATTCCTTTGAAAGTCCCCTTTACAGGAGTACAATCATTGAAATTAATTCCAACCGATAGTTTGACATGGTTGTCCATAGTCCAAATGTTATTAGTGGGATCAATGCCTAGCCAACCTTGTTTAGGAGTATAAATTTCAACCCAGGCATGCGTAGCGCCTTCGCCGCGAAGTCCACTTTCGTTAGGGCAAATATAGCCGCTTACATATCTTGACGGAATACCGGCAGTTCTTAAAAGTTGTAAAAGCACATGAGCAAAATCCTGGCAAACTCCTTTGCGATGACCTAATATTTCATCGACAGTAGTTTCTATATTGGTAATTCCTTTAGTGTAAGTAAAGTTAGTGTAGATGTATTGACTGCATTGATAGGCAATGTCAATAATTGATTTGTTGGTACAATCAATTTCTTTTAGAATAGTATTAATTTCGTCTTGTTTTTTAATGCTTTCAGGATAACGAAGACGCAGTAAATAAATATCGTTGTGCAGATTCAAATCTTCGACCTTAGTGTCGTCTATTTCAGGAATTTTAAGCGAATGATTGACACGAACCAGCATTCGCGATTCGATCGTCATTTCGGTATGTGCTTCTAAGGTGTTAAAATTACCCACTCTGTTGCTATGATAATCGTTTGTTAAAGACACATTAGGGTTTTGAGAAATCAAAAGCTGGTATTGCAACACATCCTGATTTTCAAAGTTATGTGGAAACAAACGAATCTCGTTGATACTTTCTTTGATGGGTAAGTTGTATTTGTATTTTGTAATATGGATGATGTTGAAAACTGCCATTTTTTTTAGGTATATGAAAAGAATAATTTAGAGAAATCCATTGAAAACTCATTCAGCTGATCTTTGGTGTTTTTTAAAACCTGCTCTAATTGTATATTGGTAAGATGATGGTAATCGGTGTATTCAACATAACTTTTCAATCGTCCAAATTGATTGCGCATCGTGCGTGCTTCCATCAGATTATTATTTTTAAAAACACATTCTAAGTAGGTTTCTATTAGGCCTAAAGTAAATATTACCGAATGTGCAAAATCAGGATTGAAAATCACGTGTTGGATTACTTTTCGATTGTGCGGAATATTGCTATAGCTTTTTAGATACAATTCGTAGCCCGATAAAGACAATAATAATTTTCTCCAGTATAATAAATCTTCTTTTCCTTCCAGATTGTATTCAATTGGTGCATAATAAGATTGTGTCATGGAAATAGTTTGTAGGCATCTTTCGATATGTTTGCCAATACTCGAAAAACACCAACCTAATCCTCTGGGCATAGTAACATGAAAAATTCCATTGTAAAGCAAGAAATCCTTATTCAGTTTTGCCAAAATACTAATAGCTTCAGGCGTTTCCAGTCTTTTAGGCAAGTCAGGTGAATTGATGTAATGGTACATCGAATTGATGTGTTCCCAAAGTTCTTTGGTAATTTTATCCTGCGAACCTCGTGCATTTTCTCTGGCTTTGGTAATTAGATTCCGAACCGAATTGTTGTTTTTGTTGTCGCAAAGCACATATTTCATTACAAATTTAGTATCGTGCTGAAATTCAGTAATGTATTCCGCAGGCAAATCGGTATAATATTTTAATAAAGGTTTGTATCCTTGATGATCATTAATCTCCTGGTCAAAAGACATGATATAAAGGGTGTTGAGGGTAAGCAACATCCCATCGGTTCTCTCCATGTATCGGTTGAGCCAAAACATTCCATCGGCTACACGACTGAGCATATTTACTTCCATAGTTATTTTTTTAATAGTTTAAAAAACCAATTTCGACTTCATTTATTTCATGATCCAGGTATCCTTGCTTCCGCCACCTTGGGAGGAGTTGACTACCAAAGAGCCTTCGGTTAGTGCCACCCGGGTGAGTCCGCCGGGAACTATTGTTACTCCATTAGGACCACACAATGCATAAGGTCGTAAATCGACATGGCGCAGTTTTAATTCGCCGTCAATGTAACAGGGAACGGTGCTTAACTGAATGATGGGTTGGGCAATAAAATTGCGCGGATTATTTAAAATAGCCACTTTAGCTGCTTCCAGTTCTTCTTCGGTAGCCTTATTTCCCATAACCATTCCGTAGCCACCACTTTGATTGGTTTCTTTGATAACCATGTTTTCCATGTCGGCAAAAACCAATTCGCGTTCTTCTTTATTTTCCATTTGGTAGGTAGGAACATTTTTCAGAATCGGTTCTTCGTTAAGGTAGTAACGAATCATTTGTGGCACATAGGCATAAATGGCTTTATCATCGGCAACGCCATTCCCAACAGCATTTACTAAGGCTACATTACCCATTTTATAAGCACTTATCAATCCTGGAACGCCAAGTGTACTATCGGGTTTAAATACCAATGGATCTAAATATTCGTCGTCTAAACGTCTGTAAATAACATCTACTTGTAGCAAGCCCGATGTGGTTTTCATATACACTTTGTGATTGTTAACCACAAGATCTCGACCTTCTACCAGCGGAATTCCCATTTGCCTGGCTAAAAAAGTATGTTCGTAATAAGCTGAATTGAAAACGCCCGGAGTCAATAAAACCACATTAGGATTAGAGATGGTTCTTGGCGAAAGCGAAATTAAAATGTTATGGAAAATCATAGGATAATTAGCCACCATGCTAACATTATTAGCACGAAACATTTCCGGGAAAATCCTCTTGGTTATTTCCCTGTTTTCTAACATATAACTTACTCCACTGGGGCACCTCAGATTATCTTCAAGAACATAAAACTCTCCTTTTTCGCCTCTGATTAAATCAATTCCCGCAATATGAACATGAATGTTATGCGGAACTTTAACACCGTGTACTTCCGGAATGTAATGCGGACAAGAAGCAATTAACGAAGCGGGCATGATGCCTTCTTTTATAATCAGCTGTTCGTTATAAATGTCTTCCAGAAACAGGTTTAAAGCTCTTAATCTTTGGGTAATTCCAGTTTCGACTTCCATCCATTCGTTTTTGGTAATTATTCTGGGAATAATATCAAAAGGAAATATTCTTTCGATTCCTTGGTTGTCATCACTGTAGACAGTAAATGTAATCCCCTGGTTCATAAAAATATCCGAAGCCTGTTTTTGTTTTACATTCAGCTTATCAATATTTAAACTCTCTAATGTTTGCAATACCTGTTTGTAAGAGTCTCTTACTCCATCTCTAGAAAACATTTCATCCCATCCCTTTGGACTTAATTTAGGTGTCAAATTTACCATTCTATAATTATTGAAAAATTAATAAAAACTAATTTTGATTGAAAAAACATCAGTCTTTAGGCTAATTTAACGATTTTGTAGATAAGTATTTGAAATTTTTATATGAATAATGTAATTAATGCGGCATTCTTTTTTTGCCGATATGTTTTTTGAGAATTAGTAGTTTAAAACTAAGTTTTTTTTAGATTTCTCAACTATTAAATAAAAGTACAGCCATTTTATCTTATTGAGAATAAGAATTTTGGAAGAAATGAATGATGTTAGAAGAAGTTGTTAAAAAGCGAAGTTCGATTATATACGATTAAAAAGATTATTTAGCATTTACAAAAGTAGCTTCCATCGATTTCATCATGCGGTCAGTGGACCAATTTCCAGACACAATCATACGTCTTACAGTATAAAGTGGATCAATCGAATCTCTTTTAGTCGAAAGGATAAAAGCCATTTGGTATCCACTTTTTTTAATTTCAGGAATGGCTTCTTTGTTCCATAATCCAAAAGGATAGGCAAAATAAGGAATTGGTTTTCCAATGATATCTTCGAGTTTGGCTTTTGGTTTTACTAATTGGGTGTTCCAGTCTTCGCCAGCATATTTAGTAACCATGTGATGGTCCCAGGTGTGAGCCGCAATAGAATTTCCAGAATCAGATAAGTTTTTTATTTCCTCCTTGCTTAAATAATTCGGGCGGTTGATGGAAACCGTCATTACAAAGAAAACACCTTTGAAATTGTATTTTTTCATTTCGGCTGCGCCAATGCTGTATTGTTCGCCTCTTGTATCATCAAAAGTTATCATGACCGGTTTAACAGGCAAGGGCTTGTTGTACACCAAATAATCATACAATTGATTGGGTAAAATACTGTGGTAGCCCGCATCAGCTAAGGCTTTCATTTGTTCAGCAAAATTCGCCGGTTTTACTGTATAGGTTTTGGTCATTTCGCCAGCTGATGCCGAGAAATCTTTGATATTATGATAGCATAAAATGGGCACTTCTTTTCGAGCCAGTATAGCAGCTGCATCTGCCATAACTAATTTTTCGGCTTTTTTAGGGCTTGCAATAACTTTTGGTGTGTCTGCTTTATTTTCGATGGAAGTCTCTTTCTTTTGTTCGCAACTTAGCGTTAAAAAAAGTCCAAGCGCTGCTAAGAATATCGTTTTTTTCATTTCTTGTATGAGCTTAAAATTATTGAAACTGAATGTAACTTGGCTGTGGAGCAAATTTTAATAATTGTTCCGGAGTGTACATTTTCCAGTCGTTCCAGTTGTCATTTTTGTAAAACAATTTAAAGCCCGTAAACTGAACCGGTTCTCTATAGATGTATCTTAAATAAGTTGATCGTTTTAAAACCTGACTTCCAAAACCGTCCATGTCCATTACGATTTGAACTTCAGGAACTCTTTTGATAGCTTTATAATTAGTAACCATTCCTTGGGTGAAACGATGTACCACCAAAATTTTTGGAGTTAATTTCTTTTCGCGTACAATTCGAGCCAAAATATCGATGGCATCATTGATATCATCAGCAGACATGGTTCCAATTTTTTTACCAGGAACATGACCACTTTTCATTGAAAACTCAGGATCAATTCCCAGATGAACATTCGGTAAAGCTAGGTATTCTTCCAGTTGGCTTACTTCTTCCTTAACAGTGCTATGTCCTACCTGAATGTCCAGGAAAACTAAAGCATTAATGGGTTTTGCCCAACTTAAAAGCGTGTCGATTTGTTTGAAAGGCATACGCATGTTGTAACGATTGCTAGCTCCGGGAGCACCTTGGGCAGAAACTGCAATATAATGAAAGGCCGGAATAGTGGTTACACTGGAATCGGCAGCTTTCCATTTTGCCACTTCTACTTTAAGTTTTTCAATCATTTCGGCTCTGGGATATTCTCCTAAAACGCCCATTCTTTTCGAATATAAATTTCCGTAAAAAGCAATAATTCGGTGATAAGGCAATAAGGCACCCGGCAAAGGATAAGGTGCTTTTACAGGCCACATTCCCGTAGTGTCTTTGTTGCTTAGAGCGATCATCCTTCGGTTGTAATCGGCTGTGTCAATAGTAGTGATTGGTTTTTTCTTAGCTGAATCTATTTTTATTGCTACGCTGTCTTTAGCAGTTGCTTCTACAGTATTGGATTTACTTTGATTGCAATTGGTAAAGGCGAAAAATAAGAAAGGGCTAATAAGGATTGCTAAAGTATATTTTTTCATAAAGAATTGCATTTGGATTTATTACAAATGTAAACTTTTTAACTAACGACTTCTTCATTTAATTCGTATTCTGTTGCTGTTTTTTTTCGAAAATTAAGGATGTTTCAATCATTAGAATTAGCCAAAGTAAAGAGGTTTTTGCTTTATGATAAAAGGACTTAAATAGTCTATTGGTTTCATTTTAAGTGATTTGTAAATAATTGTCTAACTTTATATAAATAATTATGTTATGAGGAAATTCGTTTTATACATAGTAGTTATTTTATTCGGTTTTTCACTCACCTCAGTTTCACTCATAAAAAAAGAGAATTTAAAGGCGACAGTCTCTTATTTTGCCCCATTTTCTCAAAAATCAGAAGAGTCCGAATCTAAGATTCCTATCAATAAACAGAATATAAATACTTTTTTCAAAAAGTATCCTAATTTAAAACCATACGAATCGGAGGTTAGCACATTGTATGAAAACAGAAAATACAATGCGATTTGGTATGACGCTACTGATAAATTGATTGAGTTTTCCCAGTTGTTATATTCTAAAGTAAATTCACTTCAGGAAGAAGGTGTGGAAGCCCGCATGGAGTATCAGGAAATAATTGACGGAATTTTTGATTCGAATGCTACTCTGAAACCACTTTCGAAAACTGAAACCGAAATCATGTTATCTAGCCTGTATGTGTTTTATGTGCAAAAGGTATTTATTGGAATTAGCGCCGAGAAACTTCAACAAATGGGTTGGTTTCTGCCCAAGAAAAAGATTGCTTATCAACCTTTTCTCGATTCGTTATTGCAGAATCCTAAACTATTAAATTTTGATGAAAAACATCAGTTAGGTCAATATTACAAATTGCGTGATGCTTTAAAAAAATACCGCGAGATAGAAAAAACGGGTGAATGGAAACCCATAGAATACGATTCTACCATTCCATATTACAAACCTTTTGATAACTCAAAAACAATCAGCCAAATTAGGCATCGTCTTGTTGTAATAGGGGATTTGGATAAGGATTCTAAAAGTGCCGTTTATGATGATGAATTAATGAAGGGGATTTTGCGTTTCAAAAAAAGAAATGGCTATCTGATTAATTATTTTATTTCCCCTTGGCAGATTAAACAAATGAATTTACCTATCCAAAAATACATTCGAAAAATAATGATAAATATGGAACGCTGTCGGTGGATTGATCCCGAATTGACTAACGCCAGCGAATACATCATAATTAATATCCCATCCTATAAATTGATTTATAAAAAGAATGGCAAAACGGTTTTAGAATCTAATGTCATAGTGGGACAAGATATGATGGAAACGGTTATTTTTAGTGGATTTATTAGTTCGATTGTTTTTAGTCCGTATTGGAATGTGCCCCAAAGTATTATTGATAATGAAATAAAATATGCGATGGAACGGGACAAGGATTATTTAAATTCCCGCAATATGGAATGGAATGATGGCAAAGTCAGACAGAAACCCGGACCTAAAAACGCTCTGGGATTGGTTAAGTTTGTTTTTCCAAATACCAATAGCATCTATTTGCACGATACTCCTGCTAAAGCCATATTTGCCTTAGAATATCGAGCCTACAGTCATGGTTGTATCAATATGGAAAAAGCCAAGGAATTAGCTTTTTTAATTTTGAAAGATGATCCGGATTGGCCAGTTGCACGTATTACCGAGGCAATGAATGGAGAAAAGGAAACGACTTGTGAATTAAAGAATAAAATTCCAATTCATATTAGTTACTTTACCACTTGGGTTGACAGTCAGGATGTTCTCCATTTCTATGAGGATGTTTATGGTAGAGATCCCCAATTCGATTATATTATATTTAAGCATTAAATGATTTATCACGGTTTCAATAAAGCGACTTCTTTAGTTGTTACCATTTTTTTTGTTTTATTGCTCCAGGAATTGAGCACATAGTTCATTACGTCAGCAATTTCTTCGTCGCTTAAACCCATAGGTGGCATGATGCCGTTGTATTTTTTCTGATTAACCAGGATTTCGCCTTTCTGACCGTATTTTACCGTATGAATACTTTCGGTTCTTTTCTTTTTCAGCCAGTCAGAACCATCCAAAGGTGGAAAGGTGGTATCGTTTCCTTTTCCTGTTGCCATATGGCATTGGATACAAAAATCGGTGTAGACTTCCTTGCCTCGAGCCATGCTTTTTTGCAGCGGCGTTTGCGGTTGTTCTTTTATAGACAAATACTCTTTTTTGGAGTCGTTTAAAGCTGTTGGATTTGAAAAATACAAAGCACCCAAAAGCAGTAGGCTTAAGCCGATATTTATTTTAGTAATCATTTAATTAGGTATAATTTTTAGAATCCCTTTTCCTTCCACGCCAATGTAAATATAGCCATCAGGAGCCTGTATTACACTGCGCAAACGACCAATGTTAGTAGCAATTTTTTGTCTTCCAATGATTTTCTCACCGTCTAATTTGACCAATTCCAAATATTGAAATTTTAGTGAACCTACCAATAAATGCCCTTTCCAATCAGGGTATTTATCGCCAGTAACGAAAGTCATGCCGCAGGGAGCAATAGAAGGTGCCCAGTAATAAACAGGATTTTCAATTCCAGCTTTTTGTTGTTCGTTACTGATAATAGTATTGTCATAATCGATGCCGTAAGTTACCACTGGCCAACCGTAATTAGCTGCTTTTTTGACAATGTTGATTTCGTCTCCACCTTGAGGGCCGTGTTCGTGTTCCCAGACAGAGCCTGTTGTAGGGTGTATGGCTAATCCTTGCGGATTGCGATGCCCATAAGAATAAATAGCTGTTTTAGCATTTTCTTTTCCCGCAAACGGATTGTCTTTTGGGATGCTACCATCATCATTCAAACGGTAGATTTTTCCGTTATCCTTAGTAATGTCCTGCGGATTCACAAAATGATTACCGCGTTCTCCTGCCGAGAAATACAAATAACCTTTTTTGTCAAAAACAATTCGAGAACCAAAATGCTGTCCTTTGGTTGTATTTGGCTCACATTTGTATAAAGATTCTATTTGAGTTAAGCTTTCGTTTTCCAGTTTGGCTCTAATAAGTTTGGTGTTGCCACCTTCGCCTTCACCCTCGGTAGAAGCGTAGCTAATGTAAATCCAGCCATTTTTGGCGTAATCAGGATGCAATACAATATCCAGCAAACCACCCTGACCGCGGTTGTACACAGCGGGAACATTTTTGACTTCGGTTTTTGTGCCTTTTGTAATATGAAATAAAACACCGCTTTTCTCCGTAACTAACATCGAGCCATCAGGTAGAAAAGCCATTCCCCACGGATTGTTAATGCCATCAACAATGGTTTCTAAACGATAGTTTTTTGCTTCTTCCTGTAACGGAATCGCATCGTTAGTTTTTAATTGCGCATCACAGTTGAAAATAAAAAAAGAAAAGAACAATAGTGAAAATGTCTTCATAGTTTGGTAGTTAAACTTAGCTTTTAAAGGTAATGAAAAAGTTTAATACTGATTTTTTGAACTTTAGTTTTTTAATATTCAATAGGCGCAACCTATTTATTTAGAATAATTTACAGTAGCTAGGTTGTATTTTGTTTTTTGTTGGAGTAGCATTTTGATATGCTATAAAGGTATTTTTGACACTTTTTGGTAATATCCTATAATGTTTTGAGAAAATTTTATATTAAATCGTTGTAGTTTTCGGATAAATTTGTGAAATCTAGAATAAGTTGTACGATATACTTATTTGTGATGAGAAATTAAATTTTAAATCCCATCTTTAATAAATGAAAAATTTACCATTATTAGATATCGCCATTATTGTAATTTATTTGATTGCAATGGTGGGCGTGGGAGTTTACTTCTCTAGAAAAAACAAGAGTGCTGAGCAATATACAAAGGCATCGGGTAAGATTCCCGGTTGGGCAATAGGACTGTCTATTTATGCAACATTTTTAAGCAGTAATACTTTTTTAGGAGTTCCGGGTAAGGCGTTTGGAGGAAATTGGAATGCATTTGTTTTTAGTATTTCGATGCCATTTGCAGCTTGGGTAGCGGCTAAATATTTTGTACCATTTTATCGCAGTACAGGAGAAGTTTCGGCTTATACTAATTTAGAAAAACGTTTTGGTCCATGGGCAAGAACCTATGCCGTTGTTTGTTTTTTGTTGACACAAATTACCAGAATGGGATCAGTGTTTTTCGGAATTTCCCTTACGCTACAAGCCTTAACAGGTTTTAGTATGGAAACCATTATGCTGGTTACGGGAATTTGTATTGTTATTTATACGGTTTTAGGAGGTATTGAGGCGGTGATTTGGACCGAGGTAGTTCAGGCCGTATTAAAAACCGGAGGAGCATTATTGATTATGTATTTGATTATTTCAAAAATGCCAGGTGGTGTTTCTAAAATAATAGAGATAGGACAACAAAACGATAAGTTTAGTCTGGGTGGTTTCTCGCTCGATTTTACGACTTCTACTTTTTGGGTGGTATTGCTGTATGGGTTTTTTATCAATCTGAATAATTTTGGAATGGATCAAAATTATGTACAACGTTATCATGCTTCGTCTTCTGTCAAAGAAGCTTCAAAGTCAATTTGGTTGTGTGTGTGGATGTTCGTTCCTGTTTCTTTGGTTTTCTTTATGATTGGTTCTTGTTTGTTTGCTTATTATCAAGTGACTCCTGCTTTAATTGAGCCAATCAAATTACAAGCTGCTGCTGAACATCTTGGCGCTATGGCATCTCAAACAGATATTGCAAATTATGCCAAGACGTTACAACCATCCGATTATGGAGATAAAGTAATGCCCCATTTTATGGTAAATATGATTCCTACTGGTTTGTTGGGATTAATCGTTTCGGCGATACTTTCGGCAGCTATGAGTACCATCAGTTCAGGAATGAATGCATCGGCAACAGTATTTTCAGAAGATATCTATAAGCGTTATTGGAAAACAAATATCAGTGACAAACAAAATATGCGTTTGTTATATATCGCGACTGTTTTGTTTGGATTGGGCGGAATGGCGTGCGGAATTGCGATGATAGGAGTAAAAAGTATCTTGGATATTTGGTGGCAACTATCAGGGATTTTTGCAGGAGGAATGCTAGGACTTTTTCTTCTTGGAATTATCAGTAAAAAATCAGGGAATATGGAGGCTATGGCTTCAACTGTTATAGGAATTATGGTTATTCTTTGGTTGTCGCTTTCGTACTTGATTCCTGATGAGTATGATTTTTTAAGAAATCCGCTTCATGCTAATATGGTGATAGTTATAGGAACACTTTCTATCTATCTGTCGGGAGCATTTATAACTAAATTAAGAAGCGTAAAAGCTTAATTCATAATAAAAAGAGAAAATAGAATAACGATGAACAATTCAAAAAAAGGATTTATTCCAGTGATGTTAACCCCATTTAATAATGATGGTAGCATTGATTACAAAACATTAACGGCTCTGACGGAACTTTATTTAAAGTCGGGAGTTACTGGTTTATTTGCCAATTGTTTGTCAAGCGAAATGTTTGAATTATCAGATGCAGAACGTCTTCAATTAACAAAACACGTAGTGGATGTAGTAGCGGGTCAAGTGCCCATTGTAGCTACAGGTACTTTTGAAGGAACGATTCAGCAGCAGGCTGATTTTACCAATAAAATTTACGGAACAGGAATTGATGCGGTGATATTAATTTCGGGATTATTGGCTAAAGAAAACGATTCGGATGCGGTGTTTGTTGATAATGTACACCAGTTATTGAATTTAACGCCAGGAGTTCCAACAGGTTTTTACGAATGTCCGGTTCCTTATAAAAGAGTGTTGACAGCTTCGCAATTAGAAGATTTTGTCAATACCGGAAGAGTGATTTATCATAAAGACACCAGTTTAGATATCAATCAGATTAAGGCTAAATTGAGTGTGGTAAAAAATCCTGATTTTGGTTTGTATGATGCTTACATGGTACATGCTATCGAATCTTTAAAAGCAGGTTCGGCAGGATTGTCCTGTATTCAGGGGAATTTCTTTCCTGAATTGATTGTTTGGATTTGTGATAATTATAATGATGCTTCAAAGGCAGAAGAATTAGCTGCAGTGCAACAATTTTTAGAGTCCAATATGGGGGTTATGCACGATGTGTATCCTATTGTGGCTAAGTATGCTTTACAAAAAAGAGGATTGTCTATCTCTAATTTCACTCGTAGAGAAGTAGGTAATTTTACTCCAATTGTAAAAAATGCAGTGGATCAACTGCAAAATGAGTACGATATTCTTCAGAATGAGTTATCATTCTAGTTTATAAAATATACATTTTTGGTTAGTGTATAGTTAGTGTTAGTTTTTAGTGATTATTAACTCGTCTGTTCGATTGTTTTTTAAATGACCGCTCCTCCCAATTTTGGTCATTGTATAAGAAATGTTGAGAGCCTTTTTTTGACCATAATTTTGGTTCTGAATACGATTTCCGATGGAAGTTTTTCGGACAGATGGATTAATAATTTTTAAATCAAATGAGTTTTTAGTGTCCTTAGCTTTCGCAGTCGAGTGTCAAATGTTTGAAGAATGCGTAAAAAGAAAAGCTGTTTGAGCGATAGCGAGTTCTTTTCTTTTAGCATTCGAAAACTAATTTGACCGACGAGAAAGCGTAAGACTTGATTTTTTTGTTTCTTTTTTGATCAAGCAAAAAAGAAAACTTTTAAAGCATAATCTCCTTACTTTCAATAAAGCTTTTTAATAGATAATTTTGGAAAGTTTTTGAATCAATTCTTTAATTTGATAAATATCTTTTTTTGTATTCCATAGGAGTAATTCCCGCTACTTTCTTAAAATGGCGGTAAAAATTAGACACATTATTAAAACCACATTCAAAACAAATCATTTCGGTAGGAACTTTGTTTTCAATCAGTAATCTACACGCATGACTAATGCGGATTTCTATTAGAAAATCATAATAGGTTTTCTTAGTCATAAGCTTAAAATAGCGGCAAAAAGAGGTAACACTTAAATTGCTAAATGCCGCAATTTCTTTTAAAGTGATCTCCTTTTTATAATTCGAAAGCGTGTAACTGCATATTTTATTCAGCCGAATGGAATCCGATTCATTGGATTGATAAAAGGCATGCGAAGCTGTAATTTCGGTATATTCTTCGGTTTCTGATAGAAATTTTAAGATGTTTAACAGGATAATCAGCTTGTCAATATGATTGGCATTGGGTGCTTTTTTCATTTGCTCCATCACCATTTCTTTGGTGTTTCCATGGATAATCATCCCTTTTTTTGCCTTTTCAAAAAGTTTCGGAATCTGGAAAGATTCGGGTAAGTGTATGAAATCTTTGCCTAAACAATCCGGTAAAAACTGAATTACGATGGCTTCGACATCCAATTCCTTTTTATTCTGATAATATTCTTCATGACAACGCCAGGTATGAGGCAAGTTTTCACCCAACAAAATAAGCTCTCCTGAACCGAAATTACTAATGTTATCGCCAATAAAGCGCACTCCTTCACCTTTGATCACGTAGTGCAATTCCAGTTCAGGATGGTAGTGCCAAATCTTACCAAAATTAGGTTCTTTGTTGTGTCTCACTTCAAAAGAACTTTGAATGCTGGTAGGAACTTTGTGAAATAAAGGCTTCATAAACAATGCATTTGGATTAATTATGCTAAATTAGTGTAATTTTTACAATTACAAATGTTTTTATGATAATATCCTATAAATAGATGCAAATAAATAATAAGAGGCTAAGCTTAAATTTTAGCATATTTGAATATAGACTGCAACCGTTTCAATTCAGAGTTGGTTGCTGTTCTTAAGAAAAATAAATAAACCTTAATAGCATATCACAAAACAGTTTGAATAGCAAATTCAAATTGTCTTTGTGTTTTATTGCTTATAAATAATTTAAAAATATGAACATCTATTTAGTAGCAAGTGGCGATTTGCGTTTAGGGGCAAATCAAGTATGTTGGGATGCACAAGCCCAAATGGAACAATTATTATCAGAAGCTGTTGCCGAAGCAGGAGGAAAAATTATCAGAGCGCACGCCTATGATGAGAAAAAACAGCATGGTTTTATTGATAGCCAAAAAATGGGAATGCAGGTTTTTAAAAACATTGACCCAACGGCACCATTAATTGTTGCTGAAAGTGTTTGGCAATATTCACACCATGTTTTGGCAGGTTTAATTACACATCAAGGACCTATTTTAACAGTGGCTAACTGGAGTGGCGAATGGCCAGGATTAGTGGGAATGCTAAATTTAAATGGTTCTTTGACTAAGGCCGGAGTGGAATACAGCACACTTTGGAGTGTAGATTTTAGTGATGATTTTTTTAAAAGTAATTTGAAAAGTTGGTTGCAAACAGCTACAATTCAACCCGATTTCAGCCACGTAAGAGCATTTGATAAAGCACTTATTCCTGCGGACGAATTAGCAAAAGGAACTGCATTTGCCCAAGCTTTTAGAAAAGAAAAAGCCATTATGGGAGTTTTTGACGAAGGTTGTATGGGAATGTTCAATGCTATCGTTCCGGATCATTTGTTGCATCCAACAGGTATTTATAAAGAAAGATTATCTCAATCTTCGCTTTACGCTAAAATGCTAACGGTGAAGGACGAAGAAGCGGAAACTGTTTTACAATGGTTGCTGGATAAAGGGATGAAATTCAATTGGGGAACGGATGAAGTGACTCAATTAACTAAAAATCAAACGCTTTTACAATGCAAAATGTACATTGCAGCGGTGCGAATTGCGGCTGAATTTGGTTGTGATACTATCGGAATTCAATACCAACAAGGCTTGAAGGATTTAGTTCCTGCCAGTGATTTGGTTGAAGGTTTATTGAACAATCAAAACAGACCTCCAGTTTTTGATGAAGAAGGCAACGAATTGTTTGCTGGTGAAGCTTTGCCGCATTTTAATGAAGTGGATGAATGTGCCGGAATTGATGCTTTAGTAACCTATAATTTATGGCGTTCTATGGGATTGAAAGGAGAGAATACACTACACGATTTACGTTATGGAGAGCATTTTAAAAACGAAACTGTTGACGGATTTGTTTGGGTATTTCTAATCAGTGGAGCAGCACCACCGGAACATTTTGTAGGTGGTTATGAAGGAACTTCCAGTGAAAGACAGCCTGAGATGTATTTTAGATTAGGCGGTGGAAGTGTAAAAGGAGTGAGTAAACCGGGTTCCATTGTTTGGAGTCGCGTTTATGTGATGGATGATGCCTTGCATTGTGATTTGGGAATTGGGGAATGTGTTGATTTACCAAAAGAAGAACTAGATAGAAGATGGAATATGACTACGCCACAATGGCCTATTATGAATGCTATTTTAAAAGGTGTGAGTCGCGACCAAATGATGGGACGTCATAAGGCGAATCACATTCAGGTGGTGTATGCTGAAAACGAATCAGAAGCGAATAAATGTTGCCGAATCAAGGCCGCAGCCTTACAAGAACTAGGAATTCAAGTTCACTTTTGCGGGGATGTAGCAGTGTAATAAAAGGTATTTAAAACACCCCGGTCTTCGACCACCCCTCTAAAAGAGGGGAATGGCGCTCGAAATTCCCCTCCTTTGGAGGGGTGCCCAACGGGCGGGGTGGTTATAAAGATATTTATACTGCACTAGGGTTTATAATATAAAATCAATATACCAATTCGAGTGTTTTTTGTTTCGTTATGTTGCAAAAAAACACTCGAATTGACGTTTTAATAACTATATTCACAGTTGTTTTAAAATGAAAAAAATAGATAGAACACAGATAATAACGGATAAAAAAGAATTAATTAGTTTTCTTAATTTTAATTTTTGGAAATCTGTATTCTAATAAAAAAATTGAAAAGTCAAAAAATGAAGAAATTGAAAGGGATTACATGGAACCATACGAGAGGGCTTTTGCCAATGGTTGCTACTGCTCAGCGTTTTACGGAGCTGTATCCAGATGTAGAAATTAGTTGGGAAAAAAGAAGTTTACAAGAATTTGCTGATGCCTCAATTGAGGATTTAGCTAAAAGATTTGATTTATTGGTAATTGATCATCCATGGACAGGTTTTGGTGCGCATACTAATACTATTGTTCCTTTGTCGGATCATTTTTCAAGCGAATATATAAAAGATCAGGAAGTCAATACCGTAGGGAAATCATACGAAAGTTATGTTTTTAACAACAAACTTTGGGCTTTGCCTATCGATGCGGCTACGCCAGTGGCGGCAGCTCGTTTGGATATTTTAGAAAGTAAAGGTTCGAAAGTTCCGGAAACTTACGAAGATTTATTGGCTTTAGCCAAAAAAGGATTGGTTGCTTTTTCTGGAATTCCGGTAGATTCATTAATGAGTTTTTATTCGTTTTGTTGTAGTTTGGGCGAAGCCCCTTTTCTATCTCAGGAGAAAGTAATTTCAAATGAAACAGGAATTAAAGCTTTGCAGATGCACCGCGAATTAGCGCAGTTGATGGATTCGGCTAATTTTAACAGAAATCCAATTCAGGTGTACGAAGCGATGGTAAATACAGATGAAATTGCGTATTGCCCATTTGCTTACGGTTATTCTAATTATTCAAGAATTGGTTACAGTAAACATCTACTTCATTTTTACGACTTAGTAAAGTTGAACGATCAACCTATGATTAGTTCATTAGGAGGAACAGGATTAGCTGTTTCTGCTTTCAGTCAAAACCTTCCGGAAGCATTGAAATATGCTGAATTTACAGGTTCTTCCCATGTTCAACAAAATATTTTTGCTGACAATGGGGGGCAACCGGGACATTTACAAGCTTGGAAAAGCGATAGAATCAACCAAATCACTCATGATTATTTCAAGAATACCTTGCCTGCTTTAGAGCGCGCTTTCTTGCGTCCAAGATATTCAGGGCACATGTATTTTCAAGATCACGCTGGCGACTTAGTGCGTGATTATTTGATGAACGGTGGCGATGAGGTGGCTGTGCTTGAAGCAATGGATGCTTTGTATGTAAAATCGCTTAATCCAGCAACAGTATGAGACCTTTAGAAGGTGTAGTTGTTTTAGAGTTTTGCCAGTTTTTGGCAGGACCTTCAGCAGGACTAAAGCTCGCCGATTTAGGGGCTAGAGTGATTAAAATCGAAAGACCTGTAAAAGGAGAAGCTTGTCGCCAATTGAGTATCAAAGACTTATTTGTAGACGAAAGCAGCTTGTTATTTCATACCATTAATCGAAATAAAGATTCTTTTGCAGCCGATCTTAAAAATCCAGCCGATTTAGAATTAGTCAAAAAACTGATTGCCAAGGCTGATATTATGACTCATAATTTCAGACCGGGTGTGATGGATAAAATTGGTTTGGCTTTCGCCGATGCCATTGCTATCAATCCAAAAATTATTTATGGAGTAGTTTCCGGTTATGGCGAAGTAGGACCTTGGTCTAAAAAACCGGGACAGGATTTATTAGTACAATCATTATCCGGTTTAGCCTGGTTAAGCGGAAGAAATAGTCAGGGGCCGGTTCCTTTTGGTTTATCGGTTGCTGATATTATGTGTGGGAATCACTTGGTACAAGGACTTTTGGCTGCATTATTAAAAAGAGCGAAAACTGATAAAGGTGTTTTGGTTGAGGTTTCTTTAATCGAATCCGTTTTAGATGTTCAGTTTGAAGCCATTACTTCGTACTTGAATGATGGTGGAAAATTACAGGAAAGAGGTGACGTTCCAGGAAGTGCACATGCTTTTTTAAGCGCACCTTATGGAGTGTATAAAACTCAGGATGGTTATCTTTCTTTGGCTATGGGCGACTTAATGTTCATCAGTGAATTGTTAGAAGTAAATCTCGAAAAGTACCAAGAAAAACACTTGTGGTTTGAATTCCGCGATGCAATCAGAACACTTTTGAGTGAACGATTGGCACAAAAAACGACAGACCATTGGTTGCAATTGTTGCAGGAAAAAGGCGTTTGGTGTGGAAAAGTGTTGAATTATCAGGATTTGGATCAAATTGATTTTGGTATGCCAATGAAACAAACCATTGAAAATTCAGAGAACAAAAAGATAGTTACTACCAGAAGTCCGATTCAGTTAGATGGTCAAATTTTGACAAGTTCTAAAGCAGCACCAAAAGTAGGAGAGCAGAATAAAATGATACAGGAAACTATTTTAAATTAGAAGATGAAACCATTAGAAGATTATTTAATAATAGATTTCAGCCAGTTTCTTTCGGGGCCTTCGGCAAGTTTGCGCTTGGCCGATTTGGGTGCTCGTGTCATTAAAATCGAGAAACCCGGAACAGGTGATATTTGCAGAACCTTATATACTTCGGATTTGATCATGAACGGAGAATCCTCCGTTTTTCATACGATAAATAGAAATAAAGAATCTTTTGCTATTGATTTCAAACAGCCGGAAGAATTAGCAAAATTGAAGAAATTATTAGCAAAAGCCGATGTGGTGATGCATAATTTCAGACCAGGCGTTATGGAACGCATTGGACTGAGTTATGAAGAAGTACAAAAGATAAATCCTAATGTAGTCTATGCCTCGATAAGTGGCTTTGGGACAAAAGGTGCTTTTAAAGATTTGCCGGGACAGGATTTACTGTTGCAATCGTTAACGGCTTTGACCTGGTTAACAGGAAACGAAGGCGATGGCCCGGTTCCGATGGGATTGTCCATTGTGGATATGTTAGCGGGAGCACATTTGACTCAGGGAATTTTGGCTGCTTTGTATCGAAAAGTGACTCAAAATGTAGGCGCTTTGGTAGAAGTAAGTATGCTGGAATCGGCGTTTGATTTTCAGTTTGAAACTATAACCACTTTCTTCAATGACGGTGGCGAATTGCCTGTTCGAACCAAAACAAACAATGCCAATGCTTATCTAGGTGCGCCTTACGGAATTTACCAGACTAAAAATGGGTACATGAGTTTGGCCATGGGGTCGATTCCTGTTTTAGCTGAATTGTTATCTTGTGAAGCATTGAAGCAATTTCCAGAAAATAAATTTACTTTAAGAGACGATATCAAATCCATTTTGGCAGCTCATTTACTAACGCAGGATTCAGAATATTGGTTAAATATTTTAGAACCGGCTGATATTTGGTGTGCCAATGTATTGAATTATGAGCAGCTTTTTGCTCAGGAAGGATTTCAGGTTTTAGACTTTGTTCAACAAGTGGAAATGCTTGATGGCTATAATTATAAAACCACCCGATGTCCTATTAGAATTGATGGAGAATTGTTTACTTCGGGTAAAGCTTCGCCAAAGTTGGGTCAGGATAACGAAAGCATCATAAAAGAATTTAATCTTTGCTAATGGAAAACACAACATTTAGAATCGCGGTTAGGAAATTTGGGCCTTTTGAAAGCGCCATGCAGCAACTATGGGATGCGTTTTGTTTAAAAAACGATATCAGTATTTCGGTCGAAATGGTGCCAATGGAATTGCATGATTTGTATGAGCAAACCATTAGCGAAGGCGGTTTGAAAAAAGGCGATTGGGATATTGCCCACATTAACACCGACTGGATTTTTGATGCGGCTCAGGCCAATGCAGTTCAGGATTTAACGCCTTTTATTGCTAAAAAAGCACCTCAGGATTTCCCTGAAGGCTGGCACAATTCCTTGTTACATTTACAGGAAATTGACGGGGGGATTTATGGTTTGCCTTTTCACGATGGTCCTGAATGTTTGATTTATAGAAAAGATTTATTCGAAGATCCGATAGAAAAAGAGAATTTTAAAAAGCAGTTTGGTTACGAATTGAATCCACCTAAAACCTGGATGGAATTCGAGCAAATCGCTACTTTTTTTAATCGTCCAAGCGAAAATTTATACGGCTGCGTTTTTGCCAATTATCCTGATGGGCACAACATGGTTTTCGACTTTTGTTTGCATTTGTGGACCCGTGGTGGTTCCTTGTTGAATGCCGAAAATCAGATAAACATCAACACACAAGCAGCAATTGATACCTTAGATTATTACCGCTATATTGTTAAAAATACGGCTGCCGTTCATCCCGGTTCTGCCGATTTTGGTTCGGTCGAAGCAGGAATGGCTTTCGCCAATGGAGAAGCCGCATTGACAATTAACTGGTTTGGTTTTGCTTCGATGTGTGAAGTTATTGCCGAATCGAAAGTAAAAGGAAAAGTAGATGTTACCACCCTGCCTTTTGCTGTTGGTGGAAAAACCGCTTCACTAAATGTCTATTGGTTATACACCATAGGAGCAGGAAGTAAAAATAAAAAATTAGCCTATGATTTTTTACGATTTGCCACCACTGCCGAAAGTGACAAATTATTGACAAATGAAGGCGGAATCGGCTGCAGAAAATCGACATGGAAAGATGCCGAAATTAACGCCACCATTCCTTATTACCACAAGTTAGAAAGTTTGCACGAGAATGCGTTGACTTTGCCTCAAATAGCAGTTTGGCCAGACATTGCCATACTGATAGACCAGATGGTTTTACAGGCATTGAAAAACAACATTCCATCGGCTGACTTATTAAAAAACACACAAATTGAAATTGAAAAAATACTATAATTATGCAAATTCCTTAT
Organism: Flavobacterium undicola; assembly: GCF_009909155.2. Classification (GTDB taxonomy): domain Bacteria; phylum Bacteroidota; class Bacteroidia; order Flavobacteriales; family Flavobacteriaceae; genus Flavobacterium; species Flavobacterium undicola. Next base: position 311,466 of record NZ_JAAAPM020000001.1, read on the forward strand.
AGACCAGAACTGCCAAGAACCAACCAACCCATAGTAATTATTGGCGCTAGTGGAATTGTAAAAGATGCGCATTTGCCTGCTTATAAAATGGCAGGATTCGAAGTTTTTGGGATTACCAACAGAACTTTTGCCAAAGCCCAGGCTATGGCTGCTGAATTTGGGATTCCTCATGCTTTTGAAACAGTGGCGGATGCTGTTCAACATGCTCCTGCCAATGCTGTTTACGATATTACCGTTATGCCGGAACAATATATTGAAATATTGGAGCAGTTGCCTGATGGTGCTGCGGTCTTGATTCAGAAACCAATGGGAAATGATTTGGCTGAAGCCAAAGAAATCCTGGAAGTTTGTGAAAGAAAGAATCTGGTAGGCGCTATTAATTTCCAATTGCGATTTGCTCCTTTTGTGTCGGCGGCTCGTCATTTAATTAATGAAGGAATCATTGGCGAATTGTATGACTTGGAGTTCAAAGTGACTGTGAATACGCCTTGGGAATTGTTTCCATTGGTTAAAGTACATCCTAGATTAGAGATCTTATTCCACAGTGTACATTATGTGGATTGTATTCGTTCGTTTATTGGAGATCCAAAAAGTGTTTTGGCTAAAACCTGGAGACATCCGTTGAAGGATCTATCGTCTTCGCGTTCGACTATTATTTTGGATTATGGCGATACGATGCGTGCGGTAATCAATACCAATCACGATCATCATTTTGGATCGGAACATGAAGAAAGCTACATTAAATGGGAAGGAACTAAGGGTGCTATCAAAGCTAAAATGGGCTTGTTGATGAACTATCCGGCTGGTCTGGAAGATGTTTTTGAATATTCAGTTCAAAATGAAGCTGGACAATACGAATGGAAGAAAGTACAACTGGAAGGTTCCTGGTTTCCGGAAGCTTTTGTGGGTACGATGGCTAACCTGATGCGTTACAAAGAAGGTTCGGATACTGAATTGTATGCTAGTGTAGAAAATGTGCTGGGTACTATGAAAGTGGTAGAAGCCTGTTATATTAGCAACAAAAATGGTGGAATTCCACAACGTGATTTATAGCAACAAACGGCTGCGTTAACGATTGAAGCGGCATCCTTTTTATTTTGTCATCCTGAGCTTGTCGAAGGACAAAATAAAAAGATACAGCGGAAAGCGTGTTAAAACGCCCAAAAATTATTTACAATTAAACTTATAACTCGATATGTATTTTAAGTCAACATTTTTTGAAGAGTACCAATTAGGAGAGAAGCGCGTGACGCTGGGGAGAACCATCACAGAGACTGATTTTGTGGTGCACGCAGGACACACAGGCGATTTTTTTCCGCACCACATGGATGAAGAATGGTGCAAAACACAGCCTTTTGGACAACGTATTGCTCACGGAACGATGGTGCTTGCCATTGGGGTAGGATTGACGGCATCAGAGATTAATCCGGAAGCTTTCTCTAAGGGGTATGATAGAATGCGTTTTGTGAAACCGGTACATATTGGCGATACAATTCACTCAGAGATTACCATTTCAGAGAAAGGCGATGCCAAAAGACCGGAGATGGGAACGGTGACTGAACATTTGGAAATTATTAACCAAAGAGGCGAAGTAGTAATGGTGTGTGACCATTTGCTACTGGTAAAAAGAAAAAATTAACCAACCAATAAATATAAATTATGCAAGTAACCAATCAAATGGGTGATATACATGAAGTACCTACAGAAAAAGGACAAGGGCCAAATTATCTGTTGCCTTTTATTTTAATAACAAGTTTGTTTTTCCTTTGGGGAATGGCTCACGGTTTAGACGGTATTTTAATCCCGCATTTAAAAAAAGCTTGCCAGCTTAATAATAGACAATCGACTTTGATTGATACTGCTATCTTTTTTGCCTATTTTATAATGGCGATTCCAGCTGGAATGATTATTAAAAAAATAGGTTATAAAAACAGTATCATTACTGGTTTATTAGTTTTTGCCGCAGGAGCATTTCTTTTTGTGCCAGCAGCAGATACCAGAAACTATGAACTTTTTTTAATTGCTTTATTTATCATTGGTTGCGGATTAACGATTCTGGAAACCAGTGCGAATCCTTATGCAGCTATTTTAGGTCCGGCAGAATCTTCGTCTAAACGATTGAATCTGGCTGCCTCATTTAATGGTTTGGCTGTAACCGTAGCTCCTTTTTTGGGAGGTGTTTTTATACTTTCGGGGGTCAATCATACTCCTGAGCAAATGGCAGCTATGCCTGAAGTGGAAAGATTGAGTTATTTAGCAACTGAAGCAGCTGCAGTAAAATTGCCTTATATTGTTTTAGGAACGATATTAGTTTTAGTGGCAATTTTGTTTTATTTCATGCATTTGCCATCGATGAAACCTAAACACACAGAAGTCGAAGTTAAACCTGGTTTTTTCTCTGTTTTGAAATTCTCACATTTAAGTTGGGCAGTGGTAGCACAATTTTTTTATGTAGGAGCACAGGTTTGTGTTACTAGTTTTTTTATCCGAATAGCTCAAAAAGAAGCTGGATTAGATGAAAAAACTGCGGCTTTATACTTAACTGCTTATGGTTTTATGTTTATGCTAGGTCGATTTAGTGGAACCTTCTTTTTAAAGTTTATCAAAGATTATGTATTGCTTTCTATTTATTGTATAGTAAACGTTTTACTTTGTTTAGTTGCCATTTATGGATCAGGAATTTATATAATTTATGCGTTGGGTGGGATCGGATTTTTTATGTCGATTATGTTCCCAACGATTTTCTCTTTAGGTTTAGTAGGTTTGAAAAGCAATACCGAAACAGGTTCTTCGTGGCTGGTAATGTCTATCGTGGGAGGAGCTATTTTACCATACGGAATGGGAACCTTGATTGATATAAATCATGATGATATTCAATCGGGATATTTGATTCCATTAGTGTGCTTCCTGATTATTCTTTACTTTGGTGTCTTTGGGCATAAGGTGAAAAAAGTAGCCTAATTCCATTTTTTATAAAATAGGAAACCCCTCTTTTCTGGTTATTGGAAAGAGGGGTTTTTGTTTTTCCAAATTAAAAAAAGGTGTTTTAGAAGTTTAGCTTATCGCAAAAGACAAGCAGTTTCAAATATTCATTCTGTTAAAAATCAGAGTTCAGAGATAAGATACGTTAGAATACAATTAATTTTAAATATATTTGTAAGGCAATCGATTACATTTATTATTGAAACCAAAAAAACAACCCAAATAAAACAAGAATGAAAACTAAATTAGTACTTATTGCTGTTGTTACCATGCTTTGTAGCTGGTCAGAAAATAGTGTAGCGCAAAATTCAAAATCCAATGGAATATATCAAGGGATTGAATTTAAAATGGCTATTGTTAAAGAACCAATTATTCCAAATAATTCGGTAAATATCAAAGATTTTGGAGCTGTAAGTGACGGCCAAACTTTAAATACTCAAGCATTTGTTAAGGCTATCGAAGCCGTTTCTAAAAAAGGAGGTGGAAAAGTGATTATCCCTCCCGGGATTTGGTTAACAGGACCAATCATTTTGAAAAGCAATCTTGAATTGCATGCGCAAACGGGTGCTTTAATTAAATTTTCACCAGACAAAAGTTTGTATCCATTGGTAGAAACTAGTTTTGAGGGATTAAATACCTGGCGTTGTATTTCGCCTATTTATGGTAAAAATCTAGAGAATGTTGCCTTTACAGGTAAAGGAGTTTGGGACGGTTCAGGTGAAGTTTGGAGACAAGTTAAAAAGAGTAAACTAACAGAAGGGCAATGGAAGAAATTTGTTGCTTCAGGTGGCGTTCTTAATGAGAAGAAAGAAAGTTGGTATCCTTCGGAAGTTTTTATGAAAGCGTCTGTAGGAGCTGATCAAAATGTACGTTTGGATTTAAAAACCAAAGAAGATTTTGAGGCTATTCATGATTTTCTTCGTCCGGTATTGGTAAGCATTCAAAACAGTAAAAGAGTTTTATTTGATGGGCCTGTGTTCCAAAATTCTCCAGCTTGGAATATTCATCCATTGATGATTGAGGATTTAATTGTTCGCAATGTATCGGTTCGCAATCCTTGGTTTTCTCAAAACGGAGACGGTCTTGATGTAGAATCTTGTAAAAATGTACTGGTAGAAAATTCCAGTTTTGATGTAGGTGATGATGCTATTTGTATCAAATCAGGAAAGGATAAAGACGGTCGTGATCGTAAGAAACCTTGCGAAAATATTATTATCAGAAACAATATCGTTTATCATGGTCACGGTGGTGTTACTGTAGGTAGTGAAATGTCCAGTGGTGTAAAAAACATGCACGTATCTAATTGTTCTTTCATGGGAACTGATGTGGGATTGCGTTTTAAAAGTAACCGTGGACGTGGAGGTGTTGTTGAAAATATTTTTATATCGGATATATTCATGACTGATATTCCGTCACAAGCTATTTCTTTCGATCTTTATTATGGTGGAAAATCTATTGCTGAAACTTTAGAAGAAGGAGGAACTCCTGTTGTGAATAAGATGATTCCTGTTGATGAAAAAACGCCACAGTTTAAAAATATTATTATCAAAAACATCACCATTGCAGGAGCTGCACAAGCAGTATTTTTACAAGGTTTGCCTGAAATGAATTTGGAAAACATCGAAATTTCTAATTTGAAAGCAAAGGCTGACAAAGGCTTTACAATTGTTGATGCCAATGGTATTAAAATCAGTAATGTTAGTTTGGATATAAAAGACAGTGCGATATTTGATGTTTATAATGTTAAAAATATGTCGCTTAAAAATATTGAGTTTAACTCAACATCAGCAAAAGCGGTTAGTATCAATGGAGAAGCTTCTGATAAAATTGTATTGTCTTCTTCGGCAAATACTGATTTTTCTAAGAAAACCTTCATCGGAGAAAAGGTTCCTAAAGGCGCTGTAAAATTCTAAACATAAAATAAACAAATTAAGATCTCCAGAGTTAGCTAACCCTGGAGATTTTTTTATCCCATAATGCATTTAGAAAATATTCGTTTTTAAATACAGACAGCCTTAAACCTTAAAAAAATGAAAATAACTTCGGTATTTACAGCGTTGCTTTTTATGGTTTTTTCTTTTGTTTCGAAAGCTCAAATTACGGATACTAAAAAGAATAAAAAGACAGAATGGCTTGTTGCAGCTTTGCTTCAAAACAAAACAGATCAAACCACTGTTTTAGGAAATCCAACAATTTTTAATTCTCCTTATGGAAATGCAGTTGCTTTTAATGGAATTGACGATGCCTTGTTTCTAAAAGAAATGCCGCTAAAAGGTATAGAATCCTTCACTGTCGAGATGATTTTTAAACCAGAAAGCAATGGTGTTTTTGAACAACGTATTTTGCAAATAGGTGAAATTACAGGCGACCGAATGTTGTTAGAAATTCGTGTGGTAGATAGCAATTGGTATTTTGATGGTTTTGTGGCTTCGAGAGGAGTGAAGTTGGCTTTGGCCAAGGAAGAATTGATTCATCCTTTAGGGAAATGGTATCACGTGGCTTTTGTGGTTACACCCAATAGTTTGACCACCTTTGTAAATGGAACTCAGGAATTACAGCAAAATTATACTTTTAATCCTATTGAACAAGGGCAGGCTTCCATTGGTGTACGAATGAATAAAGTCACTTGGTTTAAAGGAGTTATTTATAAAATACAAATTTCGCCCCAAGCGCTTAAACCAAATCAGTTTTTAACACTCTAAGTTATAACCAACCCTAAAAATATAAACCATGACCCTAACAAAAAGGAATTTTTTGGTATTTCTTATCGTATTCGTGTTATCGAGTACTTTTATAAATGCCCAATCGGATAAGAAAGATGCTGATGTTATCACTACAAAACCATTTGGTGATAGTGAAAGGCATTGGTACGGAATTAAAGATGCAACTAATTTAGTAGATCCAGTTCCTAATCAACCTAAATATCCCGAATCTGATTACACTAAAATTGCCGATAATATGATTCTTTTTCAGCGTGCCAATGGTGGCTGGCCTAAGAATTATGATATGAAGGCGATTTTAACTCCAGAACAAGTCGAAAAAGTAGCATCTACCAAGGCTATTTTACATACTACTTTTGACAATGAAACCACTTATACCCATGTGTATTATTTAGCTCAGATTTATACTGCGACTAAAATTGAAAAGTACAAAGTAGCCTGTGAAAAAGGAATTCAGTTTATACTTGATGCGCAATATGCTAATGGAGGCTGGCCACAATATTTTCCTTTGGAAAAAAATTACAGTCGTCATATTACTTTCAACGATGGCGCTTATATGGGAATTATCAATTTGTTAGACAAAATAGTCAATAATAATCCCAATTTTTCTTTTGTAGATACAGCATTAAGGTCTAAAGTGACGCAGTCTTACAATAAAGGAATTGATTGTATTTTAAACATGCAAATTAAGGATAAGGGCAGACTTACCGCCTGGTGTCAGCAACATGACGAAGAGACTTTGGCTCCCGCCTGGGCACGCAAATTTGAACCGCCAAGTATTTGTAATGCCGAAAGTGTTGGTATTGTTTTGTTTTTGATGAAAATTAAAAATCCAAGCGAAAGAATTGTTCAGTCGATTCAAAGTGCTGTAAAATGGTTTGCTGATTCTAAAATTTACAACACCCGAATAGAATCTTTTGATATTGACGCATTCGAATCAAAATACAAAACAGTAAAACGCGATGTTAGAGTGGTAGTCGATTCGACAGCTCCGCCTATTTGGACCCGTTATTATGAGTTGGGTACTGATAAACCTTTGTTTTCCGACCGCAACAGTGAGTTGTTGTATTCACTGGCTGAGGTGAGTGTGGAGCGTCGCAGTGGCTATGCTTGGTATACTAATGAACCTCAAAAAGCACTCGATAAATATACCGAATGGCAAAAAAAATACGCACCATCTAATGATGTTTTGAAACCATAAACCATTTAATTTTTTGATATATTAAAAGACAGTGACCGCTGTCTTTTTTTATGCTTTTTCTTTTTTGCTTGATCAAAAAAGAAACAAAAAAATCAAGTCTTAGCTTTCTCGTCGGTCAAATTAGTTTTCGAATCCTAAAAGAAAAAAACTCTCCGCCGCGGCGGATCAAACAGTTTTTCTTTTTACGGATTCTTCATACATTTTACACTCGACTGCGAAAGCAAGGACGGCTGAATCTCGGAAACAACAGCATTTTGATTTATAGTTGAAATAGCATAAACTTAATTCATTAAGTCAAAAAGGTATTAGTTAGTTTTTTCTTCATTTTAAATAAATAGTGTATAATTTACACTTTATTATTTTGAAACCAATAAATATTTGGTATTTTTGGCTTTTCCAACCATTTATAAATTTAAAAAATGACCATTTCAATTTTAAAATCTCATCGATTTATTCATCTTAAATCATTGTATTACTTTTTGTTACTTAGTTTTTTTGTTGCTAATGCGCAAGCACAACAAGCTGTTGTAATGAGTCCGGACGGTAAACTTACAGTTAACTTAACCGTAAATAATGGAACGCCAACTTATAGTGTTTCTTACAAAGGAAAGTTGTTTTTAGAACCATCGCCTATTGGATTAAAAACCAATGTAGGAGATTTTAGCACAGGCTTAGAACTAAAAGAGAAGCAAATCCAAAACAAAATTGATGAAAGCTATGAATTGCCTAATATCAAACAAAGCAAGGTTCATTATGTAGCCAATGAAACGGTGTTTTCATTTACAAAAAATAAAGAATCCGTTATTGATATTACTTTTAGAGTGAGCAATAACGATGTGGCTTTTAGATACAAAGTATATCCACAAAAAGGAACACTTTCAGCAGTTGTAAAGGAAGAAGTCTCTGGGTTTTTATTTCCTGCGGGAACAACTACATTTCTTTCAGCTCAAAGTAAAGCGATGGCGGGTTGGTCCAGAACGATGCCTAGTTACGAGATTCCGTATACTATAGATGCGCCTTTGGGCGAAAATGGAAAAGGTGAAGGTTATACTTTTCCTTGTCTTTTCAAAGTTAATAATAACGGCTGGGTCTTGATCTCAGAAACTGGAGTGGACAGTCAATATTGCGCTAGTAGATTAATAGGTCGCGACAAAGGTTTGTATACTATTGGCTTTCCAATGGAAGGTGAAAACAATGGAGTTGGTTCATCAACTCCCGGAATTGGACTTCCAGGTGAAATACCTTGGCGAACGATTACTATTGGAGAAACATTGGAACCTATCGTTACAACCACCGTTCCTTTTGATTTGGTGAAACCTCGTTATGAAGCTTCTCAAAAATACCAATACACTAAGGGAACCTGGAGTTGGATTATTGGTATGGATAAAAGTATGAATTATGATGAACAACTACGATATATCAATTTTAGTGCCGACTTGGGTTATGAAACCGTTTTAGTTGATGCGCTTTGGGATACTCAGGTAGGGCGTGATAAAATAGCTGATTTAGCCAAATATGCGGCCAGCAAAGGTGTCGGTTTGTATTTATGGTATAATTCTAACGGATATTGGAATGATGCGCCTCAAAGTCCGAGAGGAATTATGGATAAAACGATTGCCCGACGCAAAGAAATGGCTTGGATGAAAAGCATTGGAATCAAAGGAATCAAAGTGGACTTTTTTGGAGGTGACAAACAAGAAACGATGAAGTTATACGAAGATATCTTGTATGACGCTAACGATTACGGAATCATGGTTATTTTCCACGGAACAACTTTGCCTCGCGGTTGGGAAAGAATGTATCCTAATTATGCCTCAAGCGAAGCCGTTCTGGCAAGTGAGAATCTTTCTTTTGGACAAGGAAGCTGCGGCTTAGAAGCTTTTAGCGCAACGCTGCATACTTTTATCCGAAATACGGTAGGAAGCATGGATTTTGGAGGAAGTGCTCTGAACAAATTTTACAATGATAAAAACACGCCAAACAAAGGTTCGAAACGAATGACTTCAGATGTTTATGCTTTGGCAACGGCAGTTTTGTTTCAAAGTGGGGTACAGCATTTTGCCTTGGCACCAAACAATTTAACCGATGCTCCACAATGGGCTATCGATTTTATGAAAGCAGTACCTACCACTTGGGATGAAGTTCGTTTTATTGATGGTTATCCTGGAAAATACGCCATATTAGCTCGTAGACATGGAAACAAATGGTATGTGGCCGGAATCAATGCCCAGAAAGAAACCGTTAAAATTAAAGTAAAACTCCCTATGATTGCTGGAGGTTCAGAATTGAAACAATACGCTGATGATGCGCAATTGAATGGAAATCTAACCACTACAAAATTGAAAAAGAATCAGGAAATTGAAGTAACTATTCCTTGTAATGGAGCTGTTTTGTTGATGAATTAATTGTTCAACAAATTTGTTTTAAATAAATTAAGCTTATAAGAAATGAGGTTTTGTACTCATTCTTATAAGCTTTTTTCCTTTAGGTATTTTTAAATTTGACAAATAACTTTAGTTATAAATTAATGAGATAAGCCATTGAAAAATTAAAGTAATCGGTGTTTTTTAAATTTGATTCGCCTTTTAAGGCATTTGGGAAATTGATATTGTAGCCCAATTCAAAATCAAAAGATTTATAATTTAATTCTAACGGAATGTTTATTTGTGTGTTTATCAAATCAAAAGTAGAATGAGTGGTATAAACAGTTATTGGAAACCCATTATTGAAATAGGTTCTTGATGATTCTATCGTTTGATTTCCTGCTACAATACTCAGCTGGGATTTAAAATCCAGTTGTGTTTTTTTAGTTTTAATGATGTTTAGTAAAGCGTAATTTGTAGAGGCAATTTGCAGACCATTTTCGTTTCCAAACAGATAAGAAACTGAAAGCTGTGTGTTAAAGTTTCTTTTTTTGTTTCGAAGCGATAGCCCCGCATTCAACACATTGCTATAGGCATTATTAAGATTGTTGTTGTAGAAATATCTGGAATAAGAAGCGTTGTATTTAAAGATTTTTTGTTTGCCAAAATTTTTGCCAAAACCAAATGTAGCGGTAGTTAAATCCCATTTTGGATTAAAGGAGCTATAGTAAATACCAGAGACACTGGCATAGATTCCTGAAGAATGAAGATAGCTGATTTTTGGAGTTAAATTGTATTGATTTACGCCTATATCACGACCAGAAAAATAAGTCTTGTTGTTATAATTCATTGAAAGATATAGAAATTGAAATTTAGAGATTGATTTTATAAAGTCTTCAATGCTTTGATTTTTTTCTAATAGTCCATCAATAATTTCATCGGTTTCTTGTTCTTTAGGACTTGCTTCTTGGGCATAAGTTTTTAAGGCAAATGTGAGGATTAATGCAAGTAAAAAGAGTTTTTTCATTTAGTTATAAAATTAAAAAGTAAGTGACTGAAATTTTCAGTCACTTACTTTAATAGTATAAAAATATTAAAAATTTAGTTACGTTTTACATCACGGAATCTGGAATCTTTTATATTTTCACGAATTCTATTGCCCATTTGTTCGTGGATTTGTTGTCGCTGTTCGTTAGTTAAGGTGTTTTTAAAATCCTTTTTTAATTCCTTAATATTTTCCTTGTTTTCGTTTAGTAAATCTTTTTGTACTGTAGTAAACGTCGAGATTAATGCGGCTTGTTTTTCTTGTCGATTTAAGGTTGCATCCTTTAAAATGGCAAGTTGTTCTGCGGTAAGTGATGCCTTGAATGCTTCTCTGTTCGCTTTTATTAACTCACGTTGTTCCTGAACAAGTTTTCGTTGTTCAGTAGTGAAATTATCAATCACAGTGTTCTTTTGTGCCCTTCCAGAGTACAATCCCATAAAAAAGAGAAATACTGTTATTGTAATTAGTGACTTCATTGTATATGATTTTATTGTAATACTAAGTTAAGCGTTTTTTTATTAGACCCAAAATTTGATTAAAAGTTTTGAGTTATACACTTAATATCTGTTTTATGTTTTTTTGATAAATCGGTTTTGCATTCACCATTCTTTCTATGGATTTATGAAAAATACTTGTTTTAAATTGAGAACGGTTTATCCTAAAACAAAATT
>NZ_JAAAPM020000010.1 GCF_009909155.2 Flavobacterium undicola
TTCCCTACGGACAAAAATAGCACGTTATACTGCAGCAAATCCTGGAGATGTACTGTACATTGCTACAGACAAAAGTATTTATCTACCTACAGAAACGATTTGGTTTGCAGGTTACTTAATAGAAATGTCTCAAAAGGCAGATACGTTAAGCCCCAACTTATTGTCAGTAGCCCTGCAAAGGAACGATACCACAGCTGTATCCCTACAGAAAAACTATTTGATAAATAACGGTTTTTGCCCTGGTAGCCTAACTTTGCCCAATACTTTAACTCCCGGTAACTATCTGCTGACGGCTTGTACCAATGTAATCAATAAACAAGGAAAACCCATTCACGTTTTCCGTAAAGAAATAACCATTAAAACCGGAACGTCACCCTCTATATTGGTTGATTTTAAAATTCGAGATAAAACCGTTATGGATTCTATTTTTATAGATGCTAAAGTTTATTTCCCTCCTAATACATCAGTATCTGACAGAAGCAAAAGTTATATCTCTTATTACTTGCGGAATAATCATCCTAAAAAGATAAAAATTGGCACTACTGAACAAGTAACGATTGCATTACCCATTTCAGAAGTAGAAACCTCTAATCATATACTTTATACTACCACAACTATTGGTAAGAGTAATCTAAATTTTAACGTCAAACTACCAATTATAAGACAACCCAAATTTGACATTCGTTTTTATCCAGAGGGAGGAGATTTGGTAACGGGATTGCAGAGTAAAGTTGCTTGGGAGTCACGACTAACTAATGGGGGAGCTGTACAGCTAAAAGCACTACTGTTAGAAAACGAAAAGGCAATAGATACGATAGAAACTGATGAACATGGCTTGGGCTGGTTTAATATTTTATCAAAAAACGGAAGTGAATATACGTTGAAGGTTTTGGATAATAAAGCATTAGTAGCACCAAATGTATACCCATTACCAAAGCCATCACCAACAGGTATTGTGCTGGAAATACCCATAGCTGTAGTGGGTGATACCTTATCCATTCGTGTTGGTACACAGCAGGACAAACAAATTAGGCTTGCTATTACTAACGCCTACACTAAAGAAACAAAGATAGCTCCACCCATTGCGGTAAAAGGGGAAAAACGCATGAATCTATTACTTAATGATGTAAGCAAAGGCATGAATACGTTAACGCTTTTGGATGATGACGGTCAGCCCTTGGCAGAACGCCAATTCTTTGCACACTACAAGAACAACAATAAGGCAGTAATAACTATAGAAAAAGATTCTTATAATGTTAGAGAAAAAGTATCAGCAAAACTAAGAATAACAGATGCTGGTGGTCAGCCTCTAGGAGGAATATTTACCGTGTCATGCGTGCAGAATAGTAGGTTAGATACGATTCGAAAAAACGACATTGTCTCTCATTTCTATACAATTCCATTGATGAGCCAAGATACCAACGAGAATAGCAACATTACTGAGCTATATCATAACCAGAAATACTTAGAAAACATGCTGTTTATCAAGGGCGGGCAACGCTCTCTTTGGCAGCAGCTTACTCTTCCTAATTCTACAGATTCTATTTCTAAACTAGAACGATTGAAACTAAAAGGGCAAATAGAATACAAAGACAAAAGTAAAATAAAAAAACCTTTCACATTACTGATTAGGCAGGATAGTCTGTGGAATTTTATACCAACGGATAAAACGGGAATTTTCTTAGCTGATCCAAAGAGTATTGTTATTACAGAGAATGGATATCTAGAAGCAAAAGTAATGGAAGGAAAGCGTACCATTGATTATACTACTATGCGTATAGATGACCCTATGCAAAAGCTGATGCAGTCTATCAAAATGACAACCCATGATACACAATTACAAAACACGAGCTCACAAAGTAGTAAAAAAACCTTACTAGATACAGGTAATGACAAATCTCAAATACAGCTTAAAGAAGTCGTTGTAAAAGGAACAAGGAAAAATAAACCGTACTCATACGGAGCTAATAAATGCGGAGACTACATTTGTGTAAACGGTTATTTGAATTGCCCCGGTCATTCGCCATATGATCCAGACAATAAACCGCCACCCATTAAAGGAGAAATATACGAATTTTTGAGCACGGGTAAATTGACAAAAGGAGTTTATCAAGGATGTCTTTGGGAAGGAGATAAACTAGGTGTCTATACTACTAGAGAATTTTATGGTATGGATGAGAGTAAACTAAAAGACACCTTTGAAAAATATTATATGTCCACTGTTTTTTGGAAGCCTTTTATAACAGCAGTCAAAAATAAAGAAACGAGTATTGATTTTTATACCAGTGATCAAGCCGGAACCTACAAAATAAAAATAGAAGGCATCGCAGAAAATGGCGATTTCATATATGAAGAAAAAACTATTACAATAAATAAAGAATAAAGTGAACAGGGAACAACTATAAATAATCAGTTGATCGTAATCAAATTATATAACATTAAAACAGGAACATTTACCTGATATTATGAAAAAATTAAACAAAGTACCCTCTTATGCTATCAATCTCGAAAAACGAACGGATCGCAAAATCAATATTCTTTCTGAATTTGAAAACAGGAAAGAATTTACATTGACTATTATTCCAGCTATAGAGGACGAGGTGGGATCATATGGACTTTGGCAGACTATTCACAGTATTGTGAATCTAGCTAATGAAGAATGTCTTGAATATGTACTTATCTGTGAAGATGACCACCAGTTTACTACAAGTTATAGTGCTTCGATGCTATATAGTGCTATTGACGAATCCTTACATCGAGATGCTGATGTCTTACTCGGTAGCGTAAGCTGGTTTGATCAAGTATTACAGGTAGATAAAAACTTATTTTGGGTTGACCGTTTCAATGGAACCCAATTTATGATTATATTCCAAAAATTCTATCAAAAAATTTTAAATATAGATTTTTACAAAACTGACATTGCTGATATGAAGATATCTTCGCTCACCGATGGTATTTTTGTTATGTATCCATTTATATCTGTTCAGAAAGAATTTGGATACTCAGACGTTACTCAAAAGAATAATGAGGAAGGAAGGATTACCGAATTGTATCGACTAAGGAACGAAAAACTTATGCACTTAGATAAAGTGGCCACTTTTTATGGATTATTTAGTTAAAAAAAAATGAATAAACCCGAAGCAAACATAGATTTCACTATATCTACATATGTAATAAACTTATTTAAACACCCAGACAGTTTATCTCATATAAAAAAACAATTCGATAATAGAAACGAGTTTACTGTCAATTATTTAGAGTGTTTTGAGGATGAGCAAGAAGCCATACATCTATGGCGAAATATCACCAAGATTGTTCAGTTGGCAATGGAAGCTGATGAGAATGTTATTATTATTTGTAAAAACACTCATGAATTCACACCGTTTTATTCGAAACAAATTCTCTTAAACTCAATTATTGGTGCTGCAGAACAAGGTGTAAATATTTTGTTTGGAGGCATAGGTGTTTTCGGCCAAGCTATTCCCGTAACAAAAAATCGTTTTTGGATAGATACATTTCAACAAACCCCTTTTATTATTTTGTTTCGTCCAATATTTGAACTAATATTAAGAGAATCTTTCACTGAAAAAGATACTGTCGATTTAAAACTATCTGAAATGACCAGTCACAAAATGGTTATGTATCCGTACATTTCTGTTCGAAAGAAAATTGAAGATTCGATATCCTCTTCTCTCAAAAATGATGAAGTTAATAATATAGATATGTTTGACATAGCCCAAAAGAGATTAAGCAAAATTGACACAATAGCTCAAATGTATCAAGAAATAAAATAAAAACAATAGAAATTAACATACTGTGTTAATACAACCAAAATTATTACAAAGTACATCACTATGATGCGTACATGAAATATTGAAAATTTAACACGATGAATATAGTTTATTTAATCTTGGTACACAAAGACCCTGCTCAACTTTTCAGATTGATAGAGGTATTAAATGACAAACAGGTAGCTTTTGTTATCCACGTTGATAAACAGGTTTCAATAAATCAATTTAAAGTTTATAACGAAAAAACGTACCAGAATGTACATTTTATATCTAATCGTTGTGTATCTTCTTGGGGTAGTTTCGGGTTAGTACAAGCCACCTTGAACGGACTGAAATTTATTGAACGCAATCATAAGACTACACAAAGAATAATTTTACTTAGTGGACAAGACTACCCAATTAAATCAAATGTATATATAAAAGCCTATCTTAAAAGTCACATTAATACAATATTTATAGAACATTTTAAGATACCTTATAAAAAATGGTATCGTAACGGATTGCCAAGGTTCCCAGCATTTGAGGAAATAAATCAAGTGATGAATATTTATGGAGGATCACAATGGCTTTCTCTTCCTATGTATGCAATAAAGATTATTTTTGATTTCTTGAAATTAAATCCAGACTTTTTAACATACTTCAAGAATTATGTAAGGATTCCTGATGAAAGTTTTTTTCAAACTCTGCTATTGAATTGTGATAACCCAAAGATAACAGATAATATAATCAATCATAATCTGCACTTAATCAAATGGAATAAACCATACTTGAATCCAAGGGTCTTAACTACTGAAAGCAAAAACATCGTAAATAAGAGTAAAAGTCTATTTACAAGGAAATTAGACCCTATAACATCAAGCGAACTAATTTGTCACATAGATGAAAAAATATTAGACAGGGAGGTAAACCAAAATTAATATATTGCCCGTTTTTGAAATACTCAAAATAATTAAATATTTAGACTTTTAAGAATGAAGAAAAACAAAAGGCATTATATCAATGGTTTGATAAAGTTTTTTCTTCTATTGTTTGATGATAAGAAATGGTTATTGGAGTTTAAAAAAAATTGAAAACGTTTTATGCCATAGATTCTTATATTTTTGTAGATTTTAATAGCATATTCTTAATGAAACAAGCGTTTTTATTTCTATCCTGTCGATTATCTAATGCTGTAATTGATACCTTTAATGAAATTGCAACAGCAACAAATTCCGAGAAAAATATAACACGCCTTTTATATCATCTAAAAGAGGCTAACTATCAAAAGGAGATAAGTGATAAAGACGTTTTTTATTTTTCGGATGAAATCTTAATTGGCCTTGAATACAAACCTTTAGGGGAGAAATTAATTCCAGGAAATAATCATTTTCCATTATTAAAATTCTATAAAGAGCATCCTCATTATGATTATTATTGGTGTATAGAAGATGATGTTCGTTATACGGGAAATTGGGATCATTTTTTTAACCATTTTGAAAACTCAGATAAATCTTTTATAAGCTCTCATATACAAAGATATGCCGATGATCCACAATGGCCATACATTAGCATACAATGATCAGACTCTAAAATCAGAATATTTAGTGCGATCTTTTAATCCAATATATCGAATATCAAAAGAGGCGCTTAATTTTATTGATCAAGAATTATTAGATGGATGGCAAGGTCATCATGAGGTACTATTTCCATCACTCTTGAGTGCGGCGGGATTTGATCTAATGGATTTTGGAGGGAGAGGAGAATTTGTTTCTCAGGGTAATGAAAATAAATTTTATTTTGGAAATTATACCCAAAATAGTGAAATAGAAAATGCAACATCCACTTTTAGATGGAGACCTATTCATCAAAAGATTGGAGAAATACCTAATAAGTTATATCATCCTGTAAAAGAATAAAAAATAACAACAACATTAATAAGTCTCTTTCAATGCCTTTGTTTTTGTAAGTGCAGATGCAATTACTTGATGCATGTCATAGTATTTATATTCCGCTAATCTTCCCCCGAATATTACATTATGTTCATTCTTTACTAATTCATTGTACTGTTTAAGTTTATTGGTGTTAGTAGCGTCGTTTATGGGATAGTAAGCTTCCATACCAGGTTTCCATTCCTGAGGGTATTCTTTGGTTACAACTGTCCCATGTTGTTTGCCAAATTCAAAGTGTTTGTGTTCAATAATACGGGTGTAAGGAATTGTTTTTTCGGTAAAATTAATAACCGAAACACCTTGGTAGTTTGGGTGATTCATATACTCATGTTCAAACCGTAAGCTTCTATATTGTAAATGTCCAAATTTGTAATCATAAAACTCATCCAATTTACCTGTATAGACAATACAATCAGCTAATCCGGAAAGTTCAGCACGATTTTCCAAAAAATCAATTCCGGTGCGTACTTCGATACCCGCTAAAAGACCGTCAATTAATTTGTTATAGCCACCAATAGGTATACCTTGGTATTTATCATTAAAATAGTTGTTGTCAAAAGTAAGCCTTACAGGTAATCGTTTAATGATAAATGAAGGAAGATCTACGGCTTTTCGGCCCCATTGTTTTTCGGTATAACCTTTTATTAATATCTCATAAATATCTTTGCCCACCATACTGATCGCTTGTTCTTCTAAATTTGATGGTTGAATAAATCCTGTTGTATCAACCTGATTCTTGATTTTTTCTAATACTTCCACAGGATTTTTTATATTCCATAATTGATAAAAAGTATTCATATTGAAAGGTAAATTATATAGATTCCCTTTATAATTCGCCAAGGGTGAATATATAAAGTTATTGAACTCTACATAAGAATTTACATAATCCCAAATCTTTTTATCATTCGTGTGAAATATATGAGGGCCATACTTATGAATATTTATCCCTTCTTTATTTTCGCAATAAATATTACCCCCAGTATGATATCTTTTATCTATAACAAGGCATTTTTTTCCTATATCTGTCATTTCACGTGCAAATACAGCACCATATAGCCCAGACCCAACAATTAAAAAATCGTATTTTTTCATCTTTAAGAACTATATATATCAAAACTTAAATTATATTTTTTCATATACTCAGACAATTCTTGGTGATGATTAGATTGCACTGGTCTTGTATGTATAGAATCAATATCGTCTATAATAGCCATATTGTATTCAGTGTAGTTTAAGATTATCCCCCAGTGAAAATCTATACCCCAACCGCTTATTGTTTCGTCAAAAGTAAATAACACTTTTTTTAATGCTTCTCTAGAAAAGCAAGGCTGCATAATTTCGACAAAATTAGTATGACGGAGTATAGAATCTTTATACTTTGCAGTATGCTGGTAGGAGTAAAATGAATTAGCTATAGCGGGTTGCGCTACTGCCAATTGATATTTTTTCATAAACCTAAACAACTTTTGTATATTAGCATTTGTTATTGAAATATCATCATCCGGCATGTAAAAATATTCGTATTGTTCAATCAACTCTGGATTATTACATAAATAATCATATATCAATTTAAATTTATAACCTTTAGATGCTGTAACATAAGGGCTGTCATTTTTAAATAATTCATAGGAATCATCATAAACGATTAAATGTAAATCAAAGGACGATTTTTTTTTAATCCATTCGCGATGTAAACTTGAAGCTCCAATTGTAGCCAATACACAATATTTGTTCATAGATTTTTTATTAATATAAAATCACCTCAGCGTTTTTAATGAGGTAAATATACTACAATTTTATTTAATAAAACCACGGTTTATATTCTACATTTTTTTCTAAACTATTTTCGATGTTATCTTCCAGTTTAGGAAAGAAATCAATTCCTGTAATCGATTCTAATTTATCAACGGAAACAACATATTCAAAAATAGCTTTGCTGCTTTTTTCATTTGGCACCAAAAAAGCAATCATTTTATAATTCCTTTTTGACGGACTCAGCAGTATCTTATAAAAATATTTCGGAACAAGAACATCTTCTTTGCCAATTGATTCCAAACTGCCTTTCAAAACGCCTCCTGTAATAACAAAAAGTCCATTATTCTTAACTGCCCAAAAACGTGTCTTTTGTTCTAATCTATTCCAAATACCCCCGTTAAAATCGGGATTTTGCGGACTTATATTCGAAGTAAAGAAAGTATCATTATAAGCATTTATATCAAATTCCATATCGGCAGCTGGACACAGATGCCCTTTGTCATAACCCGATTTTTTATAATTTCTCCAATCGGCTGATTTTGTCCCAACCATCGGATCTTCTATAAAAAAAGGACGTTTAAAATCACTGTTTTTGATATAGTTTTTTTTCAACTCATAAGCCACCCACTCAGCCTGTTCTGCTTTTTCGTTATACGATAAAGTATAATAATCGTGTTTTATAATTTGTAAAGTAGTCGATGTAGGCAAATAGAAATTCAAATCTTTAATTGTTTGATTCGAATTAACATTCTGCTGCCCATTTTTCATACAACTCAACAGAATGAATCCAAAAGCAATTGTGCTCCAAAAAAATCTAATATTCATAGTATCTAATTCAAACAGAAAACGCTCTGAAAATTAAATTAATTCCCAGAGCGCTTTTTAATTATTATGATGTTTTTAATACGTTTTAGCTAACTTTTCTTTTTTCAATTTACTAACCGGTAATGAACTATTCTTCAAATTAACCTTAGTTTGTAAATCATCCAAAACATTCAACGCCTCTTCAACATAAATATCTTTAGCCAAACTTTCGTGCCAACGATTTCTTTTTTCTTTTAAAATGTTGTCTTTATTCATTTGCTCCATTTCATAAGGCAATGAAGTAAATTTCAAATCATTTTTATAATCAAAAATAGGCTTGAATTTTTTAGCTTTATCTTCAATCGCATTTTGAGCAATTCTAAATTTATCAATATTTAAGCTATATTCATTTTCCTCACTTCGAGTATCAATCCATTTAGCATTTTCCTCAATCAATTTAAACTGTGGATTAGCAGCAATGCGTTCTCTACTATGTAAAATGGCTTTAGTAAAATTACCATTGTTGTTCCAAACGTTATAATCAGCAGGATCAATTTTATCCCAAGGCATAGCATTTTCTACATCGCGTTCCCCCATTTTCAAATAAGAATAACGGTCTGGCATCACCACATCACTACTCACCCCTTCTAATTGCGTAGAACCACCATTGATTCTATAAAATTTTTGAGTAGTTGTTTTTAGAGCACCTAAATCGCCTAACTCATTACTACGTACAAACTGATTCAAATCGATTACATTTTGAACCGTTCCTTTTCCATAGGTTTGTTTACTACCAATAATAACTCCACGCTTATAGTCTTGTATGGCTGCAGCTAAAATCTCTGAAGCAGACGCTGAAAAACTATTCACCATTATTACTAATGGTCCGTCCCATTCAATTTTTTTATCTCTGTCATACAAAACTTCTTTCTTTCTACCAGCCGATTTTATTTGTACAATTGGTCCTTGCTCAATAAATAATCCCGCTATATCCACAACTGTAGACAAAGATCCGCCTCCATCATCACGAACATCTAAAACAATACCATCAACCTTTGCTTGTTTTAATCGCTCCACTTCTAAAGCAATATCTTTACCTGCGTCTCTTCCGTCTTTGTTTTCGAAGTTGATATAAAATTTAGGCAAATAAATAACCCCATATTTCAATCCGTTTTTGTTAACGATACTTGATTTAGCATAAGTTTCTTCAATTTCAACAATATCTCTAATGATTGAAATTATTTTAATTGTCCCGTCCACTTTTTTAATAGTCAAACGCACTTCGGTACCTTTTGGCCCTTTAATTTTTTTCACCACATCATCAAGACGCATCCCTACAACATCAACTGGTTCAGCATTTCCTTGAGCTACTTTCATAACTAAATCCCCTGCTTCAAGTTCTTTTCCTCTCCAAGCTGGTCCTCCAGAAATCAATTCAGAAATCTCAGTATATTCATTTTTCTTTTGTAAACGAGCACCAATACCTTCTAATGTTCCACTAATACTCACGTCAAAACGCTCTTTTTCTTCTGGCGCAAAATAATTAGTATGAGGATCAAAACGAGCTGTTATAGAATTGATATAAACCGAAAACCAATCATTGCGGTCTAAATCTTTCATAAATCCAAAATACTCATCCAAAGACTTAGAAGTACTCTCACGAGTTTCTTTTTCCAGTTCTTCAAAAGATTTTGGTTTACTATCAGCTACTGGAGTTTCTTTTTTAGTAGTTTCTGCACTAGCATTCTCACCTTCTTCAAGTGGATTTAAAGGAATTCCTGTTTCTTCTTTAGAAAACTTTCCTTTATTTTCTTGTATTTTCAAACGATCCGTCAATGAAGAAAGTGTAGTCAATTTTAATTGTTTTCTCCAACGTTCTTTTAATTCGACATCTGTTTTAGCATAAGGAGCTTTCTCATAATCAGTATTAAAACTTTCATCAACTTTGTAATCAAAAGGAGTCTTTAAAACTTCTTTATACAAACTCTGACTTTCTTTCATTCTTTGCATCAAACGCCCATAAGTCAAATTAAAAAAGGTCAAATCTTTATTAATTAACTCATCGTCTAGTTCTAATTCATACTTCGAAAATTCATCAATATCCGATTGTAAAAAGAAACGTTTTGATGGATCTAATGCCTGAATATAATCTTTGTAAATTCCTTTAGAAAAATTATCATCAATAGTAGCAGGATTATAATGTCCTTTTTCAAGAACAAAAGTCAATAATTCTAAAAGTAATTTATCTTTATCCGGATCAGCCTCAGAAGCCGATTTTAATTTAAATGCAAACAGTGTTACCGACAAAAAAGCAACGGCAAGAAGTATTTTATAATTTCTCTTCATAAGACTAATAATAGTATTCATCCAAAATTTTTAAACTAAGTTACGGGAAAAACCAAGTCAACAATGATAAGGCCTCCATAATTTTTTGTTAAAGATATAAAATTGTTTTTTTCTTAATCACAATAATCATGCAACTAAATTAAATTTGTTTACTTTGTTTAAAATATTAGTATTTCATCCGTTTTTAAAGCTCAAAAAAACCGTTTTCTGATAATAAAATTGCCATGAATAAAACCAAACCCTTAATTTTAATTACTAATGACGATGGTGTTGCGGCTCCAGGAATCAAAGCTTTAATTGCTGTTATGTCTGAAATTGGAGAAATCGTAGTTGTCGCTCCTGACAAACCACAAAGCGGAATGGGACATGCCATTACTACTAACGAAACTTTATATCTTAACAAAATTTCGACAGAAAACGACACAATTACCATTTACAGCTGTTCAGGAACTCCTGCCGATTGTGTAAAAATAGCCGTTAACGAAGTCTTGAAAAGAAAACCCGATTTATGCGTTTCAGGTGTCAATCACGGTTCGAATTCTTCAATAAACGTTATTTATTCGGGAACAATGAGTGCCGCTATTGAAGCTGGAATTGAAGGTATTCCCGCTATTGGATTTTCACTTTTAGACTTTGACTGGAATGCCAATTTTGAAGAAATCAAGCCGTTTATTCGAAAAATAACATTAGAAGCATTACAAAACAAACTCCCGAAAGACGTGGTTTTGAATGTAAATTTCCCCAAATTGAAGCAAGAAGAAATCAAAGGAATTAAAATTTGCCGTCAAGCGAAAGCACTTTGGATGGAAAAATTTCACAAAAGAAAAACACCACAAGGACGCGATTATTACTGGCTTTCAGGCGAATTTGTAAACCAGGATCAAGGCGAAGATACTGACGAATGGGCCTTAAACAACGGATACATTTCTATAGTTCCTGTACAATTTGATTTGACTGCCTACCATGCTACTCAACAACTCAACACCTGGAATTGGAATGAATAAATTAAAAATTAGCTTTATTTGATTCCTCAAGATGGAATGGTTAATTTTGGTTAGCATTTAAAAAGAAACTGCATAAAATGAAATACTACATTATAGCCGGAGAGGCATCAGGTGACTTACATGGTTCTAATTTAATGAAATCACTTTTGAAAGAAGATTCCAGTGCCGAAATTCGTTTTTGGGGTGGTGATTTAATGCAGGCTGTGGGTGGCACTTTGGTCAAACATTATCGCGAATTAGCGTTCATGGGATTTGTAGAAGTGCTGTTTAACTTAAAAACAATCTTAGGCAATATTAAAATTTGCAAAGAAGACATTAACCAATTCCAGCCGGATGTAATTATTTTTATTGATTATCCTGGCTTTAATATGCGTATTGCAAAATGGGCTAAAGAAATTGGAATTAAAACTCATTATTATATTTCACCACAAATTTGGGCCTGGAAAGAAAGCAGAATCAAAGCCATTAAAAGAGATGTGGATAAAATGTATGTGATTTTGCCTTTCGAAAAAAACTTCTACGAAGACAAACATCATTATCCGGTGGAATTTGTTGGACATCCATTGATTGATGCCATTCAAAATCAGAAACCAATTGAAGCCGCAACTTTTAAAGCCGAAAATAATTTAGACGAAAAACCTATTATTGCGTTACTTCCGGGAAGTAGAAAACAGGAAATTACCAAAATGCTTTCGGTAATGCTTAGCGTAGTCGATGATTTTCCTGATTATCAATTTGTCATTGCCGGAGCTCCAAGTCAGGAATTTGCTTTTTACGAAACTTTTATCACCAATAAAAACATCAAGTTCATTTCTAATAAAACCTACGATTTATTAAAAAATGCTCACGCAGCCTTAGTCACTTCGGGAACAGCTACTTTAGAAACGGCACTTTTTAAAGTTCCGGAAGTGGTATGTTACAAAGGAAATTCGATTTCGTACCAAATCGCAAAACGCATTATTACCCTGAAATACATCTCATTAGTCAATCTTATTATGGACGAAGAAGTGGTTACTGAATTAATTCAGGATAACTGCAATACTAAAACCATAAAAAAGGAGTTAAATAAGATACTGGATCCTGAATACCGCAAAAATCTTTTGGCTAAATACGATGTTTTAGAGCAAAAATTAGGCGGAGCTGGAGCCAGCGAGAAAACTGCTAAATTAATTATTGCCAATTTGAATGCGTAGAACAGTCCTTTTAAAACAATTCCTTTTCCTAATCCTGATTGCAATTATTTTTACTTCTTGTAAATCAACCACTGTAGCAACAAGCAAAACAGACAAAAGAAACACTACTTACCTAGTGGAACAAATTATTAAATCGGCATCCGAAAACATTGGAGCTCCTTACAAAAGTGCTGGTGTGACCAAATCAGGTTTTGATTGTTCTGGATTAGTTTTCTCCACTTTTAAGCAATTTGACATCAAACTACCTCGCTCTTCGGTAGAACAATCTAAAGTAGGCACCGATTTAGGCAAAAATATTTCGAAAGCCAAAAAAGGAGATTTAATCTTTTTTAAAACCAACCACAGAAGTCAAATCAACCATGTGGGAATTGTAATCGAAACCAAGGAGGACGAACTGGAATTTATTCATTCTTCTACTTCTAAAGGAGTGATAATTTCCTCTACTAAAGAACCGTACTACGACAGAACTTTTGCTCAACTGAATAGAATTTTGCCTTAAAAAATAAAAAACATTATAGAAAATTCGTACTTTAGAATAATGAAAGTACTCGAATTTCCTTTGGCAAAAATCACATTAGGTTTCCTACTGGGAATCCTAATTTCTTTTTACATTCATCCAAATCCGATATTGGTTTTCGGACTTCTTTCTGTTTCCTTAGCATTGCTAACTGTTTTATTTTTTTGGCCAAAAACCAATCAGCATACTAAATTCTATTTTTCCACACTTACTTATTTTATTTCCTTTTTAATCGGAATGAGTAGTTTGATTATCCAAACCGATTCTTTCCAAAAAAGCAATTACAGTAATAACAAAGCTGTTTTTGAAAAAGAACATCGCATTACGCTAATTCTGAGAGAAAAATTAAAAAACAGCATTTACAATCAACGCTACATTGCCTTAATACAAACGATAGACGACAAAAATTATAACGGAAGAATTTTATTAAATATTCCAAAAAAAATCCGAGCTACTCCATTTGAAATTGGAACAATGGTAAGCATTAAAGGAAATTTACAGAAAAACAAAAAGCCAGACAATCCAAATCAATTTGACTATAGCAATTATCTCAACAGCAAACAAATTTATGCGCAGTTGTATGCCAATTCAGCAAACATAAAAATAAGTCCTGAGCCTCAGAAAGACATTTGGTTTTACATTGCTAAAATCACAACAAGAATTACCACCAATTTAGAAAAATCCCATTTCAACAACACAGCACTCGCCGTTGCAACAGCGTTGATTTTAGGTCAAAGACAAGACATTTCCCCCGAAATCATTCAAGACTATCAATACGCCGGAGCCGTACACATTTTATCGGTTTCGGGTTTGCATGTAGGTTTTATATTTCTATTCTTAAACTTCATACTAAAACCGATTCCAAATACTCGAAAAGGTTCTTTCATAAAACTAACAATCCTACTAACAAGTTTATTCTTTTTTGCATTACTAGCCGGACTGTCTCCTTCTATTGTTCGTTCAGTCGTTATGTTTTCTTTTGTTGCCATAGGATTACACCTTCGAAGAAGTGTCAATATTTATCATACCTTATTAGTTTCGATACTATTGATATTACTTTTTCAAGCCTATTTTCTATTTGATGTAGGATTCCAACTCAGCTATCTTGCCGTATTTTTTATTGTTTGGTTTCAGCCCATTCTGGCTTCTTATTGGAAACCAAAAAACAAAATACTGAAATACTGCCGGGACATACTGACGGTTTCATTTGCGGCACAAATAGGCACTTTACCATTAAGCCTGTATTATTTCCATCAATTTCCGGGATTGTTTTTCATTACTAATCTAGCTGTCATTCCATTACTTAGCATAATCATGTTTTTAGGTGTTGTTGTGATGTCATTAGCTGCAATGGGATTCACACCTTTTTGGTTGACAAAACCTTTAGAATGGAGCATTCTTCTGCTAAATAAAATCATCAATACCATTGCCTCTTTCGAACAATTTATCATCAAAGACATTTCGTTTAACTTCATAATGCTTAGTTGTTCTTATGTACTAATTATTGCAACAATTATTTGGTTAAAAAAACCACATTTCAACAAGCTTCTTTTCGTTCTGCTTTCAGTCATCATACTTCAATCGGCCTTACTATTTAGCCAATGGCAAATTCAAAATCAAGAAGAATGGATTGTTTTTAATTCGAAAAGAAAAACACTAATCGTTCAACGCAACGGCAATGAAGTTTGTCTTTATTCGAATGATAGTATTGCCGCAAAAAACAAAATGCTGAATTCCTATTTGGTTGGTAATTTCAGTCACATACAAAAACAGGAATCGCTAAGTCACACGGCTTATTTTAAGGGAAATAAAATTCTGATTTTGGACAGTATTGGTATTTTTCCAAAAAATGCAAATCCGGACATTGTATTACTTACTCAAACACCAAAAATCAATCTGGAGCGTATGCTAGTATCCTTAAAACCAAAATTAGTTATTGCCGATGGTTCTAATTACAAATACATTTTAAAACAATGGAAAGCGAGTTGTGAAAAACAAAAAATCCCTTTTCACGCTACTGCCGAAAAGGGATTCTATAAGTTAAATTAAATGCTGTTTTTAATCCTATTTTTGATTCAAAATTCCATTAGCCACTTCTAACCAGACCACTGGACCACCAGCTACATAACCTGTTTTTCCAAGTGCATGTAAATTAAATTTTTCATCCTTCTTCTCACCTCTAACAAAATAAACTGTAGGATACCCTACAATCCCTAACACACCTCTAATCTGATCATACTCTTGTCTAATCTCTGGCGCTTGGGCTATCCTTCTTGGATCATCTACTTCTACTAATATTACTTTCTCTTTTGCCCATTTAGTGAATTCTGGCGTTGTTAAGACTTCCTTCTGTAAACGCATACACCATGTACACCAATCACTACCTGTGAAAAACAATAACAAAGGTTTGTTTTGCTTATTACCAACAGCTACTGCTTCTTTAACATCAGTATACCATTTTAATTCCTGCGCCTGAGTTGCAACAAGACCAATAAAGAAAATAGCTATTAAATATATTTTTTTCATAATGATTTATTTTATCTACAAATTTACACAAAAACAATACCAGTAAAACTAATTTAGCTAACACCATGCATTATTTTTTTCATCAAAGGAGACAACAGCAACATAATCACTCCCAAACCTATTGGAATAATTGTAAACAACAGGAAAAAAGTAGACAAACTGTATTGTTGACTAATCGTTTCAATTAATCCTCCCATAGAACCTGCTAATTTATTACCCATTCCTAAAAACAAATAATATACTCCAAACATAATTCCAATCCAGCTTGCCGGTACCAGCTTGCTGATATAAGACAAACTTACAGGTGAAATACACAATTCGCCCAAAGTATGAAATAAATAAGCCGCAATAAGCCAAACCATACTTACCCGTACAACTGAATCAGAAGTAATCCCCATACTTCCATAGGCTAAAAACCCAAAACCCAGTCCTAATAACGCTAGCCCCAATCCAAATTTCATTGGTCCTGAAATGTTGTATTTACTCTCCCACCATTTTGAGAAAAATGGTGCAAAACAAATAATAAATAACGAATTCAAAATCCCAAACCAAGAAGCAGGAACTTCAGTCTCAGTTGTTGAAAAATCTCTGTTAATTTTCCAGATTACAATCCCCCAAATAATAATAAAACTGAGTGACAAAATACTATTTCCTAAGGCGTATTCTTTTACTGTTTTTGAAAACAGTTTTAACAAAACATAACTAATTACTAGCAATGGAATAATAGTCAATAAAGCATCGGTGATTTTAAAAATCCAAGCCGTATTACCAAACAATTCCCGTTGTGTAAATTTTTCAGCAAAAATAGTCATCGAACCTCCGGCCTGCTCAAATGCAGCCCAAAAGAAAACAGAAAAAACAGAAAAAATTACTACTGCTATTATTCGATCTCTGATAATATTTGGAGCCGTATTTTCCTGAGCTTCCTTTTCTTTTGTTGCCAGTTTTGTTGCCGCTGTTGGAGGCAAACCGATAGTGCCAAAAATATTTTGCGTGAAATAAAATTGTAACATTCCAAAAAACATGAATATCCCAGCCAAACCAAAACCTAAACTCCAGGAAACTTTTTCACCAATATAACCGCAAAGCATAATCCCTAAAAAGGCTCCTGCATTCACTCCCATATAAAATAAGGAATACGCACCGTCTTTCTTTTCCGGATGTTTTTCATAAGCATTAGAAATAATAGATGTCATATTAGGCTTAAACAAACCATTACCAATCATCAAACAAGTAATACCAATGTATAAAAACGTTGGAGTTTCAACCGCCATGGAAGCGTGTCCCAATGTCATCACAAAAGCCCCAATAACCACCGCCCAACGATACCCTAAAAACCGATCGGCCAGATAGCCCCCAATAATTGGCGTAAAATAAACCACCATCGTATAGGTTCCGTATAAAGCCATTGCATCTTCCACGTTCCATTCCCAACCTCCTTTAGTCATTGAAGTAGTCAGGAACAACACTAACAAAGCACGCATTCCATAATAAGAAAAACGCTCCCACATTTCAGTAAAAAAAAGAACAAATAAACCCGCTGGATGCCCTAAAACGGAGCTTTTAAAAAAATTATCTTGAGTATCCTGATTCATAAATGAGATGTTAGTGGGTTGGTATTTCTAATGGTAATTTTGGGGAATTAAAAATTCTAATCCAAATATACTTCTAAAATTCAAACTTCTTAATTTGATTTATAGATTTTCCTTTATAAAATTAGTCATCTTATTAAACAATTGAATTCGGGTCATACCACCATAAATCCCATGATTGCAATCAGGATAAACTTGGGAATCAAATTGCTTATTCGCTTTAATTAATGCATTCATCATTTCCATCGAATTTTGTACATGCACATTATCATCGGCAGTACCGTGAATCAAAAGATATTTCCCTTTTAATTGATTGGCAAAATTAATTGGCGAATTATCATCATAACCACTGGCATTTTCTTGTGGTGTCTGCATGTATCTTTCAGTATAAACCGAATCATAAAATCTCCAATTGGTAACCGGAGCCACAGCAACGGCCATTTTAAAAATCGTATTTCCTTTTAAAAGACAATTGGAAGCCATGAATCCACCGTAAGACCAACCAAATATCCCGATTCTGGATTTATCGACATAAGGATAATTCCCAATAACTTTGGCAGCATCAATCTGATCTTCCACTTCGTATTTCCCTAGTTGTAATTGTGTTACTTTCTTAAAAGCAGCACCTTTAAAACCGGTTCCTCTACCGTCAACACAAACCACAATGTAGCCTTGTTGTGAAAGCATCAAACACCAATAATCGTCAACTGAGTTCCATTGATTAGCTACTTGCTGCGAACCAGGCCCAGAATATTGCGTCATAAAAACAGGATATTTTTTAGAAGCATCAAAATCTTTTGGCTTGATGATCCAAGCGTTTAATTCGTTTCCTTTCTCGGTTTTTAAAACAAAAAACTCTTTTGTTGGCAAATTATACTCTTTTAATCGGCTTACTAAAGCGGAATTGTTTTCAATCACTTTCAATTCTTTTCCCGATTTCACTTCATTCAAAGTATAGATTGTAGGCTGAGATACACTAGAAAAAGTGCGGATATAGTAATCAAAATTAGGACTAAAAGTTGCTTCGTTAGTCCCTAATTCATTAGACAAAGCCACTTTATTAGTTCCTTTCAATCCTATTTTGTAAACACCACGGTTAATCGAACCATTTTCGGTAGACTGGTAAAACGCTGTATTTGTTTTCTCGTCGAGTCCATAAAATTTTGTGATTTCCCAATTTCCCTTAGTTACTTGATTTTTTAATTTTCCAGTTTTATCATAATAGTAAATATGGTTGAATCCATCTTTTTCACTCGTCCAAATAAAACTATTGTCTTTTAGAAAAGTAAGATTATCGGTAACATCAATATAAGCCTTGTCTTTTTCATTCAAAACTACTTTTTTAGCCGCTGAATTTCCATCAATAAAAAGCAGGTCTAAATTATCCTGATGACGATTTAAAACTTGAGCTGACAACACATTCGCATCATTTGTCCATTTTATTCTGGCAATATAAAAATCAGAATAATTACTCAAATCCACCGTTTTTGAATCTTTCGACGCAACATCATAAATATGTAAAGAGACCTTCGAGTTTTTCTCGCCTGCTTTTGGGTATTTAAAAGTCTCCACTGCTGGATATAACTGTTGGTTGAAAACCGTCATTGAAAACTCAGGCACTTCCGACTCGTCAAATCGGATGAAAGCTATTTTTTTGCTATCTCCTGACCAATCAAAAGCACGAACAAAAGAAAATTCCTCTTCGTAAACCCAGTCACAAATTCCGTTGATAATCGCATTTTTATTTCCATCAGTCGTAATCTGCGTTGTTGTTTTTGATGCTAAATCATAAACATATAAATTGTTTTCTCTGGCAAAAGCAATCTTCTTTCCGTCAGGTGAAAAAGTAGGTTCCTGAATTTGGAAATCGAATAATTGTGTTAATTCCTTTTTCGAAATATCATACAAATAATAATCGGCAGTAAAGGAATGGCGGTAAATAGGATTGGAATTGCAAGCCAACAAGAGCATTTTTTCGTCCGAATCAAAAGTGTAACCATCAATCGCCGGCATCCCTTTATGATTTTTAGAATCTATAATAGTGGCTGTTTTTTGCAAACTGGCAAAATCGTACAAGTCAATTTGAGTGGACTGCGCCTGTTGATTGTAATTCAAAACCGTGTATTGATTGGATTTTTTTAACGAATGCAACTCATCCATATCCTGGGTTCGGTATGCACCTCGATAAATAGATTCAACAGTTATTTTTTGTTGTCCAAAAACAACAAAACTCAACAAAAACAAAACGAAGGAAAGCAACTTATGGTTCATAATTTGGGGTATAAATAAAATGTATTCAATTTTAATAAAAAAATCACAATTATCTCACATTTAATTAATTTAAATGCGCTTCACAAAATAACAACAATCCCATTTATTGACAGTAAATTAATGGCAAATAAAAAGGTGAAAACGTATCTTTGCGCCTCATTACATTATAATCGATTGAAAATGAATAAAGCCGTAGCAGGATTCTCTAAATTATCAAAAGAAGAAAAAATAAACTGGATAGCCTCAGCCTATTTTTCAAGTCCGGAAAATGCCATCCAATTATTAAAAAAATACTGGAATTCAGACGAAAAACTCCAAAAACTACATGATGAATTTATAGAAAACACTATTAGTAATTTCTATATCCCACTGGGTGTTGCTCCTAATTTTTTAATTAATGACAAGTACCACACTGTTCCTATGGCTATCGAAGAAAGCTCAGTAGTCGCTGCAGCTTCTAAATCGGCTAAATTTTGGGCAACAAGAGGTGGTTTTAAAACTACAGTTATCAATACTGAAAAAATAGGTCAGGTTCATTTTATCTTCAAAGGCGATGTTTCTAAACTGGAATTATTCTTTGTGCAAACCAAAGCTAAGTTTTTCTCGGAAACAGAAAATCTTACCAAAAATATGCAACAACGCGGTGGCGGAATTCTGGACATTACACTGGAAGACAAAACGATATTGTTACCCAATTATTTTCAGCTTCATGCAACATTTGAAACCAAAGACAGCATGGGAGCTAATTTTATCAACTCCTGTTTAGAGCAATTTGCCAATATTCTAAAATCAGAAGCACAGACTTACGAAATCTTCACCGAGGAAGAAAAAAACATCGAAGTGGTGATGAGTATTCTTTCGAACTATGTTCCTAATTGCATCGTTAGAGCCAAAGTTTCTTGTCCGGTAGAAGAATTGGCAGAAAAACACATTACGAATCCTCAAGCTTTTGCCGAGCGTTTTGTTAGAGCGGTACAAATTGCCGAAGTAGAACCCTTTCGCGCAGTAACACACAACAAAGGTATCATGAATGGTATTGACGCCGTAATCTTAGCTACAGGAAATGATTTTAGAGCTGTAGAAGCTGGAGTTCATGCTTATGCCGCAAAAAATGGTCAATACAGCAGTTTGTCTCATGCCAAAATAGAAAACGGTATTTTTAGTTTTTGGCTCGAAGTTCCATTAGCATTAGGAACTGTTGGCGGATTAACGAGTTTACATCCTTTGGTAAAACTTTCGTTAGAAATGCTCGAAAATCCATCTGCCAAAGAATTAATGGAAATCGTTGCCGTAGCAGGATTGGCACAAAATTTTGCTGCTTTGCGTTCCTTAACAACCACAGGAATTCAGGACGGACACATGAAAATGCATTTAAATAATATTTTGAACCAATTTGAAGCTACAACCGAAGAACGTCATTTGGTACAAAAACACTTTAAAAATCATGTGGTGTCGCATAGCGGAGTGGTAAACTTTATAGAAAGTCTGAGGAAATAATTATAGTAGAACGAATTCTAATTCAATTCGAAAATGAATACAAAAAAAACATTTTACAGCAACGGGAAATTATTAATTACCGCTGAATATTTGGTATTAGATGGAGCTAAAGCATTTGCATTGCCTACTAAATTTGGTCAAAATTTAAGCATCGAACAAAGCAATAATTCTGAAATAATCTGGAAAAGCTTTGATGCTGATGGAAGTGTTTGGTTTGAAGACAGCCTTTCGTTTTCAGAAATAAAAGAACCGATAGTTAAAGAAGATTCCGTAAAAAATACTTTAATAAAAATCCTTCATGAAGCTTACCTTTTAAATCCTGATTTTCTAAATCAAGAACCCGGTTATCAAATCACTACCGAATTGACTTTCCCTAAAAAATGGGGATTAGGCACTTCTTCTACATTGATCAACAATATCGCTCAATGGCTCAATATTAATGCATTTGAATTATTGAACAATAGTTTTGGCGGCAGCGGTTATGACATTGCCTGTGCGCAAAACAACAACCCAATTACATACCAATTAAAGCAAGGCAAGCCAAAGGTGGAAACCATTAGTTTTCATCCTAATTTTACCGACAACATTTACTTTGTGTATTTGAATAAAAAACAAAGCAGCAAAACTGCCATAGCCAATTACCAAAATAATAAATCCAGTGATATCGAAAAGAGTATTACCAAAATAGACAAACTAACTCAAGAAATCATTCACTCTAAAAGCAGTAATACCATGGCTGTTGCAATAGCCAAGCATGAAGCTACTATGAGTTCTATTTTAGAAACGGCTACTGTAAAGGAAAATTTATTTTCTGATTTTATGGGCGAAATAAAAAGTCTGGGAGCCTGGGGAGGCGATTTTATCATGGTGGTTTCTGAAGTCAATCCTATAACTTATTTTGCTTCCAAAGGTTTCAAAACTATCATTCCTTATAAAGACATGATATTAGAATAATACCAATGATTTCTTATAGATAATAATTTGTCTGTTCGAAGTCAATATTTTTAAGTCTACCATTCGTCTTCGCCTGTTCGAGTGTTTTATTAAAAAATGCGACAGCTTTTTTTAATAAAATGTATCGAGAAGTTTTTATCAAAAGTTAAAATTAGGTTTACCAACTTTCTTTTTTGCTTGATCAAAAAAGAAACAAAAAAATCAAGTCTTACGCTTCCTCGTCGGTCAAATTAGTTTTCGAATACTAAAAGAAAAGAACTCTCCGCCGCGGCGGATCAAACAGCTTTTCTTTTTACGTATTCTTCAAACATTTGACACTCGACTGCGGATGCTAAGGACAATTAAACTTCGGAAATAACAGCAATTCGATATAGTAATACCATTTAGAAATATAAAATAATCCAATTTTCCAACTCCCTCTCCTTTGGAGAGGGTTGGGGTGAGGTAAACAAAAAACTGTTTTATAATTCTAAATGGTATAATTTATATATTCGTTTTGTTTCTCAAAAAAGAACATAAAAAAACCGATACAATTGTATCGGTTTTTTTATGAAATTAAAAATTAATCTATACTAAAAACTAGTAATTAAATTGTTTTCTATTGTCTTTAATATCAGCAATATCTTTAAGAGCTGGCAACACTCTATTTACATCTCCAGCTGATTGTGCTTTTAATTTAGCAACATAAGGAGCAACATCTTTTAATGCTGGAGCCTTAACAATGCTTGTCGTTTTCACTACATAAACACCTGTGTTTCCTTCAATAGGAGCTGATAGTTTGTTAGCAGCTAAAGCAAATGCATTTCCTACTACTCTTGGCTCTTGACCAACACCACCATTTAATACCGGGTTTTCCAAAGTAACATTAGCTGCTTGCTCTACTTTAGATCCTGTAGCTTTTGCAATCGCTTCAAGAGAAGTAGCTGTCATTTTAGCTTTAAGCATTTCTGCTTTCTTAACATTTTTCAATTTAGTTTCGATGAATGGTCTTACTTGATCAATTGGAGCAAATCCAGAATCATCAATGTTTTTAACCGTTGCAATCACGTGACCTAAATTAGCCACTTCAAAACGTTTTACTGAACCTACTTTAGTATCATCTTCGAATGCCCATCTTACAATAGCTCTTTGATTTCCTAAAGCTCCAAATGTCTCATCCATTGCTTTTACTGAAACTGCAGGAGTTACAGTCAATTTCATTTCTTTCGCCACTTTATTGAAGTCTTTATCAGCAGCATCCATTTCGAATTTAGTTGCTTGTGTAAAGATTTTATCTGAAGTAGCTTCAGAAGCTTCTAATTTTTGAGCTACGGTAGCCAAACGAATTCCGTCTTGCTTATCAGTAACTTTAATGATATGGAATCCAAAAGGAGTTTCTACTAAACCAATTTGTCCAATATTGCTATTGAAAACAAAATCACTAAAAGGTTTCACCATTTGACCAGGTCCAAAATAACCTAAATCACCACCTTGTTGCGCAGATGAATCATCAGAATATTGGAATGCCAACATCATGAAACTATCCGGATTAGCATTAACCTGAGCCAATACTTCTTCTGCTTTAGCCTTAGCTTCTTCTTTAGTTCTTTTTTCTCTTTGATTAGGAACCTGAGCTCCTTCATAACTAATTAAGATGTGACTTGCCTTAGCATTTACACCTAATTTTTTCCCCAAAGATTTTGAAATACAATAGTAATTTCCAAAAACATAAGGACCGTAAACTGCACCTGGAGCTAAATTAAATAATTGATCTGCATCTACAGCAGGTAAATCTTTTTTAGCCACATAAGTAGAATCATAAGGAACATCTGAATTTGAGTTTACAAATTCAATTGCATTTTTAGTAGTTCTAAATCCTGCTACAGTATCGTTTTTACCAGTTGCCTGGTTGTACACCACACTACCTGCTAATAAAGCACTAATTTTAGATTTTACCTCAGCCTCATCTTCTTTAGATGCTTTATCTTCAATTAAAACGTATTCAATAGCACGAGATTCTTCTGCTTTGTATTTCTTTTCGTTTTTCTTCATGTAATCTAAAATCTCAGCATCAGTCACTTTTACATCACTGTCTTTGATTGAAGAATATAAAGCGCCAACATAAGAGAAATTAGCTTTATCCGCTTCCATCTTATATTTCAATTTACCCTCAGCTTTTGTAGTATAAGAAGCTGATTTCACTAATGTGCTGTAAATTTGGTATTTTGCATTTAGTTCGGCATCTTTTTCTCTTTGTTTCAAATATTCTGCTTGTGCAGGATTTGATTTAAAGTATTCTTTAAATTTAGCCAAATCAAACATTCCAGCAGCATTCAGGAACATTGGATTTTTACCAATATTTTGATCCGCTTTTAAGATTTCGATGATGTGTTTTTCACCAACTCTTAATCCTAATTTATCAAATTCAGAAGACAATAAAGCTACAGAAACTTCTTGTTCCCAAACTCTATTAGCTGCTGCTGTAGAAGTGATACCCTGACCACTTTTTTCAACATCACTTACTTTAAGTCTAAAATCCTCAAATGAGATATCTTTTCCATTGATGCTTCCTACATCTTTAGAGGTACTACTAAAACTACCACTTTTGAACAAATCACCAATAAGAAATGCAAATAAAGCTAGTGCAATAACTGCAATCATTAAAGCGGATCGTTGTCTAATTTTTGATAAAACTGCCATTTTTATTGTTGTTAATTTTATATTCAGTTTGCGAAAATACAATTATCTAGTTAATAATAATACAACTAACGTTTTATTTTAAAAGATTTTTTGTTTTTCTAAAAAAATTACTCTTTAAGAGTCATTTTCACTAATTCAATTTTTTTATTTGTTGCCTCTTCAATTACAAAATGATAGCTCCCAATGCCGATTACATCTCCTTTTTGAGGAATTTCTTTTGTAAAATCGACAATAAAACCGCCCAAAGTCCCATAAGAATCACTCTCTGGAATTTGCAGTTTATAAGTCTGATTTAAATACTCCACATCAAAACGTGTCGAAAAAAGATAAACACCCTCATCCAATTCTTTTTCGATTAACTCTTCATCCGAATCATGTTCGTCTTCAATTTCGCCAAAAAGTTCCTCTACAATATCTTCTACTGTAATGATACCCGAAGTTCCTCCGTATTCATCTAAGACCACTGCAACACTTTTTCGCTTCTTAATCAGCAAATCCATTACTTCTTTGATGTAAATAGTCTCAGGAACGTATTCAACCGAAATCACTATCGATTTGATGTGTTTTGGTTTTTTAAACAAATCAAAGGAATGCACATAACCTACAATTTCATCCAATGAATTCTCGTAAACTAGAATTTTAGAATAACCTGTCTCTACAAACAACTCTTTGATTTCCGCAACCGAATCACACAAATCAACTGCTACAATTTCTGTTCGCGGCGTCATAACATCTCTGGCCTTTACTCCAGAAAATTCGAGTGCATTTTGAAAAATTTGAATCTCCGAATCTACTTCTTGATCATCCTTTACCGTACTCATTTGTTCCGTAATGTAATTCCCTAATTCTATCTTGGAGAAAAACAACTGAATTTGATCTCCTTCGGTTCTGAAGAATTTTTTCAAAATAAAATCGGAAATCCAAATTAAAAATGTGGAAATAAAATAAAAAAGCAGATAGAATATATAAGCCGGAAAAGCAAAAAACTTAATTAACGTATTGGAATAAATCTGAAAAAAGACCTTCGGAAAAAACTCTGCAGTGAGCAAGACAATCATAGTAGAGATTACCGTTTGAATAAACAAACTTAAAACATCTGAAAAATGATAACTCAAAGATTTTACCCATTCCATTACCAGATCGCCCATAAAAAAGCCATAAACTACTAATGCGATATTGTTACCAATAAGCATTGCAGCAATAAACTTAGAAGGTTTCTCAGTAAGTTTAGTGAGTATTTTCGAAATAAAACCATCTTGTTTTTTTTCAATTTCAAGATAAATTTTATTAGAAGAGATGAACGCTATTTCCATCCCTGAAAAAAAAGCAGATAGTATTAGACATAGTATTATAATACTAACTTCCATAAACTACGATTTACGGTTACGGTCTTGCATTTTTTTCGCAAATCTTCTTCTAAAGAAAAACATAAAAACCGCTAAGCCCGAAATCAAAAGACTTAAAACAGGCGTTGCATCTACATCATTCCATTTTACAATAGCATCGTAAACAAAAAAAACAGCAAAAAGAAGATAAAGATAAGGAGTGTATTTTAAAAAACTCATAGTGTGTGAAATTGATAATTATTCGGCTGTTTGTACTTCGCCGGTTATTCTTTGGGAATTAATCACTTTAAAATCTTTACTGAAATCGATTCCCTGACCATTTGAAGATCCTTTCAAATCAGTAAATTTAAACTTTTTCTCTGTAAAAAACCATTCGTTTTTTTGATCGTAGTACAATTGTTCGGTCTCTAGCTTTTGTCCATCCTGAGAAACAATTTCTACTTTTCCCTGTAAATCAATAATATTTGTTTGCTTATAAGAAACAGCATAATTTGATGTCACGCGAGTTTGTTTGGCTTTATTATCATACAAAGTAACATCAATTCCTTTTGGAAATTCAGTAAACGGAAAATCCACAGTAGCATAATCCAGCATTTTAGGACTTAGCAATACTGCTTTTATCAAACCCGAATCGGTATATTTTAAATTCACATTATCAGCATCTCCTGTTGGAGTGAACTCAGTGAAATTAATTTTCTGTACTTTCTTAAAATTACTTTCGCACCCAAAAAACAGAGTCACGGCTAAGGCCATGACTACTGAAAATAGTTTATCTTTTTTAATTAAAAACATTAACAAATGATACTAATATAAATTATTACTCTCGGGCAATTATTATTCAAACTTTCTCTTAACAAACCATCTATCATTGAATGAAAGTCCTACACTCAATTTAGCATAATTTTCCTGAACCAAAGATGATGAAGTAGTTCCTCTTTTCCCTAATTCGAAACCAAAGTTGATATTAGAAAAACTTCCTGTAATAGGCAATCCTAATCCAAGACTAAAACCAGCATCTTTTATAGATTCAGAATCTACAACTAAACCTGTTTGCTCATATTTAATACCTGCTCTATAAACAATCCTTTTTGCATAATTTGAGAAAGAACCATAATTAGGAATAAAATAACCTCCTATGCTATACTTCATTGCTTTTTCATAAGAAGCTCTAGGTGTCGTATTATAAGTATTAGCCAAATCTCCTTCACTAGCAGTTATAAATTGCGCTCCAACTAACCATTTTTTAGACTCTCCAATTCCGAATCCAAGTTTTAATTCGCTAGGCAAAGTCAGGTTTTTTTCAAATTTCTCCTCATCAGTAGTTTCAACATCAGAAAAATCAAAACCAGAATTAAAAGATACAGTACCTAAGCTTCTAGTGTTATTAGATGCCAACTTGCTCTCCAGTTTATAACTCAAGCTACTGTAAAAATCCAGCTTTTTATTCAACTTGCCCTTATACATTGCTCCAAAATTGAAATTCACTCCAGACAAATCTGCAGAATTCACTTCTCTTGTTCCTAATGAAACGCCATTAACAAATTCTAAATTAGTTGTTTCAATTCTACCAAAATTATAATCTACACTTGCTCCAACATTAAAACTCGGAGTGATTTTATATGATCCTCCCAAAAAAGCTTTGCTCACCCCACCTGTTCCATAATTACGATTATTAACACCTCCTGCCTGATCTGAAAAAACCTGCATTTTATAACCTACAGAAGAATAAGGGATCAAACCAAAAGCTACTCCTAATTTACCAACAGGCAATCCGATAGCTAAATAATCAAAAGTGGTTCTTTTAGCTTTTTCAGAACCGGAATCGTTTTTTAAAGTGGTTAAATTATAAGTTCCACCAACAGTAAAGGTGGTCAATTTTAGATTAGAATAACTCGCCGGATTATCTAAATTAAGATGAATACTATCTTGTTCTACCTGAACCCCAGCCATCGAACGGCTTTCAATCGTCCCTTTAAACCTTACATCTCCAATTCCGTAAAAAGAATAAGGAGACGCAGTACCCTCCTGAGCAAAAGACACTAGTGATAAAAGCAAGCAAACGCTTGTTATAATTTTTCTAATCATTTTTGATTTTATATTGAAATGTTTGGTTCAAACTTTCTAATAGGAAATTTGAATTGGCAAATATGGTATTTTTTAATCGTTTAGCCAAAAAATCTGCATCGCCACCCGTTAAAATTATGATAATTTTTGTACAAGCTGCCTTATATTCATCTATAAAACCGTCAATTTCATAGACCAATCCGTTTACCACACCTGAATGAATAGATTCTGTAGTAGATTTTCCCACATAGTCTTTCGGACTTTCTACAGTCAATAACGGAAGTTTTGCCGTAAACTGATGCAAGGATTCATATCGCAACCGCAATCCTGGCGCAATGGCACCGCCCTGATACACATTGTTTTCATCGACAAAATCATAGGTAACGCAGGTTCCGGCATCGATTATCAATCTATTTTGATTCGGATACATCAGCGTAGCTCCCGCAGCCAGCACCATGCGGTCAATTCCTAAAGTTTTTGGAGTCCCATAATTATTGGAAAACGGAAAAGAATCTTCATTTGAAACAAAATGAACTTTAACCTGATCTTCGAATGCCAAAAAAGATTGTTTTTCGACATCTGCTACCGAAGAAACGACCAAATAAGCTATTGTTTCAAATTTTTCTAAAATATTTTTTATCTTTTTTTCAAGGGCTTTTTTATCAAAAACAAAACGCTCCAAAACGGTATCACCCTCAAAAACAGCCGCTTTAATTCGGGTATTCCCCACATCAACAGTTAATATCATATTTTGACTTTTGGTGTGGCGAAGGTACGAATAGATTTTTTCATAAAAATGTTTTGGATATATTAAAAATGGTTCTATATTTGCACCCGCAACAAGCACGGTACCTTAGCTCAGATGGTAGAGCAATGGACTGAAAATCCATGTGTCCCTGGTTCGATCCCTGGAGGTACCACAAAACCCGAATAGAAATATTCGGGTTTTTGTTTTATGGATTTTAGTAAAAATAGTTTTTGGCATACTGATGACACTGATTCAGTGGATAAAAACGGATTTTTTAATTTCTATCTGCGTAAATCTGTTGCATCCGTTTTATCTGTGTTCCAAATAAATATATAGCACAAAAAAACCTCCTGTTTCCAAGAGGTTTCATCCACAAATTATTATTCTTAATTATTTCATCAATCGTACTTCGTAAATACCTGTGATAGACGAATTCGGTTTGGCTTGAAATTTTACTTCCAGTAATTTTGCATTCGATTTTAAAATTTCGACTGGAATTTCGATCATTTTATCAATAAACTGATTGCCTTCTTTTCCATCCATGGCTATTGAAGCAATCAAAACTGAATTTAGATACACATCAAAATTTCTGTTTTTATCTGAACCAAAATAAGTGAATCTTAATTTACGTGCTTCCTGTTTTGGATTTTTCAATTCGTAACTAAAAAACCCTGCTCCGTTTCTATAATGACGTTCTTTATAAATTCCAGTATCGGTTTGTTCTCCTTTAAAATTATGATCGTTTTCCGGTTGCTGTTCTCCAGCCGTAACTAAATCTACTGTTACCGCTTCCAATTTCATTTTAGCATCTTCTCTTTCTTTCATCGCCGCTTGCAATTCAGGTAACTTTTCTTTTGTAGTATAAGGCCAATACAACATGTATCGCGCATCGTGAATTTGGAAAAAAGGCACCAATTGTAAATTCTTAAATTGCTCCTGATAGATAATATCTGAAGCAGAATAAGTAAATGGTTTGTTTTTTATTTCTTTTAAAGATTGTGCCAAATCATTTGAATTAGAAACCAACATTGGCGCTTCTTCAATTGGATAAATTGGTCCGTTTGCAATATGTCCCATTCGGCTTCCATCCGCTCTTAAACCTACTAAATTCGTCTCATCAGTAACAGCGGCTAAAACTATTGGACCATGTACAAAAGAAACCCAAGCCGACTTATCAGGAAGTTGTTCTGCGACATTGTGCATTGGTAAAACTACAGAAATCACATCTCCCGATTTCCATTTTCGATTAATCGTAACATAAGAATTCGCATCTTTTTCAATCGCTACTTCCTTGCCGTTTACCTTAATTTTCATTTCTCCGTTTGTTATCCAGGAAGGATATCTGAACTTAACAGCAAACTTTTGCACTTTTTTCAAATCCAATATAAAAGCCGATTGCTCTTCGAAAGGAAACTTGGTATTTTGCGTCAGTTTCAATCCTTTTTCTTTCCATTCTAAAGTAGAAGGAATAAAAAGATTCACATACAAATTAGTCGCATCATGGGCATAAATCATTTCGCCATATTTTCCATGATTTTCTAAACCAGAACCCACACAACACCAAAAAGATTCCTGCGGCTCCGAATACACACGGTAATGACGCGGGCGGATAGGCGTAAAATAAACAAATCCTCCATCCGGATGCTGCGATGACAAAATATGATTGTAAGTAGTACGTTCGTAATAATCCATGTATTTTGCCTGAGGATGCGCCAGGAACAAATGCTTACTCAATTTTAGCATATTGTAACTGTTACAGGTTTCGGGACCTTCTCTGGATTCTAACATCGATGAAAAATCATTCGAAGGATTAAAATGTTCTCTCACACTATTTCCTCCTATAGAAATGGTTCTATTTTCGACTACTGTTTTCCAAAAAAAGTTAGCCGCGTCCGCCCATTTTGCATCGCCTCCTACTTCGGCAACACGCATAAAACCAATCACCTTAGGAATTTGTGTATTGGCATGAATACCATTTAGCTTGTCTTCATCTTTTAACAAAGGATTCAAAATAGTCTTGTGCGAAAATTTTTCAGCCAGAACCAAATATTTTTTATCGCCCGTAATGGCGGCCACATCAGCAAAAACTTCGTTCATTCCGCCATGCTCACTTTTTAACATTAATTGGATTTGCTCATCCGAAAGATTGGCAACTAATTTCAAACACCAATCGGATAATTGGATTAGCATTTTTTTCGCTTTTTCATTCCCCGTTAGTTTGTAAGCATCCACAAGACCCGCATAAACTTTATGAACATTATACCAAGGCACCCATTTTCCGTTTAACGAAAAACCACCCGCATCAATCTTACCTTTAGCAATATCAGCCCATAATGCCTTGCTTCCAGGAACACCGCCTATATAGCCATCTCCATTTTTCAACTGACATTTTTCCAACCAATCCAGCATATAATCCAAACGTTCTTTTATTTGTTGGTTTCCGGTTGCGGCATACATCTCCGACAAAGCTGAAAGATAATGCCCGCCAATATGACCATCCAATCCTGTATTTTCCCAATTGCCATAATTGTCTTTTAAAGGCGTGATTCCAGCTTCTTTTAAATAAGGCGCCAGCAACCTATCGGCATCGAGTTCTAAAATATATTTCATATCCGTTTGCTGTGCCTTTTGAAAAGGACTTTCTAACAAACGAACTGAAGTTAACGGAAAACTCTGCAATTGCCCTGATTGACCATAAACAGCAGCGCTTAACGTAAGTAAAACAACTGACCATATATTGCTTTTCATTTTTTTTAATACCATATTTTTTTGTTTTTGGTTGGGTTAAAAAACAAACTCCTCCAAGGTTTGTTTCTAAATAATTAAATATATTTTTAGTCAGCCTGAGCCTGTCAAAGACCTCTTTAAAATAATAAGCAAACACTTCGACGAGCTAACAATGACGTTTTTATTAAAAGTAAAAATTAGATTTACTAATTTTCTTTTTTGCTTGATCAAAAAAGAAACAAAAAAATCAAGTCTTGCGCTTCCTCGTCGGTCAAATTAGTTTTCGAATGCTAAAAGAAAAGAACTCTCCGCCGCGGCGGATCAAACAACTTTTCTTTTTACGCATTCTTCAAACATTTGACACTCGACTGCAGAAGCTAAGGACAACAGAAAAGAAAATTATTTCGATTTTATGCGAATAAGTGTAAACGAATACGCTGGCATAACCGCCGAAAAATCTTCACTTACAGCAATGATATCCGTTTTTGGCAAAGCCGTTTTACTATCTGGTGTTCCAGTTAACAAGGTACGACTAGCTTGCAAAGCTGTTACTCCTAAGTTTTTCAAATTCAATTGAGTATTTACTTCAACAGGAAGCATGTTAACCAATTTCAAAATCAAATCATTGCTTTTACTATCGCGAACTACCGAAACTCCGATGCGTTTTCGAACCGACTCATTCCCATCAGAAAGCGTAATGTTATTTGGCAAATAAACATCTCCTGCATTATTTCCGTACATTTTTTGAACCTGATAACCCACAGTTGGTTTCACTTCCGAATTATTAAAATAGATTATATCCGGATTCCATTGTGTGCGACCTTCTTTGGCAAGCATTGGCGCAATCGAAGCCATACTTACCACATCGCCATTGCGTTCAATTGATGTTAAATATAGGGCTTCCGCCAAAGCAGTTTCGATATTATTGGGACGTCCCGGTAAAAATGCGGCATATTCTCCTAAATACACTTTCGCCTTAGAGCGATCATATTTATCATAAAAATCCTGATTATTAATAAACCAACCCACCGATTCATAGTAATGTTCATCCACCATTGGGATATTTAATTTATCGGCAAGAGCCCAACCTTCATTATAATCTGTCCCTTCATAAAATGGCCCAACGGTACCAATAACCGTAATTTCGGGATATTTTGCTTTCACAGCATTAAAAATCATTGTAAAACGTTCTTCAAAAATATCCGTAATCAAATCTTCATTTCCTATTCCAACATATTTAAGATTAAATGGTTTTGGATGTCCGGCTTCGGCTCTTTTCTTTCCCCATTTCGTATTCACATCTCCATTAGCATATTCAATTAAATCCAACACATCCTGAACATATTCGTCCATCTCACTCATCGGAATTCCGCCTTGTTGTCCTGCTCCTCCTACTCCTGAATTCTGACAAGGAACTCCCGCCGAAACTACTGGCAAAGGTGCTGCTCCCATATCTTCACAAAACTGAAAATATTCGAAATAACCCAATCCCATCGATTGATGATAACCCCAAAGATTGCGTTGTGGTTTTCTGGATTCTAATGGACCGATGGTATTTTTCCAATGATAAATATTCCCTAAACCATCGCCATGAGCGACGCATCCACCTGGGAAACGCATAAATTTTGGTT
The DNA here is from genome assembly GCF_009909155.2 of Flavobacterium undicola. Taxonomy (GTDB): domain Bacteria; phylum Bacteroidota; class Bacteroidia; order Flavobacteriales; family Flavobacteriaceae; genus Flavobacterium; species Flavobacterium undicola. The sequence goes on from NZ_JAAAPM020000010.1 coordinate 33,374, forward strand.
GAATGTCAGCAATAGTTTGAGCCAAATCGGCACGTAAACCGTTTTTACGTCCTTTAAATGTTTTTTGCGGAAATAACGAAATCATATCTAAAGCGATACTTCCCTGACTTTGAGGTACAATCTCTAATTTAGCATCAGTCACCGTTTTATTCGCAACTAAAACAGCATTGTATTTTTTCCAATTTGAACTGTTCGAAGTAATCGTAGTTTCGGCATATTTTTCTCCATTTTTACCTACTAAACGAATGAGTAGTTTTGTATTGGCTCCAGCCAAATTTCGACAAAATAATGAAAAATCATATTTCTCTGCTGCTTTCAAAGCGATACCATCAAAACCTTCATTACTGAAACCTTTTCCAATTTCAGTTGTTTTCAAAATAGCATAATGCTTATTATTTTCATGAATTGGCGAAAGCGAATCTATCGTAAATGTATTTTGTTTTCCTTCAACAGTCCAGGATTTAGAACTATTCCATGATTTATCGTGACCTTCCTTGTCACTCAAAGCATATTCAAAATCACGATTCTGAATCAACTCAGCATACAATCCTCCATCGGCAGCATAATTGATATCTTCAAAAAATACTCCCGTAAGCAGCTTGCTTATTTTTTTACTTTGTAAAGCATCTACTGTAATAGTTGCATTTAAGGCTTTAAGCGAAGCAAAACGAACATCATCCGTTTTTGAAGTTTCTCCATTTAATTGATTTTTATAAACCACTAATTGTTCCGCCTTAATCAAATCATTAACCACATCTGAGGAAACTTTGTGTACGGTTCCACTTTGAACAATTCCTGCAATTGCAATCGACTCTCTTAAATCAGAACGCTCGGAATCCTGAATTGTTTTTGTAGCAGCATAATTCACAAAATTGCTTGTGGTTACAGCAAATAATCCATTTTTAGAATTAACAGAACTCTTCCATGACACAGTAAAAATTCCGTTATTTTGAGAAACTATCGGTTTAAGACAATTATTATCCTGCATGACTGGAGGATAAGATTGACGTCCCCAGCTTATCAAATCCTTAGAAGCAGCATGGGCAAAAGTGCCGTCTTTATCGTTCAAACTCCATACGCAATGCCACATTCCGTCAGAAGCTTGAAAAAGATAAGGTGCTATCATCTTTTTTTGCGAACCCCATCTTCCATAATCAGAATATAAAAAATTATAATTCTGCCCTACCGAATGCCAATTTTTTCTATCGACACTCCATGCAAATTGTAATCCTGTTCTTCCCGATACATTTTCCGGTGTATAGGCAAATAAATATACTGAACCCGGATGGGCTAACTTTCTATTGTTGTTTGCAAAGGCCGGTAAGACCATTACAAGACTCATTATAAATGCAACAACATTCAGTTTCATTTTATTTTTCATTGGTTTTATTCTTTATAAAATTTTGATTGGAATTAACAAATGTAAAAAAAACATTTATTAATTCAGACTTTAATCATCTAAAAATCTCGACTATCAAACAAACTAAAAAAAACACCTCCAAATAGTACCAAACTATTTGGAGGTATTTCATTTATAAGCTTACTATTTTTATAAAACGAAAATAGAGCTTAGTTTGTATATTCTGGATTTTGCCAAGCTTTTTTCTGTGCAGCTGATAAATTAGAACCATCTTCATTTAACAAACCATCAATAAATGATTGTGGAATAGGACGAAGTTCGTGTTTATTTACTGTGATTCCAGCTGCTTCAGGATTAAACGCTTTTGCACGTGTAATCAAAGTCCCTGTTCGAGATAAGAAATGTTGCTAACTGTAAGCTCGATGCTGTCGTAGTAACAGGAAGTGTTGGGTTAGACAAATAATAAGTATTCATGTTCAGGTTCGAATTGATATAATTCGTAGCTGCTGTAGTTACATTTAAAGGATTGTTAACGAATGCTTGAGAACCGTCACTGTAGAAAGATCTGTTTTCTCCATTTTTCCATTGTGCTCTGGCACGAACAACGTTGATGTCACTCATTGCATTGCTATATTGTTCTAAACAAGCGTAACATTCAGCACGTATAAGAAATGTTTCTCCATGACGAGCCATTGTCACATCACGGTGTGTATCTCCTTTTTCTGCGTTACGAGAACCATCATCTGTTTTATTAATACCCGCAAAGAAATTACAAATAGGTTGGTTCTTAAATGAGTTTGTTTATAAGCTTAACAGAAGATATTTTGATGAAAAATTATTCGATAGACTAGTAATAGCAAGTATTACAGGGTTATGACTAAAAACGGACAATCAATGTAATTTTTAAAAAATTAATCTGTTTTAAATAATTATTAACAAATAAAAAAATCATGTGACAACTGCAAGAGTTTGCCACATGATCTTAGAATTTATTTTAAAAAAAGAATAAACCTCGAACTAACAAAAATCAAACCTATAACTGACACTGAAAAGTAATACAAATTGACTGATAGTGACATTTTTTTAAACTATTGCCAATTAGGATTTTGCACCAAAACATTGTTTGAATTTGTAACAAATGTTGAAGGAATAGGAAATTTACTGTTCTTATTATAATTAAAATTAGTTCTACCTAGATTATTCATAATACTGGTTGTATAACCCGGAACAACTTTTTCATAGCGAACTAAATCAAACCAGCGGTTGCCTTCAATAGCAAGTTCTACTCTTCGCTCTTTCCAAATAAGTTGACGCAATTGAGCCTTATCGGTTACAATGATTTGTGGCAATACACCAGCCTGCAAAAACGTTTTATTACCACGAGCTCTAAAACGCACCTGCTCCAGTGCATCCAATGCTTCACTGCTGTTGCCTAATTCATTGGCAGCTTCTGCATAAATAAGTAATAAATCAGCATAACGCAGAAATGGAAGATTAAGCTGTTGCTTAAAAAAATCGGCGTCAGGCCATTGTGTTGCCGGCCAAATCACTTTTTTATTTGCATATTGAAACCCGGTAGCCCAATTGATAGTACCTGTATAACCCTCAATAGTTTCACCCTTGTTAAAAACAGAAGCGGCTTTACGTGGATCATTAAGTTCAAAACTATTTACTAAATCATCCGATGGAGCAAAAAATGCACTCCCAAGACCAGATCCAGGAATTCCCTGAAATTCTACATAAGGATTTCTGGTCCGTCCAGCAATATTCTGATAGATATAATGTCCCGGCATCATACTCTCAACGGAATATTTTCCGTCGATAGCAAACAGATTTCTAAAGTTAGGGTCAAGACTGTATTCACCACTTTGTACTAACAGTTTTGCATACTTATAAGCATTAGTATAATCCTGTCTGTATAGATAAACTTTAGCCAATAATCCCAATGCTGTACCTTTCGTAACACGCCCTAAGTTGCTGGTTCCCCATACTTGTCTCGTAGGCAGATTTTCTATTGCATATTCAAGATCACTTATAATCAATTTGTAAACATCTTCCTGTGAGCTTTTAGGAATATTGAATTCGGCTGCTGTTGGTACATGATCACGTATCACTACATCTCCAAAAACATTTACCAAATCAAAATGCCAATATGCTCTAAAGTAACGCGCTTGCGCATTGTACTGCGTAGCTTTGCTGTCATTATACTTACTTGCTAACTTTAAAACCTGATTACAGTCATTAAGATACAGATACCATCTTTCCCAAAGACGCTCTATGTATATATTGGAAGGGTTATTAGTGAAGGTATAGGCCGAAGTAAAATTGACATCAGCAGTATTCATTTTTACATCATCTGAACAAAATTCATGTGATGTAAAATACATAGTTCCTAATCTGAAGAAACGCCAGTTGACTGAAGAATATACTCTGTTAAGGGCATCATCAATACTTTTTTCATCAGAAAAATAAACATCAGTAGTCAGCTGTGACTCAGGAGTAACATTAAGGGATTCATCACAGGAAACCAAAAGGATTAATCCAGCAATGGTTAAAATATATTTTAGCTTTTTCATGCTTAATGAGTTTTATTATTAATTAAAAATTAAGGTTCATACCAAATTGCATACTGCCTGAAATAGGAAATGAATTATAATCAAGTCCATCAGCTAATTCCGGTGTAAAGCCCTTGTACTTAGTAAAATACAACAAATTCGCTCCTGTCAAATAGAATCGTAATTTGCTTATTCCTATTTTTTCAGTAACTGAATCCGGCAGTGTATAACCAAGGGTTGCATTTCTCAATTTCACATAGTTCCCGTTGAATACCATAATATCTATGGTTCTGTTCATGTTTACAGATCCTGCAGCCAGACGCGGCATAGTTGCCCCAGTATTAGTAGGAGTCCATGAATCCAACCAATCTGTATGCATATTGTTGTTAGGCGAGGTAAAATCGTTATAAGAGTTATTCATCACCTTTGCCCCAAAACTTCCCATAAAGTCTAAACTAAAATCAAAATTTTTATACTCTGCATTCAAAGCAATACTTCCAGTGAATTTAGGAAAAGGATTTCCAATATTAGTCTGATCATCCGGAGTGATCTGACCATCACCATTAGTATCCACATAAATCATATCTCCTAATTTTGCCGCTGTATGGTAAGCTGTTTTTCCTTTACTTACTGCATAAGCATTCCAACTGTCAACATCAGCTTGCGTGCGATAAATTCCCTGAGTTTTGTAACCATAGAAATAATTAAAAGGCTGACCTTCTTTTATACGGGTTTGTAAATTTGTAGAGAATGTAGTATTGGTAGTAGTAAGGCCATTCCAGTCAACAACTTCGTTTTTAAAGGAACTACCAGTGAAGTTAACTCCATATTTAAAATTATTTTTGTTGTCCTGCCATCCTATCATTACCTCATATCCTTTATTTTGTACTGAACCAGCATTACTGTATGTCGGAGCTATACCTACTGAACCACCCTGTATAGGCAATATCATCAGTAAATCTTCTGTTTTTCGGTTAAAATAGTCAAATTCAAAAGTAAGTCTGTTATCCAGTGCGCTCATTTCCAAACCTAAGTCAGCCTGAATATTATTTTCCCATTTTACATTAGGATTATAATCATTTACAATACCTGCCGCAGGGTTAAGCTGACCGTTGAAAACTGCATGGAATTCATCACTCTGCGTAACTAATGCATAAGCTACATTATTAAAAATTTTGTCGTTACCAGTCATACCCCAACTTCCTCTTATTTTTAAGTTATTAAGCCAGCTTAGCTGTTTTAGGAAGCTTTCTTCACTGATTCTCCAACCTAAAGCTGCAGAAGGGAAATACCCCCATTTGTTATTTGGTCCAAATTTTGAAGAACCATCGGCACGGATTGTTGCCGTAAACAGATAACGATCCTTTAATGCATAATTAGTCCTGAACCAAAACGATGCTCTTGATGATTTTGTCGGCAGAAATACATTAACAGTTCTGTTATTTAAACTAGCTGAATATATAGAAGCATAATCCAGATTATCCACAGCATATTTTTTACCTGTGGCTCCCAGACCACGAAATTGGGTTGCTTCTGAACTCTGTCCGACAAGCAGATTTAGACGATTGCTTTCATTAATTTTTTTATCATAGGTTAGTGTATTGGTCCATAACCATGTATTATTAGTGCTATAGTTTTCAGTATAACTGTTTGGATTATTAAATTGGAATGAAGGATTTATACTGTATTGTGGCAAGAACTGGTCAAAACGTGTAAACATCCAGTCTTCTCCAAATGATGTCTTAAACTGAAGTCCGTCTATAATATCCCAACTTCCCCATAAGTCCCCTACAAAACGGAGATCATTTGTATTGGCATCCTTATTCAATTCTAATTCTGCAGCTGGGTTAATCAAATCATTATTCTGCATTGGATTCCATGCTCCCTGATTATTTTTAGGAATAATAAGTGGTGAACCTGAAAGAACAGAACGCACTGTTCTATAAGTCAATGCCTGACCTGTATTTGCGTTGCTAATATTGAAATTATGTCCGATTTTTATCTGACTATTAAGCTTATAGTCATTATTGATTCGTAAGGTCCAACGGTTATAATTTGTATTATTCCAAACCCCTTTCTGTTCAAAATACCCTAAGCTTATATTGTAGTTTACATTTTCAGTACCTCCTGAAGCAGATACCTGATGATCACTCATTAAACCCGTTCTGCTGATTTCGTCCATCCAGTTGGTTCCTTGTCCATACTGAGAAGGATTTGAGTAAGGCTGTGTTTGTCCGGCAGTGGATGCCACTGTATTCATCAGCGTCGCATACTCACTCCCATTGGCTAGCTTGTAATTATCAAGTACAAATTGACTTCCAATACTTCCTGAATAAGAAATAACACTTTTCCCAGATTTCCCTTTTTTAGTCGTAACCATGATTACACCATTCGCTCCACGGGAACCATAAATAGCAGTAGCCGAGGCGTCTTTCAATACGCTCATGGACTCAATATCTTTTGGATTCAACCAAGTCACATCATTTGTCATCATACCGTCTACTACATAAAGTGGAGAAGAATCACTATTGGTACCAATACCACGAATTCTAACTACAGGACTTGCTCCCGGTGATCCTGATGATACTACTGTCAAACCACTTTTACCTTGTAGTGCTTCCGCTGCGTTTCCTCCTCTAATACCGTTTATATCTTTTGCTTTCACCGTAGTAACAGCACCAGTAAGATCGGTTTTCTTCTGTGAGCCATACCCTATTACAACTACTTCTTGTAAAGCCTGAGAAGATTCTCTTAATGTTATTTTAAAATCTGTCTTATTTCCAATTGGAATTTCCATTGTATCAAAACCAATAAAAGAAACTACTAAAACTTTGGCTGCATCATCAACTCTAATGCTAAACTTCCCGTCCATATCAGTAGAAGTACTATTGCTAGTTCCTTTTACAAGAACACTTGCTCCAGGAAGTGAAAGTCCTTTAACATCCACAACCACTCCACTAAGCACTTTTTGTTGAGCTTCATTTACTGAAGCAGTAACATTATCTTCTGAAATTGCAGTTGTTTTTTGCAATATAATTTGATTACTAACAACTGTATAAGTAATATTAAGTGGTTTTAATATTCTGGAAAGCACTGCCGACAAAACTTCATTCTCTGCCTTAACAGTTACTTTTTGATCAAAAGAAACCATTCTAGAATTGTAAGAAAATTTAACGTTGGCTGATTTCCCCAGTTCAGTCAATGCTTTGTTTAAATTCACATCTGATATGGAAATAGTTACTTTGGTATCTAATTTCCCCTGTCCATTTAAGCTGTTTGCCATGGTTACAGTTGAAAAAATGAGAGCTAATACAAATTGGTATAATGTCATCTTCATGAGTCGAATTAGTAATCGTTGTTTTACTACGGTTTTTTTCATAATTTTGGTTTGTGTTATTAATACTATTTAAGGGTACTTAAGAAACATTTCAAACCCACTTTGCAGAGTGAGTTTAAAGCTTTTAGGCGTCGAAAATGTTGCAGCATTTCGACGCTTTTTTATTTTATTACATAGGCTAAATTTATTTTAATTACACCCTTTAGATAAAATGGTTATTTGATTTCCGTTCATTGTATAACTGGAATTATTACCAATACTTTTACATATAATTTTTAATTTTTCAGGCAAAGGTTGGTCACTTAAAGAAGTCGTTAAATGACATTTTTCTAATACCTGTTTTGGAAAATCTATTTCTACCGAATAGGCTTGTTCTATGGTTTTAAAAATTTGAGCCACAGGAATATCGGTAAACTCAAAACTTAACTGTTCAATACTTCGTATCGAACTACTCAAAGATTTATCTAGCGTAATATCAGTAATCTTATTAAAAGTCTGATTTTTACGAACGAAACGAAGTGCTTGATTAGGCAACAATACTATTTCTTCCTGAGATGAATTTCGGATGGCTTTTTCCGACTTTACTTTTACCTTTCCTGTTCGCACTAAAACTTCTACATCTGATTGATTAGCATAGGCTTTTATTCGAAAACTGGTTCCTATCACCTTAGTAACAATTTCATTGGCATGAACAAAAAATGGTTTTTTAGGGTTTTTGCTAATTTCAAAAAAAGCTTCTCCTGACAAATACACATTTCGTTCATTACCCATAAAAACTTTAGGATAGCTCAACTTACTCTTAGGCTGTAATAAAACCGAACTTCCATCAGATAAGGTTACAATTTGTGGTTTATTCGAATTATTAATTTGTTCTAACAAACCATTATCATCTGTATTGGCAACTATTTGTTCGTAATAAGAATTATTATTTTTGCTAACAAAATAGTTATCATAAACATAGAAAGAAAGTAAACCAAAAACCAAGATTGCAGCAATTTTTCTAAACCAAGTGGTTTTCCACAATTGGATTAACTTTTGCTCCATTTTACTCTCTTGTTCTATTTTTTCAATTTTCATCCAGGTGCTTTGTAATGCTGCATCTACTTGTTCCTGAGACAAATCATGCTCTGGAACCTTCATTGCTAACAACCACAAACGAGCTTCTTCAACTAATTTTGCACGTTTAGGATGCTCTAAGGTCCATTCTTCCCAACAATTTGAATCTTCTTTTGACCTCATCCACAATCGGAATGACTCGTCAGCCAAAAAATCTTCTATTTCTCTATATTGATTACGTTCTTTCATTTTTAAAAGTGTTTCTGCTATCTAAAAGGACAACCACTATGTTACATACTCACTAACTCGTAACTTTATTATTAATTTAAATCCAATTGGCTAACAACATTAAAAGCAAAGCCATATTTCCCTTCCATTCCTTACGAATATTTACCAAAGCTCGATGCAATAAATTATTAGCCGATTGATAATTGACATTTAATATTTCTGCAACTTGGTCTACATTCAAACCATGATGATATCTTAAATACAAAGCCTCTTTTTGCCTGGCTGGCAAAACATTTAATACCTTGTTAAGATGCGCTACTTTTCCAGCAGTCAACTCATCAGAAATCAATTGTTGTTCTATCGAAAAATCAAACAAAAAATCAATGGCATCTACTGACTTTGTTTTATTAAAAACTTTATCACGCTGCTGCAAACGCACAATACGCTTGCGCACACAAGACAACAAATAAGCTTTTACCACTACTGTATCACTAACACTATTTCTATACACCCATATATCAGTAAAAACATCCTGAACACAATCTTGAATCTTTTCAGAAAATGGAGAAAAAGTATTCCCATACTGAATCAAGTAACTATAGTATTTTTTAAAAAGTGTCGAAAATGCTTTTTCATCTCCTGCCTTCATCTCTACCCATAGCTCATTGTCATCAAGAACTGCGTTATGTAAAATTTGATTTTTCAAACTCAAAAGATTAATGATTATTTACTATTCATTTTCATGAACTTTTACTCTTCTTTTTTTCCTTATTTAAAAAAGAGTTGCTATTGATCACAACAACTCTTTTTACCAACTAATAATATGACTAACCAAAATCACATATAAGAAAATTTCTTTTATACATAAAGAACCGTTTTTTTATTATATACTCACTAAATTAAAACTTTTTTTTTACTTAGCATAAAAATAACCCACAAACCTTATTATTACTCACAAAAACAAAATTATTTTCTTGCAAAATTCATCCTTATAAAATCAGAAATAATATTTTATTTAAAGATAATTGCTAATTTAGTATATTTATGCAAATTTTATATACATGGAAATTATCAGCTGCCCAAAATGCCAAGATAGTAAAATAGTTAAAAGTGGGGTTATAAACCAAAAACAAAGGTATTTATGCAAAAATTGCAATTACTTTTTTACGGTAAACAAGATAGGAAAAAAAATTGACGACTACTATGTTACTAAAGCTTTGCAACTTTATCTCGAAGGATTAAGCTATAGAGAAATTGAAAGAATCATTGGAGTCTCTCATGTAAGTATTAGTAATTGGATAAAATCCTTCAATATAAAAAAACCAGCAAACACAAACTACCACCCCACTTACAAAATACTAAATCACTTAGAATTAGTAGAATATATAAAAAACAAAGAAATTCTTTCAGGAGCAGGGATGATTATCACCGAACTTGGAGATAAATTTATGCTTATAAAATGGGAACGTTTTAAAAAATAACTATATCCTTTACAACTATATATATCTTATTTTTTTTTATAAACAAAAAAACTGAATTTGCTACTCTATTTAACCTTAATCAACCTTAATTTTTTTAAACCAAAATGGAACAAATATTAAAAGACACTACTGCCAACCCAGCACCACTAGGACTTTTTGGCTTCGGAATGACAACTATTTTATTAAACATTCACAATGCCGGATTCTTCGAGCTTAATGCAATGATTATGGGAATGGGAATATTTTTTGGAGGAATACAACAGGTTATTGCCGGAATTATGGAATGGAAAAAAGGAAATGGTTTTGCCATGGCAGCGTTTACTTCATATGGTTTTTTCTGGTTGTCTCTTGTTGCCTTATGGTTACTTCCTTTAGTAGGAGGCACAAAACCTGACGGAGCTTCAATGGGATGCTATTTAGGAATGTGGGGATTATTTACACTAGCTTTTTTCATAGGAACATTGAACGGAAACACTATTGGAAAACTTATTTTTGGCTCCCTTGTAGTTCTATTTGCATTATTGTCTACAGCTAGTTTTACAGGAAGCGAAAGTATTCATACCATTGCGGGTTACGAAGGAATTCTATGTGGCTTTTTCGCTTTTTACGAAGCAGCTGCAATTGTAATTAATGAAAAATTAGGCAGACAGGCATTACCATTATAAAATCATATAACATACAATAGCTTTATTAATTTAAGGCTATTGTATTTTTCATTTCAATGAAAAAAAGACATGAACAAAAATTAATTATCCTTTCAATGCTTATGATTTTAGCATTGAACATTCCGCTTATTCTATTATTTGATAGTTCAAAACCCTTATTTGGTTTCCCAATTATCTACATCTATCTCTTTTCGGCCTGGTTATTCTCAATTGGCACAACCTACTTAATTGTAAAAAAATATTATGAGTAGTCTTGGTCTTTTATTGATTTTAGCCATCTATTTAGTAATGCTTTTTTACATTGCTCATTGGTCAGAAAAAAGAAGCCATTCTAAATGGACTAACAATCCTTATATCTATTCCTTTTCGTTAGCTGTTTACTGTACCGCATGGACTTATTATGGAAGTATTGGATTAGCCGCTAAATCAGGATTAGACTATTTACCTATTTATCTGGGACCAATAATCATCATTCCTACCTGGATTATTATTCTTAAAAGAATTATTCGAATATCGCGGGTCAATAAAATAACCAGCATCGCCGATTTTATCTCTCTACGTTATGGCAACAGTCGGTCATTAGGAGCCTTAGTTACTTTAATCTCCATTTTCGGGATCGTACCTTACATTGCTTTACAGCTTAAAGCCATATCAGACACTTTTCACATTGTAACCAAAACCCATGCGAGTTCTAATATTTTCACAGACAACACTACTTACATTTGTATTGCCTTAGCCTTATTTGCTTCTTATTACGGGAATAAATATGTGGACGCTTCCGAAAAAAGACGCGGTATAGTAACTGCTATTGCCATCGAATCGATCTTAAAATTAGTCTTCTTTTTAATTATTGGTATCTATGTAACTTACTTTGTTTTTGATGGTTTTGAAGACATTTACACTAAAGCATCAGTATTAGAAAATTTCGATAAAAAAAATACTATTGGCGGTTTAACCAATGGACTTAACTGGTTTTTCCTGTGCCTGATTTCTATGTTTGCCATCTTTATTTTACCAAGGCAATTTCACACTGCTATTGTCGAAAATAATCAGGAAAAACACATTCGAACAGCCATTTGGTTGCTCCCACTCTACTTATTGCTTTTTAATATTTTTGTTTTTCCAATAGCCTGGGGAGGAAACATTCTTTTTGAAACTCAAGGGCTTAATTCTGATACTTATTCACTACTGATTCCGCAACATCTCAACAACAACTTTTTAACTGTAATAGTGTTTTTAGGCGGATTTTCGGCAGCCATTTCGATGATTATTGTTTCTTCAATAACACTGGCAACTATGCTTAGTAACAACCTATTAATTCCTTATGGTTTTATTGGTTCATTAGAAAACACTTCCCAGGAAAAAAACACCAAAAGAATTGTTCTTAGTCGTAAAATAGGAATCTTTTCATTGATAATATTAGCTTATATTATCTATCGTGTTTTTGTTTTAGATTACACTCTAGTCTCAATCGGCTTAGTTTCCTTTGTTATCATTGCCCAATTAGCTCCGGCCTTTTTCGGCGCTTTATTCTGGAAACGAGGCTCTAAAAAAGGGGCTGTAACCGGAATTATCCTTGGATTTTTAATTTGTTTTTACACCCTGTTAATTCCATACGCCCTTGGAACAACAAATTCCGCAAGCACATTTGTACAAAAAGGACCTTGGGGAATAGCTTTGCTAAAACCTTTTCAACTTTTTGGGTTGGATTATCTAGACCCTATTCCGCAGGCCGTTTTCTGGAGTTTATTGGTCAATTTTCTTAGCTATCTTGCGGTTTCAGTAAGTTTTAGCGGAAATTACAGAGAGCGTAATTACGCCGAAATGTTTGTTGACATAGACGAATACATCACCAATCATGAAAATGCCTATGTATGGAAAGGAACTGCCAATATTTCGGATATTGAAAAAATTCTGGAACGTTTTCTTGGTATTGAAAGAACAAAACGTGCACTAACGATCTTTAACCTAAAATACAACATCGACAAAGACAACAAGATTGCCGATGCCCGTTTTATAAAATTTGCCGAAAATTTATTAACTGGGCATATTGGTACGGCTTCCGCCAAAATAGTAATTGCCAGTGTAACCAAAGAAGACAAAATAAGTCTGCCAGAAGTATTGCGTATTCTGGAAGAATCTAAAGAAAATATCGTCATCAATAAAAAACTGACCGAAAGTTCGAATGAATTAAAAAAAATATCTGAACAACTTCAAATTGCAAATCAGGAACTCATTAACAAAGACATTCAAAAAGATGAATTCCTGGACACGGTAACTCACGAGCTAAGAACACCGATAACAGCAATAAGAGCAGCTACCGAAATTCTACATGACGATGAGAATATCCCTGCCGATGTACGTCAAAAATTTCTACAAAATATCATTTCCGAATCAGACAGACTCAACCGTTTGATAGATAAAATATTGGATTTGGAAAAATTTGAAACGGGAAAACAAAAAATTTATCTCTCTAAAAACAATATTTCTAAAACCATCAACAATACCTTAGAATCACTTCAACAATTAATTATAAACAAAAATATAAGCGTTAAATTCGAAAAAAAATCCCACGAGATAAAAGCCTTTTATGACGAAGAACGCATCATTCAGGTACTTCATAATTTATTTTCGAATGCCATAAAATTTTGTGCTGATACTGATGGGAAAATTAGTGTCAAAATTAACGAAGGCAGTGAATTTATATCTGTTAGGATTCACAACAACGGAAAAGAAATAAAACCCGAAGAGTTTGAAGCCATCTTTGATAAATTTTACCAAGCCAGAAATCAAAATGTAAAAAAACCAATTGGAAGCGGCTTAGGATTAGCTATTTGCAAAAAAATAATTGAACATCACAAAGGAAAAATATGGGTTGAGAGTTCATCTGGTAACGGAACAACCATTATTTTTACATTACCCAATTACAATACTACTGAAAAATGAAGAAAATATTAATTGTCGATGACGAACCTAATATTGTAATGTCACTGGAATACACTTTCAAAAAGAACAATTTTGAGGTATTCATTGCTCGCGATGGCCAAGAAGCATTGGATATTTTAAAAAACCAACTGCCTGATATCATTATTCTCGATGTTATGATGCCTATGGTTGACGGTTACAGCACATTGGAACAAATAAAAAAAGAGCCTAGATTAGAACATTGTAAAGTAATTTTCATTTCGGCAAAAAATAAAGAAAAAGACATAGAAAAAGGACTTTCCCTAGGAGCCAATCTATATGTCACCAAACCTTTTTCATTAAAAAAACTCGTTGAACAAGCACAAGAATTAATAAACTAACAAAACTAAATACATACAAAAAATCATGAGTCGTTACAAAATAAGCAATTTAGAAGAATACTTCAAAGAGTACAAAAAATCAATCAAAGACCCGAAGAAATTTTGGGACAAAATTGCCTCTGAAAACTTTACCTGGTACCAGGAATGGGACAAAGTAGTTGATTTCAACATGGCAGAAGCCGAAATAAAATGGTTTGTAGATGCTAAGGTAAACATTACCAAAAACTGTATCGATCGTCACCTGGCTAAAAAAGGAGACAAAGTTGCTATTGTTTTTGAACCTAACAATCCTGACGAAGCTTCACAATCGATCACTTACAATGAATTGCACCAACGTGTAAGCAAAATGGCGAATGTTTTATTGAGCCAGGGCATTAAAAAAGGAGATCGTGTATGTATTTATTTACCTATGATTCCTGAATTAGCCATCACAACATTGGCTTGTGCACGTATTGGAGCCATTCACTCGGTAGTTTTTGCCGGATTTTCAGCATCGGCTGTTGCTGCCAGAATCAACGATAGTGAGTGTAAAATGGTAATTACATCTGACGGTGGATACCGCGGAAATAAGACCATTGACTTAAAAGGAATTGTTGACGAAGCATTAGTTAACTGTCCATCAGTTGAAAATGTTTTAGTGGTTCAAAGAACCCAAACTGACGTTAAAATGAAAGAAGGTCGTGACCATTGGTTAGCGCCTCTTTTAGAAAAAGCATCAGACAACAATACTGCCGAAATCATGGATGCCGAAGATCCATTGTTTATCCTTTATACTTCGGGTTCAACAGGAAAACCAAAAGGAATGGTGCATACCACAGCAGGTTATATGGTTTATACTGCTTATACTTTCCAGAATGTTTTTAACTACGAAGAAAACGATATTTTCTGGTGTACTGCCGATATTGGTTGGATTACCGGACATTCATATATTTTATACGGTCCATTATTGAACGGAGCAACTACTGTTATTTTCGAAGGTGTTCCTTCTTACCCTGATTTTAGTCGTTTTTGGCAAATTATAGAAAAACATAAAGTAAACCAATTTTATACAGCGCCAACAGCTATCAGAGCTTTGGCTAAAGAAAGTTTAGATTATGTACAAAAATACCCTTTAAGTTCACTAAAAGTAATTGGATCAGTAGGAGAACCTATTAACGAAGAAGCTTGGCACTGGTACAATGACCACGTGGGTGGAAAACGTTGCCCAGTTGTAGATACTTGGTGGCAAACCGAAACCGGAGGAATTCTTATCTCACCAATTCCTTTCATTACACCAACAAAACCAACGTATGCGACTTTACCTCTTCCAGGTATTCAAGCCGTTTTGATGGACGAAAAACGCAATGAAATTGAAGACAATCAAGTAGTAGGAAGTTTGTGTATTAAATTTCCTTGGCCAGGAATTGCCAGAACTATTTGGGGCGATCACCAACGTTATAAGGATACTTATTTCTCTACTTTCCCAGGAAAATATTTCAGTGGTGACGGCGCTTTGCGCGATGAAGTAGGTTATTACAGAATTACAGGTCGTGTGGATGATGTAATTATTGTTTCAGGACATAATTTAGGAACAGCTCCAATTGAAGACGCTATCAACGAACATCCGGCAGTTGCCGAAAGTGCCATTGTAGGCTTCCCTCATGACATTAAAGGAAATGCGTTATATGGCTTTGTAATTCTTAAAGAAACGGGTGAAAAACGTGATAAAGAAAATTTGGCTAAAGAAATCAACCAACACATTTCAGATCACATTGGACCAATTGCTAAATTAGATAAGATTCAGTTTGTATCAGGTTTGCCAAAAACCCGTTCCGGAAAAATCATGAGACGTATTCTTCGTAAGATTGCCGAAGGAGATTATTCTAATTTTGGAGACACAAGTACTCTATTAAATCCAGAAATCGTAGAAGAAATAAAAGAAGGAAAACTATAATTTTTTTATTAAAAATTTCATAAAACCAAAAGCTGCTCAATAACTGGGCAGCTTTTTGGTTTTTATAAAAAAAATCACAACATTTAGAAATATAAAACAATCCATTTTTTTGACTCCCTCTCCTTTGGAGAGGGGTGGGGTAAAACAAAAACTATTTTATATTTCAAATGGTATTATTCAAATCAAATTCATTCCAAAAATGGTTTATTTTTGCTATATTCGTTAACTAAGAATCACCTATTGATAGCTTAATTTATCGTGAAATAGCAAATTAATTTTCAAACCTAAGCTTTGTTTTTATGCAACCGTTTTAATTTTCTATTTTATGAATAATGCGTTAAATACACTAATACAAAGAATCGAACCTCCCTTTTGGTTTTCAGGAATGCACAATCCCGAGCTTCAAATTCTTTTTTATGGCGTAGATATTGCACAATGTCAAGTCTCGACTGCTAATCCAGTTGTGATTACCAATGTAAAACGCACCAAAAATCCCAACTTTATTTTTGTAACGATTAATACCCAAAAGATAAGCACAACCGAAATTGATTTTATATTCAAACCCAAGAACAAATCTAGTTTCATTCAAAAATATGAATTAAGAGAACGAAGGAAAAATTCATCGCTTCGCAAAAGTTTTGATTCCTCGGACACTATCTATCTTTTAATGCCTGATCGTTTTGCTAACGGAAACAAAAACAACGATAACGACAGCAGCACAACCGAAAAATACAACAGAGATTTGCCCGGAGGTCGACACGGAGGTGATATCGAAGGCATAATTCAAAATCTAGATTACATACAATCTCTTGGCATAACGGCAATTTGGAGCACACCACTTTGCGAAGACAACGAAGCCGAATTCTCCTATCACAGCTACGGTCAATCGGATGTTTATAAAATTGATCCTCGTTTTGGAACCAATGAAGATTATGTTCGATTATCAGAAGAAGTACACCGCCGTGAGTTGAAATTAATCATGGATTATGTGACTAATCATTGGGGATTAGCACATTGGATGCTCAACGATTCCCCTACTAAGGACTGGATTCATCAATTTGAAAACTACACCCAAACCAATCATAAAAGAAGCACCATAAGCGATATTAACGCTTCAAAAATTGACCGGACTATTTGTCTTAACGGCTGGTTTGTTCCTTCCATGCCCGACTTGAATATAGGCAATCCTATGGTTTTCAAATACCTTTGTCAAAACGCTATTTGGTGGATTGAATATGCTAATTTAGATGGTTTTAGAGTCGACACCTACAACTATTCTGAACCAGAATACATCTCAAAATGGACTAAAGCCATTACAGACGAATATCCAAATTTCAATCTCGTTGGTGAAATTACCATGCGCAATCAAGGACTGCTTTCATATTGGCAAAAAGACAGCCCAATAGCTAAAATCCAACAATTCAATTCCAATTTACCTAGCGTAATGGATTTTGCCTTATCAGATGCGCTACAAGTTATTTTTAACGAAGACGATGACACCTGGGATCAAGGAATAACAAAAGTGTATGACCTACTTTCGAAAGATTTTTTGTTTCCCAATGTGAATAATCTATTAATTTTTGGCGAAAACCACGATACCAAACGACTCAATCACATTTACAATAATGATATTCGAAAATACAAAATGGCAATGACAATGTTAGCAACCATCAGAGGAATTCCACAGTTGTATTATGGTTCTGAAATTGGAATGGCTGGCGATCAAAATTTAGGTGATGCCGATATTCGAAAAGATTTCCCCGGCGGTTGGGAGGACGACGAAAACAATGCTTTCAATCCCAAAACTCGTTCCGAATGTCAAAAAGTATATTTTGATTTTACTTCAAAATTATTTCATTGGCGAAAAACTAATGATGCAGTGCATTTTGGCAAAACCACACATTATATTCCAGAAAACAATGTGTACGTTTATTTTAGATACAATACCACTAAAAGTGTCATGGTTTTGATTAACAACAATCCCGAAAATCAAGAAATCTACACACCAAGATTCAAAGAAAATATCGGAAATTATAAAAAAGGGAAAGAAGTCTTATCTGATTTAATTTTTGATTTATCCCAAGCAATTATTATCGAAGGAAAATCGGCTTTAATTTTAGAATTAGAATAAGTTTTTCAATAAAATCCTACACCATAACCTTGATTTTCAATTATTAACTAAGACCTAATTTGTTGATTTTTTTATTTGTCTATTTTCCTGCAAGGTTTTAGAAACCTTGCAGGAATTCATACGTTTTGTAAATCAAACTCAAATTATAAATAAAACACCAAAACTTTGCGAACCTTGCGTAAAACTTTGCGACCTTTGTGATTAAAAAACTCCATGCTCAAAATAGGTCATCGTGGTGCTAGAGGATATGAACCAGAAAATACTCTAGCCAGTTTTCAAAAAGCAATCGACTTGCAGGTAGACGGAATTGAACTCGATGTGCATTTGAGTTCAGATGGCGAACTTATGGTTATCCATGATGAAACTATTGACCAGACCACTAATGGAAAAGGCGAAGTCACTAAATTTACCCGAGCTGAATTGCAACATTTCAATATTGAAGGCAACAATAAAATCCCAACACTCCAAGAAGTTTTTGATTTGGTTAACCGACGTTGTTTTATCAATATCGAATTAAAAACTTTTGAAACCGCTGCCAAAGTAGTCCAATTAATCGAAAAATACATTCGCGAGAAAAGCTGGGAATACAAGGACTTTTTAGTTTCCAGTTTCAACTGGGATGCCTTAGAGGAAGTTAATTTTGTCAACTCTAAAATCCCAATCGCAGTACTTACCGAAACAGATTTAGACAAAGCTCTGGCTTTCGCCAAAATAATTCAGGCCAAATCCATCAATCCTGATTTTCAATTATTGAATATGGAAAACACTAAGAAATTACAAGAAAATGGCTTTGATGTTTACCCTTGGACAGTCAACGAAACAGCCGACATAAAAAGAATACAATCATTTAACGTAAACGGAATTATCTCTGATTTTCCAGATAGAATATGAATCAAAAATTTGATATAATAATTGTTGGCGGTGGCGCAGCAGGATTTTTCACTGCCATCAACATCGTAGAGAAAAATCCGAAATTAAAAGTCGCTATTTTAGAACGAGGTGCCGAAGTACTGCAAAAAGTACGCATTTCTGGTGGTGGCCGTTGCAATGTAACCCACGCCTGTTTTGAACCTAACGAATTAGTCAAATTTTACCCGCGTGGTGAGAAAGAATTGCGCGGCCCTTTTCATCAGTTTTGTTCTGGTGATACGATAGAATGGTTTGAGAAACACGGTGTAGAATTAAAAATCGAAGAGGATGGGAGAATGTTTCCCGTTTCTAATTCGTCCCAAACCATTATTGATTGTTTCCTGAAAGCGACCCAAAAACTAGGAATTACAGTTCTTACAGGACAATCTGTACAATCGATTTTTAAGAAAGACAATCTTTGGAAAGTGGAAACTCAAAACGAAAATTTCCTTGTTGAAAAACTAATTCTTGCAACGGGCAGCAACCCTAAAATCTGGGAACTTTTGCATACTTACGGTCACGCGATTGTAAGTCCGGTACCCTCCCTATTCACCTTCAACATCAAAGATGCCCGAATAAAAGAATTACCTGGCGTTGCAGCTCAGGTTTCGGTAAAAGTAAAAGACACCAAGCTAACTTCAACCGGTCCTTTATTGATTACGCATTGGGGAATGAGCGGTCCTGCAATTTTGAAATTATCTGCTTGGGGAGCCCGAATTTTACACGATAAAAATTATCAATTCACGATTTTTGTGAATTGGCTCAATGACATTGAAACTGGTGAAGCCGAAAAAATACTGAAAGACTTAAAACAAGAACACGCCAAAAAAACGGTTTCTAAAAAATCTCCTTTCGATTTCCCGAATCGTTTATGGGAAAGTTTAGTATTAGCTTCTGGAATTGAAGCTGAAACCAAATGGGCTGATTTATCAAAAAATCAGTTGCAAAATCTAGCCAATCAATTGACGAATGCAACTTTTCAGGTAAACGGGAAAAGCACTTTTAAAGAAGAATTTGTCACCGCTGGAGGAATCGATCTTAAAGAAATCAATTTCAAAACCATGGAAAGTAAACTACATGAAAATCTTTTTTTCGCTGGAGAAATCGTCAATATTGATGCCATTACAGGTGGATTTAATTTTCAAAATGCCTGGACAAGTGGATTTATTTTGGCTAATGGAATATAGAAAACAAATAATATTAATTGTTATTTGAAAAAAATGGAAGAAGTAGAATAATATATCAATGCACTGCCAATTGAGGTTCAAAAAATAATCGAAAAAATAAGAGCCATCATTAAAAATGAAGCTCCTGATTGCGTTGAAAGTATTTCTTATGGAATGCCTGCTTATAAAACATTCGGGAAACCATTAGTTTATTTTGCTGCTTACAAAAATCACATTGGTTTATATACCACTCCTTCGGGGCATGCTCAATTTTCAGAAGCATTATCTAAGTACAAACAAGGGAAGGGTTCGGTTCAATTTCCTCTTGACTCTGCTATTCCCTATGAATTAATTGAGCAAATAGTTGCATTTCGGGTAAGAGAAAACAGCAACAAATACACAAAATAATTAACAAGTATTTACATTATTTTTAACTTTTAAAACCAATAACTTTAATACTTTTACTATCAAACTATTCTAACTATGAAAGTAAAACTAAGCGTTATTTTATTAATTTCAATTGTTCAATTTAGTTTCTCGCAATCAAAAAAAATAATTAACGGCAGTGTTCTTTCCCTAAACTTCTTAATTTCTGGTATTGAAGTCATCAATAAATCTTCAGAACAAAGTACCACTACAAACTCTAATGGTAAATTTTCAATTGCCGCAAAACTAAACGACAGCATCCTCTTTTATCATAAAAACTACGAACTAAAAGGAATTAAGATAAGTTTCGATGATATTCAAAACGGTACAATTACAATTGAAATCACAAGAAAAGTAGAAGAACTAAAAGAAGTGGTAATCCATCAAGTTAATGTGGATTGGGCATTTGATAAAAAATGGGAACAGCTGAAAAGAGATGAAGTTGAAGTATACAGAAAAGCAAATACTTTAAAAAACCCAGGCGTATATAATGGAACGATAGAGAACGGAATGGATTTTGTCAAAATAGGAAAAATGCTTTTTGGTAAATTATTAAAAAGAAAAAAAGAAAAAGCTGTTAATCCAGAAGAATTTAAAGAAGTTGCTGCAACTAATTTTGATCAAAAGTTCTATACCGAAACTTTGCAATTAAAGAAAGAAGAAATAGAACCCTTCCTTACTTTTTGCAATTTTGATCCTGAATCAAAAAAAACAATCTCCGAAAATTCCAATGATCTTATATTAATGGATTTTTTACACAAAAAAAGTATTGAATTCAAGAAGATACATGCACCCGAATAACTCTTTCACATTATTTTTTTGCAATAGTCATTGCAATTGACATTGATATTGATATTGAAATTGAAATTGAAATTTTATCGATTCAACCACCAAATACTAGCATTCAATACTGCGGCAAAACTTACCCAAGCTAAATACGGTAGAAACAAATAACCCGCAATTTTATTGATTTTAGCAAACTGAATATAGGTTTCATAAATCATCAACCACAAAACGACAATTTCTAAACCAGCCAACATTGGATTTTGTAAACCAAAAAACAAATACGACCAAATTGCATTCAATACCAATTGAGCCGCAAAAAACACCAATGCTTTTTTTACCGTTTCTTTGTCATAATCGATTCGATCCCAAACTAATCCTGCAGCCACTCCCATCATAATGTACAACATAGACCAAACGGGTGCAAAAATCCAATTAGGAGGATTAAAACTTGGTTTAATCAATGTTGGATACCAATCTAAAATAGCGGAACGTGTTACAATTCCAGAAAAATAGCCAATAGCAAGACAAGTAACAACAACAATGAGTATTTTGGTAATCTTATTCATTTGATTCAATTTGGTTCAAAAATAATCAAAAACTTTATACTTGAACAAATAAACAAATGAACGTATAAACCAAAAAAAGTATCTTTGCGCAAATTTTATCATTCATGTTTACAGCAAACGATTTTATTCCAACTTCATATTCTCAATCTATAGAAAGCGGTAATTTTCAATGGAGCGCACCCAGCAATATCGCTTTAGTGAAATATTGGGGAAAAAAAGACAATCAGATTCCGGCAAATCCTTCGGTGAGTTTTACTTTGAATAATTGTAAAACGATTACCAAATTGGCCTTCGAGAAAAAACACTTCGACAAGCTCAGTGTGACGGATTCAAAATTTTCTTTTGATTTGCTTTTTGAAGGAAAACCAAAAGAAGCTTTCAAGCCAAAAATCCAAAAATTCTTTGAGCGAATCGAAATCTATTTGCCTTTTTTGAAAGACTATCATTTTACCATTGATACTGAAAATACCTTTCCTCACAGTTCCGGTATTGCTTCTTCGGCATCGGGAATGGCAGCTTTGGCAATGAACTTAATGAGTTTAGAAAAAGCCTTAAATCCAGCAATAACTGATGATTATTTTCATCAAAAAGCATCTCTGTTGGCTCGATTGGGTTCAGGAAGTGCTTGCCGAAGTGTAAAAGGCGAAGTAGTGGTTTGGGGAAATCAAGCTAATATTGAAGGAAGTTCGGATTTATTTGGTGTGGAATTTCCATATAACATTCACGAGAATTTCAAAAACTATCAGGACACTATTTTGCTGGTTGACAAAGGAGAAAAACAGGTTTCGAGTACTGTGGGACATGATTTGATGCACGACCATCCTTTTGCCGAAAGGCGATTTGCACAAGCGCATGAAAACTTAGACAAACTGATTGCCATTTTTGAAAACGGAAATCTGGAAGAATTCATTAAAATAGTCGAAAGTGAAGCCTTAACATTACATGCAATGATGATGACTTCGATGCCGTATTACATCTTAATGAAACCGAACACCTTGCAAATCATCAATGCGATTTGGAAATTCAGAAATGAAACCCAAATTCCAGTTTGTTTTACCCTTGACGCTGGTGCGAATGTGCATGTTTTATACCCAAATAAAAATAAAGAAACCATATTACAATTTATTAAAGACGAATTAGTTGGCTTTTGTCAAAATGGGCAGTACCTTTGTGACGAAATTGGAACTGGTGCAATGCTATTGTAATTTTTGTATCTTTATAATATTAATATCTTGAAGTTATGAATATTCAATTAGAGAAATTAGAATTAATAAAAAAAGTCTTGGAGACCAATGACGAATCTATTATTGAATCTATCAAATCTATTTTCAAAAAAGAAAAGAAAGATTGGTGGGATAATTTGACAGAAGAGCAAAAATTTGAAATTGAAGAAGGAGAAAGACAAATAGAACGGGGAGATTTTGTTGTTTATGAAGATTTGATAAAAAAATACAGATAATGAAAAGAGAGATAATCTTTTCAAAAAATGCTGAAAAAAGTTTAATTGATTTATTAGGATATTTAGAATTAAAATGGTCTATAAAAGTTAGAGACAAATTCATTTCAAAACTAGACAAGTCAATTTACTTAATTCAAAATGAACCAGAAGTTTTTCCAAAATCTCAAATAAACAAAAACCAACACAGATGTGTTTTGTCTAAACAAACGACTATTTATTATAGCTACAATTCCAAACAAATTAGAATATTAGCACTTTTCGATACTAGACAAAATCCGTTAAAAATCAACAAAATAAAATAAGTTCAAACCTATATGAAAGGACCTTTATTTTACTCAAAAATATTACTCTTTGGAGAATACGGAATTATTCGTGATTCTAAAGGATTGTCTATCCCTTATAATTTCTATAATGGGGCTTTGAAAAAAGAGGAAAATCCTTCGGCAGAAGCTATTGCTTCTAATGCTAGCTTGAAGCGTTTTGCTGATTATTTAGAAAAATTAGAAGAATACAAAACTAATTTAGTGTTTTTTGATTTAGTATCTTTAAAAAATGATATTGCAACTGGAATGTATTTTGATTCCAGCATTCCACAGGGTTATGGCGTAGGAAGTAGCGGTGCGCTGGTAGCGGCTATTTACGATAAATACGCACAGAATAAAATTACCATTCTGGAGAATTTGACTCGTGAAAAATTATTGCAATTAAAAAATATATTTTCCCAAATGGAGAGTTTTTTCCACGGAAAAAGCTCAGGTTTAGATCCATTAAACAGCTACTTAAGCATTCCGATTCTTATTAATTCTAAAGATCATATTGAAGCAACTGGAATTCCAAATCAAAGTTTTGACGGAAAAGGTGCTGTCTTCTTACTGGATTCAGGAATTATAGGCGAAACTGCTCCAATGATCAATATTTTCATGGAAAACTTAAAAGACAAGGGTTTCCGCGCTATGTTGAAAAATCAGTTTGTAAAATATACCGATGCTTGCGTAGAAAACTTTCTTGGTGGCGACATGAAATCTTTATTCATGAATACTAAAAAGTTATCTCGCGTGGTTTTAAATAACTTCAAACCTATGATTCCGGAACAATTTCATGAAATCTGGCAAAAAGGAATTGAAACCAATGATTATTACTTAAAACTCTGTGGCTCAGGCGGTGGTGGTTATATCCTTGGTTTCACTGAAGATTTAGAACGTGCTAAAGCATCGTTAAAAGATTACAAATTAGAAGTAGTTTACCAATTTTAATTCTCTTTTCTTAAAAATTTTACCTCATTATTTGTTTATCAGAAACTTTAGTTTTCTGATATCAATTCTAATTGTATTATAGCAACTAAAAAACCACTCTTCTTTTATCAAAAAGACCAGACCTGCTATAATTAATTCAATTAAAATAAACAAAGCCCTAGATTTCCCTAAGAAAAATACATTACCTTTAAGTCGCTGTTTTTTTACATCCATCTTTAAAAAAACTATATGCTTGAAAATACTTTTATAAAAAAAATAAAGCTCAGTAATGTTTTCATACCTCTGCTTATAGTTATTGTTTCATGCTCATTATTGATTATTAGCAACTACCTAACGATAAAAATATTATCTGCATCAAGAGCTTACATCAATGGAGAATCTCATTATTCCAAGGGACAAAAGGACGCAACTCTTCATCTCATCACCTATCTTTTCACTAAAGACATTGAGGAATGGAGATTATTTAATAGCGAACTAAGTGTACCTATTGGAGATAAAACGGCACGATTAGGCTTGATAAATAACTCCCCAATTGAAGCTATCGAAGTAGGCCTTAGAGCAGGAAGAAACAATCAAAAAGATTTTGATGATTTAATATGGCTTTTTAAAAACTTCAAATCAGTTTCATTCTTTGCAAAAGCAATTAAAGAATGGGAACAAGGAGATCTACTAATTGAAGAATTAGCCCTTATTGGTAATGAAGCACACCTAAAAGTATCAACAAATAATTTAAGTCTTAAGGAACAACATCTAATATTAAAAAAAATAAACAGCTTAACGGTAAAATTAACGCAAAACGAACGAAAATTCTCTGAAACTCTTAGCTCTGGAACACGTTTAATTAAAAATCTTCTTTTAGCTATAAATGTCTTTTTTACCTTAATTATAATAGGGAGTGTAAGTATTTATTATTTAGTTATGGTTACCAAACTCAAACGCGCTAAACAGCAGACTGACGAGACAAACAAAAATTTAACCATAGTAAACAAAGAACTAGACAAGTTTGGCTATAGTGTATCACATGATTTAAGATCTCCTATTACTTCCCTAAAAGGTTTAATAGAAATCATGAATTCCGAAAATAATATTGAACAAATAAGAAACTATTTAGCAATGATGAATGAAAGTCTCGACAAACAAGATCAATTTATAAAAGACATTATTGAATATTCGAGAAACAAAAAAATAAAAACAAACGTAACAACAGTAAGTTTAAACAAGATTATTGATGATACAATTACTCAAAACAAATACCGACAAGAAGCAGACAACATAATTATTTCAAAACAGCTTAGCATTAATATTATTTACAGCGATGAATTAAAGTTAAAAATCATTCTTAACAATTTATACACTAATGCGGTTAAATATTACGATGATAAAAAAGAAAAGCCTTTTATCACTATAACTGCCTTTGAGGACGTAGATTCAAATAAAATTATAATTGAAGACAACGGCATTGGCATCAAGCAAGAATATCAAACTAAAATATTCGACATGTTTTTTGTAACCAATAACAACAATAAAGGTACTGGATTAGGACTATACCTTGTAAAAGACGCTGTTGAAAATCTAAAAGGAAATATCGAAATCACATCAGAAGTCAACAAAGGCACTAAATTCACTATTACATTACCCAAAAAAGTTGCTTCCTAAATACTTATTAAACTATAAACATAAAAGAAAATACTAAACTGATTCTTTTTTAGTTCTTTTTAAACAAATCAAGCTAGTTTTAAAAACAAACTATTAAATTTGAAAAAGAATACTTAAAACCAATCAATAGATTAAAAAAATGTTTAGTAGAAAAAACAAACTTTTAGCGTTAAAAATCATCAGTTTGTTCTCTGTCGTTAGAGGCTACAATATTCCAATCATCATTTTAGCACAATATTTATCGGCTATTTTTATCCTTGCCCCCGAAATAAGAGCTTTAGAAATTTTACTCGATTTTAATTTATTCCTGATTGTATTTACTTCCTCTTTAACCATTGCATCTGGTTATATCATCAACAACTTTTACGACAGTAAAAAAGATTTAATTAATAGGCCCAATAAGTCCATGCTTGACCGATTAGTTAGTCAAAGCACCAAGCTTAAGGTCTACTTTACATTAAACATTATTGTTGCTTTAATTGCCTTAATGATTTCATGGCGGGCTTTTTTATTCTTTTCTGTCTATATTTTCCTGATTTGGTATTATTCTCATAAAATCAAAAAATACCCTTTTATTGGAAACCTTATGGCTTCGCTATTAGCTGTATTGCCTTTCTTTGCCATTTTATTGTATTATTACACTAAACTTCCTCTTTACGAAATAGAAGCATACAAAAGTCAATTTGTGGTAATTTCTGCTCATGCCACTTTTCTATTTTTATTATTACTAATTCGCGAAATGATTAAAGATTTAGAAAACATCAAAGGAGATTTGGTTGACAACTACAACACAATTCCTATTATTTACGGAGAAGAAACTTCAAAAAAAATAATAAGCTTTCTGAGTCTTTTGACCCTGTTTCCTGTCTATATTTTAATCGAAATATACGATGTGGGCTATATGGATATCTATTTCTATTCCTGTTTGATTATTTTAGTTTTTTTCTTAAAATATTTATGGAAATCAAATACAAAAGCCCAATTTTTACTACTTCATAATGTGCTTAAATTTCTAATTGTTTCAGGTGTTTTTTGTATTATTTTAATTAATCCAAGTGTTTTATGGCACGGAAAAAAACTGTTACTGTCGTTTTAAAATACAATTCAACACAATAGAATCTTCTTATTAACGAGTTAGTTAGCGTTTTATAATTCGCATTTATCAATTAGCAATTATATAAATACTATCTTTGCACAAATTATAGAATATTATGAATAATAAGGAAGGCAATAATAAAAGAGGCGGTTCTAGACCAAATAGTTCTAGACCAAGCTCTAATAAGCCAAAACCTGCGATGCCAAAAAGAGCACAAGGACCTAAAAAAGCAAAGCCAAACACAAAAGTTGCTGAGGTTGCTACTGACAAAGTAGAAAAAAAACCGAATCAGGCTCCTAAAAGACCTAAAGTAAAAGACGAAATTCGCTTAAACAAATACATATCTAATTCTGGAGTTTGCTCACGTCGTGATGCCGATATTTACATCCAATCAGGAAATGTGAAAGTAAACGGGATTCCCGTTACCGAAATGGGATACATGGTTAAACCTGGAGATGATGTAAATTTTGACGGAGTAAAATTGACACCGGAGAAAAAAGTATACATCTTATTAAACAAGCCAAAAAACTTTACTACAGCTCTTGACGAAGGACAGGAATTTAGAAATGTGTTGGAATTAGTAAAAGGTTCGACTACTGCTAAAATTGCCGCTGTAGGGAGAATGGACAAAAACACCACAGGTCTTTTATTGTTTACCAATGATACTGATATGATTAGAAAGTTTTCACTACCTAATCAAAAATCATCTAAAATCTATCAGGTTTCATTAGATAAGAACTTGAAATTTGAAGATTTAGAAAAAATAAGCAAAGGATTGGTACTGGACGGACACCGCGTTTTTGTAGAAGAAGTAAGCTACATTGAAGGAGAAGCAAAAAGCGAAATAGGACTTAAATTAAAAACGTCAAACGTAAAAGTGGTACGAAATATTTTTGAACACTTCGATTATGATGTTTTAAGAATTGATCGTGTTGCATTTGCAGGTTTAACTAAAAAGAACCTACCACGTGGTAACTGGAGATTACTTACCGAACAAGAAATCATCAATTTAAAGAACGTTTAATTTCTTTTTAAAAACTAAAAAGCCGCCTAAAAACTTGAATTTTAAGCGGCTTTCTTACTAATAGTAGTTAATTGAACTTAATTAGTAACTTTTAATTTCTATATATATATCATTCCCACAACCTGAAAATGACTCATAAAGCTGAGTATGTTCTTCATTCAAAAAATTATATTCATCGTGAGTTGCAGGTTCGTAAAAAAATCCGTTTGAACCACTTCCTATATAATTATCTTCACAAATTACTGGCAATAAAGGATTATTATTACTTCCTGTAGTATTCGCATAAATTTCTATTTCATCTTCTGCAGTATAAGTAAATGCACCTGTTTGAAGAGTACCTGTACTAGTTACATCGACCACCTTAATATTACTTTTGTAAATTTCTAGATGAGTCTCACCAGATACTGCCCAGGTAATAATTTGTTCAGCGGATTGGGCAGACATTTTGGTAAAACATACACATAATAATAGAGTTAAAAAAACGGTTAATTTTTTCATAATTTAAAAATTTGGTTAAATAATTATTTAATTGATGAGCCACAAATTTCATAACTCACTCAAATTTAATTATTTATTTTAAATTAACAAGTATTTTCTTTTATTTTTTATATTATTTATTTTACAAAATTTCATCTAATACCATTTAGAATTATAAAACAGTTTTTTTATTTACCTCACCCCAACCCTCTCCAAAGGAGAGGGAGTTGGAAAATCGGATTATTTTATATTTCTAAATGGTATAATTATTTGATTAAAAAAAAGGCTTGCAAGTACAAAGACTTACAAACCTTTTTTTTATAAATTTCTACTATTTATTACCAAGTAAATGGTAAATACCAGTTATTTGGATTCATTAGTTTAGTACGAACTACTGTAGCTTCAGCATTTCCTTCCTTGTTCAATTTATCGAAGATTTTATCAGCTAAGAAAGCAGGATCGTTTCTACGTCTGGCAACACGCACTAAATCTTCCCAACGATTACCCTCGTAAGCCAACTCTAAAGCAGCTTCATTAATAATATTGTTTTCTATAGAAATCAAACTATCGCCAACAACTGGAACAGCTTTTAGATAAGCACGTCCACGAACACCTATATTACGATGCCAAGGAGCTCTAAAATTTGGAAAATCACCTATACGAGCGTCAAAATCATAAGGAAAAGGAAGCTTCGTCTGCATAGCATTAGTTACATTATTTGTTTGAGCAAGATTCAAAGGGTTATAAGAATTTTTTATTCCTATGTTTAAAAGTGCATTTGCTAGTTTATATTGTTTATCTCTATTAGCTGCTTCAGCATAACGCAAATGCAACTTAGCAGCACGATATAAAAACCAATCACCATTTCTTTTAAACTGATCATTTGCTGCCTGGTATTTGTAAATATATTTCATAATTACAGGATCACCACCTACTATATTATAAGTAAATTTAGGTCCACGTGCATCATAAGGAAAATCATTATTCTGTGTATTAGAATTCCATAAATCCATAGCGCGCTGTGATGGCTTAGCTAAATAATCACCTCCTGTTTTAGAAAAGAAAGCAATAAATGGATTAGCAGGAGCAAAATTACTATCAAATGGTAGAGACCAAATCCATTCAGAATTCCATAAAACATCTCTACTTCTTCCAAAAATAGAACGCCATCCCTTAGTATCACTATTCACTAATGTTGTTGCATCTTGTTCAAAGTTTCTTAAATAACCAACAGCTAAATCCTCATTCGTAATAACCTCAGCAAATTTCACACGGTAATTATCGAATGTATTTACACCAGCAGCTGGAGTTTCTTCCATTACATTCTTATAATGAGAAGCCGCCGAAAGATAATTTCCTTTCCAAAGCTCTAAATCACCTAATAGACATTCTTTATTGATAAAGAATTTTCTCGTATCGTAACCATCAACCGTTACTAATAAACTACTTTGAGAATCATAAATATTTTTATAAGTCAATGCTTCTGTAAAAGTGACTAGCTTATCTAAAAGCTGATCAAAAGGCAATCTTGGATATTTATTGATATTTTTAACATCATCTATAGTTTCAATAGGTTCTGTAATATAAGGAACAGTTCCGTATTGAATTCCTAACTGCAAGTAAATCCAGGTACGAATACAGGCTATATCAGCATAACGTTGGTCGTATTGTGACTGTGTAAACTTCTTATCAGCCAGCATGATGTCGAAATTTTTTAACGCATCATTGCAATTTTGAATCACTTCATAAAATTGCTTAGGATTTATATAAGTATTTTCGGCCGAAACATTATGTTGTGAAAGCTGTTTTAAATACGGACTAGAATTTCTGGTAGTAGTCATTAAATCGGCACGCATTTCATTAAGAACTACATACTTTTCTGCAAGACCCATAAATTTACCATATATCCCTAATACGGCGGCATCAGCATCATAAACGTTACGATATACCTGGTCACCAGAAAGCTTGTCTTCAGGTTGTACATCCAAATAGTCTTGGCACGATCCAAAGCTAAATAATAGCGTAAAAGCCGTCACTATGGTTACGATGCTTTTTGTTGTTGTTTTTCTAATTGTTGTTATCATCTGTATGTTCTTTCTATAGTGTATATAATTAAAGGCCTAAACGCAATCCAAGTTGATAGCTTTTAAACTGTGGAGCTAAACCGATATCTGTTCCTTGACCAAAGATTGACGAAGTAGCACTAAATTCAGGATCATACCCAAGATATTTAGTAAACGTAAACAAGTTATTAGCACTAGCATATAGCTTGATATATTTAATATAATTCTTATCATTTACTTTAAAATCATATCCTAATACTAAAGTTTTCAATCTTAAATAAGAACCATCTTCAATCCATCTGCTTGAGAACTCAGCATTACCCATTGGATCTCCCCATGAAGCTTTAGGAATATCTGTTTGCTGACCTTCTGCTCTCCAACGATTAGCAACGGCAGCACTTTGATTTTCGTACCCACTCATTTTTTCCAGGTTGTAACGCAATCCATTATAAATATCATTCCCAACAGAGAAGTTAAATAATCCTTGAAGACTGAAACGTTTGTAAGTAATATTAGTCGAGAAGCTACCTGCTACATCCGGGTTTGGATTTCCAATAATCATACGGTCATTATTATCAATAACCTTATCACCATTTACATCTACA
Source organism: Flavobacterium undicola (assembly GCF_009909155.2). Lineage (GTDB taxonomy): Bacteria > Bacteroidota > Bacteroidia > Flavobacteriales > Flavobacteriaceae > Flavobacterium > Flavobacterium undicola. The sequence continues at coordinate 64,911 of NZ_JAAAPM020000010.1, forward strand.
AATCTCATATCTCCAGCAGTAAACGGAACTAATTCCCCATTTGTTAAGCGTCTGTTTAAACCTGCGGCATTAGCATCAGCTGTTGTACTATATATTCCATTAGTTTTCAAACCAAAGAATGAATTGGCATTTTCTCCTACTGAAGTTAAGTAAGTAGCTCCGGAAAATTGAGTAATAATGTTTCCATTAGGCAATGCCTGAACTTCATTTTTATAGTGGCTAACATTCAACCCTAAATCTAATGTAAAATCAGTTGAGTTTATAACACGGGCTTTGAATGCTAATTCAGCTCCTAGAGTTCGCATCGCACCACTATTAGATGCAACATAATTAAATCCACTTAAGCCACTGATAGATTCATAAATAATCATGTTTCTGGTTCTATTAGAATATAAATCAATAGAAGCATTTACTCTTTCATTGAAAATACCTAAATCAGCCCCTAAATTGAATTTCTTAACTGTTTCCCATTGTAAATTAGGATTTGCAATGTTTCCTCTTACTAAACCTTGCATTCCTAATAAATTTTGAGAAATATAATATTTTTGCGCTGTAAAGTTTCCTATATCATCATTTCCGCTATAACCATAAGTCGCTCTAAGCTTAAGATAATCAATAGCTTTTAAATTTTTCATAAAACCTTCAGAAGACACTAACCAAGCTGCTGTTAAAGATGTCATTAAAGCGTATTTATCTGAACCATCCATCTTGTCTCCAAATCTACTTGATCCGTCAACCGCATAACTGGTAGTCAGGAAATATTTATTACGGTAGTTGTAATCAGCATTAGCATAAATATTCAGCCAGTTCCATTCTCCTAAAACACCGCCGACCTGACGCAATAAGTTAGACCCTGCCCCTACACTTGTAAAATCATCAGTAGAGGAATTATAACCCAAACCTAAATCGCTTTGTGATTTGTTACTTTGAGTTCTAGCTCCAAAACGTACATCTAAATTATGATCATTATCAAAATTTTTAAAATAATTAGCATAAGTATCGGTATAAAGACTCTTGTATTGTTGTACTTCACTTCCTGAACTGTTGGTGCCAATTGCAGTAGGAAGTACAAAATTAGCAACTCCATAGTCTGGAATAAAGAAAGATTCTCTCTCTTTGTTAAGAGTTAAACCAATGATAGTATTTATATCCCAAGCCTTATTTAGGGCATACTTGAATTTTAAATCTCCAAAGAAACGGTAGTTTTTATTAGTTCCGAATCCATTCTCCAAAATTGCTTTTGGGTTACTTACATTAAAGTAATCCACATCTGCTAAATTAGGAGAAAATTCACCTGCATCATTCACATCATTAGTTGTTAAAAACGGAGATTTAGTCAATGCTAAATACGTAGGACTTGTTCTATAAACCAAACCCTGATCCCATTGATTCCCCATATTTGTTATAAAAGATAAATTAGCATCTACAGTTAATTTCTCTGTTAATCTTAAGGCTGCATTTAAGCGAGTACTAAGACGTTTTACATTAGTTTGATCTACGATACCTTTAGCATCAAGATAACCTACAGACAAACCAAACTTTGCAATATCATCTCCTCCACGTATTTTAAGAAAGTAATTTTGACTTGTACTTGCTTTATAAACCTGATCTTGCCAATTAGTTTGATTATGATACTTATAATATCCTGCAGCACCCACTTCGTCATTCATATATGGTAAATCGGCAATTTGTTGTTGCGATAGACCACGAGAAGCTTCTAATTGAGATATATGAGTACGGTATGCGTCAGCATTTAGCAAAGGCAACTGATCAGGAGTTTGATTCACAGACCCATACATAGTAAAATCAATTTTAGTTGATAATTCTGTTGGACGAATCGTTGTGATTTTTATCACTCCATTAGCTCCTTTTGTCCCATATAGTGATGATCCATCTTTAATAACTGTTACGTCTTCTATATCTTTAACATCTATATTAGACAAAGGAGAAGAAATATTATTTTGTACAATTCCTGAACCATAATCTTCATCATTATAAATCATTCCGTCTACAATAATCAAAGATTTGTTAGTAGCATACAATGAAGTAAAACCACGTAGCGATAAGTTACTTCCTGCTCCTGGAGTTCCTGAATTTCTAATAACATTTAATCCTGCTACTTTTCCTTGAAGAAAACCTCCAACAGATTCATTAATAGGATTAGACCATTGATCTTTACTAAAATTTACAACACTAGCAGCGTTAGTATTGTTGTATTGCATTTTATCACCAGACGCTAAATTAGCCATCTGGTATGCAGGAGCGTAATTAGACTCGTTTAAAAATATCTCTATTCCTGATTCTTGCTCTCTTAAAGCATAAAGTCTCGTTTGAAAATTTTCACCACTAATTTTAAGTAGGGTTTCTAAATTTGGAACTTTAATTTCAAAGCTTCCATCATCGTTAGTAATGACTGCCGAAAAGCCATCGACAGCAACATTTATACCTGATAATGGGGCTTTTGTTTTGGCATTTTTAACAACACCCTTTACTAAAATTCCTTTTATTGTTTTATTTGGTTTGGTAATTGCCACAGCTGTTGAATCCTGAGTTTCCTGTGCATACAATGGTACATAAAGTCCACCAGCAAAAAAAAGACCGGCTAAGCAGCTTAGTTTTATAATTTTTAGCATAACTAATTTTTTATAGAATATATTATTTAAGGACAGGAACAAATTTCAAATAATCAAGAGTAAGTGCACTGGTTGAACTTGTACCTCCTATTAGAGATATTAAGTCAGTATTATTCGCATTTGTTTTGGTAAATTCTCCTAAAAGAATTTCATCATAATTTTTAAATGGTACAGTAATAAGGGGAAATGTAGTAGTCATATTCACTATATTATTTGTAGTTACATCATAATTTCCACCTATCGCTAATTGCTGCTGGAATGTACCTGATTGATCATTAATTGCTCTCCAATACACTTTATATTTAGTACTATACATAATATCTTTAGCATAATAAGTTAGTGTAAATTTTGCCCTTGCCGGGGTTTGAACCATAATATCATTAAACAACACGCCAAATGGATCAATTCTATCGCGGTAAAGGATAGGAGTTCTTGTACCTACATATCCATAATTTTTTTCCCCTTCTATTTTAGTGGTTAATAAACGTTTAGTAAGTGAAACATCTACTTTTTTCATGATGTAAATTACACCATTACTTAAATGAATTGGATTCCCTACAATTTGTGTTTTATCCACAGGGAATTCTACACCAAATCTGGAAGTTAATGTAGCCGGTAATTGATTTAATTCATATGCATTTGGAAAAGCCATATCTCTTACTGTAAAATAGCTTGCAAGCGCTGCAGTCCCTTCCGGTGTAGCAACAGTCAAATACGGCTTCATTTTATCCACTTCAGTAGAATATCCGGCATCCTGCATTAAAAATAATGTATACGAATTCTTCTCGTTGTTCAAATTATACACATTTTTCAAATAAGAATTGGTAAGTGAATCGGCTAGAGCACCAGGTACTGCATTTGCTTTTGCTTCAGCATCTGAGGTATAAATATTGATGTTTTTTAAACTTAGTAAATATTGACTCATTGCAGAGCCCGAATTACTATTAATATATTGCCAAATATTTAATTTAGGTGTTAGTGCTTTATTAATGATATGAAAAACTCCATTAGCTGCGTAATGATCGGCAGTAACAATAGTAGCATCATCAATCATAGTAGCCCCTTTAAATAAAAGGTATTTATCCCCTAACATCTTAATTTTTTCCTGCGCCTTAGTTCTAATTGAAGAATAAGCTGTTAATGCAATATGATTGGCTACAAATTTTTTAAGTGCCTCTGGATCATTAAGTATTGCATCGTCTACTTGATCCATAGCCTCATTTGTTGGTACAAAAACGGTATAAGTTTTTGAAGCCGCCAATACTTTATCGTAACCAGTTTGGACTAATAATTGTCCAAACTGGGATACTTCAGTTGTATTAGTAATTGCCTCACTGAGAGTAACACTTAGATTAGCATCGCCGTTATTTTCACGATCCTCCCAAGGATTAGAACAAGAGACCAAAGCTATTGTCAGTAAACCAACAAACAGTCTTTTATAATTAATTTTTAATGATATCATTTGTACTTGGTTAAGTTTCTAATTTAATTATTATTGAGTGACTAAATTGTCTTTTCCAGCTGCGAATTTAGGCCAAAGCTGATCCATTTCTATAGGACGGAATTCTGCAATATCTAACCAAGTTGCCGCAGAGAAAGAAGATTGACTTTGAAAAGTTATCGTATGTCTTGCAGTAGTTGTCACATCAACTGTACCAACCAATCTACAGTTTACTCTATTGGTAAATGGACTAATGTAACGTTTGTATCCTTGAGATTCAAGCACTCTTTCGTCTAAGGTTGTATTACCACTTTCCATTAAGTTTATTTGTCTTGGAAGTTCTACCCCATCAAAAAACACTTTTAAAAATCCTAATTTAGTACCTTGTTGTCTCCAAGAAACCCAAATCTTATATTTTCCTTTGATAATTACCGGAGTTTTAAAAGCAATATTTTGAATAAGACCATCACGCATATTATTAATTTCGACTACATCTGTATGCCAACATGCTGCAATACCAGTAGTAATAGCCGTACCAGTAGCTGCTTTATTATAGGAAATACTTCCAGTACCATCCCATGTAATATCCGAAAACTCTGATTTAGCAAGTGTTTTAAAACCACCAATGGCAGTTCTAAAAATAGAAGTCAATTTTCTAAATTCAGGCTGATCACATAAATCAAAATAAACAGGAGCCGGATTACGTTTTTTCATTGAGAAGTTATAATCTACGTAGTGCAATACTCCATTAGAACAAGTTACATCACTTAAATCCTTAACAATAGCAGCACCTTTTTCCAAAACACCATTAAAAACTTCTTGATTTAATAAAATAACATCTCCTTCTAATCTACTAGTAATAACTTCAAGTGGAGCCTTAGTTTCTAATGCTGGACTTACAGCAATATCAGCTAAATATTGTAATCTTGGTAAAACACGGTAACTAACAAACAAATTCAAACTGTCTTTTGGATCCAATGGATTATTTAAATGGCTATATCTTAGTTTTAAATTAGCTAAAGTATTTAATTTTATAGTTACCCCAGATGGATTTTTCCAAGTTGTATTTTCAAAAACATCATTAGTTTGAGCTAAAACAGTAAGGTAACTAAGTATATCAGAACTATTTGATAACGGCTTATTTAGTTTATCATACCAGCCAGTAGCTTTTAAAACCTCTGTAAACAATGAAAGTTTTGGATTAGCTTCTATAGTTTGAGCTACTGTTTTATCGGCAACTCGTAGTACTTTATCAATAACATGAATCACACCATTTCCTACTTCAACATTTGAAGTCACAATACTTGCACTCTTATTAACAGTTACACTGGAAACACCATTTTTATTAACTGCACCAGTTATTAAAAACTGACCATATAAACTTGGCGTAGCAATTTTACCATCAGTAAAAGCAGTAGTATTTACTTTTTGATCTAAAATATGAAGTTTTGCTATATTTTGCAGGTCTTTTAAAGGAACTTCACTCAATGAACTAGCACCAACATCAGTCAAATATTGCTTAACCGCCTCATTAGTTGGAAGGAAAAGTGTATAAGTTCCATAAGTATTCATGAATGAAGCATAATTAGTAATATCAAGAATTTCCAAAAACATTGAATAATCCTTATTTTCTCTAAGATAGGCAGTAACATTCAACGTCTCATCTGTAGTTTCTTTTATTTTTTGTTCAGTACAATTTTGAAACACTAAAGCTATTAAAAAAACTAAAGTAAGTCTCAACAGGCTAGGCAATCTTAATAATCTTTTCATGACTTATTTTTTTATTTATAAAATGGATTTTGTACAAGCGCTTTATTAGTATAAAGTTCATACGTATTAATAGGTAAATAGTGACTATTTGGATCTTTTAATTTTGCAATAATTGATTGTTGTTTATCAGCAGGCGCACTTGCTATAGCTGCAGTCGTTAAAATATCTAATCTCTCATAATTATTTCTTCTGGCCACACGAAGAATATCAAACCAACGTTTTCCTTCAAAGGCAAATTCACGGGCACGTTCGGCTAAAATATAGTCTATCACATCATTTTTACTAGAAGGACTTGGGTCTTCAGAAGTCGATTGAATTGCGCGACGCTTCAATCGTATGTCCTTAATAATTGCAATTGCACCATCTCCTTGTTCTAATTCATTAAGAGCCTCTGCTCTCATTAATAACACGTCAGCATAACGATATACAAACCAGTGAGTATCAGAATCCTGTAAAACTTTACGTTCATCATTGTTTAATCCAATAAATTTATAAATTTGATTTGAACCAGGTGTTATTGATGTATTTTCACCACGAATATCTTTATTTAAAGCATTAGTAAAATCGATACCAAAAACATCTTCCAATGCGTTTGCAGAAGCTAAAAACTGAGGCCTTTGATAGAAGATGCTATAAAAAGGGCCTAAGTTAGATGTTGTAAATTGTAATTCGAAAATACTTTCAGTAGAATTTCCTTTAGCATATACTGTATTATACCAAGTATTATTAGAAGCTGGTATTAAACTGAATTTACCTGAACCTGTTACCTTAGTAGTAGCATCAAGAGCTTCCTGGTATTTCCCTGTCCACAGATAAACATCAGCTAACATAGCGTTAATTGCATAGGTAGTAATACGTCCTTTATTTGAAGCATCATTCCCATAATCAGTTACCGCATATTCATCAGCGAGTTTAAGATCTTTAATTACCTGATCAAAAATTGCACTTTGTGGACTAACAGGGATTTGAAAATTTTCTTTATCGGTTAATGTTGGAGTTAATTTTAAAGGTACATCTTTAAAAGTACGTGCCAATGTAAAATACAAATACGCTCTAATTGCTAATGCTTCCGAAAGAAAGTTATTTAATTGTACTTGGGTTAAAGTTGGATCTTCATTTTTAACTGCCGGAGCTAAATCTATAACTGTATTACAATAATTAATTGTTCTGTAAAAAGCAGCCCAACTGGTTAATTCATTAGAAGCAATAATATTAGAGTTCATGATATCTCTTTCATCCTCAGTAACGTTCGCACCGGCAGCAATCATATCTGCTCTTAATTCGCCATACATGAATAAATATTGAGACATTGTCAAATCTGACACTCCTGGAGGAGAATTTAACATCGACGAGTAAATCCCTATTACTGCCCCTTGAATATCCTCTTTAGTTTTCCAGAATTCATCACGTACTATTCCATCCTGAGGACGTAAATCTAAATAATTATCGCACGAACTTGCCGAAACAAAAAGTATAAAGATTGCTAATATTGTTTTTATTTTAGTTTGCATAAATATCAAATATTTTTATTAAAAACGAGTTGTAAGACCAAATGAGAAACGTTTTGTAGGCGGTGTAGCGGCATTATCAATTGAAATCCCAAAAGCACCTTTCCCCATACTTACCTCAGGATCCTGACCTCTATATTTTGTAAAAGTGTACAAGTTATCCGCCGTTACATACATCCTTACTTCATCTAAGTTTAATTTTTTTAATAGATTTTTACTCAAATTATAACTAAGAGTTACAGAACGTAAACGAACAAAAGAAGCATCCTCTACATAACGGTCAGAACCTAACCAGTTATAACCTGCACCATAAACCGCTCTAGGCATATTAGTTACATCCCCCGGATTACGCCATCTGGACAAAACTGCTGTACTTTGATTATTATATCCATACATATTAGTAGTACTCATGTCCGTACCATTAACAATATCATAGTTTAGACGATATGTAAAGAAAAGATTGATTTTCCATTGATTGTTAAAACTTATATTTGGGCCAAAACCTCCAGATAATTTAGGATTACTGTTTCCTAAATACACTACATCGCGGCTATCAATATTACCGTCTTTGTTAATATCTTCATAAATTGCATCTCCAGGTTGAAATGTATAATCAGTTAGTGGATAATTAAAGCGCATAAAAACTTCCTGACCATTTGGACCTAAAATTACATTTCCACTGGCATCTCTGGCTTTAGTTGCCTCAAGATCGGTATAAACCCCTTTAAATCTGTAACCATAAAATGAACCAAAAGGATTATCAACCTGAAGGAAACGTTTAAACTCTCCATTTCTATCTGTATTCCCACTTTGACTTGGATAATAATCTGATATTTCTGTAATCATGTTTTGATTTGAAGAAATATTAAAATTAAAGTCAACTTTCCATTTTTTAGTTTTAAGAGGAGTTGCATTAATACCTATTTCCCATCCTGTATTTTCCATAGAACCTACGTTTTGATCCGAGATGGTGTTATAACCTGAAACGCTACTTAAATCAAGATCTCTAAAAAGAAGGTCTTTAGTGGTAGTTTGATATATTTCGGCATCTATACTCAAACGTTTATTGAACATTTGAAGATTAAATCCTAAGTTTTTACCAATTTTTGTCTCCCATTTTAAATTAGTCAACTCCATATTTACTGGAACAATACCATTTAGACCTAAATACTGCGTATCATAGTTATCATAAATATTGAAAAAACGATAATCATATTTAGGAGCTCCACCTGATTGTCCATAACTCAACCTCATACTTAAGTCATCTATTTTTTCTAAATTCTTCATAAATGACTCCCCTGAAATTCTCCAACGGGCGGAAACCGAAGGAAAATAACCGTATCTGTTTTGTCCAGTGAACTTTGAATTACCATCAGCACGTACACCTACATTAATTATATATCTGTCTAACAAACCATATTGAGCAGTAAATACCGCCCCTACATTTCTTGCCTGACTATTAGCAGTAAATAATGCTCCTGATTGTGTTCTTGACGGATTTGATGGATCAGTCAATAATGACGAAGCTGTATTAGATGTCTCTACCAGATGCGCTGTATAACGATAGTCATTCGACTGTAGTGATACTAATGCTTGAAAAGTTTGGTTTTCACCTATGCTTGGGGTATAAATAAAATTGGTCTTGGTAACAATACTGGCTTCATCTGAATCAATATCAGTTGCTCTATTCACTATTCTTTCAGTGAAAGGACGTCCTGTTGCGTTTTGAGGTAAAAAAGCTTTTGTTTTTTTACCACTATAGTCAAACTGTAAATCAAAAGTCGACATAAATACTTTAGGAACAATATCTACACTCAAATTAAAATGGGGTACAATACGATCCTCAGCCTGGTTATTAGTTGCCAACTCCGCCATAGCTAGTGGATTATAAGTTCCTCCGTAACCCCCTTGTACGTTAAAGGCTGGTGAGAAATAATTAGGCGTAAGATTTCCTCTTTCATCATACTCATAAATACTCATATTAGGCATTTTAGTATAAGCAACTCCCCTTAATTTATCTTCAGTATCCTTTGAATTAACATAATTTCGTTGAGTATCTGTATGCGTATAAGCTAAATCAGTTTTAAACTTAATACGATCAGACACTACATAATCCAAGTTTAATCTTGCATTTAATCTCTCTAAACCAGTACCTATAGTTACCCCTTTTGATTTATAATAACCTACTGATGTAAAGTACCTTGCTTTTTGTCCTCCTCCCTGCAAAGAAAGGTTATGATCACCTGTTACACCTGCCTGAGTTATTGCATCTACCCAATTCGTATTTTGACTATAATTTTTATAATAATATACATCCTGTGGATCATATTGAAATTCCTTAACAAATAAAGTATTCAAAGGCACTCCGTTTCTATTCATGAATTCTTCAGGAATCAATTGCGAATATTGATCTCCAGTTAACATTGGAATAGTAGGAGGCAACTTAGAGTAAGTACCTCTATAAGTATAAGTTATTTTTGGTGCACTTACTGAACCACGTTTAGTCGTAATCAACAAAACCCCACTGGCAGCACGCGACCCCCAAATAGCAGTAGCAGCTGCATCTTTTAAAATAGTAATGGTTTCAATATCTGAAGGTGCAATATTTAACAAAGCCGCATAACCTTGTTCATCTGCTGATCCAAAATTAAAATCATCAGGTACTGAAGTCTCATAAGGCATACCATCAACAACTATTAAGGGATTTGAAGAACCTGTAATAGAAGAAGTTCCTCTAATACGTATTTGCATTCCAGCTCCCGGATCTCCACTAGTCGCTACGATATCCACACCTGACAAACGTCCTTGTAAAGCCTCATCAATAGAGGCCGCTTGAGTATTTTCCAGATCCGCAGCATTGATACTAACCGAACTCGTAGTACGATCACGATCTGCAATTCTCATTAATCCATTATCTGATGATTTAGCAGAAGTAACAACAATCTCTTTTAATGATTCTACTGTAGAAACTAACGCAATCTTAATTGATTGTCTTCCGTCAATAGCGACAGTTTTAGATTTATAACCTATTGTTGAAATCAATAATTTATTATTTGGATTTTTAACACGTATAGCAAAATTTCCGTCAATATCAGTTACTGTTCCTCCTACTGTACGATTATCAGCGTCTTGTTCAGCAACTGTAACCATAGGAATAGTCTGGTTATCAGAAGCATCAATTATCTGACCACGAACTAACAAAGCTGTACTAGATTGTTGTGCTAATGTTGGTAAGGCTGCCAGTAAAATTAATGCAAATGTAAAACTGTAAAATATTTTTGTAATTAATTGTCTCATTAGAATTCCTTATATTTAAGATAGTTATCTACTAAATGGATTAAAGATCGATCTGCCAGGTTATTACTTAGAGCTTTAACATATATGGCATCTCTAAAATTATTGTCTTTGAATGACAAAGTACCTGGAGTGCTCTCAACAGTTATATAGGTTTTATCATCAAAACCGTTTTTTCGTAAAGTTTCAAATAGTCCTGTTACTAAGCCATCATCAGAAGCTGTTTTGTTTACCAAAATATGATAACGGATAAAATCGACTATCTGATCTTTTTCCAATTGAGTTGCAGGAATAGCTGATGCTGGCAGAACTCCATCAGCCACAGCTTTAGCCATAGCAGCATTATTAGGTACGATAAAAGTATAAGACGACCCTAAAACAACTCCCTGAATTGCTCCTGTAGTAGTATTATAAATAGATGAATTTTTAAGATAATTAAAAAAGGTAAGAAATTGAGAACTTGGAGTTTCAGACAAGCGTTTAATTTTTAATCCCTGAGCCTCTTCTGAAAACTGAATCACATTATCAATATAATAGGTTCTACCATTTTGTTGATCTTCAAAACCAACAATCTTAGCTGAATTACCTAATACTTCATTACCTGCTGCATACACTTTGTTGCGGTCCCATTTTATATATTCGCCAGGAAGATCAAGATCACCTGTACGAATAATTCCCGAAGTAGTAGCAATATTATTTAACTCATTCTTAGGAGTTAATACAATACCGTTATAAAGCAAACGAATTAAATTAAATCGGGCAACGCCAGATGTTGCAGCGACTCCAGTAGCTGGTGGAGTATATGTCCATGACGAATTATCAAGATTATATCCATAACCTAAAGAACGAAGTAAATCATCTGAAGGTAAAAACAATGTATATTTAGTATTAATATTACTAATCATTTCTTTAAATCCTGAACCATCATTAAATAATCTTGTAGCAAGTGTATATTTAGGATCTAAATAAGCCGAAGTGTAAACACTATAGAACAAATTAGACTTTTGTACTTTATTTGTTCCATAAAAGAATCCGTTACTTAATATTTTGGCGTCTGTAACATCACTATTAAAGTCAAATCGCAAACTTTCATTTAACGCATTGCTATAACCAGCTTTTTTGGATGGCCATACCGCATTTTGTACCATGTGTGCATTTATCAAATCCTGAAAAACATATTTTGGAAGCAGACTTAAATCAGCAAAATGTTTAAGCAAAATTTGTTCTGTAAATACTTTCATCGCTTCATTTTCCGGAACAATCAATGTATATGCATCTGATTGTCCATCATTATCCGCTTGTTTAATGTAGTTTTCATTATTTGGAGAAAATGACAATCTAGTATCATAAAACTTAATAGACACATTATCTGACTTCCCGGTAAAATTCTTATAATTAGTTGTTACAGTTTGATTAAAAACATAAGTAACCAAATACTTTTCAAGAATATCGCGAAAACGACTGTACTTACTAATTGCTTTTTTACTGTCTTCTTCTAAATACTGATCTAAATTTAGTAATGGAACACTAACCTTATCTACTTCATGAATAATACCATTCTCAGCAATAATATCAGCTTCTTTTACTTTGCCATCAAATAGATTAAATCCTGTGTATTCACTATTTGGATAGAAAAATTTAAAATCGGTAGCACTTAAATTTTTGGCAGCAAAATATTCATCAGTAAAATAAGAGACATACTTATTGTTATTGTCTGCTAAAAAATAAAATCCATTACGGTTAGCATCAACTATTACTGTTGGAGTTCCATTTATTGTTTTGGTTTGATAACCATCATAATATGCGGTTCTTCTTCTAAACGCATTATCCTTTACCCAACCTGTACCAGATTGATAATCGGAAAGCTGATCTTCTCTAAATGCATTGTAAACAAGTGCATATTTCACAATTTTAGATGCAGTAGCATCATCAATCTTACTTACATCAGATATTCCTTTTTCTTGAAAATACTTAGTAAAAGCTTCATCATTTGGTGCAAACATAGTCCAATATCCTGCTTTACTCAAAATATCTTTATACCCTGCTTTTTCAATTAAGGCTGTAAAGTTTTTAAAATTACCCCGTGCATCCAGTTGCTGGTAAATTGGATCTTCCAGATAATCAGGACGCGCATAGTATTCATCAAATACGTCTCGACTACAACTGGCAAACAAAGCCAGAAGTGGTAGAATTAATAAATAGTAGTTAAATTTTCTCTTCATTATTTGGTTAGCTTATAAAGTGGTGAATAAATGTTTGTGTTTTTTTTAACTAATTATTGCTAAGTTTTAACTTTTCAAATTTATATGTTCAACTCATTACATCTATCCTGCTGTATCCTGTTTTTTATATATATTAAAAAAAAGACCAGAATAAATATACATATCACAATCAATTAACTACTATTTTAAAAATAGAAAAATTATTGTGTTTATTAGGCTTATGGGGCATTATACATCTCTAAATAAATGTAAAAAAAACATATATATTAATTTAACATATATTTTGTGATTTTAAAAAACACATTTTAACACTCCAAATCACAGATTATAAAACTACTCTAAAATAACACCCAATTTTTTGTTAATTATTTGTAATGCTTTTTCAGAAATAAGCAGCCAAAAACTCAACCAGACCACTTTTCCCTAAATAAACCCAAATTTCAACATAAAGCATTGTCATTCCCGCAATAGAGCGTGTTTTCTCCAACAACACAAAACATCAAATTTTATCAAAAAACAATAAAGACAAATAACACAAATGAATTTCTCATAAAATACAAACCAAAATACACATTATAAACAACCACAAAACCATAATCTAGCTATAACATGAATTATAAAATTCTCGAAAAAAACATTTTAATTAAAAAATAAAATTTATATTTGCATACCGGAACAGAACAGTATGGAAATGGAAAGCAATTTTACTTTTACAATTAATCACGAAAGCGATATCCCTAAATATCAGCAATTAGTCAATTCAATAAATAATGCCATTGCAGAAAACATACTTGCAAAAGGAGAACAACTACCTTCTGTTAATAGTATCTGCAAAAAAAATCAATTATCCAGAGATACTGTTTTTAAAGCATATTCGATTTTAAAAGACCAAAAACTAATTGACTCGGTTCCTAACAAAGGTTATTTTGTTACCGGTGAAACCAGAAAAGTATTATTAGTGCTGGACACCTTCAAAGCATATAAAGAGGTACTATACCATTCCTTTGTTAATAATTTAGCCGATAATATTATTGTCGATGTACAATTCCATCATTATAACATTGACAATTTCAAAAACATCATTAATAATAGTATCGGGAAATATTTTAAATATGTAGTAATGAACTTTGACAACAAAGAAGTGCCTACGACCTTATCAGCGATATCAAACGAAAAATTATTATTGATTGACTGGAACATTCATTCAAAATCCAAAAACAATTATGTATTTCAAGATTTTGGAAAAGCTTTCTACGAAGCACTAAAACAAGGAGAAAATTTATTTAAGAAATATAAAAAAATCGTTTTCATTTATCCAACGTTTACCTATCATCCCAAAGAAACAATTACTTTTTTCAAAAAGTTCTGTACTGATTTCAATCTTAATCACAACGTAATTACCAATCCAAAAGACTTTATAATTCAAAAAGACATTGCCTACATCAGTGTAAGCGATCGAATTTTAGGGATTTTTCTGGAACAATGCCGAGAAAAAGGTTTAGAACCTGGCAAAGACGTTGGTTTTTTATCTTACAACGAAACTCCAATGAAAAAATTCATATACAAAGGGATTTCAGTAGTAACAACTGATTTTAACGAATTAGGAATTAAGGCTGCCCAATTTGTAACCAAAGACGAGCCTATGCAATATTACGTACCAACAAAACTAACCATTAGAGAATCATTATAAATTATGTATTATATAGGATATGATATAGGAAGCTCCTCAGTCAAGGTTGCCTTGGTTGAAGCAGCAACAGGAAAAAAAATCATCACGTTGCATGAACCGGCTGATGAAATGGCAATTACCGCCTACCATAAAGACTGGGCCGAACAAGATCCGGAAATGTGGTGGGAATACTGCTGTATAGCGAGCAAAAGAGCCATCAAAGAAGCTAATATTGATGCTTCAAAAATAACTGGAGTGGGTATTTCATACCAAATGCACGGATTAGTTGTTGTAGACAAAAATGGAAAATCGTTGCGAAATTCTATTATTTGGTGCGATAGCCGGGCAGTGGAAATTGGAGACCATGCCTTTGAAGAATTAGGAGAAGAACAATGTGCCACTCACCTACTAAATTCACCAGGAAATTTCACGGCATCCAAATTGACTTGGGTAAAAGAAAACGAACCTGAAATTTACGACAAGATTTACAAATACATGTTACCAGGTGATTTTATTGCTTATAAATTGACTGGCGAAATAAACACTACCAAAAACGGCTTATCCGAAGGAATGCTTTGGGATTACAAAGAAAACGAAGTAGCCGAATGGCTGTTGAGATATTATGGAATTAACTCATCAATGACCCCAACTATAGTAGACAATTTTACAAACCAAAGTTTCTTGAACGAAAAAGGCGCTAAAGAATCGGGGCTTCCTGTTGGTATTCCTGTGGTTTATCGTGCTGGAGACCAACCCAATAATGCTTTGTCGCTAAACATTTTAAAACCGGGTGAAGTTGCGGCAACAGGCGGAACATCGGGAGTTATATATGCAGTAACTGACAAGTTAAAATCGAAAGAAACATCCAGAATCAACAGTTTTGTACATGTTAATTATACCAATGAAAAACCTACGGTAGGTAAATTATTGTGCATCAATGGCGCTGGAATTCAATACCGTTGGTTACGCAATCATTGCGGAATGGATTCTTACGAAAACATGAATGTGAAAGCTGAAGAAGTTTCGGTAGGTTCTGACGGTGTCGTTGTAATTCCTTTTGGAAATGGAGCAGAAAGAATGTTTAACAATAAAAACATTGGTAGTCATTTCTTGAATCTGAACCTTAACAAACACGGGCATGGACACATGTACCGCGCAACTTTGGAAGGAATTGCCTTTGCTTTTGTTTACGGAATGGAAATCATGAAAGCCGATAATGCTCAAATTAACGTTATTCGAGCCGGAAACGACAATTTGTTTCGCTCAGAAATCTTTTCGAATACTGTTGCCACATTAATTGGTCACGAAATAGAAATTTACAATACTACAGGAGCTGTTGGAGCCGCAAGAGCCGTGGGTTTAATTGATGGTGATTACGAAACCTTTGGTGACAATATTATCAAAAACGACCACGTAATGACATTTATGCCTTTACAAAACAGCACTCCTTATTTAATAGCATATCAAAATTGGAAAAAAGAACTAGAACTAATTATAAATAAATAAACTAAAAACAAAAAAATGGCAATAATAGGAAGTAAAGAATACTTTAAGGGTATTGGCGAAATCAAATTTGAAGGAAAAGAATCTGACAATCCGTTGGCATTCAAATATTATAATCCAGACCAAATTGTAGCAGGGAAAACAATGCGTGAGCATTTTAAATTTTCTATTGCTTACTGGCACACCTTCTGTGGACAAGGTTCAGATCCATTTGGACCTGGAACACAAAACTTTGCTTGGGATCAATCCAACGACCCAATCCAAGCTGCAAAAGACAAAGCTGATGCTGCTTTTGAATTCATTAGCAAAATGGGATTTGATTATTTCTGTTTCCACGATTACGACTTAGTTCAGGAAGGAGCTACATTTGCAGAATCAGAAAGCAGATTAGCAGCTATTACTGAATACCTAAAACAAAAGAAAGCCGAATCAGGAATTAAATTACTTTGGGGAACAGCAAACTGTTTTTCAAATCCACGTTACATGAACGGTGCTGCAACAAATCCTGATTTTAATGTGTTAGCCAGAGCAGGTGGACAAGTAAAATTAGCTTTAGATGCAACTATTGCTTTAGATGGTGAAAATTATGTTTTCTGGGGAGGACGTGAAGGTTACATGTCTTTGTTGAATACCGATATGGGACGTGAATTAGACCACATGGGACAATTTTTAGTAAAAGCCAGAGATTACGCACGTGCACAAGGATTTAAAGGAAACTTTTTCATTGAGCCAAAACCAATGGAACCAATGAAGCATCAATATGATTTTGATTCGGCTACAGCAATTGGTTTCTTGCATAAATACGGTTTAGAGAAAGATTTCAAAATCAATATCGAAGTAAATCACGCTACATTAGCGCAACATACTTTCCAACACGAAATTGAAGTAGCTGCTAACGCTGGAATGCTTGGAAGTTTAGATGCAAACCGTGGTGATTACCAAAATGGATGGGATACAGACCAATTTCCAAATAACATTCAGGAAACTACTGAAGCTATGTTGGTTTTCTTAAAATCAGGTGGACTACAAGGTGGTGGAGTTAATTTTGATGCTAAAATCAGAAGAAACTCAACTGATATGGAAGACGTGTTTTTAGCTCACATTGGTGGTGCAGATACTTTTGCAAGAGCCTTATTGACAGCTGACAAAATTATCACTTCTTCTCCTTATGACAAATTAAGAACAGAAAGATACAGCTCTTTCGACGCTGGAAAAGGGAAAGATTTCGAAAACGGAAAATTAGGCTTAGCCGATTTATACAAAATCGCTCTAGAAAATGGTGAATTGGGATTAAAAAGCGGAAAACAAGAGCTTTTCGAAAACATCATCAACCAGTATATTTAATAATTACAGTCCGGTAAAAAACCTATTTACCGGACTTTTTTTATCCAATTTCAACCAACCAAATTATTTATGTCAAAAACCACCATCGTCATAAGCATACTTTCTATACTTTTTTTTGCCCCAAATTTATCCAAAGCACAAGAAAAAACAATCGACTTTTCTTATCTTGATTATAAACTTCCTTTTGAAAAAAGAGTAGATATCCTTGTTAACCAAATGACTTTAGAAGAAAAAGTAAGTCAGTTAATTAGCGACTCTAAAGAAATTACGCGATTAAAAATCCCAAAATACAATTGGTGGAACGAGAGTCTTCACGGTGTGGCGCGAAACGGCTATGCTACTGTTTTTCCTCAATCCATAACAGTCGCGGCATCTTTTAATAAATCTTTACTGGAACAAATAGGCACTGTTATCTCTGATGAAGGTCGAGCTAAACACCATGAATTTTTAAGAAACAACAAAAGAGGCATCTACACAGGACTCGATTTTTGGTCACCAAACATCAATATTTTTAGAGATCCTAGATGGGGACGCGGACACGAAACTTACGGAGAAGACCCTTATTTAACTGGAGAATTAGCTTCAAAATTCATTATAGGATTGCAAGGAAACGACCCTAAATATTTTAAATCTATTGCTACAGCCAAACATTTTGCTGTGCATTCCGGACCTGAAAAACTACGCCATTCCTTTGATGTAGATGTTAGCGATAGAGATTTATACGAAACCTATTTCCCTGCATTTAGAAAAACCATCAAAGATGCCAAAGTATACTCTATAATGGGAGCTTACAACCGCTTTAGAGGTGCCTCTTGCTCGGGTAGTGATTTCTTATTGAATAAAGTACTTAGAGACCAATGGGGATTTGAAGGCTATGTAGTATCTGACTGTGATGCAATAAAAGACATACAAACAACACATAAAATCGCCAATTCAGCTGCTCAAGCCGCTTCTATAGGACTAAACGGAGGCTGCGACTTGAACTGCGGAAGTTATTATGAAAACTTAGTTGCTGCCGTAAAAGAAGGATTAGTCCATGAAAAAGAAATTGATATTGCTGTAAAAAGAGTATTTCTAGCTCGTTTTAGACTCGGTATGTTTGACCCTGAAGAAATAGTGCCTTTTTCTAAAATTCCAATTGACATTGTGTGCTCGGATATGAATACTACTTTGGCCAGAAAAGCAGCTCAAGAAAGTATTATTTTATTAAAAAACGACAATCAAACACTCCCACTTTCGAAAAATAAAATAAAAAAAATTGCCGTTATTGGTCCAAATGCTGACAACTGGGAATCATTAGTTGGAAACTATCACGGTACTCCGAAAAACCCAATTACTTTTTTAAAAGGCATCAAAAATAAAGTAGAACCAAAAATCGAAATTTTATACGCTGAAGGATCGCATTTATCTGACAGTACTTTGAATTTAAAACCAATTCCATCAGTATATTTCGAAACCGAAGACGGCAAACAAGGACTAAAAGCTTCTTATTTCAATAATATCGAATGTAAAGGAAAAGCGATATTAGAACGCATCGATGACAATATTGACTTTTCATGGGAACACAAACCTATCTCTCAAGACCTCGCTGATAACTTCTCTGTAAAATGGACAGGATTTCTAGTACCTGCTGTTAGCGGAAAATACCAATTAGGTATTTTTTCGAAAAGAGGAATGAAAATTAACATCAACGGAAAAGAAATCACCAATGGCAAAGGTTCTGTTCACGAAGGTCGTTATGCAACAAAAACCATGACACTTCAAGCAGGACAAAAATATGCTATCGAAGCCACGTTTTTTAGCGATGAATCGGATGCTTTAGCGCAATTATTATGGGCTATGCCAGAAGAAAACAAAATCGAAAAAGCCGTAGCTATTGCAAAAGAAGCCGATTTAGCCGTGGTAGTTTTAGGACTTTCACAACGTCTGGAAGGTGAAGGCGGTGATCGAACTGACATTGAATTACCTGAACAACAAAACAAATTATTAAGAGCTGTAAAAGCAACTGGAAAACCAGTAATTTTAGTTATAAATGCAGGTAGCGCTATAGCGGTAAACTGGGCTAAAGACAATATCGATGCTATTCTAAATGTAGGTTATCCAGGTGAAGAAGGTGGAAATGCTTTGGCTGATGTTCTTTTTGGAGATTACAATCCAGCAGGAAGATTACCTATTACCTACTATACATCAATGAAAGAATTGCCTCCTTTTGAAGATTACAACATGAAAGGCAGAACCTACCGTTATTATTCTGGCGCACCATTATATCCATTTGGTTACGGATTAAGTTATACCCAATTCAAGTATTCTAATTTAATTGTTCCTAGTCAAATAAAAGCAGGAGAAAACATTAAGATTACGGCAACGGTAAGCAATACAGGAAAAATGGGTGGTGACGAAGTGGTTCAATTGTATCTAACTGATAAAAAAGCGTCTACTCCAAGACCCATTAGACAATTAGAAGGGTTTGAACGAATTTATCTAAAAGCTGGAGAAAGCAAAGAGGTAACATTTATATTAAATCCAAGACAATTATCTTTGATAAACAACAAAGTTGAAAGAGTAATTGAGGCTGGTGATTTTGATGTATTTGTGGGTGGTGAACAGCCCGATTATGAAAAGAATAACGATGCAGCATCAACCGAAGTAATCAAAGGAAAGTTTAAAGTAATTGGAAACAAAAAGCTAACTGAACTTTAAAATTTCAAAAACTCATCTTATTTTGAAACTGCCAACAGTATATTTTTTAATACTGTTGGCAGTTTTTTTTAGAACTCATTCTCGATTCTTTCAAAAACAGGACAGTACAGGATTCTAATATCAAATCAAAGGTTTAATATTGATGTATTAATAACATTAAAATTAATTCGGTTTAATTTATTGAATATTATAAAAAAGCAAAACTTGATTTTTAATCAAGATAAAGAAAAGAGAAATTTAATCCATTTAGGACAAATAATAATTTAGTTTTTAGTTTAGTTTTAGAGTGAGTTTTTAGTTTTAAGCCCTAACTTCTAGTTGGGGCTTTTTAAACTTACCTCATTAAGCATTCAAAAAAACTTAAAAATGAACCAAATGAGACTCAAATCAATTCTTTTTTATAAACTTGAGCTACACAAAATACGAAGCAATTGATATTATAACCTCATGATTTTTCGAATCAAATCCTTTTTCAGTTTTAAAACAAAAGCAAAATATGGTTTGCCTTTGGTATTACTGTTATTCATTGGTATCCAGACTAATGCACAAGACAATAGAAGTTTTCAGGTTTTTCAATTTCCAGCCAATAAAATTCCAACAATTGACGGAAATAGCGAAGATTGGCAAATGGTACCTAAAAATTATGTTGTAGGAATGGATCAATTATGGGATGATAGCGGAAAACAACCCAAAGCTGACCCAAAAAACCTGGATATCAGCGTAAAAGTAGGCTGGGTAAAAGGACTCAATCGTTTGTACTTTCTTTATGAAGCTTATGATGATTATTGGGATTTTTCTCTGCCGGGATTACACAATGACACTTTCGAACTTATAGTCGATGCTGACCAATCTGGCGGGCCGTTTATTGATCGTTTTCATCCAAATCCAAATCTAACCAATACAATGGATGCTTATTTTTCCTATCACGGCGTTCATGCGCAAAACTATCATATTTTCACTCCTGCCGTAGAAAAAGACTGGACTATGGTTTGGGGCAGTCAGCCTTGGATTAAAAATTTGCCTTATGCAAATACTTCTTATCATTATGATTCCAAACCGGGACAAGGTGGAAAATTAACCTTGGAATTCTGGATAACTCCTTTTGATTATGCCGGAAATGATCCATCAAGAGCGGTGGAATCCATCTTAGCAGAAAACAAAAACATTGGTCTTTGTTGGGCAATAATCGATTATGACGATGTTAATAAAACGGAAAACAACGGTTTTTGGAACCTTTCAAAAGAACACAAAATGTATGGAAATGCTTCCTACAGCCTGCCTTTCAAACTCATGCCTTTGGAAAACCAATTCAAAAAAGACATCGAGGCTAAATGGTCGCATAAAATCGTAAACATGAGTCAAAGAGAAGTGGCTTTTATCGATGAATCGGAAGGCGAAATCGAGTCTTGGAATTGGGATTTTGGTGACGGAACTACTGCTACCACTCAAAATCCAATTCATCAATATAAAGAAGCTGGCAAATATATTGTAATTTTAAAAATTCAAGGTCCAAAAGGCACTTCCCGATTGTCAAAAGTTTGGGATGTGGCTGTAAAATAATAGCTAATAAAAACAATCAAACTAACCACCAAAATTTTAGTAAAATGAAAACTAACCCATTCACCACTGGAATTAAAATAGGCGTTGCTGCAGCAATAATGGCAATTCCAACGCTTGCAAATGCACAGCAACCCGCTAACGATGTTACAGCACCTTTGCACCTTTTGCAACCGGATTATCCAACTCCTTATGGAGCAAAAACAACACAGGAAATCAAAGCGACTATAGATAAAATATACGCTTTTTTAGAAAAAACAACTCCTGCCAGCCTGATAAACAGCAAAACAAAACAGGAAGTTAGCGATTTAAAAAAACTAGACGAAAACACCATCTTTTCTCCGGGAACTTTTAGACTAACCAGTTACGAATGGGGAGTAACTTATGCTGGTATGCTTCTAGCCACAGAAGCTACAGGAGATCAAAAATATGCCGATTATACTAACAAACGATTAAAACTAATCGCTGACATTGCCCCTTATTACAAAAAAGAACTGCAAAAAAACAATAAATTCCCATCACCAGTACATGGCTTTTTAATGCCACACGCTTTGGATGATGGTGGTGCTGTTACTGCCTCGATGATTAAAGCGCAAAGAGCAGGATTAAAAGCCGATTTGAGACCATTAATTGATGATTTCATGGGTTATATCAGTAATAAAGAATTTCGACTTCCTGATGGAACGCTGGCCAGAAACAGACCGCAACCCAACACTTTATGGCTAGACGATTTATTTATGGCAGTTCCTGCCTTGGCACAAATGGGTAAACTAACAGGAGATGTTAAATATTATGATGATGCCGTTAAACAAGTAAAACAATTCTCAGAGCGGATGTTTAACAGCCAAAAAGGATTATACATGCACGGATGGGTACAATCAATGGAAGAACATCCGCAATTTCATTGGGCTCGCGCCAACGGCTGGGCAGTGATGACGATGGTGGAATTATTGGAAGTTTTACCAAAAGACCATCCGGGATACAATGCCGTTTTAAATCAATTAAGAGCCCATATCAAAGGACTGGTTACTTATCAAGATGGTACTGGTTTTTGGCATCAATTAATTGACCGAAATGACACTTACTTAGAAACATCGGCAACTGCTATTTATTCTTATTCTATCACCCGCGCTATCAACAGAGGTTATATTGACAAGGCGGCTTATGCTCCTGCGGCATTATTAGCTTGGAATGCCGTTGCGACAAAGGTAAACAACAAAGGAGAAGTAGAAGGAACTTGTGTAGGAACTGGCATGGGGTTTGATCCTGCCTTTTACTACTATCGCCCAATAAATGTTTTTGCAGCTCATGGTTATGGACCTGTAATTTTAGCTGGTTCTGAAATTATTCTGATGCTTAAAAACAACGAATTCGAAATCAACGATAGCTCATTACAATTAAAATCCCGTAAATAATTTCTAAAACACAATTCATGAACAGACTCTTTATCAGCAGCATAACAACATTATTTTTATGGAGTTCAACTTTTAGTCAAGCAACTGAAAAGAAAACCGTTCCTCCTACTACACCTAATTTTGTAGTTATTGTTGCTGATGATGCAGGCTGGAATGATGTAGGTTATAATGGTTCCGAAATTCACACTCCTAATATCGATTGGTTAGCTAAAAATGGTGCTCAACTCAATCGTTTGTATGCTGCTCCTACCTGTTCTCCATCAAGAGCCAGCTTTTTTACAGGAAGACCTTCCAGCCGTATGGGGATTGTAGCGCCTATAAGCGACAAAAGTAATCTAAGTCTCCCAAGTGATGTTACCACTTTGCCACAAGCCTTACACCAACAAAATTACCAAACGGCTTTGTTTGGCAAATGGCATTTGGGCTTAAATCCATCCAGTGGCCCTAAAGTATATGGCTTTGATTATTCCTATGGTTTTTTACATGGGCAAATAGACCAATACAGTCACGAATACAAAAACGGAGATCCAAGTTGGCACCGAAACGGTCAGTTTATTTCCGAAAAAGGACACGCAACGGACCTAATTGAAAACGAAGCCGTAACTTGGCTTAAAACCAAACGAGATCCTTCTAAAAACTTTTACATTCAACTGAGTTATAGTGCTCCGCATTTTCCTTTACAGGAAGAAGACAAATGGAAAAAGCCTTATTTAAAAACCATCAAAAACAACTCCCGAAGAGATTATGCCGCTGCCATGTCGCATTTAGATTATAGCATCGGGCAAATATTAAAAACTTTAAAACAACAGCATTTAGACAAAAATACCGTTGTTATTTTCATGAGTGACAATGGCGCTATGGACAAATGGATTCCGGGAAACCAATACCAGGGAAGACATACCGCAAATGATGTATTAGGAAGCAATTATCCATTAAGAGACTGGAAAACTACTAATTATGAAGGTGCCGTTAGAGTACCGGCAATCATCTATTGGAAAAACAAAACGAATAGCTCATTGAACAATAATTACATTTCGGTAACCGATTTAATGCCGACTATTTTATCATTGGCTGGAGCCAAATCAATTCCTAAAACAGTCGAAGGAAAAAACATTTGGAACTCGATCATTACTAAAGATTCAATCCCAAATCAATCCATATACATTCGAGGACATTTACAGGAAAGTATCACAGAAAAACCTTGGAAATTAATTCGTACCAGACATAAAAATGCCCCCGCCATTTTTGAACTTTTCAATATCGAAAAAGATCCTGAAGAAAAACAAAATCTAATTCAAGAACACGAAAATTTAGCCAATAAACTAAAAAATAAGCTGGAAGAACAATTCCAAAAAGATGCAAAAGAAGTAAACTTAGGCGGAGAATAAATTAATATTACAATCCGTTACTTGTACCAATTTTGAAAATGGCACACGGATGACACGGATTTAAACTGATAAAAACAGATTTTTCTATAATAATCAGCGAAAATCTGTCTAATCTGTGTCATCCGTGTGCCATTATTGAATTTTTAGTCCGCTTAGCGGACAGTCATAATAAATTAAAACAGCTATAACTTGTTCGAAAATCAAAACATAAATTATCCAAAACTATCCCGTTTTTATCAATTTATAGAATTTCAGTTTAAAATCAGGCAAGTACAGGATACCTTTTCGATATGAAATAAAGATTTTCGGAGATAAAATCAATTGTAATGAAACAATACCATATCATTTTAAGCTCCTTACTCTTCTTGCTTTTTTCATGTAAAGAAACGGCTCAAGTAGCAAGTCATTCAGCAAATTTTGAACCTGAGTGGATTAACAAAGTGGGGGCTAAAGAAAACAAATTCAAGTCCAAAATTTATTATGCAAATGATTATGGAGCTGTTAATGATGGTAAAACACTTTCGACTAAAAACATTCAAAAAGCCATAGACGAATGCAGTAAAAATGGCGGTGGAACACTAACTTTCAAACCTGGGAATTACCTAACAGGTTCATTATTTATCAAAGAAGGAGTGCATTTTAATGTCCCGAAAGGAGCAACTATTTTAGGCAGCGAAAACATTACCGATTACCCGGAAATCGACACTCGTGTAGCGGGAATTGAAATGAAATGGCCAGCGGCTTTAATTAATGTTTTAGATCAGAAAAATGTAACTCTGGATGGCGAAGGAACTATCGATGGGCAAGGAAAAGTGTATTGGGATTATTATTGGAATTTACGTAAGGAATACGAAGCTAAAGATTTGCGATGGATTGTAGATTATGATGCTAAACGTCCAAGAACCATCTTAATTACGAATTCTAAAAATGTATTTCTTAAAGATTTAAATATTCAAAGAGCGGGATTTTGGACCGTCCAAGTTTTGTATTCTGAATACATTACCGTTGATGGCATCAAAATAAGAAACAACATTGGCGGACATGGCCCAAGTACGGATGGAATAGATATTGATTCATCAAAATGGATATTAGTTCAAAATTGTGATATTGATTGCAATGATGATAATTTCTGTTTAAAGGCAGGACGCGACTGGGACGGATTAAGAGTCAATCGCCCAACTGAATATGTTGTGGTACGTGATTGTATTGCCCGTCAAGGGGCAGGTTTATTCACTTTAGGCAGCGAAACTTCAGGAAGCATTCGTCATGTCTATGTTTCCAATATTCAAGGATACGGCACTAAAAATGGACTGAATATAAAATCAGCTACTAATCGAGGCGGAACTGTAGAAGATATTTATATGGAAAATATAAAAATGGAAAGTGTAGGTACTTTTATCACCATTTCAATGAACTGGAATCCTGCTTACAGCTATTCCAAACTTCCTGCTGGTTATACCGAAGAAACTTTGCCTCCACACTGGAAAAAAATGCTTACTAAGGTCGAACCGGAGTCTAAAGGAATTCCTGTTTTCAGGAATATTCATTTAAAAAATATCGATATCAAAGGAGCTAAAAAAGCCATTTCGGTAGCGGGATTAAAAGAATCCATAGTCGAAAACGTAACGCTTAAAGATGTGCATATTACAGCCGAAACAGCTGGAAACATTGGGTATAGCAACAATTGGATTTTAGACAATGTGACGATTAATGCATTGGATCATTCGAGCCTAAAAATCGAAAATTCAAAGAATGTAGATTTTTCAAGTGCAGCAAACAATACTAAAAAGTAATTGACTTATAATGAAATCTAAAATCGCTATTTCCCTTTTACTTCTTTCTTTTTCTCTTCCAAATTTGACTGCTCAAAGTCAAAATTTATGGCATGGAGAAAAACGAAAAATCCATTACACCCCTGAAGGCCGGAGTTTTGTTTTAAAAAACGGAACCCGAAAATTCAACCGTGCCTTATACGGAAGCAACACCGCTTTTAGAGTTGAAGCTGGAGATTTACCTGAATTTGCGATGTACATGCCCGGAATGGGCGGTAATTTCAAACTGGGATTAATCAACGGAAAAAGCAGCAAATGGATTACCGAAGCCGATAAAATAAACACAAAATACACTCCCGGAACGGTTGAATATCAAATCAATGATGCTTTACTTTCGAATGCTACTTTGACTATTCAAATTGTAGCCTTGGCTGACAGCGATGGTTTTATCCTAAAAGTTGTTGGGAATACTATACCAAAAAACGTTTCACTTGTTTGGGCTTACGGTGGTGCTAGTGGTAAGAAATTCTCAAGAAATGGTGATATTGGCGGAGATCCTGAATCGGTGTTTTATTTACAACCCGGATATTGTATCAACAATCAATACCAAATCAACAAAAACAGCTTTAGTATTTCCTATGGTTCCGGAAGCAGTAAAAAAGCAACTGAAAACACTCAAGTAATCAGCGCTGTTTTTCCGGATTCGAAGCCCCATTTGTCTAGTGCCAATTTCTTAAAAACACCTTTAGAAAACTATACTTCAAAAGCAGACTCTGTTCCAATGATTATTGGACAATTGAATCAATTTTCGAAAGACGGAAATTATTGGTTATTCGAAAATAAAGGCAAAATTGAAAATAACAGCCAGGAAGCTGTAGCCGAAAAATTTAAAAAAGCCATTATTCAAAGCGAACTTCTGGCTAACCGAATTAAAGTAAACACACCTGACCCATATATCAATACTTTGGGCGGTGCATTAGCAATGGCTGCCGACGCCATTTGGGAAAACCCAGCCTATTTACATGGAGCTGTTGCCTGGAGAATGTACTTGAATGCCTGGCGCGGTGCTTATGTTGCCGATCCTTTGGGCTGGCATGACAGAGCTAAAACTCATTTTGAGAGCTATGGAAATTCACAGGTTACAGAACCCGAAACTGGTCCAGTTGTTCCTGATACTACCCGAAATTATGCCCGTCAACTGGAGAAAATGGGTACTTCAATGTTCAGTAGCGGTTACATTAGCCGTAATCCGAACAATAATAAAATCGCCCATCATTATGATATGAACTTGGTTTTTATTGACCAGTTAGTTCGTCATTTCAAATGGACAGGAGATGTTGATTTCTTGAAAAAAATGTGGCCAGTTATCAAAAGACATTTGGCTTGGGAAAAAAGAAATTACGACATGGATGGCGACGGATTGTATGATGCTTATGCCGCTATCTGGGCGAGTGATGCACTGCAATATAGCGGCGGAGGTGTAACACATACTTCAGCTTATAATTATTTTGCCAATAAAATGGCGGGAGAATTAGCCCAAATTGTAGGCGAAGACGGTGCTCCTTACACTAAAGAAGCAGCTCACATCTATCAAGCCATTCAGGAAAAATTATGGAAAAACAACAAAGGAACTTTTGCAGAATATAAGGATCTTTTGGGCAACCAACTCACACATGATACGCCTGCAATCTGGACTATCTATCACGCCTTAGATAGTGAAATTGCGAATCCTTTTCAAGCTTACCAAGCTTTGAAATATGTAGATACTGAAATTCCGCATATCCCGGTTGCTGCCGAAGGTTTAGACAAAAAAAATCTGGAAATAGTATCTACTACCAACTGGCAGCCTTACGACTGGTCGCTAAACAATGTGGCTTTGGCTGAAATTTTGCATACGTCTTTGGCGTATTGGCAAGGTGGGCAATCGGAAAAAGCATACCAACTTTGGGAAAGTGGTTTAATCGAAAGTATGTATCTGGGGGCTTCTCCCGGAGGATTTGAACAATTGCTATTTCAGGATGCGATTCGTGGCGAATTGTATCGCGATTTTGCCGACCCGATAGGAATGGCTGGACGAACTTTAGTAGAAGGACTTTTCGGAATTCAACCCAATGCCCTTAAAAACACTTTAACGATTCAGCCGGGATTACCAAAATCCTGGAACCATGCTTCGCTTGAAATTCCTGATGTAACTTTTGCTTTCGAAAGAACAAAAAACACTGATATTTATCAAATTACGCCTCATTTTTCAACAAAAATGAACTTGCAATTAATAGTCAATGCTACTCATGAAAACATCAGCAAAGTGACTGTTAATGGAAAAGAAGTACAATGGAAAATGATTGATGGAACTATTGGAAGTCCAAAAATAAGTATCGAAAATCGGTATGCTGATTCATACAAAATCGAGATTGTCTGGAGTAACGAAACTTTAGAACAACTGACTCCGATTTCGTCCATTTGCGAAGGCGAAAACATTCGTATCCCAACAAAAATCGCCACTATTCTAGAAATAAAAGATACTCAAAACGCATTAAAAAATGCGGTTATCAATACTAATGAAATCAATGCAGTGGCGAATACTATTGGTAACAAATCATTTTTTGTCAAACTGAAACAAAAAGAGATGATTTGGTGGCAAGCCATTGATATCAATATCAAATCTAATCTTGAAGTTGTTTCGAATGCAATAAAAGCAGAAAATGCGGTAGTAATCATCAAAAACAACTTGTCTACAGCATTGAATGGTTTCCTTATTTCGAATCAAAAAATAAACAAAACAAAATTTAGTTTACAAGCCAATTCAGAAAACAACATCGAAATTCCTTTAGAACAATTGGTTTCGGGAACCAATCAGGTGGAAATGAATTTTGAAAATGGAACTCAAACAAAATTGAGTTTCACCAACTGGGATATTACAAGCAATCCTAAAACAAATTGGGAATCTGTAAAACTGGACGGGCTTTTTAATGATAAAATCACGAATATTTTTGAGAATAAATACCTCAGCCCAAGAGCACAATCACCGAGCCTACAAATTCCAACGCAGGGAATTGGAAACTGGTGTTATCCTTTTATAAAACCAATAATTGACGACTCTGGATTAAGAGCAAAAGCAGGAACAAACAACCAAATTATCAGTCCGCAAGGCATTCCGTTTGCCACTTCTTCCACTGCCGATAAAAACATTGCTTTTGTTTCGCAATGGGATAATTTCCCTAATTCGCTTTCAATTCCCCTTTCGGGAACGGGATCTCAGGCTTATTTGATGATGGCAGGAACTACTAACCCGATGCAAAGCCGTTTTACTAATGGTGAAATTGTAGTGACTTACAGCGATGGAAGCAGCGAAAAATTAGAACTAAAAAATCCGGAAAACTGGTGGCCAATAGAGCAAGATTATTACACTGACGGTTATGCTTTTACGACCAATGCTCAAAAACCGCCAAGAGTTTATCTTAAAACGGGAACGATTAGCAGAGACTTTAAGGATTTTAAATCCATAAAAGGTTTTAGTGATTTTGGTATCGAAGGTGGAGTCGGAACAATTATTGATATTCCATTGGACAAAAATAAAAATCTGCAAAAAATAGAAATCAAAGCCATTGCCAATGAAGTAATCATTGGGATTATGAGTTTAACGTTAAACCGAAATTAACATGAAAAAAGTATTCATCGCACTCTCCTTGTGTTTGTTGATAACAACAGCAAAAGCACAAGAAAAAATTGACCGAAAAGCATTGGTTACAAGGCACAATGTCAATATCACAAAAATTGACACATTGGGTTCTTTATCGGTTGGAAACGGAACTTTTGCCTTTACCGTTGACGCTACCGGTTTACAAACTTTCCCCGATTATTATCAGGCGGGTGTTCCGTTAGGTACACAATCGGAATGGGGATGGGATGCTAATCCGAATACTGATAATTATAAAATTGAAGAAACCTTAGTCAATTTCCAACAAAGCGGAAGACAAGTTTCTTATGCTGTTCAGCCAAAAACTCCTGATCATGTAAAAAATGCCGTAGAATATTTCCGTGCCAATGCACATCGATTGCAACTGGGAAATTTAGGATTTGAATTGTACAAAAAAGATGGTGCTTTAGCCAATCCATCGGATATCAAAAACATTAAACAAACGCTGAATGTCTGGACAGGAGAAATCATAAGCACCTTTACTTTTGAAGGAACTCCTGTAAAAGTTTGGACAGCTTCGCACCAGGAAAAAGATGTTATTGGAGTTAAAGTGACTTCTGATTTGATGAAAAAAGGGCAATTAAAAATTCGCCTGCGTATTCCTTATCCAACAATCAAATGGGGCGATAATGGAAATTTGTGGAAAGCTGATTTGGCTTATACCAGCACCCTTTCAAATAAAGGAAAAAACGAAGCCATTATCACGCATAAAATGGATTCGATTACGTATAATGTTGGTTTAAAATGGAAAGGAAATGCAGCTATTGCTCAAAAAGAAGCGCATTATTATATTCTTACTCCTTCTAAAAACAGTGAATTTGCTTTCAGTTGCGAATTTGCGCCAGCTCACAAAGGAAAATTAAGCATTCCAGATGTTGCAGCTGTACAAACTAGCAGTGTTTCCGGATGGGTAAAATTCTGGAAAAGCGGGGGAGCAGTCGATTTCTCAAAGTGTACCGATGCCCGTGCTTTTGAATTAGAACGAAGAGTCATTTTATCTCAATATCTAACCAAATTGCAATGTGCAGGAAACGAACCGCCGCAGGAAACAGGATTAACTTATAACAGCTGGTATGGAAAACCGCATTTAGAAATGCACTGGTGGCATGGCGTTCATTATCCGTTATGGGGAAGAGCTAGTTTGTTAGAAAAAAGTTTGCCTTGGTATTCTAAGGTGTATGACAATGCTAAAAAAATTGCCGTAAGACAAGGTTATGACGGTGTAAGATGGCAAAAAATGACGGATCCAGATGGTAATGAAGCGCCGTCTTCTATTGGAGCATTATTAATTTGGCAACAACCCCATTTTATCACTTTTGCCGAATTAATGTATCGCGACCACAAGGATAAAGCTACTTTAGAATTGTACAAAAAACGTGTTTTTGCTACTGCCGATTTCATGGCTTCGTTTGCTTATTATGATCAAGCACAAAAAAGATATATTTTAGGTCCTGGAGTTATTCCTGCTCAAGAGCGTTTTAAAGCTGCAGAAACCTTTAATCCAACCTACGAATTGGCTTATTGGAATTGGGCTTTAAACACCGCCTTAGAATGGAAAAAACGTTTAGGCGAACCGGAAGTAGCTAAATGGGCAGCTGTTGTTGCTCAATTATCTAAACTGCCTGTTCAGGACAATGTGTATTTAGCTACTGAAAGTGCCAAAGATTCTTATACCAATCCAGAATTCAAAACCGATCATCCATCTGTTTTTGGAACATACGGAATGTTGCCAGAAACTACTTTATTGGATAAAAAAATCATGAAGAACACCTTCGATTTGATTTGGAAAACCTGGTCTTGGAAAGAAACCTGGGGTTGGGATTTCCCGATGACGGCTATGACTGCGGCTCGTTTACAAATACCTGATAAAGCGGTTGATGCCTTGTTTATGAATGTACAAACCAATACGTATTTAGTTAACGGGCACAATTACCAGGAAGGTCGTTTGCCTATTTACCTGCCAGGAAATGGAGGACTGCTTACGGCCGTAGCCATGATGTGTGCGGGTTGGGATGGCACTACCGAAAAAAATCCAGGTTTTCCTAAAGATGGTAAATGGAATGTACGCTGGGAAGGTCTTGAAAAAATGTTTTAATAAGTTAAATCCTGAGAGTTTTAAATTCTCAGGATTTTTTGTAAAAAGGATATGGCTAAATAAAATTTGAGATTTTGTATCTATACTAATTTCAAAACAAACTGCAGTCATTCACGAGGTTTAAACGTCCTTAGCAGCCGCAGTCGAGCGTCAAATGTTTGAAGAATGCGTAAAAAGAAAAGTTGTTTGATCCGCCGCGGCGGAGAGTTATTTTCTTTTAGTATTCGAAAACTAATTTGACCGACGAGGGTGCGAAGACTTGATTTTTTTGTTTCTTTTTTGATCAAGCAAAAAAGAAAATTATAATTATTAAAACCCCATTTTATCCCTCAACCCTAATTTAGGGTGACGATACAAACTAATATCCAATCAGTCAAAAAGAATAAACAAATGATATAAGTAACAAATAATCCTATAATCATTTAAACCTTAAGCCTTATTTAAAGTCCTAACAAAGGATTTACAATAAATTCCTTTTAACCAAATTACAATCAACCAATTTAATAACCAAAGATGAAAAAATACCTGATAGCACTATTGGCTTTTCAGCTGTCTAGCACTTTATTATTCAGTCAAAGACAAATGGAATCTCTAGACAGAGGACTAATTGCAGTAAAAGAAAATGGCCATTTTTATGTGGGCTGGAGAGTTTTAGGTACGGATGCCGATAATCTGGCTTTTAACTTATATCGAAAAAGCGGAACCAACGCAGCCATTCGCGTAAACGACAAACCCATAACAGCAGCAACAAATCTAATTGATGATAAAGCCAATGCAAACGAAGACAATAGCTGGTTTGTGAAAACGGTTTTGAATGGAGTAGAAAAAGAAGCCAAAGGAAGTTTTACCATTCCTGCCAATAGTCCTGATAAAAATTATTTGTCCATTCCTCTAAAAGGAAAACAAGGCTATGCTCCTAATGATCTTTCGACGGGAGATTTAGATGGAGACGGACGTTATGATTTAATTGTACACATGGCAGGTATTGGGAAAGACAATTCTTTTACAGGATTAAGCGACACTCCTGTTTTTCAAGCCTATACTTTAGACGGAAAATTTTTATGGGAAATTAATTTGGGCAAAAACATTCGCGAAGGCGCACATTACACCCAATTCATGGTTTATGATTTAGACGGAGACGGTATAGCGGAATTTGTTTGTAAAACTGCTGACGGAACTACGGATAGTGCCAATAATGTGGTAGGTGACGCATCAAAAGACTGGAGAGATACCGATCAAAAGTCGGCTACTTTTGGTAAAATACTACAAGGCCCTGAATACCTGACTGTTTTTGATGGTAAAACGGGAAAAATAATCAATACAGTTCCTTACATTCCTGAAAGAGGCGACATTGGAAAATGGGGCGGAAAAGGCGGAAATGGAAAAAACGATAGAACCGGAAACAGAGTCGATCGTTTTACGGCTTGCATTGCCTACCTTGACGGCGTACATCCAAGTGTGGTGATGTGCAGAGGTTATTATGGTCGAATTGTGATGGCTGCCTGGGATTTTAAAGACAAAAAACTAAGCTCAAAATGGGTTTTTGACAGCAAAGACGGAAATAATCCTTTCTCCGGAATGGGAAATCACGGACTCTCAGTTGCCGATGTGGATGATGATGGAAAAGACGAAATTGTTTTTGGTTCCATGGTTGTTGACAACGATGGAAAAGGATTGTACACCACAGGTTTTAGACATGGTGACGCACTTCATGTGAGTGATTTAGATCCTGAAATTCCTGGTCAGGAAGTTTTTGGTGTACACGAAATTGAAGAAGGTACAAAAGGTGCAGGAGTTGCTTTGTTTTCGGCTGCTAATGGAAAAGTACTGTTTACTGCCGCTCCTAATGAGGATGTAGGAAGAGGTGTTGCTGACAACATTGACCCTACCAGAATTGGCGCCCAAATGTGGTGGTCGGGTTCAAAATCTGTATATGATATTAAAGGAAATAAAATTGGGGAAGCACCAAGAGCAGCAAATTTTTTAATTTATTGGGATGGTGATGCTTCGAGAGAAATTCTGAACTCCAATTATATTGATAAATATGGAAAAGGCAGGATTTTCACTGCCGAAGGAGCGCGTTCTAACAATGGGACTAAATCAACTCCCGGGCTTTCTGCTGATATCCTTGGCGATTGGAGAGAAGAATTGATTTTAAGAAGCGAGGACAACAGCGAATTGCGTATTTATTCTACAACAATTCCAACCGCAATCAGACAATACACCTTAATGCATGATTCCCAATACCGTTTAGCGATTGCCTGGCAAAATGTAGGCTACAACCAGCCGCCACACACCAGTTTTTACATGGGAACCGGAATGAAAGCCGCTCCAAAACCAAATATTAAATTGGTTCCTTAAAAACATTTATCTTAGATCTTTTTTTCAAAGCACAGTGTAAGCTGTGCTTTTTTATTTTGTAAGAAAATTTAATTTAGCAAAAAAACTATTTTATAGCCGAAATCTACCTAAATTTGGGTGTATACTAGCTACTTTATAGCGGTTATATATATAAGTTGGCGAACAGTTTACCTAAAGAGAGAGTAAAACCGAAACACCGAGAATATGATTGATAATACTGAACTTAAAATATTAGACGAAATTTTAAAAACATTATCTATTTCAGATTCTGTTAAATGGTTTGAAATAATGAATGAAACATTAGATAGATGTGAATTTTTAAAAGATGTTGACCATTTTACATTTCAAGTTGCTTTATTAAAATTAGTTAAAGATGATTACGTAATTGAAACTAACAAAGATATTGACAACCCAAAAAAAACACATTATAATATATCTTTTGAAGGTTTGTTTTTTATTAAAAACGGCGGTTACGAAAACCAAAACCTAAAAAGCCACCAAGTGGAAATGGAAGTCGTCGAGATGAAGAAAATGCAATCTCTTCTTGAAGCGAAGAACGCTTCGCTTCAAGTTCAACTTGTTGTTTTGACTTACCTAATAGCGTTTGGTACATTGGTTGCTGCGATATATTATCTATTGGAAGTTCTTGCTTTTTTAGGAGTTTGTCAGTCGAAAAAAATATAGTAGAAAATTTAAACATAATTTAAAACAATGGATAAAATTAAATCAGAGTTAATGGAAATTACAGAAAAATACAAGAAAGACTATTCTAATGCTTTTGACCGAAATGGCAAATCTGATACTTTGAAAAACAACGTAATGTTGGTATCAGACCTACAATTAAAACTTGCAGAAGAACTTGTTGATACAACAAAAACTTATTACAAAAACCATAATATTATTGATACATCCGAAATAGACGAATTTAAAAACAATTTGTATATGGATTTTATTCAATTCTCAACGACTTTTGAATAACAGAAATAGCGTAATTCCCTCGTCTGATGCACGTTTACAACGAATATCCATCTGGGCTCGTTTGCAACGAGTACCTACTTACTTTTAAGAACAAAATAAAGCGTTTGCAACGCGGCTCTTAAAAATCCTTGTCACGTTCAAACATTAAATTTTCACGCAGATTCTACAGATTTTAGCAGATTCTTAAATAATTTTTCTGTGCAAATCTGCAAAATCTGCGTGCCTATTTTATCTCTGTTAGAGACAGATTAACGCATCCACAAAATCAAGACTTTGCGGAGCTAAAATTCATCGAATCGTTTTCCAAAAATCATCCTTAGGAAAGATATTTTTCAAAGTATATTTTGCAGCTTCTTCTTTTGACAATTGATGCGACCAAGCCACTCTTTTATCTGTTTTAGCTCCTTTTCCTTTGTTTTTGTATTCGGCGTAAAAAGCCGTTTTCGTCTTATCGGCAAATCGTTCATCTTTCCATGGATTCCAACCTTCAGCCAAAATATGGCTTCCTAAATTACAATTCATAAATACCGTTTTAGCATAAGGACGCCACGGACGCCCCAAGAAAACCTTGCTTACACCAAGATCAGCAATCAGTTTACAATTTAAAAATACATAACCAAATTCAAGATTCTCAGGCGTGGAAGCAGCTGTTATATAAGAATCTTTTTTACTCTTGATGATACAATTTTCAAAAACAGCCGTTGCCGGTCCAAAAATAAAATCGGTTGTTCCTTCGATATAACAATTTTGATAATATTGATACGTTCCATCGCCATCAGTAAGTAAAGTATCCTGACAACCTAAAATTCTAGCATTTTTGATTGCAAAACGACTGCCTTTGATGTGTAAAGAAACTGCCTGACCTTTCTCACACCAAGTATTTTCAATCGTTAAATTTTCAATTCGAACATCATCAGCGCGAACTAAAAGCGTATACGAATCGGAAGTTCCAATATTTCGATTCGAATTTGGATTCGCTTTCCCCGAATAATCATCATACATAATAATCGTATTTTCTTTACTCTCACCTAGCAATTTCAATCCTGGTTTTGAAGACGCAATAACTAATTTTTCTTTGTAAATTCCTTTTTTGATATAAATCACAACGGATTCTTTTTCACTATTGGCTGCATCAATTGCCGCCTGAACGGTTTTAAAATCGCCGCTTCCATCCTGAGCAACGGTTATCTTTTTATCTGAATCTAATTTTAATTCTGTGCAAAAACTAGCATTCGAAAAAACACAAAAAAACAATACTAAAATATACTTCATCATCTAATAAATTAATTACACATTCTTTCAATAAAGAACACAGTGAACTCCAAAAATAAAGAAAAAAAACCAGTTTTCAGTAATCGATTACAACCTATAAAAAACACGAAATAGCTTCTTATTTAGAAGTTATTATCTTATTTTAGTCAGCTATTAAAAAACCGAGAAAACCTCTTCAAAATAATCATTTAATGAGAAACAAAATTCAAAATTCATTCTTACTATTATTCGTTTTTACGAGCCAACTTTTTTGGAGTCAAGAAAATAAAAACAGCTTTCTTATTGCCAACAAAAATGAGGTTGCCTCTATGTACATCGATCAAAATACAGACCAACTGGTAGTTTGGGCTGTAAATGAATTGGCAAACGACATTCAGGAAATCACAGGTCAAAAACCTAAAATCATAGCTTCTAAAAAAGCAACGAATGAAAAAGGAATTTATATTGGCCAAATCAGTGAAAGTATCTTTAAAAATTATAAAAAATCAAACTTAAAAGGTGCTTGGGAAAAATTCAGCATCAGTACCGAAAAAAACAATTTGTACATTGTAGGGAGCGATGTCCGCGGAACAGTGTACGGAATTTTTGAAACTGCCGAAAGATTAGGGATTTCACCATGGAAATGGTGGGCTGATGTCAACAATATTAAAAAAGAAACATTAGTCCTGAACCTTCCAGCTGGAGGAATTACCGAAAGTCCTTCGGTGCAATTTCGAGGCATATTCTTAAATGATGAAGACTGGGGATTACAACCTTGGGCTGCTAAAACTTTCGAAAAAGAAACGGGAGATATTGGTCCTAAAACCTACGAAAAGATTTTCCAATTGTTATTACGCCTGAAAGCCAATACCATTTGGCCAGCAATGCACGAATCTACCAAAGCTTTTTTTAAAATCGAAGGCAATAAAGAAATGGCCCAGAAATACCATATTCTATTGGGAACTTCACATGCCGAGCCAATGTTGAGAAACAATGTAGATGAATGGAAAAAAGAAACGATGGGTGCTTTTAATTATTTTACCAATAGTGAAAACATCAATAAATATTGGCAAGGACGCTTAAATGAAGTTCGCGACAGCAAAGCAGAAGCAGTCTTCACACTGGGAATGCGAGGTGTTCATGACAGCCAAATGGAAGGTGCAAAAAATGCAGAAGAAGCCAAAAATATGGTTGAAAAAATCATTGTAAAACAACGCGAAATGCTGGCTTCGACATTTAAAAAACCCATTACTTCGATTCCACAAGTATTGATTCCGTACAAAGAAGTTTTGGAACAATACAACAAAGGACTAAAAGTTCCTGAAGATATTACCCTAATGTGGACCGATGACAACTATGGTTACATCAGACGAATTAGCGACGAAAAAGAACAAAAAAGAATTGGCGGCGGTGGTGTATATTATCATTTAAGTTATTGGGGAAGACCTCATGATTATTTGTGGTTATCGTCTATGCAGCCGGGTTTAATTTGGTCAGAAATGTCTAAAGCTTACGCCAATGGTGATCAAAAAATGTGGATTGTGAATGTGGGCGACATCAAACCTACCGAATACGATTTGGAATTCTTCATGGATTTGGCCTGGGATATCAACTCCATAAAACCGGATGGAATTAAGCAACATTTGGAAGATTGGGCAGCAAGAGAATTCAACAATGCCGTTGCAAATGACGTAAGCAATGTCATGAGCGAATATTACCGATTAGCAATGTTGAGAAAACCGGAATTCATGGGCTGGAGCCAAACTGAACCAACAACCCAAATTAAACCTTCTGAATTTACGACTGCTGAAGCCAAGCGAAGAATCCAGCTTTACGATCAATTAGTGAACGAAGTAAATCGTTTGTCTGCATCTATTCCTCAAGAACGAAAAGACGCCTGGTTCCAATTGGTTGTTTATCCAGTAAAATCGGCAACTTATATCAATCATAAATTCCTGTACTGGCAATTATCTTTAGAAAGTAAAGATCAAGCAGAAAAGGAAAAATTCGAAAATTTATCCAAAGAAGCTTTCCATCAAATTGAAGAGTTGACTCATTATTACAATACCGAAATGAGCAATGGAAAATGGAACAACATGATGAGTAGGGCTCCAAGAAAATTGCCTGTTTTTGATCCAATAAAATATGATAATGTACCAAAAATTGAAGAAAATAAAGAAGCAACAACTACTGAATCCATTGCCATTCAGGCAAACCATTTTACAGCAAATCAAGGGGTGAAAAATTACCAATGGAAAGCGATAGAAGGTTTTGGATACAGCAATGCTGCCATCACTTTATTCCCATTAAAAACAAGCTCTTTTGAAACCGAAAAACCTTCGGTAACTTATACTTTCGAAAGTAACAATTCTGGTGAATACGAGATTGAAGTGCGTTTTATACCGACACATGCTAATAATTCGGATCATCAGGCAACAGTTACATTCGATTCAAATACCAGCAAAACATTCAAGTTGAACAGCTATGACAGGGACGCAACTTGGAAGGCAAATGTGTTGCGAAATGCGGCTATTTTCATATTGCCTGTGAAAATAGAA
This sequence comes from Flavobacterium undicola, assembly GCF_009909155.2. GTDB lineage: Bacteria > Bacteroidota > Bacteroidia > Flavobacteriales > Flavobacteriaceae > Flavobacterium > Flavobacterium undicola. The sequence goes on from NZ_JAAAPM020000010.1 coordinate 104,067, forward strand.
AAGACAGGAAAACACACTATTAAAATAGAAGTAAATCAAACCGGAATTGTAATTGACCAATTAGCCATTTTCCCAAAAGGACAAAAAAAACAGGAGATACCATTTAAATAACGGTATCTCATATTGTTAACTTAAGATCATTGAAGAATAGTTGATTTATTGCGAGGAACGAAGCAATCCCATAACGTGAGTAACTACTTGTGATTGCTTCGTTCCTCGCAATGACACAAAACGATTATTTATCCAACTGAACCGGAGGCAGATTATCTACCTCTTTTTTAGTTAAAACCAAATCTCTAATCTTACTCCCTTTTAAACTTCTTAGCTCTTCAGCAGCAGTTTCAGCAACTGTATTAGCTCCTACTCTACCGGTATGCGTATGGTCTTTTGGATAAAACTCTTTTACTTTTTCTTGTCCTAAAGCTTCATATTTCTGAGCTACTTTTTGACTTAAGTTGATGTAATCTACTTTTTCAGCATTTGCAGCTTCCTGTGCCCATTTAACATAGGTTTGATCTCTTTGTTCTACTTTTCCATTTGGCCATTCGTTTCTTGGTGTCAAACTCATCACAATTGGAGTTGCTCCTTTTTCTTTGGTTTCACGAATGAATTTCTTCAAATACCAACCATAAGTATGAACCGTTTCCATCAAACTGTCTGCACGATTTACCATTTGTGTTTCCTCTCCAATTCCATTGATCGAACCTCTATATTTCTCTCCATCAATTTTACCGGCATCGTTGTGTCCAAATTGAAGAATAACAAAATCATCCGGCTGAATTTCTTTTTTCGTTTTATCCCAAAGTCCTTCAAAATCAAAAGTACGAGAACTTCTTCCTCCTCTGGCTTTGTTAACGATATTCACTCTGGTAGTATCAAAATAACGAGGCACCATAACTCCCCATCCCACAGCATTTTCATTGTTGTTATTCGCCATAGTCGAATCGCCAACCAAGAAAACATTGATTTTTCCAGGTAATTTGATTACCGGATTCTCCACAATGTAATTCTTCAATGGACTTTTCGAAACTTTTAACCCTTCTATGATTGAAGTAGCAGCCATCACAGCTCCTTTTGCCGATGGATGTGTATGGTCTTTTTTATAAAAATAGGTTCCTGTTACTTTTGCTTCGCCAAATTGCTCTAATTTCTTAGCCATTCTATCATTCAAATCAATGAAAATAACTTTCTCCTGATCGGCAATTTGTTTCGCCCATAATCCATAAGAAGTATTATTTCTTGGCAATTTTCCGTCTTTCCATGTATTTCTGGGAATTGGCGACATTACAATAGGAATAGCTCCTTTTGCTTTAGCCTCTTTCACTACTTTTCGAATATACCAACCATAGCTATGAACAATTTCATGCTTTTTGGTAATCAAATTATCAATTTCTTCTGTCTTTTCAGAAATTCCTTTTATGGTCCCTCTGGCCCTAATGGTATCATTCAGCGGACCATCATCATTATGTCCCCATTGGATTAGAACATAATCGCCTTTTTTCAGTTTTTTATAAACCACATCCCATAATCCTAAATTTTGATACGATCTAGAACTTGTTCCTCCCAGAGCATGATTCTCAACCGTAATTTTGTTAGAATCTAAAAATTGTCCGATGTAATCACCCCAGCCCCAAAGCCCGCCAGTTCCATCACCACGACCATTTTTCACAGTAGAATCTCCTACTGTGTACACTGTTATTTTTTGCTGTGCCTCAGCCTTAAATTGCACTAAAAAAAGTGCTAATAAAGCAAAAAGCATTAATTTGTTAATTCTCATTTTACAATTATTATTTTGTTATTGAATTTGATATTGTTATTGTTATTTCTCAACTCTAAAATCGAACCATAAGTTCATCTGAATTCCTTCGTCACCACTTTTAATTCGAATACTTGAAGGTTGACTATGTGGTCCATGGTGCTCTAACGGTTTAAAATCACGCATGGCTGGAATTTCATACATAAACGAAATATTTCCTTCAGGGAATGCCGGTTGTGGATAGGTTCCTTCGAAAGCATTTTTAGGTAAATCGGGTGTGAACAATCTTAAAAATACATTCTCCGAAGCACTGAACATTTTAAAACTATTATTGTCTTTTGCTTTTAAAGCTGCCGCATACAAATTAGCGTGATAACCTTTAAACTCTGGCAAAATCATATTTTCAAAACTTTCTCCCGGAATGGTTTGATTATATTCTTTCTCCCAAATTCCATAAGTTGTTCCTTTGATTCTGTTTTTCCAAACATGGTAAGGTCCTTTTCCAAACCATTTCATGCTTTCTACTCCTTGCTCAGGAAAATCAAAAGTAAGACCAAAAGCATCTACTTTATCCTGAAAGAATGCACCATCAAAGCCATTATTAGCACCTGCATCTTTAAGAGCCAACATTTCCATTTTCAAACGGCCATCGGCAGTCATCGTCCATTTGATTTTTTTGATTCCACCAATATAATTCACCACTAAAACTGCAGCATTATTTTCGATAGTAGTTTCAATACTTTTCACTTCGGCTATCATCCCAATTGGAGTAGGTCCATTAGTCAAAGGAACAATTCCGTTTTTGTTATTAACCGTGATAATTTTCCCGTTTTTTTTATCGAATGCAACTTGAACATCTTTACTGATTAATGAAACAGAAGCTGCTTCATCTTTGATGCTCACTTTTGCTTTAGTTTCTTTTTTCAACAAAAATTTCTCAGCAAAATAATCTCCTTTGTGAATCGTCCAAGTCCAGGTATAGATTTCTCTTCCATGTTGGTCATGAGCGGTAATTTCGACCCAGTCTCCTTCGAAAAAGTTAGCACCAACAGGAATTTTTATTTTAGAAGTTTCGCCTGGTTCAATACTTGGAATTTCAATTTTTCCTTTATCTAGAATCGAATTTGCGTTCTTAGTATACAACATTTCTTTATTAGCCTTAACCACTTTGTATTCCATAGTACAAGAATTAAGATTGCTGAAAATATAATCGTTACTAATTAAAAATGTACCATCAAATTTAGAAGTAATACTCAAAGGAGCAAATTGAATTGGCGCCCAAATTTCCTTAATAGCATAAAAACTTCCTTCTTTTTCCCGGTGTGGCCCAAGAATTCCATCGGCAGCCAAAGAACCTTTCGAATCAAATTGTTCTTTTCCAGTCCAATCGACTCTCTTCACAGCTTCGTCACAAAAAACCCAAATAAATCCACCTGCAAACAGCGGACTTTCTTTAAAATGATTCCAAAAATCTTCTAATCCTGCTCCTCCACCATTGTCATAAGTAGCGTGCATAAATTCAGTTGGAAAGAAAACATTTTCTCCATTTACAAATCGATGAATTCCAGTTTGAAAAGTTGGATAATGATGCGCATCCCAACCATCAAAATCTGACCAAGGGTGAATTACAATACGTTTTTGAGGATCTAAATCTTTAAAAATAGGGTCTACTTTATAATTCCATCCGCCTTCGTTTCCATTATCCCAAATAATAATAGACGGATGATTCACATCGCGCGTTACCATTTCTTTGACTAATTTACTTCCAGTCTCAGTATCATAAGAATTTTGCCAACCCGCTAATTCATCCAAAACAAAAATCCCCAATGAATCACAAACTTGCAGAAAATGACTGTCGGCAGGATAATGACCACGCACAGCATTCATGTTCATATCTTTCAACAAATTCACATCCATGATACTTAAACGCTTACTGGTACTTCTACCAGACTCTGGCCAAATTTCATGTCTGTTTACCCCTTTCATGATAATCTTCTTTCCATTCACATAGATTCCGTCTTTCTTGATAAACTCTAAGGTTCTAAAACCAATGCGTTCTGTAATTTCATGAATGGTTTTCCCGTTTTGTTTCAATTCTAATTTTAGATTGTACAAATTAGGTGTTTCCGGACTCCAGGGTTTGATATTTGGAAATTGCATGCTAATGGCTTTTTTCTGTTCTTTAGCATTAACATCAAAAGTATGTGTCCCAATGATTTTATCACTTCCTAAAGCTGAAATAGAAGCTGTAATTGTACTTTTTTGAGAAATATTTTGAAGGTCTAAATGCGCATTCAACGTTCCATCCATTTTGGCATCAACAGCTACATGAGCTATATTTTCGTTTGCCATGATTTCTAACCAAACCGGACGATAAATTCCACCAAAAAGCCACCAATCGGCTCTTCTTTCGGCAGCATTTACCGAATTATTAGCCGAATGTTTTGAAACGTGTGCTTCTAAAACATTATTTCCGCCATAATTCAATAAAGATGAAATATCATATTTGAATTCGTAAAAACCACCCTGATGAATTGGTCCTGCCGATTTTCCGTTGATTTTTACTTCAGTATCGGTCATGGCTGCGCCAAAAACAATATAAATGGTTTTGCCTTTATCTGAAGCTGAAATTTGGAATTCGTGTTTGTAGAAACCTTCTTCTTTACTTGGTTCTTTCTGGTTTAATTCTTTGTACCAACGACCATAAGTATATTCGCCAAAACCTTCCAATTCCCAGTTAGACGGCACATTAATTTTAGACCATTGTTTGCTGTTACTTCCAGCGGTACACATAAAATCCCATTTAACAGGATGCTCAAAATCCGTTCCCGAAAGGAACACTTTAGTAGTTTGCTGTGCATTTGCATTTATAACGCATAAAAAAGGCAGAAATAATGCGACCGCAACTTGTAATGATTTTTTAAAAAACATAAAATTTGATTATAGAATTAGTTTCCGTCAGGTTTTACAATTTCAAAACGCTTACTCATTGGTAAAGTCCATTTTGCAAAAGCATTCGGATGATTTGGACTATATTGAGGTAGTCCTTTTATAAAATAAGCAGCCAAAGGATTATTCAAATCACGAAGTCCTTTAATAACACAAAGTGCAATTTCATTGGCTCCAAAAGAATTAAAATGGGTGTTATCTTCTAATTTTTCTTTTTGCCCCGGAAAAGTATTGGCCGGATATTGAACAAACGCTTTTCTGGATGGTTCATCGCCCCAGCTTTCATATAATGTAGTAGTCAATTTTGTAATATCAACCAATGGAACATTCATTTCTTGAGCTACTTTTCGCATCGCATCAGGATAATCACCATGTGTTGGTTTTAAAGTTCCATCGGCATTAAAAGCTCTACGTTGAACCGGAGTAATCAAAATAGGAATTGCTCCTTTGTCTCTGGCTGCTTGAACATATTCGCGAATGGAAGCAGAATAGGAATCCCAAGGCCCAATACCTTCCCCTTTTTCTTTCTCATCATTATGAGCAAACTCTACTATTAAATAATCTCCAGGTTTAATAACTGACAAGATTTTTTTCAAACGCAAACCTGCTTTAAACGAACGCAATGTTAATCCTGAAGCGGCATAATTTGCCACAACTACATTTTCGTCAAAATAATTCGTAATATATTGTCCCCAAGAAGCCCAAGGCTCTAAATCCTGATCGGTTACTGTAGAATCTCCAGCCAAATACACTATTTTAACATCGGTTATTGGAATAATACTAATACTTTTAATTTCTATTGATCCCAGAAATTCTAAAGTCAATTTTTCGTCCCAATTCAGCTGACCAAAATCCCTGTCTTTCAAATTAATCTGAGATGTACCATCTATTTTAGGAGTCCTAACATTTACGTTAAAAGTTTTTGTAGCAGTCACTCCTTTTTTAAGCAGTTGTTGATCGAGCATCAGTCTTCTTGATTCTGCTTTAATTGTAGTAATGGTATTTTTAGTTGTACTACCAAAAGTTACCGAAACCTGATAATTCCCTTCAGGAAGTTGTACCGAAAAATAAGTGGGTGCTTCAGTAGCAAATGAATTGGAATTCAATTTCACATTAGTTGCGGTATTAAAATCAAAACCATAACCTACAGCCGAATCAAAAGGCACTGATTTACTAACCGCTGTTGCTTTTTTGGATTTTTTTACTTTTTTTCCAAAGTAAAAAATCTGTTTTTCAATTGTTTTTGAAGTTGCTGCATTATTTTCTTTCGAAGCCATCTTTCTAGCAACAGTAGCAGCGTTTGAAACTTGTAAACTGCATATTAAAAGTAACAAACAAATTATCTTGCCTTTTTGAATCATAAAATATCAAATTTATTTTTAAATAATGGACTAAATTATTGTTTTAGGGACAAATCAGTATCCTGCACTGTTAGGTAACAAATTAAACTAATTGAGATTATCAACTGAAAATCAACGCAAAATTCATTAACAAACAGCTGCATTTCTTTTTAACAAAAACAATATAAAACAATTACTACAAAAAACCTTTTGAACAAAACCACAATTTCACAAAAAATCAGTTCTAACTAGCTTTTTTTGTAAATAAATTCCATTATTCCGCACTTTCAATAAAGGTTTTATCAAAAAAACAGGTATGCACAGGATACGTTAAATAAAAGTTAATTTTACTTTTGTATTCATAATAATTTAATGTTATTTTTTTGTACTTTTAAAATAAGATACACAATTATTAACACATTCACATTTCACAACCATTACATAACAACCTTATTAATTAACCAAAACTATTTTTTTATGAAACAATCATTCTTAAAGTATCTGGTTTACTTTAGCATCATGTTAACCGGCATGACCGCTTTTGCACAAACCACTACTATTACAGGAACTGTCAAAGACAATACAGGAATGCCAGTACCCGGCGCCAACGTATTAATCAAAAACACCAGCAATGGTATTCAAACGGATTTTGATGGAAAATTTGCTATTAAAGCAAAACCAGAAGATATCCTCGTTGTCTCTTTTATCGGAATGAAAACAATAGAGGTAAAAGTGGGCAACCAAAGCAGCATTAACATTAAATTAGAAGAAGAAGGCAACAAACTAGAAGAAGTTGTTGTAGTAGGTTATGGAACTAGAAAGAGAAAAGACCTAACAGGATCTATTGTAAGTGTTGGTGCTGAAGAAATTGCATCCAGACCGGTACAAAATGCCGTACAAGCCATGCAAGGAAAAGCTGCCGGGGTTGATATTGGATCAAACGAACGCCCTGGAACTATTGGTAACATCAACATTCGTGGTTCCCGTTCTATTGCTGCTTTTAATTCTCCTCTTTATGTAGTAGATGGCATCCCTCTAAATTCAAGAGCAAGTACTGATTCAGACGGAAAAGTTTCGCAAGTCGGTGGTAGTATTGACTTTATTAACCCTAGTGACATTGAGTCTATTGATGTATTAAAAGACGCTTCAGCAACAGCAATTTACGGATCTCGTGGAGCAAATGGAGTTATTATTGTTACAACTAAAAAAGGAAAAAACGGAAAATTCACAATAAATTACGACACAGCAGTCACTACCGAAAAAATTCATGAATTTGCTCCATTAATGAATGCAGGAGAATATATTGAATTACGTCGTTGGGCTAGATATTATTCAAATCCTGCTGCTTTTGCTCCAGGAAATGCGCCAACTATTGCCAATGACAGAACTATATTTTTAGACACAGCAGACCCTTCAGCCTGGGCTAACATTGCAAAAGGATGGGCTTCTGGAACTTGGGATGGTTCTAAAGTAAGCACCACGGACTGGACCAAATTTGTCACCCAAACAGGAGTAACTCAACAACATACTTTAAGCGTTAGTGGAGGTTCAGAAAAAATGAAAGCTTATGGATCTTTTGGATACCTTGAGAACACAGGAACACTAAAAGGGCAAGGCTTCAAGCGTTACAATGGTTCTGTAAACATAGACATCACTCCAACAAAATGGTTCTCTATGGGAGCTAACCTAAACACAAGTTATGCTGTAAATGAATATGGACTATCTAATGCTGGTAGATCTGCAGTAGCATCATCAGACGGAATTTATGTAACAGCCAGACAAAATCTACCTTACGCTGTACCTTTAGACGCTAACGGACAAAGAATTCAAAACCCAGGAGGAGATTCAACTATTAGAAATGTTTATGAAGAATACAAATACTCTCAAGATCAACGTGTAACCTTGCGTGCTTTTGGTAGTTTTTATGGCCAATTGGATTTTGGCGGGTTTTCATCTAAACTAGACGGCTTAAAATACCGTGTGAATTTTGGTCCTGATATCACTTCTTATAGAAATGGAGCATTCTTAAACGGCTTATCTTCTGCTCGTTCTGGAACCAGCTTTGCTTTATTGGCAAAAAACCAAACTATATCTTATACTTTAGACAATTTAATTTTGTACAACAAAACAATAGGCAAACATGATTTTGGAGTTACATTATTACAAAGTAAAACACAATACTCTAACGAAGAAAGCTCCATGTCTGCAGAAAATATTAAAAATGTAGAAAATAAGTGGAATGCTTTAACTAAAGAAAATGTCACGTTAAATGCTTATTCTTCAAATCTTATTGAAACTGGATTATTCTCTTACATGGGTAGATTAACTTATGGATACGATGACAAATATCTATTAACAGCATCTCTACGCTATGATTCAGCTTCTCAATTAGCTAAAATAAACCGAAGAGATCAGTTTACAAGTGCTTCTGTAGCTTGGCGTATAGACAAAGAAGAATTTTTACAAAATATTTCATGGCTTAATACATTAAAACTAAGAGCTGGTTATGGAGTTACGGGTAATGCTGCTGTACCTGCTTACGAAACTCAACCTCCATTAGCACAAGTACTTTATTCAACTTCATCTGGAGTTCTAACCAACTTAAAGCTACCAAATAGTGAATTAGGCTGGGAAAAAACAACCCAATTCAACTACGGTATTGACTTTGGCGTATTCAACAATAGAATTTCAGGAAGTTTAGAATATTACACCTCTAAAACCAAAGATTTACTATTATTAAGAAGTATCCCAACAGTTACAGGTTTTGATAAAACCCTTGCAAATATTGGAAAAACAGAAGGAAATGGTATTGAACTTACTTTAAACACAGTAAATATTAAAACAGCTGATTTTGAATGGAGTTCTAGCCTAAGCGCTTCGTGGCAAAAAAGTAAAATAGTTGAATTACAAAATGGTAAACAAGATGATATCCTCAATACTAGATTCATAGGATATTCGCCAGGAATTATTTATGGTTTTGAGTCTAATGGAATTTGGAGACCAGAAGATGCTGCTGAAATGGCTAAATTCAATGCTGCTGCTGGTAGCACCATTTTTGCTTTTGGAAACGCAAGACCAGTAGATCAAAATGGAGATTATAAAATTGATGCCAATAACGATCGTGTAGTTTTAGGAAGTACTGAACCAAAATTCATAACTGGTTTAACCAATACATTCAATTATAAAAACATAGAATTATCAATCTTTATTTATGGCCGTATGGGATACCTATATGATGCAGGAGGAGAAAACCTAAGTGGAAAAACCAGTCAAAGACAATTAGACTATTACACCGATGACAACACTGATGCCGAATACCAAAGACCTTTTTACAGCGCAGGTACTGGAGATATATACAACCCAACTTTAGGCTATAAAAACGGTTCTTTCTTAAAAATAAGAAACATCTCTTTAGGCTATAACTTCGAAAAAGATTTAGTAGAAAAATTAGGACTTTCTAGACTACGAATTTATATGCAAGCTGCTAATCCAGGTATGATTTTCTCCAAAGTAAAATGGGTAGACTTAGATACCAGAACGACTTATTCTAACAGAGGATTTACTTTAGGGCTAAATGTTCAATTCTAAAAACAAATTAAATTATGAAAAATTATAAAATACTATATATCAACCTAATGATATTAGCTACATTAGGACTTAGTACCTCTTGTAGTGAAGATTTTCTAGACGAAAAATTAACTACTGGATACAATCCAGGATATTTAAAAACAGAAGAAGGAATTCAAGCTTTATCTGTTGGTACCTACTACCAAGTTTTTGCATTGGATATGAATCGAGAAATCCCTCTTACAGCAAACGAATCTGGAACAGATGAATTTCATGTTGGAGGTGATCCATCAAATGGACTATGGAATTCTTATGCCTCTGGGTTCGGATCATTTGTAACCGTATCTAATTCTAATACTGTTGCCGCAAACACCAATTGGGACAATTTATATATTGGAATTGGAAATGCTAATCAACTAATCGAATCAGCTACGGCTATTGTTTCAACTAATGATGCAATTAAAAAAATAGCGCTAGGAGAAGGCTACTTTATGAGAGCTTACAATTATTTAAAATTAGTAAGACAATACGGAGGTGTACCAATAAACCTAAAGACAAGCAATGTTGTATTTTTAGAATTTACAAGAGCTTCAGCTGAAGACGTTTTAAAACAAGTTATTAGTGATTTTACTCAAGCCTATAATCTATTAAACAATACCGGAGGACCAAATAAAATCACAAAAGATGCTGCTGCCCACTATTTAGCAAAAGCTTATTTAACTCGTGCCAGCGAAATTAATGACGCATGGAATTCAGCAACAAAAACTACTGATTTACAACAAGTAGTTGATTTATGTAATGATGTTATAACACGTCACCCTTTAGCTCCAAACTATGTCAATTTATGGGACTTTAAAGCTGCTGACGGTGCAAATGAAAAACTATCCGAATTAATTCTATCAGCAGACTTTAACTCTAATCAATTGACAACTGGTGGAAATCAACAACATCTGTATTTCATCTCTACATACGATCAATTACCTCAAATGATTCGTAATACCGCAGGAGGAAGACCCTTTAGTCGTTTAGCACCTACTTACTTTACTTACGATGTATTTGACAAAATAAACGACTCTCGTTTTTGGAAAAGTTTTCAAACAAAAAGTATTGTTAATAACAAATCAGGTACTTATTATGTAAATGGCGATTTAGGTATTATGTATATTATGAATAACCCTACAGACACTCGATTTGCTAAAACTAGAAATGATGGTACTATAATCTACTCTAAAACTGGAAAAACAATTCCAAGTGTATTTGTAGCCTATGCAGCAGATAATTTTGGATTAATGAAAGATGTACGATTCCCATCTTTAAGCAAATACATGGATGGTTCAAGACTTGATTTTAATGCCACAAAAGGAAGTCGTGATGTAATATTAGCCCGTTCTGCAGAGACCTATTTGATGAAAGCTGAAGCAGAAGTGCGTCAAGGACCAGCTTCTTATGCCGCTGCTCTATTTGATATCAATACAGTTCGTAACCGTGCTGCTTATAAAGCAGGGGAAGATCGTGCTGCTTACACCGATGGATCTGCTGCTTGGACAACAGCTGTTCAAGGAGGAAGAGCTAGTTCATTTATTGCTGAAAATTCATACTACGAATCCAACAACATTGCAACCACAACTGCAGCAACCAGCTTAACTATTAGCAGTATTAGCGCACTACCTGCAGCCGATCAAGCAGTTATAACTAAATTAGGCTACACTACTGATTATGATCGTATGCTTTGTTTAATCTTAAACGAACGTACCAGAGAGCTTTGTGGAGAATTCCACCGTTGGGAAGATCTGAGCAGAACCAAAACTTTGGTAGCCAGAGCAAAAGCATACAATCCTGAAGCTGCACCAAACATAAAAGACTACCATATCTTACGTCCAATACCTCAAACATTCTTAGATGGCATCTACGTAAATGGAAGACCATTAACAGCTACTGAAAAACAAGCAATGCAAAACCCTGGTGGTTACTAAACATCAAACCACATTCATTAAAATGGAGGCTTAGGTCTCCATTTTTTTTATCCAAACATAATAAATAGCTCTTAAAAAAATTAAAAGACGTGTTAAAAATAAAAAAACTTGTAAGTCACTTTGCTTACAAGTTTTTTTGTTTTAGTTAAATTGCTATTAATTCTTAACTCTAAATAGAATTTCTATCAATAAAATTAAATGGATTTTTAATCTTACCTGATTCTTTATTTAAAATCATACTTGCAGCAGTAGCACCCATCATCTTAAAATCAGTAGAAATTACTGTAATTCCTAACAACTCTTTTAAAGGAGTATCATTATATGAAATAACACCTATTTCTCTACCTAATTCAAAATTTTTATCTCTAATCTGTTTAACAAGACTAACCAAATCTGATTCTTCAATCGTAATGAACAAATCTCCTTTTTTCAAAACAATATCATCATAAACCTCTCTTAAAACCTCATATTCAAGACCTGAATCTAAACAAAATCGTTTAAAACCATTTAAAATTCTTCTTGGATAAGGATAAACAGAGCTTTCAGGGTAAATTAAAATCAATTTATTATATCTGGAGATTTTCTCAAGCCCTTGCTTTAAAGCACCATAAATATCATTTTCATAATCCTGACAAACTTCAATCACAGAATCTTCAATCCCTTTATTATTATCTAAAATAACTAATTTTTCTTTTGGAATTTTATTAATTGCTTGCAAAACTCCTTCACCAGAACTAAAATGTGTCAGGTCATCTGATTTAAAATGAGGCATAATTACATAATAATCATAAGCCCCAAGGTATTTGTCAATTAAATTCAAAAACAAAGTTTGATCACAATGATAAATATGCAAATCAGTTTGTGAATTCCCTCCGATACTATTTATAAAGGAATTATAAATTCTCATCTTGTAGGAACTCAATTTATTAATCAAGAAAAGAACATTAACTTTTGCAATTAATTTGGTACGGGTAACATAATAACCTTTTCCTCTAATAGGAGTAATTATCTTTCTTTTCTTTAAAATATTATAGGCTTTCTCGACAGTATCTCTAGAAAGATAAAATTCCTCACTTAGCATATTGATAGAAGGCAACTTCTGATCCATCTGCAATTTTCCAGTAGAAATATTATGAATTATCGAATCTACAATTTGTTTGTATTTTGGAATTCTAGAGTTTTCACTTAAACTTATTGTAAAGGAAACCCCTTCATCAATCATCTCTTTTGTCAAAAACTTTTCCATTTCCTTCTAAATTATATTTTTATTTCTCCACAATACATAAAATCCCTTGCATTTTTCTTTGATAAAAGAAAGCAATAATTCCAAATAAAAAAAACCGTAATCGATTACCAAATATAAAAATAATTTCATTGTAAAAAATGAAATAGCTATAAAATAAACAAAATCAAAATAAATTATAATAAATTTCACATAATACTCAAAAACAAACTAGAATAGTTGAATATTTAACAATATATAAAAAAAGCCCGATTAACATGACTAAAACACATTAATCGGTCTTCACAAAACTCCTTAATTTCTATTTATTGCTGACCATTAATTTTTTATAAAATTCCACACTTAGCCTTTAATAACACTCCCTTAATCATCTTTCACGTCCACAAGCTAAATATGTAGTAGGTCCTCTTAAATTTTGGTTATATATTGTTGACTTTGTATTTTTCAAATTAAATCAACAGTATTATTCTGCAGTAATCTGCAGCAAAAAAAAGTCCAATTAAAACCTATAGATTTTAATTGGATTAAGAAAAAAACAAACTTTAGTTTTAGATTATTACTCTTTCATAAGCTGTAGAAGAGTTGATTTTGGAACTTCAAAAACAGTTCCGTGACGTGTTCCCAGAGGGAAACTAATTTTATCTGAAACATCTTCCCAGCCATTAGCCTTTTGTTTTACAGCACCATATTTTTTCTGAGTATATTTATCAAAATAAACCAACCATTGCCCATCAATTTTAATAGCCGTTGGTCCTTCTGCCCAATAATCCCCAGTAATTGGGGCACTTGCTTTTGAATAAGGCCCTGTCAATTTATCGCTGTAAGCCACTTTAATATTTTTTTGTACAGGAACTTTTGTTTCGTCTTTCAAAAACATAATATATCCTTTACCATCTTTCAAAATAGAAGAATCAATCACATTAAAACCAGGTTCATACAAAAGTTTAGTACGAGTGATTTTTTTAAAATCCTTAGTCGTAGCATAATAAATTCTATGATTGTATCCTTTTTCCTCTTCCGACTGGGTTTCCATAAATTTTCCTTCAATCGTAGATGCCCAATAAATCATATACTTTTTTTGCTTACTATCATAAGTGATTTCGGGAGCCCAAGTATTGCGTGTTCCACTTTCGTATTCCATAACAGGCAAAAACTCTTGTTTTGACCAATGAATCAAATCTTTAGAAGATGCATATCCAATTCCTTTATCAGTCCAACTCACAGTCCAAACCATATGATACAATCCATCTCCACCCTTAATAATACAAGGATCTCTCATTAACTTATCTTTCCCAACTTCGGGAGTTAAAAATGAAGTATCATTCTTTAAAGATTGCCATTTATAACCATCTTCACTATACGCTAAATGCAAACCATCTTCACCATTACCTTTGAAATAAGAAAAGATATAAACTGATTTTTCAGCAATTATTTTATTGGCTACCAGCCAATGTTCTAAAGAAGCAGACCAATCAGTATGTGTACCTTTTGTTCCAAGTCCAAAACCGTGACCTCCATTTTGATACAAATGCATTTCGGCAGGAACTTTGTTTTTCTTTAAAGCTAAATAATAATTGATACTATTTTCAACAGGAACAGCACCGTCATCAGTAGCGTGAACTAAAAATGTTGGTGGTGTCTTTTCGTTTACTTCTTTTTCATTCGAATATTTAGCAATCAAATCAGCAGAAGCCGTTTTCCCTAAAAGACTTTCTTTCGAACCATTATGAGTAATTCCTTTCTCCATTGAAATTACAGGATAAATCAACATCGAAAAATCAGGTCGTGCACTAACATCTCTATCTGTATCATACACTTTATCTAAATAATGCGTGGAAGCTGTTGAAGCCAAATGACCTCCAGCTGAAAACCCCATGATTCCAATTTTATTAACATCCAAATTCCATTTCACAGCATTTCTTCGCAATGTTCGAATGGCTTCTTGCGCATCTTGCAATGGCCCAACGGTTTTATCAATCATAATATCATCTGATGGCAAACGGTATTTTAATACAAAAGCCGAAACTCCAATCGAATTGAACCATTTTGCCACATTGATTCCTTCTTTATCAATAGACAAAAGAGCATAACCTCCTCCTGGACAAATGATAACCGCAGCATTTTTAGATGATTTATTTTCAACCAAAAAAGGAATCAAAGTTGGCTCAGTAACTTTCCTAACTCCTGTCCGATTACCCTGAGCATCTAATCGAGGTTCTTCTTTGTAAGCTTCGTTTTTAATAACTCCCGGGATTTTATCCCACAATGGAAATGCCGCACTTTCTTGTGAAAAGCAATTAATGGACAATCCTAAAAAAAGTACTAATCCAAATAATAGTTTTTTGTTCATACTAATTATCATTTTTTTTATAAAATTCTATTTCTACAATACGCAGCTGCCCTTTGGCATTTGCGGCACTTTTATCTTTAAACAAATCCAATTCCTTTGTTGGATCAACTTCAACAATGGTATCAAAAGCATCTTTTTCAGAATTGGTTCCAATCAATTCTATTGTAATTTCTTTAGCCAATTCTGGTTTTAATGGAATCGTAATATATCCTAAACTTTGTTCTGTATTGCCACGATACACTTCTTTACCATCGGCTAATATACGAATTGGATAACTTTTTGTACGCCAACCTGTAAACTTCACCACCGTTTCATTTACAATAGCCGGTTCAGCTAAGGTATACGTAATTTTTCCTGTACTAATTTTTCCGTCATTAGCCCATTCCGTCAATTCATTATCATCATAACTTTTATAAACATCATCGATATTAGCAACTGCTACAGCGTGACTGATAAAAACGGGCGTTCTTTTTATGGTATAAGAAGGAGTTTCTGGCGTTGGTCCTTTTTCTAAATATGAAGATAAATTAGCATTTGGCAATTGTTCTGCCAATCCATTTTTCGACAAAAACGGTTTTGATTGTAATTTAACCTCAGCCGATTGCAATCCTTTAAACTTTGCCGAAACACTAATTTCACCTGCTTTCAAAGTAGAACGAATCATAATTCGATTCACTCCATTTTCAACGGGTAACTTTTGAGACAAAATATAATTATCCGGACCTTGTGCAATTCCGCCTAACCATGTAGCATTTCCATCTAAATAAAATTCGATTAAGCTGTTGTCTAAAACACATCTGTTGCCCTTTTTATCCACCACTTCAACATCAATTAAAGCAATATCATTGGCATTAGCCAACAATCCTTCAGGACTGGCATGAGGAGTTAACCGAATAGCAAATGAAGTTCCCGCAGTTATTTTTTCATCTTCGCTCAACACTTTTCCATTGGCATCATAACTCACCGCTTTCACTGAACCTGATTCCCAATGAATGTTTTCGAAAGTGAATAAAAACTGCTTGCTTTGCTTACCAAAACCTTTGGATTTTCCATTAACAAAAAGCTCTACTTTGTCTCCAGAAGAAACAACGTAAATGTTTTTTGTAACTGCATCCGTGTAATTCCAATGTCCTATAATATGGGTTCTGTATTTTTCAATATCTACCCAACCATCCCACATAACCTGATGCGCAAAAAAGCCATCTTTTGGAATTCGCATTGGATCAACCTCACCACTTCTTCTGTAATTTTCAGCTCCTCTAAAATGCGTATTACTATCTGAAAAAATAATATTTACACCCCCCGAATTCACTCTTTTTCCTGTTCCGGGACGTTCAACATAATAATCATACCATCGTGTTACATTTTCAATAGCATGAGCGTCCTGATTGTGGTTGTACGGACTGGCATCGGCCACTTTGCTTCCATTTACATTAGTATGATTGGTTCCGCCAGTACCTTCTTTATGAAAAGGAGGCGAGAATTCGTCCCAATATTTTCTCAAACCTTCATCTCTGGAATATTCGGTTGCCCAAAAAGGTTTGCGGGCACTTTTGTTAATATACAACATTTCGCCACCGTACTCTGCTTCCTGACTATCGAGCATTTCCCGAGAACCAATTGCTCTTCCGCCATGGGGATCATAAGTATCACGCAAGCTTTTCATTTCGCGCATGTGAGCTTCGCTAATTACTTCGTTTCCGCTTTCGTAAAAAATAATACTCGGGTTATTTCGATTGTAAATAATGGCATCACGCATTAAATTAACACGTTGTATCCATTGCACTCCTTTGGCATCTTTTTCGGCATCACCAGCTGGCATGGCTTGTATTAAACCAACTCTATCGCAAGATTCTATGTCTTGCTTCCAAGGCGTAACATGCATCCAACGCACTAAATTCCCATTGCTTTCCACCATCATTCGATTACTGAAATCACTCATCCAGGCAGGCACTGACATCCCAACAGCCGGCCATTCATTACTGGTACGCTGTGCATAACCTTTCATCTGGATTACCCGATCGTTCAATAACACTTCCCCATTGGCGAAAGCCGTTTTTCTAAAACCTGTTTTAGTAGCAACCTCGTCTACAATTTTTCCATCTACTTTTAAAATGGTTTTTACAGTGTACAAATAACCATAACCCCAACTCCAAAAATGCAAATTATCCAATTCCTTCGAAGCTTTAATAATTTTAGTTTCTCCCGAATTTAAAGTCGTTTCCGAACCTGAAAAATTAGCCATTTTTTTATTTTCCAAATCAAAAACCTGAACTTCATAAGAGAAAGTTTTTGCTCCAGCATATTCATTTTTAACCTGAGTTTCGGCAGTTACAATTGCTGTTTTTTGAGCAACATTGATATTCGAAGCATAAACATAGGTTCCAATTGTTTTTAGATTCGAATACAATGGAAGTGTTTGATATAATTTGTCCGTTACATGAAGGTAAACGTTCTTTGGAATCCCGCCATAATTAGCATTGAAATTACTATTGTTCCATTGAAAAGTAGATTCTGTTTCTTGTTCTTTGTATTTCCAATCATTGTCAATACGAAGTGCAATTGTATTCTCGGCTGGGTATGATTTTAGCAAATTTGAAATATCATAACCAAAAGCCATTACTCCATTTTCATGAAGTCCTACTTTTTGTCCATTGACATAAATAGTTCCGCCTTGACGAACGCCTTCAAATTCGATAAAAACTTTTTTATCGACAATTCCTTCTGGCAGTTTGAACTTTTTTCGATACCAAACAATGCCGGTAGTAAGCTGCGTAATGTCTTTCTTGAAAGCTTCATTTTCGTTAAAAGCATAAGGGAGCGTTACAGCTTGCCAATTCTTATCATTAAAATTAACCTCTTTTGCCTGAGCTAAATCTCCTAATTTTAATTTCCAATCGGAATTAAAATTGTATTTCTTACGATTGAATTCCTGCGACTGAACTGCAAAACCGAAAGATACTAATACGATGGAAAGAAATAATTTCTTTAAATTAAAGTTCATATCTAGTATTTATTATTTTTCAAAACAACCTAAATCGGGAGCAGAGCCTTTGAATGCGAATCCTAAATTAGTTCCAGCATTTATAAGTTTGCTTGATGGAGCTAATTTTAAAAAATCATTGTTTGGCAGGCTTCCATCAGCTTGTCTTGGAGCCATCAATAATTTCTCATCAATACTTAAAAAATCAGAAGCAGTAACTTTAATACTCGTTAAATCAAAGTAATTATTCTTCAACACACAACGCGATTTATCAATATCGGTTAATTCTTCGGTGGTAGCTGCAAAGCCTAAATTATTAGCCATTTCATGATTCCATCCAGGGCCATTAGTTCCAAAATCAGTTGGATTTAAAGCCATACAATTGAGCATATTATAATTTCTTTTATTTAAATATGCGGTGTTATTATACCAATAATTCCCTTCCAAATGATGATTGGCATAAAATCCACTTTGTTTATTTTTAACTGCCAAACAAAAACGAATCGTATTTTTAGGTATCGGCGCATATCTTTCCATAAGTTCATTATACGGATTTTTTCCAGCTCCATATCCTCCGGCTTTGAATCCGTTTCCATCCCCTCTACCTATAAAATCAGGAGAATATCCATTATAAAAAGCCCAGCAATTTTCGATTAAAACAGGTTCCGCATTGTTAATTAAATCGAAACCATCATCACTATTAAACCAGGCACGACAACCTCTGAAAACATTATTTACACTTCCTTTTTGAAGATGACAGCCAAAACCATCGGTATTTCCGCCTTTTCCGCCTTCAGAAACCGAATCCCAGCTATTATAAGCATCACAATTTAATATCAGATTATTGGAACCACTAATCATATAGACTCCGATAGCCATATTATCGTGCATTTTTAATTGTTCCAATGTATTATTACTTCCTCGAACTTCAAAACATTCTGATTGGGTATGTGTTTTTATGGTTACCTGAACACCTACTATTTCAATTCCTTTTACGTGAATATTATTGGCATTCACAAAAAAAGCAACAACGCGACAGCCTGCTGGTTTTACATTTTTATAATCAAAAACAGGTGTTTCATTTTTATAAGCTAAATAAGAAATTCCGTTTTTATCTAAATGAGTCACATAAGCCCAAATGCCTTTCTTCACTGCAATTTGTTCTTCACGCATACTATAAAGTCCACCTCTTAAATAAACTACATCACC
This sequence comes from Flavobacterium undicola, assembly GCF_009909155.2. GTDB lineage: Bacteria > Bacteroidota > Bacteroidia > Flavobacteriales > Flavobacteriaceae > Flavobacterium > Flavobacterium undicola. Next base: position 123,437 of record NZ_JAAAPM020000010.1, read on the forward strand.
TGAACTGGCTAATTCCTGTGCTCTTTTTATAGTCTCAACAGGACTTGTTATAGTTCCATTATTAATATCATTGCCTTGAGGAGCAACATAGAGTTCTTTAGCAAAAGAAAAGAAACTATTCAAAAAAATAAGGACGAGTAAAATTCTATATTTCATATACCAACGAATTAATTAAATGCTAATTATTTTTATGCATTTCAGAAATTAATATTCATTAAAAAGGGAAGCCACTAAACTTCCCTTTTTAATCTTTTAACTAATTGTATTCTTTTTGATTTCTATAAAAAAGTAAAACCAATTTGGTATTACTTCATTTTATAGATTTCAGATCCGGCTAACAAGAAACAACCCAATCCATAATCTTCAAAATCAGGAATTTTATCATACGTTAATGGCTGACCATCTTTTGGTTCTTTACCTGTAGATTGTAAAAATCCTAAAAATCCATCTTTATGTAAACTCTCTGCTATCAATGCTTTCCATGCTTTTTCTACGACCGGAAAATACGTTTTCTTGTCTAAAATTCCGCTATTGATTCCGTAAGTTATTCCATAAACAAACAAAGCTGTTCCAGAAGCTTCTTTTTCTCCAAAATTTGTTGGGTCATGCAAACTTACATTCCAGAATCCATCGGCTCTTTGAATAGGCACTAAGGCTTTTGCCATCGCTTTTAAATCTTTCACATACTGCTCTCTATGAGGAGCATTTTCAGGAATAATAGTTAATACTTTTGCCAAAGCAGCAATTACCCAACCATTTCCACGGCTCCAGTAACAATCTTCTCCATTTGGTTCTTTGTAAGGAGGATCAAAATCGGCATCACGCCACCACAAACCGTCTTTGGGATTATACAATCCGTGGTCACCGTGATTATTTCTAGAGTACATGTATATCTGATACATTTTCTCATAATAACGATTGTCTTTTTCTAAAACACCCATTTTTGCAAATACGGGCATTCCCATTTGGATAGCATCAATCCAAGACCAATCGTCTAATTGAGGTGTATTCAACAACATATTAACACATTGTCTCGTATTTTTTAATTTTTTAGCATCTGGCTCAATATTGTACAAATCAATATAAGTTTGTGCTGCACAATAGTCATCGGCATTGCGATTAGCATTCCCGTTTCTGAATCCCCACTTGTGAAATTCTGACCAAGAGTAAGCATAATCATAATAAGCTTGTTTTGGATAGATTTCGTGCAAAGCCATCAATCCTTCATAATAAACCCCACGAGTCCAAATATTACTTGGACGCTCTTTATTAGTAACAATAGTTTTACCTGTATCTGGCCATTTGTCCATAAAATATTTATTAGCCAATTCCATTTGAGCCAAAACTGCTTTTTTATCTAAAGGGTTTTGCGCTAAAGTTATACTGCTTACAATAAGACTTAAGCCTAAAAACAAAATACTCTTTTTCATTATTAAGGTGTTTATTACTATTATTTTTCTTCTTTTAAAGGAGTTATCGAAACTGGGCCTAATAATCCCGAAGGCATCGGTTTCCACTTAGTAGCATCAAATTTGTTATAATCTTTATCTACCATATTAATTTCATAAAAGATTTTCCATTCTTTTCCTTTCTTTTCCATGTCTATAATTCTATTTGCAGAAAGATTGGTTACCTGAACTTTCAACTCGTTTTTCCCTTTTTTAAGTTGCCCTAAATTAATTGAAAAAGGTACTGACCAAGCGTTTCCAATATATTCGCCATTTAGCCAAATTTTAGCACTTTCTCTCACATCTCCCAAACTCAATTTCCAGTTTTCTGCTGTTATTTTTGGCGCATCAAACTGCAAAGTATACAATGCTGTTCCTGAAAAAGCTTCGGTATCAGGACTGATTTTAGTCCAAGATTCTAAATTAGTTAATTTTGCCGGAGCAGGCAAACTTGGGCCTCCTTTTTCAAAATTCAATTGCCAATTTCCTTTTAATGCAATTGGTTCAGCCGCATCCTGATAATATTTCCAAGGCTTTTCTGAAGCGGCATTCTCTGTCTTTAAAATAAATGATTTTCCAGATTCTATGCGAAGTTTCACCAAAGTAGTTTGTCCGTTTTTTTGAACTATAGCATTTCCAACATTTCTAGTCAACGGATCTAAAATCAACACTTCTTTATTGGCTATAGCCAAAGGAATAAAACCTTCAATTGTTTTAGCAGTGTGATTTACTAAATAATAGATTTTCTCTCCATTTAAATCTCTTCTAATGAATTTCAATCCTGTTCCAACTAAGGATTCTGATTGCACATTAGCCAGTTGTAACGCTTTAAAAAAATCACTCACCGGACTCACAATAGCTTTATTTTCTGAAAGTAATGTGGCTAATTTTGTATTTTGAGCCTCATAATCTTTAAGTCCCGGAACCGATTTTGGCAAACCTTCAAAAATTATAGCAGCACCCGCTTTTTTCAAAGCAATTAATTTCTCTAAAGTAGCCAAAGGCATTTTATCACAATTTGGCACCACCAATGCTTTATAACTATTTCCAGGCAAAACTATCATTCCGTCTTTTACTGTGGCTTGAGCAATAAAGTTGTCCGAAACAAAATCAACTCCATAACCATTTGCCATCAATTTTTTAGTCGTATCATAAAACGGAGTTCCGTGCAACCACTCTTTCAACGAATGAATCTTAAACTGGAAAAATAAATTTCCTTCTAAGCTTTTCCCCCAAGTATCGTAAACTGGATAATACAATAATGTTTCGTTATCTGACTTCCCAGATTGTAACATCGATTGACAATTAGCAATATAATTGAACAATCCCGGAGCATCTTCCCAAATACTGTTATTAGAATTAAAATTCACCGAAGCATAGAATTGCCATCCCGGCCATTCCGCTTTTTTAGGCGAATAAGTAGAACCGTGTAGAAAAATATGATTGACTCCGTTAAGTAACAAGTCCTCAGCTTCCGGCTTGCATTGCGACAATGCCGTTTTAAAATGATCCCTCAACCACGTAAAAGTTTCTGAAGAAGTCAATGGTTTTCCAGAAATATGTGCCGCCGAAGAAGAAAATTTCAACATCACAGGATCGGCATCACCATCTCTAATGTCTTCTTTTTCACGTCTGAAACCCGGAATATCATAAGGCATTGAACCAAAAGTTTCACATTCTGGAATATCAGCCGAAGCGTATAAATCGATTAGATTCCCTGGCGAACCGTGAGCTTGTAACTTGGTTTTATAATTTTTCGAATTGGCCCATTTGGTCCAAGGCAAATCAAATTTATTCAACAACAAATCAGAAATCGTTTCTCTGTAATCGCTTTTTACTCTATTTCCAATTTCAGATTCTTCTTTACTCAACAACTGTGGAAGGTATTTTTTCAAATCATAACCACGGCGTTTTTCAAATTCTTGTAAAAATAATGGCGTAAAATCGGTACCATATACTTCATAACTATCATTAAAAATAGCTCTCAGTTTTCCTTCAAATCCCACTAATGCTTTATCAAAAGGCACTACATAAGCATTAAGTGCTTCTGTAGAAAAATGATCTAAAGTATAACCTTTCCCACCCGGTGCAGCACGTTTTACCTGCTGACCCGTTTTCCCAGCAAAAACAGCATAAAGTGTATAATTTGTTTTTTTAGCTTTCCAGTTTAATACATTCCCTTTTAATTGGCTTGTCAAATCCAAATAAGATCCATCGGCACCATAAGCCGAAACAGCCAGTAATTGCGCTGGCACTTTCTCCTTTACCGGATCTACATTTATTTCTTTATTAAATTGTTCGTTTTTTTTAACCTCATATTTCTCTACTACTAATTTAGTTGCAGCATGAGGAAGCGTAACCTGAGGCCCTCCATAAGGCCAACCTGTACCAAGAACCATATCGACCTGCAAACCTAAACTATCGGCAATTTTTACCGTGTAGTCCAGCATTTCCATGTACTTTGGCGACAAATAATCAATAAAATTATTCTCTTCTCCTTTTACTCCATAAATAGGTGTTATTTCGACTCCTCCAATTCCAACTTTTTGAAAATCGATTAAACTTGATTTCAAATTGGGTTTATCTACCGCATTTCCCATCCACCACCAGCGTGCCCATGGTTTGTTCACATTTTTAGTTTGAGGCCAGACATTTGATTGAGCTACACCATTTAAAGAAAATAGAATCCCGATAAAAAACGGAAGATAATTGAGTTTAATTTTCATTGATTTTTTATTAAAATTATCTGGTTTTTAATCTATCCTGAGACAAATTAGACCAGTTTATCTAAAATGAACTATAATTTTATTCAGAATATAAAATTATTAAACATGTCTTTCTAACGCATCCTGTCCCGTCCTGCTAAACATCCAGGCAAAAACTCAGACAATTATCTATTAAAAAGTATTTTTAATTTACGACTGCGTTATTATCAACAATAATGCCATTTAGAAGCATTTAATCGATTTGATTTACAAAAAAATCAATTTATTTCTTTTTTATTTCAACGGTATAAATTTGTGTATCCCCTTCAAAATTAGCTCTAAAAAATGATGGTTATGATTTTTTAGAGCTAATTTTGAAGGGATACAAGAAAACAAAACATCCGTAAACAATAATTTAGAAATATTGTTTATTACGGAACTACCAATCCTACTTTGATTTAGAACAAAAAAGAAAAATTGGCCTTAGTTTTTACAGCTATCGCTGCTGTGGTATATATTGTGTCTAATTCAACTTAAAGTTTATCTGCATTTTCTCTAATTCCTGTAAAAACTCAGTCGAAATTTTAATTTTCAACTTTCTGCTTGCCATACTCAGTTTCGTCACCACCTTAACCTCTTCCACCTCTGTAACCTGAACAGCCTTATTTTCTGGAGTATCCGAAGCCTCAGCATCCTCATTTTCATCTTCAAAAACAACCTCTTCATTTTCTTCAAGAACAGCTGTAGTCTCTATCAGTTTCTTTATTTTCTCTATCTCCATGACTTCAAAAGTTACCTGATTATCTCCTTTATTTTCATTAAAAAGATGACTCAACTTATGAATAAACTCTGGATGCAAATCCTTAATATTCAACAACACAATCAATCTTTTAGCAAAAATCCCTAACACGTCCTGCAATTGCTTCGCATCGGAAAACTGTATTCTTGGGTCTGTTTTTTTACCAGTATCTCTGTTAACCCATCCTTCTTTTATAAGGAGTTTAAAATAAACAAAGTTGTTTGGAAGCAAGTATCGGTGAAAATTCAAATAATCTTCTCCAAAAATTTTAAATTCAAAACTTTCATCATAGCCTTCCAGATTAAAACTCGCCCATTCTTTACCGTTTTTAGCAGTTCTTCTTTGAACATTTGATACAATTCCACCAAAAGCGAGTGTTTTACCAACATATTGCTCCAAGTTTTTAAGCGCTTCTAATTTAGCATTACAGAAATACTTCATTTCAAATCTAAAATCATCCAACGGATGCCCAGAAATATAAATCCCAACTACTTCTTTCTCCTTTGCCAATTTTTCCATTGTACTCCAATCCTCGCATGGTGGTACAACAGGTTCTGCAATTTGTACTTCACTGGTTTCTCCAAACAAACTCACCTGAGACGAATTTTCATTCTCTTGGAATTTCGAGCCATAACGAATCGCTTTTTCATAAAAGGTAACTCCATCACCTTCATCATGAAAATATTGCGCACGTGTAGTTCCTTCAAAAGAATCAAAACCACCCGCCAAGGCCAAGTTTTCAATCGCTTTTTTATTGGCGGCACGCAAATCAATTCGCTTAGCTAAATCAAAAATCGATTTGTATTTTCCGTTTTTTCTACTTTCCACAATAGTTTCTACTGCTCCAGCTCCTACTCCTTTGATAGCTCCCATTCCAAAACGAACAGCATAATCATCATTTACGGTAAATTTATAATAAGACTCATTCACACAAGGTCCTAAAACCTGCAAGCCCATTCGCTTACATTCCTCCATAAAGAATGACACTTGCTTAATATCGTTCATGTTATTCGAAAGTACCGCCGCCATATATTCGGCTGGATAATGCGCTTTCAAATAGGCAGTTTGGTAGGCAATCCATGCGTAGCAAGTCGAGTGGGATTTATTAAAAGCATAACTCGCAAAAGCTTCCCAGTCTTTCCAAATTTTCTCTAAAACTTTTGGATCATGTCCTTTAGTAGCTGCTTGTTCTACGAATTTAGGCTTCATTTTATCCAGAACGTCCTTCTGTTTTTTACCCATCGCTTTACGCAAAACGTCGGCCTCACCTTTAGTAAATCCAGCCAACGACTGCGACAAAAGCATCACCTGCTCCTGATACACCGTAATTCCATAGGTTTCCCCTAAATATTCTTCGCAGGCATCTAGATCGTATTTGATTTCTTCCTCTCCGTTTTTTCTTCGAACGAAAGAAGGAATATATTCCAAAGGTCCAGGGCGATACAAGGCATTCATCGCAATTAAATCTCCGAAAACGGTGGGTTTCAATTCCTTCATGTATTTCTGCATTCCAGCAGACTCATATTGAAAAATCCCGACAGTTTCTCCACGTTGGAACAGTTCATACGTCTTGACATCATCAATTGGAAAAGTATCTGGGTCGAGATCAATGTTGTTACGGTATTTGACTAACTTAACAGTGTCCTTTATCAATGTCAGGGTCTTCAGACCCAAGAAATCCATTTTCAGCAATCCTGCACTTTCTGCAACCGAGTTATCAAATTGGGTTACATATAAATCGGAATCTTTGGCGGTAGTAACAGGTACATAATTAGTAATATCAGATGGTGTTATAATCACCCCACAGGCGTGAATACCTGTATTTCGCATCGACCCTTCCAGAATCTTGGCCTGCTGAATTGTTTCTCCTGCCAAATCATCTTCATTGGCAATGGCGATTAATTCTTTTACAAGTTCAAATTCATCAGCACCTTTTAATGCTTTTTTAACCTCATCTTCTGATTCAGAAAGGAAACGAGCCAGATTCCATTTACCCGGCATCATTGCGGGAATCAACTTGGCTATTCTATCGGCTTCAAACAACGGTAAATCCAATACACGCGCCGTATCACGAATCGCCGATTTGGTTGCCATTTTACCATAAGTGATAATTTGAGCCACCTGATTGGCTCCGTATTTTTTAATTACATAATCCATTACACGGCCACGTCCCTCATCATCAAAATCGATATCAATATCGGGCATGGACACACGATCAGGATTCAGGAAACGCTCAAAAAGCAAATCGTATTTAATCGGGTCAATATTGGTAATTCCTAAACAATAAGCCACAGCAGAACCCGCCGCCGATCCACGGCCTGGTCCTACGGAAACATCCATTTTTCGAGCTTCGGCGATGAAATCCTGAACAATCAAAAAGTAACCCGGATATCCAGAATTTGAAATCGTTAACAACTCAAAATCCAAACGTTCCTGAATAGACTCTGTAATATCTCCATATCTTTTTTTCGCACCTATCATGGTCAAATCCCTCAAATAGGCATTTTCTCCACGAACTCCATTATCTTTTTCATCTTCGGGATCAACAAACTCTTCGGGAATATCATATTTCGGAAGCAATACATCGCGATAGAGCGAGTAAATTTCGACCTTATCAACAATTTCCTGAATATTAATAATTGCCTCAGGTAAATCGGCAAAGAGATTTTTCATTTCCTCTCCCGACTTATAATAATATTCCTGATTTGGCAATCCATATCTATACCCACGACCACGACCGATAGGTGTTGCTTGCTTTTCACCGTCTTTTACACACAATAAAATATCGTGTGCATTCGCATCTTGTTTATTTACATAATAGGTATTATTGGTCGCAATTAACTTTACCTGGTGCTTTTGCGCAAACTCAATCAAAGTTTTATTCACACGGTTTTCATCTTCCTGATTGTGACGCATCACTTCGAGATAGAAATCGTCTCCAAATTGCGCTTTCCACCAAACCAAGGCTTCTTCGGCTTGGATTTCACCAATGTTCAGAATTTTACTCGGAATCTCTCCGTATAAATTCCCGGACAAAACCATGATGTCTTCCTTGTACTTTTCTACAACGTTTCTATCAATTCTGGGTACATAATAAAAACCATCCACGTAAGCGATAGACGCCATTTTGGCCAAATTATGATAGCCTTTTTTATTTTTTGCCAATAAAACAACCTGGTAACCATTGTCTTTTTTAGACTTATCTTTATGATTTTCGCAAATATTAAATTCGCAACCTACAATAGGCTTGATTTCGGTTTCTGTTGGTTCTTCCCCACTTTCAACCAAGGCTTTATTTTTGGCGGAAGCCCCTTTATTGTGATTCATCACTGCACTCACAAAATGGAAAGCTCCCATCATGTTTCCTGTATCGGTCATCGCAACAGCAGGAAAACCATTTTTAGCTGTAACAGTTACCAAAGGCGCTATTCCGATAGTCGATTGTAAAACCGAAAACTGTGTATGATTGTGTAAATGAGCAAACTTCGCTTCGTTTAAACCTTGCTTATCCGCATCCGAAACGGTAGTTTGCGAAACATTTTGTTCTGATTTTTGAAGCTGCTGGCGAATTTTATCCGAAGCAGCTTTTAAATTGATATGCTTTAAGCCAATAAGCTGAATTTCCTGCGGATTTTTAGCTTGAAAATCCTGAAAATAAGAAGCCGGAACATCAAGTTCTTCCTTAGTAAAAACTTCTCTTTTAATTAACTCCAGAAAACAACGCGTGGTTGCCTCAACATCGGCAGTAGCGTTGTGGGCTTCGGAAAAAGGAACGTTAAATAAATAACTATGTAACTCAGTTAGTGTAGGCAATTTAAATTTTCCTCCACGACCTCCAGGCAATTTCAATAATGAAGCGGTTACTTCGGTACAGGTATCGAGAACTGGCATCGAAGCCATTGGCGAATCAACGCCCATTCGATACAATTCGCAACCCATAATATTGACATCAAAACCTAGGTTCTGACCTACAATAAATTTGGCTTTGCCTAAAGCAATATTAAATTTCTCCAAAACTTCAGCTAAAGAAATTCCTTCCGCCTCTGCTAATTCAGTTGAAATACCGTGAATACGTTCAGCATCATAGGGAATATTAAAACCTTCTGGTTTTACCAAATAATCCTGATGTTCGATGAGATTTCCCATATCATCATGCAACTGCCAGGCGATTTGTATACAGCGCGGCCAGTTGTTTGTGTCGGTAATGGGCGCATCCCAACGCTTAGGTAATCCCGTAGTTTCCGTATCGAATATTAAGTACATAGTCCCCTCCCCAGCCCTCCCCAAAGGGAAGGGAGTTTGAATTCAAATAAATTCAAACGGTGCATTTAACTGGTTTTAAACACATTAAAATTAATAGGCTTTCAAAAAATTGAATTCCAAATTTAGTTTTTTTTTAGGCGATTGAAAAGGGAAGTTATCAACAAAAAAAGGTCTTGATAATTAATCAAGACCTTTCATACAAATTTAAAAAATAGGTTTATTTAAAATTCCATCCTAGCGTAATACCAAATGCTAGAGGACGAATTTTTGCATCCTTATCTGTACTATACAATCCATTCGCTTTTCTATCTGTAACAGATGTTGGATTATAACCAATATAAGATTTATCAGTATCCTGGTCAACAATAGAACCGTAACCACTTTCAAGGAACATTGCTGCATATAATGCATTTTTTGCTCCGATATCAAATGTAAAACCTAATTCAAACATGCTCATCACTATCCCCTTCGTTTCGTATTCGCCGGTAGCTGAATAATTAGCATGGCCTCCAAAGCCATATTCTGGTAAATTATCAATACTCAAATTAACATCAGGATAATAGGCCGTACCATTTACATAAGATGCCGTTGCGTCAATCTTATATTTTACAGGCAAAAAGTATTTAGCTCCTGCTCTAAAATTAAAATCAACTCCTTTATGAATATTTGTTTTATACTGAACGAAAAGTGGAATTTGAACCGCATGAAGTGTTTGTTTTTCATTATAACTACTTGTCGTTACATTATAAACAAATGCAGAACCTGAAGGATCAATCTCAAAATTAGTTAAAGTTTCCATTGAATTGTTCAAAGAAACATCTTGCTTATATTGAGAAAATTCTAAGCCTGTCCCAATTCCAAAATGATTAGTTAGCGAATAAATATAACCCGCTTTTAATGTTCCTGCGTGTTCAATTTGATATCCTGGCGGTGTTACTTTAATATCATTTCGGATATGTCCAATTCCTGATTGCACACCTACATAAAACTGAGCATTCATCGTTTGAAAAAACAAAAGCACTGTAATTCCTAATATATACTTAATATCGAATTTCATTATTTATCTTTTTTTTTAGCATTAGAATATTCATCCCCATTTTATAAAAAAATGAGGATTTCATACTCTTAAATTATTTAATTGAGTTATACACTTAATATCTGTTTTATGTTTTTTTGATAAATCGGTTTTGCATTCACCATTCTTTCTATGGATTTATGAAAAATACTTGTTTTAAATTGAGAACGGTTTATCCTAAAA
>NZ_JAAAPM020000011.1 GCF_009909155.2 Flavobacterium undicola
AAGCTTTGCAAGCTTCATCATTTGGCAATTCTTTTATAAAGTTTAGTATGCTTTGTCCTTCAAATACTTCCATAACGACTGTTTTTAAAGACATAAAAATACAGAAACTAAATGACTAACTCAAAAATTATTCATATTTTATAACTGAATTACTACACAAACAGTATTACAAATTATTTTATTAACAAATAAGTAATTTGTAACCAAATAATTTTTAAGCATTTACAAACTAAACTTATACATTTGCACCTTTATAATAAAACCTACATTGTAAAAATCTCAAAATATTTTATTAAGTATAATTTATCGCATGAAGAAAGCATTACTTTTTTTTACATTTTGTTTTATTATTTCTTGTAGTCCAGAAGATTCAGATCCACTAAAAAACGATGAAACTTTGCCTCCTGTAGAAACACCAACATCAACAACTGAAAGTGAAATGGACATTGCTTCTGTAGAAGAAAATTTTCCGGCAGGAAGTTTAAACAGCTATTTTTCAAATGCTTTAATTTCTGATAGATTCAATAATATTAACAGAGCCAATCCGATACAAATAACTGAGTTTGATGCTGTAAATAATCGAATAAAAACGAACTATCGTAATTTAAACAATTTACTAATCAAAGCAAAAAACAATCAAAGTTGGTTTGTTACTCAAGATAGTGAGGCTGCTACAGTTGTTGAAATAAAAGACATCAATAATAATGATGGTTGGATTACATTAGGAAATACTTATCTGGGAACTTTAAACACTGCTATTGGTGCAACTGTAGAATTTTTTAATCCTTTTGTTAATTACGAAATAATTAAAGACAAACCACTATTTGATTCTTATCCAACATCAGTAATTGAAGGAGAATTCAATTATATTCAACCAGGAGGTATATTTGAAAAATCGGATGGAACTTACATCTTATTAACCCCTATCGTATTTGGATCACATTATAAAAGAAGTATTTATTACGCCAGTAGTACTAACTTAGATGATTGGGTTTTTCATAATAAAAAAATACTTAGTACAAATACAATTCCTTTTGCTAAAACAAATGGAAATGTATTTTCTACTGGAAATCCTCTTAAATTAGACAATGGCAACCTACTCGTTTTATTAGGTGTAGAACAACCTAACAATAATTACACCTCAGCATACATGATAATGGATGAAAATTTAAATATCATTCAACAACCTAAAAAAATTATGATTCCGCAATGGAATGAATCAGATAAAAATAGTTTTCCCTTATCAATAACCAAATTTAATAATCAATACCGACTATTATTACATAAAAGAAGTCAAGGTTTTATTGATAGAGAAATACATGAAATCATTTTTTCGAATTTATCTGATGCTTTAGATTTAAATAAAGGCATAATTTCTTCTAAAATAATCCATAAAGGTAGATTAAGCGAGGGGTATTTAAAAGGGAAAGCCGATAATGCTACATATGTAACTTTCAAATCAAAATTGTACATCATAATTGGTAGTGAAGAAGTACCATCTAACTATTTAACTTCCAATAATAGAGAATATGGTTTAATGCGTTTGCACAATGAAAAATGGTTCCATGATAGCCGAAGTCCGCTAATAGTTAATCCTGTTCAACTTCAAAATAAATACCCCATTTATAATTGGGCTTGGGATCATTTAGGTGGATTTATCTCTCCTATTATTAAAAACAATACTATGTATCTTTTTATGGCATTTGGAACAGATGACCCTGATTACTATATTTCAGGAATTAAAATACCTTTAAACTAATTATTAGTCAGCCTTTTTTCTGTTTTTTACTCGTTATTGTATTCAAAAAGAACAAATTGTTTTTCAATAATCAATTAGTGTTTTCTAAAAATAAAACTCTTCAATAGTCTTATTTTCAATTAAAATTTGAGTAAATTTATAACAAGAAGATAAATCATCTTCATCATTTTGTCTTAAGATTTTCCATAGGGAATTCTATAATAGCACTAACGGAATAGTAATTCAAAAAACAATTCAACATGGCATTTATAGACTATTATAAAGTATTAGAAATAGACAAAAAAGCATCGGATGCCGAAATAAAAAAGGCTTACCGAAAATTAGCGCGTAAGTTCCATCCTGATGTTAATCCGAACGATAAAGAAGCGGAGAAAAAATTCAAAGAAATCAACGAAGCCAATGAAGTACTTGGCAATACCGAAAACAGAAAAAAATATGATGCTTATGGCGAAAACTGGAAACACATAGCCGAATATGAAAAAGCCAATCAGGGTCAACCCTATTACAATCAAAGCCAGCCTCATGAAGATTTTACCTCTTACGGAAGAGATGCTGATGATTATTCTGACTTTTTTGAATCTCTCTTTGGAAACAGCAGTCGAAGTCGCGGTAAAAGACATCAATACAAAGGAGCCGATTTTACCACCGAATTAAATTTAGATTTACAGGAAGTCTACACCACTCACAAGCGCACGGTTAATATCAACGGACACAATATTCGCTTTACCATTCCTGCAGGAGTAGAAAATGGTCAAACTATTAAAATAACCGGACATGGAGGTGAAGGAATGGGCGGAGGCCCTAAAGGCGACTTGTACATTACTTTCACCATAAATAATCATTCTGATTTTAAGAGAGACAAGGATAATTTATACACTAATGTTACAATCGATTTATACAAAGCCGTTTTAGGAGGCGAAATTACGGTACCCACTTTTGATGGTAAAGTAAAACTAAAAATAGCTCCCGGAACGCAAAATGGGACTAAGGTAAAACTCAAAGGAAAAGGATTTCCTGTTTACAAAAAAGAAGGTCATTTTGGCGATTTATACATTACTTTTCAAATAAACATTCCAACTCATCTCTCTAGTAAAGAACTAGAATTATTTACTGAACTATCTAAATTAAAAACATCATGAGTACCGAAAATTTCATCCCTATAGATACGCTATGCCAACATTACAAACTTGAAATTAGTTTTTTTAATAATCTCAATGAAAATGGGCTTGTCGATATTGAGCTTGTTGATAACGTTCAATACATCCATAAAGATTCTATTTATGAAATTGAAAAAATAGTACGCATGCACAAAGAACTGGATGTCAATATTGAAGGAATTGATATTGTTCTTAATTTACTTCAAAAAATTGACGCCTTACAAACAGAATTACACAATGTTAGAAACCGTTTATTGTTATACGAAAACTAAATTGATCTTAATAAATCAATTAAGCTAAAAAACCAAAAAAAGCAGGAAAGCTAAATCGATTATTTTTTATATTTTGGCATCCAATTAAAAAATAATCAAACAGCTATTGATGAAACAAACAATACAATCTTTAATTTTAGTAGTCTTTCTTTTTTCGTCTATTATAATTACTGCTGCAAACCCAAATGCTCCTTTTAATTTAAGAAGTTTTGACAAACAAAATCCTATTGGAACAAACGACAAACCTTATTTTGGATGGTATCTAAGCGATCCCGATGCTAACGAAATACAGTCGGCTTACCAAATCATTATTTCTTCAAGTCTGGCTAATTTAAAAGCAAACAAAGCTGATATCTGGGATAGCAAAAAGATCAATTCCAGAAAACAAAATTATATTTACTTAGATGGCGTTACTCTTAAAGCCGCAACTACATATTATTGGAAAGTGCGTTGCTGGGATAAAGATGGAAATGCGAGTTCCTATTCGGCTGCTGCAAATTTCACCACAGGTTTTTTAAGCAACAAAGATTGGGCATCGGCGCAATGGATTAAAAGAGATTCTAAAGACAACGACGATTACACCTATTTTAGAAAAAAAGCCAATCTTCCTAACAAGAGCATCAAAAAAGCAATTGCATACATTTCGGCCTGTCACAGTTATGAATTATATGTTAACGGACAATTTGTTGGAAAAGGATTCAACAATCATTATCCGCAATACAGCTATTATAATGCCTGGGATGTTACTACTTTACTAAATAAAAACACTGAAAATCTATTAGGCTGTCTGACCCACTGGTATGGTGGTGGTCAAGGTCGCGTTACAGGGAGTCGCGGCATGATTCTAAAAACGATTATCGAATATACTGATGGTACTCAAACTATTATTGGTACAGATAAATCCTGGAAACAAACACAAGCTTCACAATGGCTTTTAGGTCAACCTCAACGCAATGGTGAAGGTGTAGGTAGAATCGAATCTGTTGATAGTCGAAAAGCTATCGCTAATTGGAACAAGGCAAATTTAAACGATTCGAATTGGAAAAACGCCACCGAAATTGGCTCCCAGCCTACCGCTCCTTGGACTGGAACTTTACAATCTGATTTAACTCGAGTAATCGAAAAAGAAATCAAACCTAAAAGCATCCAGAATTTAGGAAATGGTAAATTTGTTATTGATTTGGGCAAAATATATGCCGGTAGTTTTAAAATCAATTTTAACGAACGTATTGCCGGAGATACTATTAAAATGCTTGGCGGATATACTTTAAACAATGACGGAACTGTTTCATCAAAAATGAATCAATCTACCAATCTAAGCTTTAAATACATCCCAAATGGGAATAATTCTGTTTTCAATCCTTATGTTTATTTCGGGATGCGTTATCTACAAGTGGAGAATGCTCCGAACGATTTGAATCAAAATAATGTGAGTTTTATTAGTCGCCATTTCGAATTAGATCCTTCTCGCTCTTCATTCGAAACATCAAATGACATGCTAAACAAAACCTGGGAATTGATGGCGCATACACTAATTCTGGGCGCACAAGAAGACTTTGTTGATACACCTACAAGAGAAAAAGGTGCTTTTTTATTGGATAGTTGGTCGCAGGCAGTTCCTTGCATGAGCGTAATGTACGATCGAACGATGAATATGCGTGTCTTGAACGAATTTTTACAATCTCAAGATCAATACTGGCCTGATGGACGAATCAATGCCGTATATCCAAACGTTGATGGTGGAAGAGATATTCCTGATTTCACCCAATCTTATCTACTTTGGGTTTGGGATTATTACACCCAAACTGGGAATATCGAATTTCTAAAATCCAATTATTCGCGTTTGAAAAAAATTGCCGATTACGTTGACTCTTATAAAAACTCCAGTACTGGATTAATTCATCAATTAAAAGGCGGAAAAGGGCCTTATGAATTTGGAATCATCGATTGGCCTCCTACAATGCGTTATGGTTACGACACAGCTGTTGATTCCAGAACGGTTATTGATGCTTATGCTTTTGAAGATTTTAATATTATTTCAAAAATTGCAGCAGTTTTAGGCAATACCGTCGACAAAGCACTTTATGCAGACAAAGCCGACGCCATCAAAAAAGCGATCAATATGCATCTTATTAACCAAGACGGTGTGTATATTGATGGAATAAAAAACACTCAAAATGCGAGTACTCATGTTTCGCAACATGCTAATATTCTTCCTTTTGCATTAAATATTGTGCCCGAAGCCAACAAAAAACAAGTCATTGAGGAAATTAAAAAACAAAAAATGAGTATCGGAATGGTGTGCCTTCGCTGGTTGCCTGAATCACTTGGTTTAGCTGACGAAGGAAAACATCTGATTGATTTATACACCAATACCGAATGGGACGGATGGGCTAAAACTATTGCTCTGGGAGGTACTGCCACCTGGGAATCCTGGGATGCTAACACAACCAACCAAAGCATGTCTCATCCTTGGGGAACGGTAGGTTTATTGGCCATGCAAAACTACATCTTAGGAATAAAAGCCTTAGCTCCACAACATGAAAAAATTCAAATCAAACCATTATGGTTTGGCGATAAACTAACCTATGCCAAAGGAACTTATCCAACAGACAAAGGCGATATCAAAGTGGACTGGAGTTATGAAAACAATAATTATCATTTAAAAATTAGCGTTCCTGCTAACTGCACCGCAAAAGTGTATGTGCCAAAATGTGGAAAAACAGGAACAACAATTCGATTTGATAATAAAGAAGTAAGTGCTACCGAAGAAGGAAACTATCTTTATCTTGATACTATTGGATCGGGAGAACATCATTTTGAGAGATAATTCATTTTCGAAAAAACACAAGAATTAAACCTAAAAATACAAAGATGAAAGTCAAAGCACTTATTCTACTTTTTTTCTGTTTCAGTACAATGCAATCGCAAGATTTTATTCCTTTATGGCCTGCAGGCAAAATGCCTAACTCTAAAGGAATGAAATTAGAACATATAGAAGAAAGAGAGCGAATTACTCAAGTTTCTCAACCCGGGATATATGCTTTTTTTACGTCAAAAGAAGAAAATAACGGAAGTGCCGTGTTAATTTGTCCTCCGGGTGGTTATGCTAAATTGACCTATACTATTGCCGGATTTCAGTTTGCAAAATGGCTAAATACCTTGGGAATCAATGCTTTTGTTTTGATACATCGCTTGCCAACTTCCCCTGATTTAGTCGAAAGAGAAAAAGGTCCTATTCAAGATGCGCAAAGAGCCATGAAAATAATTCGTTCCAATGCAACCACTTGGGATATCAATACTTCCAAGATTGGTGTAATGGGAGCTTCGGCTGGTGGTCACTTAGCCACAACCCTGGGAACTCATTCCGAAGATTACTCGCTTATAAAAGATGGTTTAGATAGTTTTTCTTTCCAACCTAATTTTATGATTTTAATTTCGCCAGTCATAACCATGGGGAAATATGCACACAAAGGCAGTCTTGATAATTTTTTAGGCAATAAACCCACAGAGCAATTGATCGAATATTTTTCAAATGAAAAACACATTAGCGAAACCACTCCACCTACTTTTATCGTTTTGGCACAAAACGATCCCGTTGTAAATCCTATTAATAGTATTCTGTTTTATCAAGCCATGCTGGAACATAATATTTCAGGCAGTTTGCACGTTTTCCCTGAAGGCGGACATTCGATTGCGTTGAAAAATAATCCTAAATCGATTAATTTATGGACTACTTTATGCGAAGAATGGCTTACTGATTTAAGTATTTTGGACAAATCTAAAGCTGAAATTACTCCAAATAAAAACAAATTTTTAAAAGTAAATCGTTTTTAATGTAAAAATAGCGAGTTTTTTTTCGCTTAAAAAACAACGCAAACACCAATAAAACAACACATTAAACTATTTTATAAAAAATATTTAAAAAAACATTTAAAATATTTGTATATACAAATAAAAAATATGTTACATTTGTACAAACAAACAAAACAAACATTGGAATGAAAATTGAAGATGAAATAAAAAGTACGGTTGAATTAAATCTTTCTAAAAAAATTATTCTCAATATTATGTACACACAGAATATTTTGAGTGAAAAATTTAATGAAGTTTTAAAACCTTACGATTTATCAGGAGAGCAATACAATGTACTACGCATACTTAGAGGTCAAAAAGGAAATCCTGCCAATATGTGTGTTATCCAAGATCGGATGATTGCTAAAACAAGCAACACCACTCGATTAGTAGACAAATTATTATTAAAGGAATTAGTAACACGTAACGTCTGTCCTGATAATAGAAGAAAAATAGAAGTGCTAATTACACAAAAAGGATTGGATGTTTTAAGCGAATTAGATCCTAAAGTAATTGAACACGAGAATGCCTTAACCAGCAATTTAAACGCTGAAGAATTAGAACAATTAAATAGTTTATTAGAAAAATATAGAAATCAATAATAAAAATACGATCATGATTAAATTTTTAGAAAATCAAAACTGGAGATATGCAACAAAGAAATTTGATGCTACAAAAAAAATATCAAGCGAAGACTTAAACATATTAAAAGAAGCCATCCGCTTGAGTTCTTCTTCTTATGGATTACAACCTTACAAAGTAATCATAGTGGAGAATCCTGAATTAAGAGCAAAAATTCAGCCTGCTGCTTGGGGACAATCGCAAATAGTTGAAGCTTCTCACCTTATTGTTTTTGCAAATGAAACGCAATTAGAAGAAGAAGACATTGACAATTACATCACCAACATTAGTGCAACAAGAGGGATTCCTGTTGATTCATTAGCTGGATATGCCGATTTTATGAAATCAAAAATTCTAACACTTCCTCAAGACTCTAAAAACATTTGGACAGCTAAACAAACTTATTTAGCCTTAGGGAATTTGTTGAACGCAGCTGCCGAATTAAAAATTGACGTTACTCCTATGGAAGGATTTGTTCCAGAACAAGTAAACGAAATTTTAGGATTAGAAAAACTGGGATTGAACACTTCGCTTATTGCAACACTAGGTTACAGACACGAAGAAGACGCAACCCAACATTATAAAAAAGTTAGAAAATCACACGAAGAATTATTTATCACTCTTTAATTATTAATAAAAATCAAATTTAAAAAAAATGAAAAATTTAAAAACAATTGCAATAGCATTATTCGTAGCAGCAGCTAGTATTTCAGTAAACGCACAAACTAAAAAAATTGACGCAAAAGCATCTTCTATCAAATGGGTAGGTAAAAAAGTAACTGGAGAGCACTCTGGAACTGTAAACTTCAAAGACGGAGCTGTAGTATTAAAAGGAAAAAAATTAGTTGGTGGTACTTTTACTGTTGACATGACTTCTCTAACATCTACTGATTTAACTGGAGAATACCAAGGAAAATTGAATGGTCACTTGAAAGCTGACGATTTCTTTGGAACTGATAAATTCCCAACAGCTACTTTGGTAATCAAAAAAATAGGTACAAAAGCTAAGAATGTTTACACTGCAACTGCTGATTTAACTATCAAAGGTATCACTAAACCAATTAATTTTGATCTTGCTGTAAAAGGAAACACTGCTACAACTGCATTTAAAGTAGACAGAACTAAATATGATATTAAATACGGTTCAGGAAACTTCTTCCAAGGTTTAGGAGACAAAACTATCAATGACGAATTTGAATTAGCTGTTGCTTTGAAATTCTAAGGAAATAATAACTCCATACATCTAAAGCTCGATAGTAATTACACTATCGAGCTTTTTTTATATAAAAAATAAAGAATACAAAAATTAATAAATTCCCTACCCAAATATAACAATCTAGTAACGGTACTTGTTTATTGACTTAACACTTCAGCTATAAATTTGTTTTTTAAAGCAACCTCCAAATCTATTCTATAATAGCTTAACAAAAACAACGATTATGATAAACAAATTACAACTTACCTCTATTTACCTATTAATAAGTATTGTCTGTTTTGCTCAAAAAGCAAAAGGTATTGAAACAACATCAAACTGGATGGTAAACTGGACTAATTTCAAACCCATATCCACTAATTATAACGAAGCCGAATACATCCTAAACGGCGTAATCGATAAAAACACTAAACTACTCAAAAGAAATACCTACATTCTTACAGGTGTAATTTATGTAACCCAAAATGCCACCTTAACTATTGAACCGGGAACAGTAATTAGAGGAGACGAAAAAACTTGTGGTACCTTAGTGATTACAAAAGGTGCAAAAATTATTGCTGAAGGAACAGAAACAGATCCTATTGTTTTTACCTCAAATAAAGAAATCGGAACTAGAAGACCAGGTGATTGGGGCGGAATCATTTTATTAGGAAATGCTCCAATTAACAAACTTGGAGGAGTATCATTTTTAGATTTTAATTTAAATTCTCAATATGGCTTTTACGGCGGTCAAAACCCGGAAGATAATTCGGGAATTTTAAAATATGTACGCATTGAATATGCTGGAAGAAAACTAAATTCTTTAAAAGAATTAAATGGTCTTTCGTTAGCTGGAATTGGAAATAAAACCTTACTAGATTACATACAAATTAGTTTTTCTAATGATGATTCTTTTGAATCTTATGGTGGAGCTGTAAATTTAAGCCACCTTATTTCTTATCGTACAACCGATGATGATTTTGATTTTACCCAAGGTGTTCAGGCAAATATCAATAATAGTATTGCTATCCGTTATCCTTATAATTCGGATATTTCAGGATCAAGATGTTTTGAAATCGATTCTTATGACAAAGTAGAAAATGCTGACTTTAAACAAAAAGGAACGAATATCATTGCTGAAAACATGACATTAATAAATATGGAAGAGAATGATCAAGGATTAATAAGAGAATCTATTTATATCAAAGAAAACAGCAACTTTACATTAAAAAACAGCATTATTTCTGGATTTAACTCTGTTGTTTTATTAGGATCTAAAATCGGTATTAGTACAGAAAACTTAAACAAAATAACTTTTGAAAAAACATTAATAAACAACAGTACTACTGCTAATGTATATCTTAGTGAACAAGAAGAACTAAATAACGATTTAAAAAACTGGTTTCATATAAATGAGAATTTAGAATACACAAACATGAAACTGAAAGATTTATTCATGAATCCAAATATAAAAACCAATCCCGATTTCAGATTTAAAAATATTGCATTAGCAAATAACTAAAGCTGTCTCATTATCCAAAAACAAACAACTGCATTTAAAGTAGACAGAACTATCAATGATGAATTTGAATTAGCTGTTGCTTTGAAATTCTAATCATATCCCCACTTTATTCTAATAACCCCAGCATTTTTGTTGGGGTTATTTTTTTTTCATTTTTTTTAATTCACAACAATGCTATTTTTATTTTTTACTTCTAAATCTTATGCTTTTATTGTAACTTTGAGAAAAAGAACGTTTATTTTTAACCATAATAAACCAAAAAATTAGTACTAACCAAAACCATATATAAAATGAAAAACTTGAAACTAATATTCCTAGCTGTTATTTTCTTATATTCTTTTACAAAAACAGAAGCACAAACCAAAAAAATAGATGTTTCTAAAAGCCTCATAACCTGGACAGGAAAAAAAATAACAGGAGAACATGAAGGGACAATAAAATTCAAAGAAGGAGAACTTGTTTTTAAAGATAATAAAGTCACTGGAGGGAATTTTGTTGCTGACATGACAACTTTGAACAATACTGACCAAACAGGCAGTTCAAAAATAAAACTGGAAGGACATTTAAAATCTGATGATTTTTTTAGTACTTATAATTTCAAAACGGCTATTCTAACTTTCAAAAACATCACTTACAAGGGAAATAACACTTATACTGTAATTGCAACCTTAACAATTAAAGGTATTTCTAATCCTGTAATTTTTGATTTAATCATTAAAGGAAAAACCGCAACAGCTAATTTTAGTATTGACCGAACAAAATATGACATCAAATATGGTTCGGGAAGTTATTTTGATGATTTAGGAGATAAAACCATTTATGATTTATTTGAATTAAAAGTCGACTTGGTCTTTTAAAAATGAATTATAAATAAAATCTACTCAATAATTTTATACTTGAAAATTTGTAAACTCAAATTACATTTATATATTTGCAATATGAAAACAATTACAAACAATACTTGGTGGTGGAACAATTTACGTCAATAGTCGTGAACTAAGCTCCTATGGTATTATTATCTATAAATATAAAAAGGCTTGTCATCACGACAGGCCTTTTTTTATGCCAAACGAGATTAAAATAAATGCTTACAAATTTTAAATTTATTCCAATTGAGACAATTTAAACTAAATACAAAATTCAAACAAATACTGGCTGACACGATTACTCCTGTTAGTATTTATTTCAAAATAAGAGACAAATTCCCTAATAGTCTATTACTGGAAAGCAGTGATTATCACGGAAATGACAATAGTTTCTCCTACATCTGTTGTAATCCTATTGCTTCGATTAAAATCGAAAACGAAACTATTTTCAAGCACTTTCCTGACGGAACTACTGAAACAATAGCAATCGATGCTAAAACGAATATTCCTGAAGTAATACAAGAATTCTCAGGCCAATTCAAGTCGGAGAAAAACAATTTCAAATTCATCAATAATGGATTATTTGGATACATTTCTTATGATGCGGTTCGTTATTTTGAGAAAGTAACCATCGCTAAAAAAGAAAACAGTAATACTATTCCTGATGTTTTTTATGCGGTTTACCAAAACATCATTGCCATCAATCATTTTAAAAATGAGGCTTATATTTTTTGTCATAGTTTAGACGATAGAAACAACATTGCCGAAATTGAGCAATTAATACAATCCAGAAATATTCCTTCATATAAATTTTCGAAAGAAGGAGAAGGTTTCTCTAATTTAACTGACGAAGAATTCAAGCACAATGTGGCCTTGGCTAAAAAACATTGTTTCCGTGGTGATGTGTTCCAATTAGTGCTTTCTCGACGATTTACTCAAGGTTTTAAAGGAGATGAATTCAATGTGTACAGAGCATTAAGAAGCATCAACCCGTCCCCTTACCTATTCTTTTTTGATTATGGGGATTTCAAAATATTTGGATCTTCACCTGAAGCCCAAATTATTGTAAAAAACAGAAAAGCCGAAATTCATCCTATTGCAGGAACTTTCAAAAGAACAGGTGATGATGAAAAAGATGCTATTTTAGCAAAACAATTATCAGAAGATAAAAAAGAAAACAGTGAACACGTCATGTTAGTTGATTTGGCTCGAAATGATTTAAGCCGAAACGGACATAAAGTGAACGTGGAGCGTTATAGAGAAGTTCAGTTTTTCTCTCACGTTATCCATTTGGTTTCTAAAGTAACAGGACATTTACATGAGGATGCTACCACTATGCAGGTAGTTGCCGATACTTTCCCGGCAGGAACATTAAGTGGTGCACCAAAACACAGAGCGATGCAATTAATTGAAGATTACGAAAAAACAAATCGTAATTTTTACGGTGGAGCCATTGGTTTTATGGATTTTGAAGGCAACTTCAACCATGCTATTATGATTCGTACTTTCCTGAGTAAAAACCATCAATTACACTCTCAGGCTGGAGCGGGAATTGTAGCCAGTTCAGATGAAGAAAGCGAAATGCAAGAAGTATATAACAAATTGAGAGCCTTAAATGCGGCTTTGGATTTGGCAGAAACAATATAAAAGTATTCAGTGTTCAGTTTTTAGTATTCAGCAGTAATTTAGAACCTAAAAATTTAAACTAAAATAACAATTAAACCCCTATTTACCCCAATAGGAACTCCCCCGCCGCGGTGGGGGTTGGGGGAGGAAAAATGAAAAAAATATTAGTTATAGATAATTACGATAGTTTCACTTACAATCTAGTGCATTATCTGGAAGATTTAAATTGTGAAGTAACAGTGTATAGAAACGACGAATTTGAATTAGATGAAATTGCTCATTTCGACAAAATTCTACTTTCACCTGGACCTGGAATTCCTGATGAAGCCGGTTTATTAAAACCGGTTATCGCAAAATATGGAGCTACCAAAAGTATTTTTGGTGTTTGCCTTGGTCAACAAGCCATCGGAGAAGTTTATGGAGGAACGCTTTCTAACTTAGATAAAGTCTATCACGGTGTGGCAACCTTGGTAAAAACGGTTGTAGACGACGAACTTTTATTCCAAGGATTAGAAAAAGAATTCGAAGTAGGTCGTTACCATTCTTGGGTTGTTGATGCTACTTTACCGGACGTTTTAGAAGCGACTTCTTTTGACGAAAATGGTCAGGTCATGTCTTTGCGTCACAAAACATTTGATGTTCGCGGAGTACAATTTCACCCTGAAAGTGTGTTGACTCCAAATGGAAAGAAAATGCTTGAAAACTGGGTAAATAGCTAGTAAGCAGTATTCAGTTTGTAGTGATCAGTTATTAGAAAACTCAGAATCTTAATCACTTAGATTCTTAGCAACTTTAAAAAAAATGAAAAACATATTAAATAGATTAATCAATAACGAATTGCTTTCGAAAGAAGAGGCTAAAAGTGTTTTGGTTAATATTTCTAACGGAAGTTACAACCCAAGCCAAATTGCTTCTTTTTTAACCGTATACATGATGCGAAGCATCAGCATTGATGAATTGTCCGGTTTTAGAGAAGCGCTTCAGGAATTGTGTGTACGTATTGATTTATCTGAATACAATACCATTGATTTAGTAGGTACCGGAGGAGACGGAAAAGACACTTTCAATATCTCGACTTTAGCTTCTTTTATAACGGCTGGAGCAGGAATAAAAGTGACCAAACACGGCAATTACGGAGTTTCTTCTATTACGGGTTCCAGTAATGTAATGGAAAGTTTAGGCATCAAATTCAGTAATGATTCTGATTTTTTAAAGAAATGTGTGGATCAAGCTGGAATTTGTATTCTACACGCACCTCTATTCCACCCTGCTATGAAAAACGTGGGACCTATTCGAAAAGAATTAGGAGTAAGAACCATTTTCAATATTTTGGGGCCAATGATTAATCCATCATTTCCCAAAAACCAATTGTTAGGGGTTTTCAACCTTGAATTGGCCAGAATGTATGCTTACCTTTATCAAAATACCGATAGCAATTTCACTATAGTTCATGCCTTAGATGGATATGATGAAGTATCTTTAACCGGAGCTACAAAAGTGATTACGCATAGTACAGAAGGAATGATTAATCCGGAAGATTTTGGTGTTCGATTGATACAACAAAGCGAAATTGAAGGCGGAAAAACCGTTGCCGAATCGGCTCAAATGTTCTTGAATATTATTTCCGGAAAAGGTACTGAAGCGCAAAACAATGTGGTTTGTGCCAATGCTGCTATGGCAATCGCTACCGTTACAGGATGTACCCCATTAGAAGGATTTGAACAAGCCAAAGAAAGTTTATTCTCTGGAAAAGGATTAACAGCTTTGAAAAAATTACAGGATTTAAGTAAATAAAAAATGAATATACTCGATAGAATCATAGTTGACAAAAAAAGAGAAGTCATTCTTAAAAAATCAATCATTCCAGTATCACAATTGGAAACTTCGGTTTTCTTTGGAAAAAAGACCATTTCTTTAAGCAACAATTTAAGAAACAGCAACTCGGGAATTATTGCCGAGCACAAACGTCGTTCGCCTTCTAAAGCCGAAATTAATTATGGTTTCACAGTAGAAGAAGTAGTGAAAGGATATGAAAGTGCCGGTGCTTGTGGAATTTCGGTACTAACAGACGGAAAGTATTTTGGTGGTTCTCTGGACGATTTATTGTTAGCCAGAGCTTCTGTAAATATTCCTTTATTGCGAAAAGAATTTATTGTAGATGAATACCAAATCTTAGAAGCCAAAGCACACGGTGCCGATTTGATTTTGCTAATCGCAGCGGTTTTAACCCGCGAAGAAATCAAATCGTTATCTGAATTTGCAAAAAGCTTAGGATTAGAAGTTTTATTGGAAGTTCACAATCAGGAAGAATTAGAAAAATCAATTATGCCAACATTAGATATGATTGGCGTAAACAATAGAAATCTTAAAACTTTCGAAGTAAGTTTGGATTTCAGTAAGCAATTGGCTCACCAAATTCCAGATGAATTTGTAAAAGTTTCAGAAAGTGGAATTAGCTCGGTCGACGCTATCAACGAACTAAAACCTTATGGTTACAAAGGTTTCCTGATAGGCGAAAACTTTATGAAAACAAATAATGCAGGAAAAGCTGCAACGGAGTTTATTCAGGAGTTAGAGGTTAGAGGTTAGAGGTTGGGAGATGGAAGATGGAAGCTATGAATTTAAGAAAGCATAGAACTTTGCGAATCTTTGCGCGTCATCCTGAGCTTGTCGAAGGACTTTGTGAATCTTTGCGGTAAAAAATAAAAGTTACGAGCTATCTGCTTAAGAAAGCATAAAACTTTGCGAAAAACTTTGTAAATCTTTGCGGTTAAAAAAACTTTGCGGTTAAAAAAAATAAAAAATGAGTAAATCGGTCAAATATAACACAACGACTCCCTCTCCTTCGGGGAGGGCTGGGGTGGGGATAAAAATCTGCGGCATGAAATATCCCGACAATATTCTCGAAGTAGGTGCCCTCCTACCCGATTATATGGGATTTATATTTTGGAAAAACTCCGCTCGATTTTTTGACGGCCTTATTCCTAACCTGCCACAATCAATTAAAAAAGTTGGCGTTTTTGTTAATGAAACTGTCGAAAATATTATCGAGAAAATACAAAAACACGATTTGCAGGCCATACAGTTGCACGGAAAAGAATCTGTGGAATTTTGTTTAAATTTGAAAACTGAATTACAGATTCTAAAACTGGTTCAGATTGAAATTATAAAAGTATTTTCGGTTGCAGATGATTTTGATTTCTCAGTACTGGCGCCATTTGAAGCCGTTTGTGATTATTTTCTTTTTGATACCAAAGGAAAATTACCCGGAGGAAACGGAACCACATTTGACTGGAAAGTTTTGGAAAACTACCCTTCGACCAAACCTTTCTTCCTAAGCGGCGGAATAGGAATAGAAGAAATGGATGCTGTCAATGCAATATTAAAAACCAATTTACCCGTTTATGCCATAGATGTAAACAGCAAATTTGAAATAGAACCGGGATTAAAAAACGTACAATTATGTAAAGATGCACTAAAACGCATTGATATCAATTAAAACATATAAAATGTCATACAACGTTGATGAAAAAGGCTATTATGGCCAATTTGGAGGAGCTTACATTCCTGAAATGTTATATCCTAATGTGGAGGAGTTACGCCAACAATACCTAAAAATTACAGCTGAACCGGAATTTAAAGCTGAGTTTGACCAATTACTAAAAGATTATGTAGGTCGCCCTAGCCCGTTGTATTTTGCAAAAAGACTTTCTGAAAAATACAACACTAAAATTTATCTGAAAAGAGAAGATTTAAATCATACCGGAGCACACAAAATCAACAATA
This sequence comes from Flavobacterium undicola, assembly GCF_009909155.2. Lineage (GTDB taxonomy): Bacteria > Bacteroidota > Bacteroidia > Flavobacteriales > Flavobacteriaceae > Flavobacterium > Flavobacterium undicola. Next base: position 16,657 of record NZ_JAAAPM020000011.1, read on the forward strand.
CCATTGGACAGATTTTAGTAGCTAAAAAACTGGGAAAAAAACGTATTATTGCCGAAACAGGTGCGGGACAACATGGCGTGGCAACTGCTACCGTTTGTGCTTTAATGGGCTTGGAATGTATTGTGTACATGGGTGAAATTGACATTGCCCGCCAAGCGCCAAACGTAGCCAGAATGAAAATGCTGGGTGCAACTGTTCGTGCTGCGCTTTCCGGTTCACGTACGCTAAAAGATGCCACTAACGAAGCCATTCGCGACTGGATTAACAATCCCGTTGACACCCATTATATCATTGGTTCTGCCATTGGACCACATCCTTATCCAGATATGGTAACACGTTTTCAAAGTGTTATTTCTGAGGAAATCAAATGGCAATTAAAAGAAAAAGAAGGACGTGAAAACCCTGATTATGTAATTGCTTGTATTGGTGGAGGAAGTAATGCTGCGGGTACATATTACCACTTTTTACACGAACCCGAAGTTGGAATCATTGCTGTTGAAGCCGCTGGAAAAGGAGTAAATTCAGGTCACAGTGCTGCTACAAGTAAGCTTGGAAAAGTAGGTATCATCCACGGTTGTAAAACCCTTTTGATGCAAACTCCTGACGGACAAATTACCGAGCCTTATTCTATCTCGGCTGGTTTGGATTACCCTGGTGTGGGACCTATGCACGCACATTTAGCCGAATCAGGTCGTGCCGAGTTTTTCTCTGTAACTGACGATGAGGCAATGAATGCCGGTCTTGAATTGTGCAAACTGGAAGGAATCATTCCTGCTATTGAATCTTCACACGCTTTGGCGGTATTGAACGACAAAAAATTCAAGCCCGAAGATGTAGTGGTTATTTGCCTTTCGGGTCGTGGCGATAAAGATTTAAATACCTATATCGATTATTTTAAATTTTAATTAGGGCGTTACCCCGTCTCGTCAAAAAAAACGAGACGGGGTCGGGCTGTACGTTCCCGCTTCCCGATAAAAAATCGGGAGAGCTCCACTACCATCCCTAACGCAAACAATAAAGAAAGTCTAATTTCAAAACAGTACAAATGGAAAAGTTATTCGCTTACGGAACTTTAAAAGACAAAGACATTCAAGAAAATATTTTTGGACGCACTCTAAAAGGAGTTCCGGACAGATTAGTAGGTTTTGTAATTAACTACATCGAAATTGAAGAGGAATTTGGAATAGAAAGATATCCTATTATTGTTGCTACCGGAAATCCTGAAGACATTGTTACCGGATTAGTATATGATATCAGCGAACAAGACGTTTATCTTGCCGATACCTACGAAGGTTTGCATTACAGACGCATAGAAGTGACTTTAGAATCCCTTCAAACTGCCTGGGCGTATATTGTTACCAATTAAAACAGAATAAACTAACACATAGTTACCCCAAAATTATCATTCCGAGGAACGAGGACACAAGCGATAGCGAACTGGCGAAACAATCACATCAAGTGATTTAGATAGTGAGATTCCTTCGTTCCTCGGAATAATTTTTTAGAGTTAAAAAAACATACAATGAACAGAATCGAACAAAAATTACAAGAAAACAAAAAGATACTTTCCATCTACTTTTCGGCGGGATATCCTAACTTAAACGATACGGTACAAATTATCCAGGACCTAGAAAAAAACGGTATTGACATGATCGAAATTGGCTTGCCATTTAGCGATCCATTAGCCGATGGCCCTACTATCCAAGCGAGTTCCACCACTGCTTTACACAACGGAATGACTACTCAAATTTTATTTGACCAACTCAAAGACATCCGTAAAACAGTTTCTATTCCTCTAGTAATTATGGGTTATTTTAACCCGATGTTGCAATATGGTGTGGAGAAATTTTGTCAAAAATGTGCCGAAATTGGAATTGATGGTTTAATCATTCCTGATTTACCGGTAGCTATTTATGCTGATGAATACAAAGCTACTTTTGACAAATACGGTTTGATTAATGTATTTTTAATTACGCCACAAACATCTGATGAGCGCATTCGTTTTATAGACAGCGTTTCCAGCGGATTTATCTATATGGTAAGCTCAGCAAGTGTTACAGGATCTTCAGCTGGTTTTGGAAGCACACAGGAAGATTATTTCAAACATATTGCCGATTTGAATTTAAAAAACCCACAAATTGTAGGATTCGGAATCAATAATGCCGAAACTTTTAACCAGGCTACTCAATACGCCAAAGGTGCCATTATTGGTAGTGCGTTTATTACTCACTTAAAAGAAAACGGCAGTGGAAAAATTGCTGATTTTGTAAAAGCAATTCGATAGTTTTTACTTCTTATAAATTTATTATACCGCAAATTCACAAATTAAAATTTTGTGAATTTGCGGTATTTTTTTGGTTTTAAATGGTAGTAATTTCTGTAAATCATAAGATTATTTTTATACATTTGAATTAAAATACTGTATGACAGTAGTCACACATATCTACCCGAAAACGGTTGGCTTTATGTGATTTTATCACACATATAAACGAGTTATGCAACATTTTAAAACAACATCGGTGAAAAGAACTATTTCAACAATATTATTTGTGTCTTTATCAACATTAATTTATTCTCAAAATTCCAAAACGAAAATTGAGGAAAATAGATTTATTGAAAGAAGAGATAATAAATTCGGCATTACTGACAGTTTAAAAAACGTTATTATTCCATTTAAATATGATTTTATAGAGTTTAAAAACCAACGACTGATTATTCGAAATAATAACTTGAATGGTCTTTTCTCGCTTGATAATAAAGAACTAATTCCGATAGAATTTGAATTTATCTTACCGCGAAAAAATGATAGGTTTATCCTTTGGAAAAAAAATTCAATAAATGGATTATCTGATACTAATGGAAAAATTATTATTCCAATAAAATATAAAAGAGTTTCTTCAACAGAAAATGATGATTTTTATATAACAGAAAATGAAAATAATCTGAACGGCGTTTATGATTATAACGGAAAAAATATAATTCCAGAAGAATATAAATTTTACACAGTTGACAAGTATAAAATATTTGCAACAAAAAACAATAAAGTACAAATTATAGACATACAGAATTCTAAAAACAATATTGATTTAGATAAAAAAATTGAATTAATCGAAACTATTAGGCATTATTCAATGGATGAAAATTTATTTCAAATTATAAAAAAGGAAAATAAATATGGAATTATAAACTCAAAAAATGAAACAATAATTCCAATCATTTATGATGAAATTAAATCGTCAGAAAATTGGAAATATTTTATAATCAAACAAAAAAACAAAATTGGATTAATAAATATAAATGGAATTGTAACTAAAGAGCCAATTTATGACAATATTCAGCTACGAAAAGAATATATCATCTTAAAGAGAAAAAACTTAAAAGACGAATATTACTCTTACGAAAATTAATAAAAACGTTGCATAACCGCCGTTTGGCAATATGGCGGGTTTAGTCCCACTGGTGCTCGATTGCATCGAGTACCTACTTACATAAAAAGACAAATCGTAGCGTTTGCAACGCGGTTCACTAAAAAATAATTCTTAAAATAAATGAACAAATGTCTGATAATATGAGTAATAATATTTTGCACTTTCTAGTGCCAATTGTACTTGTTTTTTGGGGAATATTTTTGAAAATCTCCAAAAACGAAAATTATTTATCAATAAAAAAATATTGGCTGCTTTTTTTGTTAGGAGGAGTATTTTTATTTTTCGCCAGATTATATAGTCCTTTGTATAATTAATGAACCTATTTACATGAAAAGACAAATCGTAGCGTTTACAACGGGAATCTGTAAAAAATAATTCCCCAAAACTTGTGCTCGATTACATCGAGTACCTACTTTCATGAAAAAACAAATCGTAGCGTTTGCAACGCGGCTCACTAAAAAAATAATTCCGCCACACCGCCAAAAGACCTAACATTGGCAAACAGTTTTGAAACCGCAAAAAATAGAAGAATAAATGAAAATATTTGACAAATTAACACGATTAGATGAAACTAAAAGAAAATGGATTTCAATAACAATTACGGTTTCTATTACTGGAATTTTATCACTTTGGGGAATTTATGGAATTGGAGAATATGGAATTGCACTTTTTATACTAACTCCATTTTTAATTGGATTTTGTTCAACATTTCTTTATGGTTACAAAAATAAAATAACTAAAAGTGAAGCAATTTGGATTGGTTTTACAACTCTTGCAATTTGTACTTTGGCATTAATTGTTTTTGCAATTGAAGGTTTGATTTGTATAGCAATGGCTGCACCTATCGGAATATTATTAACTTGGATTGGAAGTTTAATTGGATATAATTTGTTAAAAACGACAACAACTTCTACTCCATCAATTTTATTAATCCTTATTGGAATTATTCCGTTAACTTCATTTGTAGAAAATAAAATTAAACCAGAATTGACTTCAGTAACAACTTCAATTATTATAAATGCTAAACCTATGGATGTTTGGAAAAACGTAATTGAGTTTCCACAATTAGATAAACCAACCGAATTTATATTCAAAACAGGAATTGCATATCCAATTAATGCAAAAATTGTTGGGAGTGGAATTGGCTCTGTAAGGCATTGTAATTTTACAACAGGGAGTTTTGTAGAACCTGTAACAGTTTGGAAAGAAGGGAAATTATTAAAATTTGACGTTCTTGAACAACCAGCACCAATGAAAGAATTAAGTTTTTGGGATATTGATGCACCCATTTACACGATTATTTTATTTCAAAAAAAGGTCTATTTAAACTAATCGAATTAGAAAACGGAAAAACATTACTGCAAGGAACAACTTGGTATTACCATAATATAAAACCTGCTTTTTATTGGCAAGAGTGGAGTAATTTAATAATACATAAAATTCACGATAGAGTATTAAAACATATAAAAAAGAATTCAGAAAAGACTAAAAGTAAATAAGCCCTACTAGTGCTCCTAATATTCAAGTTTTCTGGTACTCTATCCAATCGAGTCACAGAAAGATTTCAATGCAGCTAACTAAAAAAAAATACCCCAAACTGGCGCTCGATGCAATCGAGCACCAGAGAAAATGAAAAAACAAATCGTAGCGCTTGCAACGCGAATCTGTAAAAAACAATTCTTCATCAAAAAAGATAAAGAAAACCAATAAAAAACGGCGTAAACTCACTATAGCGTTTTACAAATGCCAAATTGAATTCTATTAACTTCAGTTCGGAACGCGAAGATTTTAGCTTCGCTCAGTTCACCCGCCGCGGCGGGTTCGGGTCTTAAGCGCTAACTTCAAGCTTATATCCTTTGCTGCGTATAACAACAATGTTAATATTCGGAGCAGGCTCTAGTTTTTTTCTAAGTTTTGATATGAACATATCCAGACTACGCCCCACAATAACCCCTTCATCTTCCCATATCTCTTTTTGCAGCCGGCTTCTCTCTATAGTCTCGTTAGGAGATAATGCGAAAATGAGCAGCAGACGCATTTCAGTTCCAGTCAAATCTATGGTATTTCCATTTATTGTCAGTTGCCGTTTCTGCGTATCAAATAAGACCGAACCAAAAGTGAATATCTTGTTACTCTCATCTTTAGCTAAGGCTCTCAGCGGCTTAACCGATCTCAAAAAAATAAAGCCAAGAATTGCTAAAAATGACAGGCCCAAAAAATATTTATACCTTGCTGTAGTTATACCATTCGGTTTAAATTTAATGTTAATCATATAACAGGCGAAGGGTTGCCTTCTTCCTATACACGCTACAATATCATCTTTTTTATTTTTGGATACAGCGTATCCATAGATTACACTGGAATTGCTACAGTTAAGTACGTTAACAACATAATCACTTGCGAACGGGTCTTTGGCTAACAAACGCTGAGTAGTATTCACCAGGGAGTCGGTTTGAAAAGTAAGCTCATTCTCAAACCTGATTTGATATTCATTTTCAGCTATCTTTTTTACGGGTAGCACTCTTGATGTACTGTCGCCGGACTGTAAGAGTATTTCATGTCCAATCCGGCGGAGTAAAACTTCCCTTCTGGCGATCTCAAAATCGTCACTATCAGTCATACTAAAAGCTGCGCAAATTACAGAGATAAACGAGAGTGATATCAATGCGAATAGGTATTTGCGTTTTCCGGAGAAGAGATTTTGACTAAGATGCATAGTGTCAATTTTTTATTTACAAAGTTTACATTTTTATTTACAATCCAAATCACTCAGCCCGAAAAATAGCAATGTAAATTTGTAGAATCAATTTGAAAAGATATGAAATATATGAAAAAAATCATCTATGTGCTGATCTTACCGCTCGTTGTGGTAAGCGGACTAGTATTTACCTTCGGTCAGTTCGGGCTAAAGCCCTCGGGTAGCTTCGCTCCGTTCGCCTACGGCTCGGGTGCTAATCGGGAATTTAAAAATGAAACTAAGCCATCCCCAAAGCCGTTGTCCATTGAGGACAGGAAAGCCAACCTGGATGACAGGAAAAAATGGGAGGCTTCTCCTGACGGTATAAAGTACAAAGAATGGGAGGTTTCTCCCGAAGGTAAAAAGGTGCATGCCAGTCATGATAAAATAAGTAAGTACCTAAAGGATTTTACCAATATGGAGGCCGTGGTAACCTCTGTTACTTTTCAGCGCAACGGGAAATCATCAGCAATAAAATGGCTTATAGTCAGGATTAATGGCGAAGAATACATGATGCAATTTATTCCTAAGGATTTTGAGCAGTTAAAAAGCCTGAAAGTTAACGACAAAATAATTGTAAGAAGCCGCAGCGCAGGGTATTCGCCTAATCATCCCTATTTGATTATATCGGGCGACTATATTGCGCGAAATAATAAGATACTTTTTAAACGTGACTTTAGCAAAAATAACCGTTGCTGAGGGCTAAGGGACTCACTATTAGCGACACCCGAGCCCGCCACGGCGGGCGAACTGGCCAGAGGCAATGGCAATTAAAACTGGCTCCAACGTTTTAAAAAACCACAAACTGGCTCGATTGCATCGAGTACTTACTTAAATGAAAAATCAAATCGTAGCGTTTACAACGCGAATCTGTAAAAAACAATTCTTTATCAAAAAAGAGAAAGAAAACCACTAAAAAACGGCGCAAACTCTATAGAGACTTGCGCCGTTTTTCATCCCTGAATACTACTAAAAACAACAATTTTTCATATCAGGAAAAGCCACTAAAACAACTTATATATTCTGTGAATTGGGATCATCACCCCTTGTTTTAAAATGACATTTTTGTCAGTAACAGCCCAAACGGTAGTATTTACTATCTTCTTGGATTCGTTGTCTTCAAAGAAAATTTTAATTTTTGAATGCTCCAAGTTCCCCAATGATAAAGCCCGATTGATATCACTTACTCTCGTTTTTATTTCATTATCATCGTCCAGAACATCTATTGTCGGAAACTTAAGAGAAGCTATGTCTTCTTTCTCAATGATTGTGAATTCTTCTGTCATAATTGTAAAAATTTAATTAATACTAATCTAAATTATTGTAGCAAAACAAAAGGCTTTAAGCGTTAGCTTTCTAACAATAACCGTATACATAAAAATAAAAATTATCTTCCTTATAAATGCCAATATTATATTAATTTTCTAAGCACAGTCGGATACAAATTGCATCGGATACCTACTTAAATGAAAAGTCAAATGCTAGTAATCTGAACCAAAACTATTTATAATAGGAATGACTATGATTCAATACAAAAATAAATTCATAATTTTATAAGAATATCAAAAGTAAGCTTATGGAAACGAAACAAATATGGGCGAATTTAGCCGTAAAAGATCTTGAGCGAACAACTAAATTCTACACAGCGTTAGGCTTTAAATCCAATGGTAATTCGAAAGAACTGACAAGTTTCTTTTTTGGTGATTCCAATTTTGTTATACACTTCTTTATAAGAGAACAACTTGAAAAGTTTATGCCCGAAATAGCAGACTTATCCAAAGGAAACGAAATTATATTTAGTTTATCCGCAAAAAACAAAGAAGAAGTTGACAACTGGGCAGAAGCAGTTAGAAAGGTTGGAGGAACAATTTTCCTTGAACCAACAAAGTATGAACAAGGATACACTTTTGGCTTTTCTGATCCAGACGGACATAAATTTAATGTGCTGTATTGGCCTGGAATGTAGAACATTTAATTATTAAACGATTTTATAACAATCAGCAAAATCACTCTCTCATTGGCACTCATAAAAAACACAGTAACGAATCTTTAGACAACTAACATTCTAGAACATTTTGAAAACTCTACATTAACTTAATTCTAAATACTATGGAACCAACAACACCTCAATTTGATCCTGTTAAGTACAAAAATACAACTCGCGACCAGTGGCAAGAAACAGCTGACGCTTGGTTTCGTTGGAGTCCTACGCTTAACCAATGGCTGGGCAATGCCACTGAAAAAATGCTCGATATGGCTGGAATTACCACTGGACATCGCGTTCTTGATATCGCTGCGGGAGCAGGTGAACAATCCATCACCACAGCAAAAAAAGTGGGTTCCTCAGGCGAAGTCTTAGCTACTGACATTTCCTCTAATATTTTGGAATATGCCCTAAAAATGGCCGAACAAAATGGTATCAGTAATATCAAGATAAAAGTAATGGATGGCGAAAACCTAAGTCTTGAAGATGAAACATTTGATGCCGTTATTTCCAGAGTGGGACTAATCTATTTTCCTGACCAACAACGGGCATTAAAAGAGATGTTGCGGGTACTTAAGCCAGGCGGAAAAGTAGCTGCCATTGTTTATTCGACTCCTGAAAAAAACAAATTTTTCTCGATTCCTGTTTCTATTATTCGCAATCGGGCAAAATTGCCACCACCTTTACCGGGGCAACCTGGTCCTTTTAGCTTAGGTACTGAGGGCATTATAGAAAAAGCGTTTGAACAGGCTGGATTTATAAATGTAAAATCAGAACTTGTAGACTCGCCTTTACAACTTTCGTCAGCAAGTGAATGCTTGCGATTTGAAAAGGAATCATTTGGAGCCTTACACCAAATGATGAGTAATTTATCTAACGTAGAAAGGGAAGCAATTTGGGAGGAAATTGAAAGAGAACTTCAAACCTTCGAATCGGAAAAAGGTTTTAGCGGACCATGCGAAATGGTTGTAGCTGTTGGAGAAAAACCTTAATTTCACCGAGTCTGTAATAACAAGATTTTGCGCTATTGCGTAACTCAATTAGTCATCAACTAGTCCAACTATGAAACAACTTTTATTTTTTAAGCCCTTTTTTTTATTTTGTATTACCTTAAGTTTTTCATGCTCTGCTACAGTAGGTATTTCTTCCAACTCAAAAATAACAGCTCCTGAAAATTTCAAATATACTTTTGCAGAAAAACCTATTGGAGGAAAAGATATTTACATACCAATTGAATTAAAAAACAATGATTTTAATTCTGATGATAGTGAATGGAGTTACCAAAGAAGCGCTTCTTCGGATAATATCATTATTTTTTGGGCAAAAGGATTTGGACAATATCCTGACAAAGCTCCAAATCCAAAACTTTGCGTAGATGTAAATAATACATTGGCAAAGGCTGAAAACTATTATTCCTATTATCGTGACAAGATGAAATTTGTAATAAAAGGAAAGTCAAAAACAGACAAATACAGAATGATAATTATACTGCGTTATCAGGAAGAATGGCTGGCCACCGGAGCGGGATATGATAATGTTATTGGGGCTTTATGGGTTAATCCCTGGGCATCAAGAACTGATTCGGCTTTGGCTCATGAGTTTGGACATACTTTTCAATATCAAACAGCCTGTGATGGGAATTATGGTTTTAGAGACCAAAATTATGTAGGCCAATTTTGGGAACAATGTGCACAATACATGTCATGGCAAATAAACAACAGTAGTTTTACTCATGAAATTCCTCATTTCTTAGCAAATGCGCACAAGAATTTTTCGCATGAAGATTACAGGTATCAATCGATGTATTTTATGGAATTTTGGAAACAAAAACATGGAGTAGATTTTTTAGGAAAACTATGGAGAGGAGCTAAAGTTCCTGAACACCCATTACAAGTCTATAAAAGAATTACAGGAATTAATCAGGAACAATTGAATGATGAGTTTTTTGAATATGCCTGTAAAAATATCAGTTGGGATTATCCTTTAGGAAACTACAATAAATTGTTTATTAAAAGTTTATCAGCTACCGATCAAAAAAAATACACACATCACACAACATTAGAAGTTGCTGACAATGGTTATTATCGAATAGCTGACAAGCAAATTCCTCAAATTTATGGATATAATGCAATTCAGCTTAGTGTTCCGAAGTCAGGAACCAAGGTAACTGTTGATTTCGAAGGCTTAAAAGGACAATGGTCTTCTATTGAAGGATGGCGTTATGGTTTTGTTGCAATAAAAGAAAATGACGCTGCTGTTTATGGTTCTATGAAAAAAACAAAACAAGGTACTGCTACAATCACAATACCCGAAGGAGCCAAAGAACTTTGGTTAGTGGTAACTGGAGCTCCTACCGAACACATGAACCATGTGTGGGATGACAATCCTAACAACGACGAAAATTTCCCTTATAAAGTTAAATTTACAAACACCGTTATTGAATAATTAAAACCTTTGGCTTTACCAAAACCGTTAAAAAGCTACTAAAATTCAACTATTTTTTCTTTGACTTTTTCATAAGTTAGTACATTTGCCTACTAAACCTATAAGATTAGAAGATAATGAAATTTAAAATCGACAAATTCGTTCTTTCAATAATTGTGGTAGTGCTTTTTGCCTATCTTTTTCCGCAATTTGGAGGCAAATCAAGTCCGATTCCATTAGACAAAATTGGAAGTATTGGCGTTTCTTTAATTTTCTTTTTCTACGGACTCAAACTAAGTCCTGAAAAAACAAAATCAGGATTAAAAAACTGGAAATTACATTTATTAGTACAAGGCTGTACTTTCTTGGTATTCCCTATCATTATTCTGTGTTTTTACCCTTTAATCCACTCTGAATACGATAAAAACATTTGGCTTGCGTTTTTATTTCTAGCCTCGCTTCCTTCAACGGTTTCATCGTCGGTAGTGATGGTTTCTATGGCCAAAGGAAACATTCCTGCAGCCATATTTAACGCCAGCATTTCAGGCTTAATTGGAATTATTGTTACGCCGCTTTGGTTGGGACTTTTTTTGAATAATACCGCTGCCAGTTATGACTTAGGAGACATTTATATCAAATTGATTATTGAAGTTGTAGTTCCGGTTATTCTAGGCTTACTGTTACATCGCTATTGGGGCAGTTTAGCTCAAAAATACAATAGTTACCTGACCCTGTTTGACAAATCAATCATCTTATTGATTATCTACAAAAGTTTTGCCAGCTCCTTTGAAGAAAATGTATTTAGCGGAATAGACACTTTTGATTTTATGATTATTGCAGTATCCGTTTTCAGTTTATTTTATTTGGTTTATTTCCTTACTGGTTTTTTAAGTAATAAACTTGGCTTTAATGTAGAAGATAAAATTACAGCTCAGTTTTGTGGCACCAAAAAATCATTAGTACACGGAACCGTTTTTGCCAAAATATTATTCCCTAATCCTAGTGCCATGGGCATTGTCTTGCTTCCCATCATGCTTTTTCATGCTTTTCAGATTTTTATTATTAGCTTTATTGCTACCCATGTTGGTAATCGAAAAGAAACTCAACTATCTTATGTGAGAAATAAATAAAAAATCAATTTTGATAACCCAAAATAGAGCGATATGAACTTTTTCAAAATCAAAACTTGTTGGTCAAATTCTGAATTTATTCCGTTAAAACTCTGTATTGCCTCGGCCTATCTTTTCATCGGATCGTACTTCCACGATTTTTTTGATGACTATTATACCCCAATTCTTATCGTTTTCGGCATCACAGTGGTTTGGTCAGTTTCTCTTTGGATAAACAAAATGAAGAACTATAACAAACAGTAAAAAAACAGACTGTTTTTCAATACATTAAAAACAATTTAATTGTATTATTTCTTAACTTTATGCGTATAAAATTATTTGTTTAACTCCTAAATTTTGTACTCATGTATATAGTTCGTGAAATTTTTTATCTGCAATTTGGCCGTTATAAAGATGCCAAAGCTTTAATTGATGAGGCCACTCAGGGTGGATTATTTCCACAAACAACTGGAAATAGAATTTTAACTGATTTTACGGGAGAAAGCTACCGACTGATTTTTGAATCATCTTATGCCACTCTTGCGGATTTTGAACAAGGACTTGCAAAAGACATGGGGGCTACAGACTGGAAACCCTGGTACGAAAAATTTAAAGTTCTGGTTCGCCATTCCGAAAGGGAAATTCTCAAACAAGTCTCTTAATTATATTAAAAATACCGATTAAATCTATTCTATAAATTAAAAATTCGCAAACTACAAATCCCTAAATGGAGGCTGTAATTTGCGAATTTTTATTTTTTATTCGAAAATCTAAAGGATTAAGAAACCGTCTCTTCTTCTTCAACGGCAAATTCCATGTGGTCTTCTACCTCTGAAACAATTTCCGGTTTAGAAGCTTTAAGTGCATTGAACTTTTCTAATTGCTCTAGTTCGTCTTCATCTCCACTGAAATAAGGAAAAACATCCATAATAGGCGATTCTGCTATTGCAGGAATAGTGTAATCACCCATAGTGCTTTTCATTGTAAAAACAGTGTTATCATAAGCTTCTTTCACATCATTGGCTTGCACTAAGAAATACATATTGGTCTTGCGTTCTTTTCCACTTTCTTCGTCATAAGCCAGTAAAGAAATCTTCGATTTAAACCAACGGTCGGCATTTTCAAAAGGATGAATCTCAGCATAATTAGCCACTTTTATATTGGTAATTTTAAATTCCTCACTAATATAAGCCTTCATTTCTTCGTTGATTCTACTTTCAGCCTCTGTAAAAGAGATGGCATCAATCAAATAGGGTTCGGTTGTCACTTTTTGATTTCCTGTTTCGTCTGTTTTTCTATATTTTACTTTGCATTCGTACCAAATTGCACTCATAATTTCTTTTTTTAAGGATGCCAAAGATAGATTTTAGAGCAAAAGAAACCGCAAATTATCAAAATAGATATTCACAATTTTGAATCCAAAAAACTATTCTATTCACAACGAAGCATTTAGCTTTTTTAATAAAGGATTTAAAGTAGACCAACTCAAATTTGTCCATAATGATTGGTACCAAAAAAAGGGGAAAACACAAATACTGCATCAATTTATCGTTCCCAATTAAAGCCTAATGTTTCCTTATTGTTTTGTTTTACATTTTAAAACACGAACAAAAAAAACAACATAAACAACACAAAAAACAATGATTTACGAATTAAATTAATCAAAATAGACTCTGCTTTACTATGTTAATATTACGTTAAATAAAAATTAAACAACTGTTTAATTTAAACAGTTGTTTAATTTTGTACTGTAATTAAAAACAAATCCAATTGAAAACTGATTTTAACGAAAAGCAAATTCAAATTCTACTGATAGCCGAAACGCTATTTGCTGAGAATGGATTCGAGGGAACTTCGATTAGAACAATAGCTAAGGAGGCCGGGATTAATGTCGCGATGGTATCCTATTATTTTGGTTCGAAAGAAAAATTATTGGAAGCTTTAATTGTTTACAGAACTTCCGATTTAAAAATTCAAATAGAAAATCTATCTGTTGAGGATTTAGACCCCGTCGAAAAAATTGATAAAATGATTGAACTCTACGTCAACCGTATTAGATGCAATAAAGGAATTTACAGAATCTTACATTTTGAATTTTCAACTGAAGAGAAAGAGGACAAATTGAAAGTCTTAAACGAAGTAAGGGATAAAAATTTAAAATCATTGGAAACCATTATTCACGAGGGACAACAAAAAGGAATTTTTAGAAAAGACATTATTATTCCGCTAATTCCGCCAACAATAATGGGTACGTTTTTTCACTTTACCATGAATAAAGCCTATTTCAAAAAACTATTACTTCTCGAAACAGACGAACAATTCGAAAATTATATACAAACAAAACTTAAAACGCACATTCAACAAACAATAAAAGCACTTCTAATATATGAAAGCTAATCATTTAATACTCTTTGGGATTTTATTTCTGGGAATAACATCCGTAGAAGCACAGGAAAAAAAGAGTTTATCACTCGACGAAGCCATTCATCTGGCTTGGGAGAAAAGCAATGAAGTAAATTTAGCCGATGCCAAAGTAACGACTAAGAAATACGAGTTGCAATCGATGAAAAACAACAAATATCCCGATTTGAAAGCTTCAGCACAATACCAACGATTGACTAAGGCTTCTATCAATATGAAAAGCAATAGCTCTAGTAGTGATAGCGAATCGGATACAAAAGCGCCTAATGTAGACCAATTAGTTTTAGGACAAATTAATGCTACTTTGCCTATTTTCTCCGGTTTTAAGTTAAAAAACAGCATTAAAGTTTCAGATAATTTGTACCAAGCTGAAACGGCTAATGCTTTGCAAACCAAAGAAGAAATGGCTATGAAAGTCATCAACTATTATGCGGCTTTATACAAAGCACAAAAAACAGTTGAACTGCTTAATGAGAATTACAAAAGCGCTGAACAACGTGTAAAAGATTTTACCGAATTAGAAAAAAACGAAATTGTTCCTAAAAACGATTTGCTCAAAACACAATTACAACTTTCTAAAGTCCAATTGTCTTTAGACCAGGCCAAAAGTAATTTGAATGTTGTGAATTATGAATTAACGAATCTATTGAAACTGGATCCTAAAACAATAATCGAAATTAAAGAAAGTGATTTCTACGACTTTAAATTCGATAATCTTCCTTCTGACGAAACTCCTGCATTGGAAAATCGTAAAGATTTAGAAGCGCTTCGTTTTCAGGAAAAAGCAAGTCTTGCCCGCATAAAAGTGGCTCGAAGTGGCTACTACCCTTCTCTTTCACTTATTGGCGGATATACTACTTTGGATTTAAAAAATGTAGTGACTGTTCAAAACGCCATGAATTTTGGAGTTGGAATTTCGTATAATCTAAGTGGTATCCTGAAAAATGCAACTGAGGTGAAAATCGCTAAAAGCCAAGCGGCAGAATTGCAAACTTCGGAAATGATACTTACCGATTACATCAAGATTCAGGTTCAAAAAGCTCTTGAAGATTATGATTTGGCTGTAAAACAAAATGTGGTTTACACTCAAGCCGTAGAACAAGCTACCGAAAACTATAGAATTTTAAAAGACAAATACGATAACGGCCTTACGGATACTAATGATTTATTAGAAGCCGATGTAGAGCAACTGAGTTCAAAAATCAACAAAACAGTGGCTAAAGCCAATGTCATTCAAAAATATTACAACTTACTGTCTGTAACAGGACAATTAAACCAAACTTTCAACCTTTCTAAAATATAATCGATACCTAAAATGGAAAAGAAAAAAACAAACAAAAAATTCATCGCTATAATAGGTTCTTTAATTCTATTAGGCGTTATATATGGTTCTTACAAATACATTCACTCTCTATCTCATGAAGGAACTGATGATGCACAGGTAGAGAAATACATGAATCCAATTATTCCAAGGGTTTCGGGTTATGTGAAAAAGGTCTACATTAAAGACAATGATTTTGTAAAAAAAGGAGATACTTTATTTACTATTGATCAAAAAGATTACCAATTAAAAATTGACGAAACTACAGCAGCATTGGCAGCAGCCGAAGGAAATTTTGAAGTATCAAAAGCGGATATTGGTAGTATTCTGGCTAATATTTCAGTATCGGATGCTAATGTTAAATCGGCATCTGGAAACATTGAATCAGCTAAAATCAAATTAGGTTTGGCAACCAATGATTTCAACCGTTACAGCAATTTGTATAAAAATCATACCATTACAAAACAACAATACGAACAAGCTTTAGCCGCCAAACAAGAAGCTGAAAATCAAGTGCGTATTGTACAACAACAAGAAAGAGCGAGTGCTTTTCAAAAATCGGTTATCCAGGCTAAATCGGTAGTTTCAAACAAAGAAACGGATGTGGCTTCGGCTAATATCAAAAGAGCACAAGCCTTATTAGAATCGGCTAAATTAAACCTAACTTATACCGTTATTACAGCGGCTATTGATGGTCAGGTTTCTAAAATTGACATTCAACCAGGACAATTGGTACAACCGGGACAGTCTTTATTTTACATTATCAACAACAACGAAGCTTGGGTAATTGCTAATTTCAAAGAAACGCAATTGAACAAAATGATTGCAGGTCAAAAAGTAGCTTTAAAAGTAGATGCTTATCCAGATTATGAATTTACAGGAACGGTAACTTCGTTTTCTCCGGCAACAGGAGCTCGTTTTTCTATCCTGCCTCCAGATAATGCGACTGGAAACTTTGTAAAAACAATCCAACGTTTGCCTGTGAAAATTAGTATTGATCCTAGTAATGATATTGAAAAAGTAAAACTATTGCGTCCAGGAATGAATGTGGATGTTGATGTACATATAAAATAACTATAAAAGCTAATTTAATTAGGAATCAAATCATTGTTATTTCTGGATTCCGAATGTCCTTAGCTTTCGCAGTCGAGTGTCAAATGTTTTAAGAATGCGTAAAAAGAAAAACTGTTTGAGCGTAGCGAGTTTTTTTCTTTTAGCATTCGAAAACTAATTTGACCGACGAGAAAGCGCAAGACTTGATTTTTTTGTTTCTTTTTTGATCAAGCAAAAAAGAAAATTAGAATTAAAACGGGTTCTCGATACATTTTGCTTCATTTCATTACGCAAAACACTACCATTGACGCTTCAACAATACACTTAGTGAGTATAAAATAACAAACGAGATTAGACCAAAACAATAAAGAATAAAATGGTACTAGCAGACGACGATTTAGTAGAATATGGCTTTAGAAGAGTTATCATAACAATTACAGCGGTACTTTGTGCTTTGCTCGAAATTGTAGATACCACTATTGTCAATGTGGCTTTGACCAACATGAGGGGAAGCCTGGGTGCCACTTTAACGGATGTTGCCTGGGTAATTACTGCCTATGCTATTGCAAACGTTATTGTAATTCCAATGACAAGTTGGCTTTCGCAACAATTTGGAAGACGTAATTATTTTGCCGTTTCGATCATTATTTTTACTGTTTCTTCCTTTTTATGCGGAAATGCAACGAATATTTGGGAATTAGTAGCCTTTCGATTTGTCCAGGGTTTAGGCGGTGGCGCTTTACTGGTAACAGCACAAACCATTATTACCGAAAGTTATCCTATTGCCAAACGTGGAATGGCACAAGCTATTTACGGAATGGGTGTAATTGTAGGTCCTACGCTTGGTCCGCCTTTAGGAGGTTATTTAGTAGATAATTTTTCATGGCCTTATATTTTTTATATCAATATTCCTTTGGGAATTATTGCTACACTTTTGACACTTACATTTGTTAGAAGCCCGAAATACGGTGAGAAATTAAAATCGAATCAGGTCGATTGGTACGGAATCATTCTTTTAGCCGCCTTTATTGGTTCATTGCAATTTGTCTTGGAACACGGTCAACAGGACGATTGGTTTAACGATGATTTAATTGTTACGTTGAGTGTTGTTTCTTTATTTGGATTAATCCTTTTTATTTGGAGGCAATTAGTGTACAAATATCCAATTGTTAATTTAAGTGTATTAAAAGACGGAAACCTAAGAATTGGTACCTTTATGAGTTTCATCATGGGATTTGGATTGTATGGCTCTACGTTGATTATACCTATCTACACCCAATCTATTTTAGGTTGGACCGCCACCGATGCCGGTTTATTATTAATACCAGGTTCGATTACCACGGCTATTATGATGCCGTTTGTGGGTAAAATGATTCAAAAAGGTGTTCCGCAAGGATATATGGTAGCTGTAGGTTTCCTAATGTTCTTTATGTTTACCTTACTGATGTATTTCAACATGACTCCAGATACTGGTGTCGAGCACATGTATTGGCCTTTAATTTTGAGAGGAATTGGATTAGGATTACTATTTGTACCTATTACCACTTTATCGCTCTCCACCCTTAAAGGAAAAAATATTGGTGAAGGAGCTGCTTTTACCGGAATGATGAGACAATTAGGAGGTTCTTTTGGTATTGCGATTATTACCACTTTCATCACCCGTTTATCACAAACTCATCGTGTGAATTTAGTGGCTAATTTAGATGGTAGCAAATTGGAAGTACAAAACCGCCTAACGCAGTTACAACATGGCTTTATGGCTAAAGGCTATTCGATAAACGAATCACTCAAAAAAGCCTATGAAGTACTTGACTTTTCAGTTATGAAACAAAGTACAGTACTGGCTTATATGGATATTTTCCTGTATCTGGGTTTGCTGTTTTTGTGTTGTATTCCTTTTATTTTATTAATTAAAAAAGGGAAAAACAAAATCAATCCCGCAGATGCGATGCACTAAGATTTTAGATTTCAGATTTGTATTCGGCATAAAGTCCGCATAGCGGACGATTTATATTGTAACAATGGATTTTAATCCGTTGATAACAAAAATAGGATAATAAAAAGTTCCGTAGGAACGATTCATTTATATCAGCCAATGATAACAAAAGGCAGATTTAAAAAAAAATGAATCGTTCCTACGGAACTTCTTTATACATAATTACCTACTTTCAACGGATTAAAATCCATTGTTACAATATATTACGAGCCTATGGCTCTTGAATCCACTTATCAAATATTATGGAATTCGAAACTTCTTTTTTATAAAACTCTTTCTTAATTCTTTTTATCTAGTAAAAACCAAATGATTTCCTTTGGATAAATTGGCATCAAATTGATAGCCTTCATAATTAAATCCTTTCAGGTCGTCAATAGTTTCGGCATTGGTATCAATAATATAACGCACCATCATTCCTCGGGCTTTTTTAGCAAAAAAACTAATCATCTTTAGCTTTCCATCTTTATAATCCTTGAAATCCGGAGTGATTACAGGAACTTTTAAGGCTTTGGTATCAATTGCTGAGAAATATTCGTTACTGGCTAAATTGATAAACAATTCGCCTTTTTTTAATTCTTTATTTAGCGAATGTGTTAAAGTAGTTTTCCAAAATTCATATAGATTTTTTTTGTCTCCAATAGGCAATTTCGTTCCCATTTCCAGTCGGTAGGCTTGCATCAAATCCAATGGATGTAAGATTCCGTACAAACCAGACAGAATTCTTAATTTGTCTTGAAGAACGTCTAATTTTTCAACAGGAATCGTGTAAGCATCTAATCCTGTGTACACATCGCCATCAAAAGTATAAACGGCGGGACGTGCATTTTCGGGTGTAAAAGGAGTTTTCCAATCTTTATTACGCTGCCAGTTTAAATCGGCTAACTTATCTGAAATAGACATTAAATCAGCTAAATCCTTAGGCGATTGCTGTTTTAATACTTTATGAACTTGTCTGGATTCTTTTAAAAACGAAGGTTGAGTAAATTGAGTTGTCGGCAATTCTTTCTCGAAATTCAATGATTTGGCGGGTGATATTACTATTTTCATAAAGTGCTATTGGCATTTTTTCTTATCCAATTTCAAAAATACTAATTGCAAACAAATTAATAAGCAGAATTAAATTCTTTTAACTGAATTCAGTTAAAAATCATTTCTAGTTCCTCTATTTTAATAAAGATAATTAAAGACCATTCGCAATTTATAACCGGATTTCACTAAGTATTTCGCTATTTTTGTATGTAACTACTTTTTTCTAAATTGTAGAAAGCAATCATGTCTTTAACTAAAGAACAAAACAATATAAAACAGATGAGAAAGACAATGAAACGCCTTTACAATTCAGCCCTTTTTAAAGATTTTTTCGAAAGTGAAAAATTCAGTGGACTGGTTTTAATTGGCTGTACCTTAGTTTCTTTATCCCTGGCCAATTCTATTTTTGCCGAGCAGTACTTTAATACCTGGCATACCAGAATAGGAAGCGGAAGTCTTGAATATTGGATTAACGATGGTTTGATGACCATTTTCTTTTTATTAATCGGATTGGAATTAGAACGGGAAATTTATCTGGGTGAATTATCCAATATAAAAGAAGCCTTATTGCCTATTTTTGCAGCCTTAGGAGGTATGCTGGTACCTGCCGGTCTCTATTTATTACTCAACTACGGAACCGTTGCTCAATCGGGAGCCGGTATCCCAATGGCTACCGATATTGCTTTTGCCTTAGGAGTCTTGTCTTTATTAGGAAATCGGATACCATTATCATTAAAAGTTTTCTTAACTGCCTTAGCCGTTATCGACGATTTAGGAGCGATTCTGGTAATTGCTGTTTTTTATACTAAAACTATTTTTTGGACTAATTTTGCTATTGCTTTTGGTATTATGTTGTTTTTATTTATCCTTAATCGAATGAAAGTAAAAAGCCTGATTCCTTACCTTATAGGAGGAGTTATCATGTGGTATTTTATGTTAAATTCTGGAATTCATGCTACTATTACTGGCGTTTTATTGGCTTTTGTTATTCCTTTTGGAGATGGAAGCAAACATTCTACTTCATACAAATTACAACATTCTATAAATAAACCCGTTGCCTTTATTATCCTTCCGTTATTTGCTTTAGCGAATACCGCAATTGTTTTAGGATCAGATATTATAACAACATTAAATTTACATTACAGCATCGGAATCATGTTGGGCTTAGTCATTGGAAAACCATTAGGCATTGCCTTATTTAGCTTTTTAGCGGTTTCTTTGGGCTTATGCAAATTACCAAAAGATTTGAATTGGAAAACCATTATAAGCGTTGGTTTTCTGGGAGGAATTGGTTTTACCATGTCTATTTTTGTTACCCTACTTGCTTTTGATGACCAGCATATTATTAATAATGCTAAGTTTATCATTTTACTTTCTTCACTGATCGCAGGTATTGTTGGTTTTATTTTATTAAAGCAAAATTTAAAGCGCAACCATGGATCTATTTAGTAGCGAATTCGACGAAAACACCAACCTTTTGCCTAAAGACGGCACGGTTTTGTACTATGGTAAAATCATGGATTATTCTAAAGCACAGCACTTTTTCAATCGTTTAATGGAAACTATCGAATGGAAAAATGACGAAGCTATTATTTTTGGCCAACTCATTACTACCAAACGAAAAGTGGCTTGGTATGGCGATACTCATTTTAAATACAGCTATTCAAAAATAACTAAAGAAGCGCTTCTTTGGACTCCGGAACTGGAAGAATTAAAACGTTTAGTCGAAGAAAAAACTGCCGAAACCTTCAATTCCTGCTTACTGAATTTATATCATGATGGCAATGAAGGCATGGCCTGGCACAGCGATGGAGAAAAAGATTTGAAAAAAAATGGAGCCATAGCTTCATTGAGCTTTGGTGCCGAAAGAAAATTTGCTTTCAAACACAAAACAACCAAAGAAACTGTTTCTCTAAACCTTGAACACGGAAGCCTCTTAGTCATGAAAGACGAAACCCAAACCCATTGGCTACACCGCCTTCCTCCTACTAAAAAAATCTTCAAACCTCGAATTAACTTGACTTTTAGAACTATTGTTACTCAATAATTTTTTTACCACATACCTGTCTGCCGACAGGCAGGAGTCATATAAGTTTCTTGTTTCTACTAAAACCAAAAACTTATATGCCTTATTATGGTCTAATTAATGTACAAAAACTACTTAAAAACAATGTTTTTTTTAGCTAAAGCAACTATAAATAAAGGTTTTATTTTGTTTTTCAACAGACCTTTACTATCTTTCCACATCGATTTAACCAATTACACAGAACCCTTAAACATTTAAAAAAATGTTAGAAGAAACGAATGATAACCTGCCTCAATCTCAGAATGAGTCAGATGGAAATTTAGCTACTGATATCCAAGTGAATAATCAAGCTACAACTAATCCTGAAGTGGAACAAGAACCAACTTTAGAAGAGACAGATGAAGCAGCAGTAATTTGTGAAAAGCAACAAGCTTTAAACGAAATTGAAGCATCAAACGCTGAAGAAAACGAAGACGAAACCTTAAAAGCCCGTCACGAAATTCCGATGCTTGATTATGATACTTTGTCGATGGAAGTATTAGTTGATGAGTTGCAAAAACTGGTTTCGAATGAAAAAGTCATGTCGATACGTGACCATATCGAAGAAATCAAAAAAGCGTTTTTGTCAAAATACAACCATTTTATCGAAGAGAAAAAAGAAGAATTCCACGCCGAAAACCCAGAAAGCACCGAAGAATTTCAGTATCATTTCCCTTTAAAAACAAAATTTGATCAATTTTATACTTTATATAAAGACAATAAAAACACCCATTTTAAAAGTTTACAAAACAATCTAAAAACTAATTTAGAAGTTCGACTAGCCATAGTTGAAGAACTAAAAGAGCTGATTAATCCAAATGAAAATATTAAAGATACCCTAAAACATTTCAACGAATTAAGAGAGCGTTGGAAAAATGCAGGTGCTATCCCAAAAGACAAATACAACCACGTTTGGAACAACTATCATTTTCATGTAGAGAATTTTTACGATTATTTACACCTCGATAGAGAAGCCCGAGATTTAGATTTCAAACACAATTTAGAGCAAAAACAAAAAATAATTGCGCGTGTAGAAGAATTAATACAGGAGCAAGATATCAATAAAGCATTTAGAGAATTACAAGATTTACACCGCATCTGGAAAGAAGAAATTGGTCCTGTTTCCAGAGAACATCGCGATACCATTTGGAATCAATTTAGTGATTTAACTAAAAAAATGCACGACAAACGCGAAGTCCTTTTTGAAAAAATAAGAGGAACTGAGCATGAAAATCTAGAGAAAAAGAACTCTATTATTGCCCAAATTGAAGAATTAGCGACTATAAAAGTAAATGCGCATTCGCAATGGCTCGTTCAAATAGAAAAAGTAGAAGCTTTAAGAGAGGCTTTTTTCTCAACTGGAAAAGTTCCTACTGATGTAAACGAAGCAACCTGGGCAGCCTTTAAAACTGCGGTTAGAAATTTTAATTCCTTCAAAAACTCTTTTTACAAAGACATCAAGAAAGAACAAAATGAAAATCTGACTAAAAAAAATGCCTTAGTAGCTAAAGCAAATGAATTAAAAGACAATGAAGATTTTGCAGCTACTACTCCAATCATGAAACAAATTCAGGAGGATTGGAAAAAAATAGGTCATGTTCCTAGAAAATATTCTGATAAAGTTTGGGCTGAATTTAAAGAAGCCTGTAATCATTTTTTTGATCGTCTAAAAGAACAACAAAATGAGCATAATGCCGAAGAAATGGAAGCTTTTGATAAAAAGAAAGCCTATCTGGAAGCTATAAAAGAATTTCAGTTAACAGGAGAACACAAAACCGATTTAGATGCTATAAAACTGCACATTGAAAACTGGAAAAGCTACGGCAAAGTACCTTTTACCAGAAGACATATCGAAGGGAAATTTAATAAAATATTAGATGCCCTTTTTGACAAATTGAGTTTGAGCAAAAAAGATTCTGAAATGATGCGTTTTGCTAATAAAATAGGAAATCTTTCTGAAGGGGGTGATAACCGAAAAATAGAAAACGAAAAGATTTTTATTATTCGTAAAATCGAAGAAGTACAAAACGAAATTTTCCAATTAGAAAATAACATTCAGTTTTTCACCAATACCAAAAACGCTAAAAAAGAAAATTCTATTGTTTTAGAAGTTCGAAAAAACATTGCTATTCACAAAGAAAGCCTTGATACATGGAAAGAAAAACTAAAACAACTTAGAAATATAAATCAAGAATAACAGGAAAAGTTAGAAGTTTAAAAAACAGACACCAGAAGCTAGATAAAAAACAGCGATTTTCAAACTGAGAATCGCTGTTTTTTTTACACAATGTTTGACTACTCCCCTCTTCCTACTACCCACTTCCCACCTCTAACCTCTAACTTCTAACTTCCACAACCATGATAATTATCATTTCAAATCGTTTCAAATCGATTTACTTTTGAATGATAAAAATTAGACCATCATGAAAAATTCTTTGATACAAAAATACAATGTACCTGGCCCCAGATATACCAGTTATCCAACTGTTCCGTACTGGAATGAAGCCGGATTTTCATATGAAGATTGGATTTCATCTTTCAAAAAAACGTTTGTAGAAAGCAATGCTGAAGAAGGCATCAGTTTGTATATTCATCTTCCGTTCTGCGAAAGCCTGTGCACTTTTTGTGGTTGTAACAAACGAATTACTAAGAACCACACTGTAGAATCACCTTATATTCAAGCGGTTTTAAAAGAATGGCGTTTGTATAGCCAACTTCTTGACGAAAAACCAATCATCAAAGAAATCCATTTGGGTGGAGGAACACCTACTTTTTTTTCGACTAAAACCTTAGAAGATTTAATCAATGGTATCTTTGCTTATGCTGTGAAAGCGGAAAATTATGAATTTAGTTTTGAAGGACATCCTAACAATACTACTCATGCACATTTACAAAAACTCTACGATTTAGGTTTTAGAAGAGTGAGTTTTGGCGTTCAGGATTATTCCGAAAAAGTACAAAAAGCAATTCATCGCGAGCAGCCTTTTCATAATGTTGCCAAAGTTACTTTTTGGGCCAGAGAAATTGGCTATTCCTCTATTGGTCACGATATTATTTTTGGCTTGCCTTTTCAAAAAATAGAAGATGTTGTCGATACTATCGAAAAAACAAAATCACTACAGCCCGACCGATTGGCTTTTTACAGCTATGCCCATGTGCCTTGGATAAAAGGAAATGGACAGCGCGGTTTTAAAGACGAAGATATTCCTAAAGACAATGAAAAAAGAATATTGTACCAAGTGGGAAAAGAATTATTACAAAAAAATGGCTACCACGAAATAGGAATGGATCATTTTGCCTTAGAAACTGATAGTTTGTATCAGTCCTTTAAAAAAGGTCAATTGCACCGCAATTTTATGGGCTACAGTTCTTCTAAAACAAAACTGATGATTGGTTTAGGTGTCTCTTCAATTAGTGACAGCTGGTATAGTTTTGCCCAAAATGAGAAAAATTTAGAGGATTATTACCAACTTTTAGAATGGGACAAACTACCTATTTTTAGAGGACATCTGTTAAACAATGAAGATCTGATCATTAGAAAACACATTCTGAATCTAATGTGCCAATTTGAAACCACTTGGGACAAAACCGCTACTTATTTCAAAGAAATTCCCGAAGTTTTGGAACAACTGCGAGAAATGGAAAAAGATGGCATCCTTATAATCAATGAAAACGGAATTCAGGTTACCAATAAAGGCAAAGCCTATGTTAGAAATATCTGTATGGCATTTGATTTACACCTAAAAAGAAAAGCCCCCGAAACGGCTTTATTTTCAATGACGGTGTAATAATCTTCAGTTCTAGTGAAATTGATGTCAGCTCTGGCTTATTGTGTACGTAAATTTAACGTACATTTTAATTATTAGTACGGGATTTAAACGTACATTTGTAAATAAATAATAAAATTATGAGTACTCTGGCAAAAGAACAAGCACGATTTGATGCAAGACTTCCCAAAGAACAAAAACAATTCTTTGAAAAGGCTGCGCTTTTAGGTGGTTTCAGAAATTTGACTGATTTTATTATGGCAACCGTTGAAGAAAAGGCTAAAGAAATTATTAAGGAAAAAGAACAAATTATAGCTTCGGAAAGAGATAGCAAAATATTTTTTGATGCAATAACTAAATCTAAAAGTCCAAATAAAGCTTTATCAGATGCCTTAAACGACTATAATGCTTTTATCTCTAAATCAGATGATTAAACTTTTAGAAAGCAAGCATAACAAAAAAGGATTTGATTGTGGAAAAGATTTATTGAATAACTATCTCAAAAATCAAGCAGGACAGGATATTAAACGTAAACTTTCTGGTTGTTTTGTTTTATTAGATGATACAACAGATACCATTTGTGGATATTATACATTATCTAATAATAGTATTCCTCTCAGTAGTCTTCCAGATGAAATTCAAAAAAAATTACCCAAATCTTACACCTCTATTCCAACAACACTCTTAGGAAGATTAGCAATTGATCTAAAATATCAAGGAAAAGGAATAGGTAAAATTTTATTGATTGATGCTTTAAAAAGAAGTTATGAAATTTCGAAAGAAATTGGCTCTTATGCAATAGTAGTAGACCCTATTGATGAAGACGCTGTAAAATTCTATAAAAAATATGGTTTTATACAACTTCCTGATAGTGGTAAAATGTTCATTGCAATTAATACTTTGAAACAACTTTTTGACAACTAATTAATACCGCTTACAAGATAAAGTAGCCCTTAGACAAACTATTCAAAAATATAAATCTCCATAAATCCCAACCTCGTTTAAGATAATTTAAACGGGGTTTATTTTCCGATATATTAAAACTTTTTTAAACATACTGGAAACCAACAGCAAGCAGCCTTAATAAAAACAACATTTAGAATAATTTTGTACATTTGAATAAAATAATTTAAGGATGGATTTAGAAGCTAGAAAAATATCATTTATCCAAGAATTTCTCAGACTCCAAAATGAGGAAATAATTGTAGGTTTAGAAAAACTTCTTCACAAACGAAAAGCTGAACTTTTAGAGAAGGAAATGAAACCTATGAGTATGGAGCAATTCAACAATGAAATTGACCAATCCATAGAAGATTCAAAAAATGGTCGGGTAATTTCGGCAAAGGATTTGAAAAGAAAAGTTCAGAAATGTAGCTAACTGTTTTCTGGACTGAATTTGCTGAAGACAAACTTGATGATATTTTTGAATACTACAAGTTCAGGGCTGGAATTAGGGTTGCCCAAAAGTTAATAAATGGAATCATTGATACTTCCTTAACATTAGATAAAAATGCTTATAGAGGACAAAAAGAAGAATTATTATCTGATAGAGTTCAGTAATTTAGATATCTAGTCTACAAAAATTACAAGATTATATACTGGATAGATGAAACCAAACTAATTGTTTATGTTGCCAATGTATTTGATTGCAGACAAAATCCAGAAAAACTCACAAACGAACAATAAATCAAAAAAAGCTGTTCCACAAATTGCAAAACAGCTTTCATTAAAAAACTTTTTAAACCAAAATATCCTAATTAATGACAATTAGGATTTGCCTGAACAAATAAACTCATTGTAGTGGGAGAAACATAAGGAATTCCTAGTCCTAATCCTCTCAGGATAAACAACACTCCTATTAAAACCACCACATAAGGAATTGTTTTTTGTATTTTGTTTCTCACCGGAACAGTCAAAATCGAATTGATATAGACCACAGAACTCATCAACGGAACGGTTCCTAAACCAAATAAAACCATATACAAAACACCTAAACTAGTACTTTGCATAGCAATGGCTCCAAACAAGGCTACATATACCATTCCGCAAGGTAAAAATCCGTTTAACAACCCAATAGTGAAAAGCGATTGATAGGATTTCTTTTTAAACTGACTTCCTAAAACTTGTTTTACTTTGGAAATTAATCTAAAAACAGGTTTTGAAAAATTATACTTGGCAAATACTTTCTCTGGAATTACAATTGCTACAATCATCAATATTCCAATAATAATGGATAATTTTTGTTGCATTCCAGCCATAAAAAAACCTTTCCCCAGCAAACCAAAAATAAAACCAATTGTGGCATAAGCGGTTATTCGTCCCAAATGATAGGTAATAATTTGCGTTACTTTTTTTGCAGGATTGCTTCTATCTACTGGCAACATCATAGCAATAGCACCGCACATTCCGATGCAGTGAAAGCTACTTATGAGTCCGAATAGTAGAGCGGTGTAAAGCATTTTTTTTTTTTGAAGTTAGGAGTTATGCGTTAGAAGTTAAGTATCCAGAATATCAAAGAGTTATCATTTACGCCTTTTAACACTTAACTCATAACCCTTAACTTTTTTACTGTATATAAATAGGTTGTTTCGTCAAATACTTTTTCCCTTCATATTGCCATTCCATATTAATGTCCCATTGACCGCCTACCAATTTTGATTTAGGTATGAGCAAAGTTGGATTAGACAACGAAATCGGAGTATCGAAATCTAATTTTTTGTTAGACGGTCTGTAGAGGGACACTGTTCCTGTAATTTGGTTTGAAGTAAACGATTCCGGAAAAACGATTGTAATTCCTTCGCTAGTATAGCTGATAATTGGTTTTTGCTTTAAATCATGTGCATTTTGAACGCGTTCCATTTCTTCCTGAAAACGGGCGTCATGTTTGTAATATTCTTCCACCACCAGCTCATTATCGTATTTTGAATTGGATTGTACTTTAATGACAAAATACAATATAAAACTCATAAACAACGCTATGGCAATTACTAATCCTGTTCCCCAATTAATCCCCCTAGCCCCCAAAGGGGGAACTCCCACAGAAGTATTTAAATCTTTTAAATTGCTGTTTTTCATCTTTTCTATATCTTAAAATATCCTTTTTCTAATCCCTATAAAAGTCCCCCCTTTGGGGGCTAGGGGATCAATCAAATGTTCTCGGGCTTAAAAAACTGGTTGCGGTGGTTTCAATTTTTTTATCGCCGTTGTACACTTCAATTTTTAATTTTGTTTTATCATTTTCTAATAAATACTGATTGATTTCAACAAATAAGGTTCCGCTACTCATGCCTTGTTTGGGTACTTTTAAAATTTGGTTTCCAACCAATTTTAATGTCCCTTTTATACCATCGAGTTTAAAATGAATGGTATTGAAATCATTATTAGTCTTATTGATGATTTTATAGGTAAACACATTACTTATATTTTCGCCTTTATGCTGATACAACTGCCCCGGTAATCTTAAAATAAGTGCTTCCACATCGGTACGCAAAAACAATAAACCAATTAGCATTCCTATCAAAATGATTAAAATAGCGCTGTAACCTTTCATTCTTGCGGTGAATTTAAAAGGCGCTTTTTTCTCTATTTCATCTTCAGAAGCATAACGAATCAATCCTTTCGGAAATCCGATACTTTCCATAATCGAATCGCATTCATCAATACAAGCTGTGCAATTCACGCATTCCAATTGGGTTCCGTTACGAATGTCAATTCCAGTAGGACATACATTCACACATTGTCGACAATCAATACAATCGCCTTTTCCACTTAAATCCCTGTCTTCTTTTTTATTGAATTTAGCTCGTCCTGCTTCTTTTTCGCCACGAACAAAATCATAAGCCACATTTATAGACTTATTATCTAAAAGAACGCCTTGCAACCTTCCGTAAGGACAGGCAATGATACAAACCTGCTCTCTAAACCAAACAAAAATAAAATAGAATATCCCCGTAAAAATCAATAAGGAAATCAAGGTTTTTAAATGATTCAGCGGACTATCTTCAATCATTTCAATCAACGCATCACTTCCTATCAGATAAGCCAAAAACACATTGGCTATACCAAAAGAAATAATCAGGAACAATGTCCATTTTAATCCTTTTTTCCTGATTTTTTCGCCGTTCCATTCTTGTTTTGCTAATCGCATTTGAGCTCCTCTGTCTCCTTCTATCCAATATTCGATTCTTCTGAAAACCATTTCCAGAAATATCGTCTGCGGACAAATCCAACCACAAAAAATACGCCCAAATATTACCGTAAATAAGATGACAAACACCACCCCAATGAGCATAGAAAGCACAACGAGATAAAAATCCTGAGGCCAAAATGGAAACCCAAAAATATTAAAGCGACGTTCCAGAATGTTGAACATCATGAACTGATTGCCATTTACTTTCAGAAACGGATTGGCAATCAGAATCAATAATAGAAAATAACTCAATCCTTTTCTATAACTGTAAAATTTGCCCGAAGGTTTTTTAGGATAAATAAATTTCCTTTTTCCCTCTTTGTCAATTGTTCCAATGGTATCCCGATAGCTATCGGGACTAAAAGCTTCGTTGGTTATTTTTGACATTTTGTATCTTTTTTTACCATTAAGAAATTAAGAAGATTAAGCTAAAACTTAATGACTCTCAATTTCTTAATGGTTGTAATAACTTTTATAATTTTTCCGAAGTAACAGCTTTTTCTTCTACCCAAATTTCACCGTCCGGTGCTTTTGGATCTTTCGGATTACTTCCTCTAAGAGAGAGTACATAACTCGCCACTTTTTGAATATCTCTAGGTTTCATTCCATTAGTTTTCCAAGAAACCATCCCTTTTCCATCACGACCTCCATTAGTAATCGTATGAAACACATTTTTAATTCCACCACCAAGAATCCAGTGATCGTCAGTCAGGTTGGGTCCAATTTGTCCACCTGCATCGGCTCTGTGACAAGCAGCACAATTAGTGGTGAAAATTTCTTTCCCAATGGCTAAATCAGCAGGTTCAGTAAGCTGTGTTACCGTTTTTTCATCCATTAAATCGGGTGCATTTTTCATGTATTCGGCGACTTCTACTTTGGCTTGAGCCAATTCTTTTTTCAATTCCATTTCCTGATTATCAGCACCCAGAATTTCAAAACGCACTAGATATATCCCGGCAAATAAGATACAAGCATAGAAAGAATACACCCACCAAGGCGGCAAATTATTGTCTAATTCTTTGATGCCATCATAATCGTGGTTTAGCAATAAACTAGCTTCATTTTCAATTGGCACAGTTCGGGTTAGCTTACTCATCAAATTTTTAAACCATGCTGACTCTTTTACTTTCAAATTTTCTTCGGCAGCTAATTTTGCTTTTTCTTCCTCTGGCAATATTTGGTAAACAATAGCATCTACGGCACTTACAATCATTTCTACTGCAATTATTAGCAATAAAATCACCAACAGAATAAGATCCACCATAGGATATTTTATAAATGCAGCCCGATCACCTGAGTCAATAAAATATTCCATTGCACCAAAAATGATGAAGAAAATCACGGGCACTCTAACATATACTGGAATTAGTTTTTTCATTTTAATTATTTTGAAATTATACTATAAACTATCTTTCAAAGGGAATCTGGCTCAACTCCTTTATTTTTTCTTTTTTATAGGAGAAAACCCAAAAAGCTAATCCTACGAAGAAGAAAAAGAAAATCAATAACGATAGTATCGGATATATCGCTACTCCCGCGATAGTTTCCATATTGTGTTTTATTTGTTCAAACATATTTTTTCTTTTTAAGGTTCTAAGATGCTGAGTGACTAAGTTCCTAAGTTTTTAGCTTACTTTCTTAGCTACTTAGAACCTTAGAAACTCAGTACGTCAAAAACTATTTTTTCACTTTAATATCAGTTCCTAATCTTTGGATGTAAGCAATCAAGGCAACAATTTCCCTATTCTGCATTGGAACAAATTTTTCGCCCCTAGCTACTGCTTTCTTTTTACTGTCTTCATAACTTTTTACAAAATCAGGATCGGCATGCAGGCTATTTTCAATTTCTTGAGACTGTTCTTTAATTGCTTTTTGAGCATTGGCAATATCAGTATCGCTATACGGAACTCCCAGCGTTCTCATTGTTTCCATCTTGCCTTCGATATCAGAAACATCCAATGCTTTATTGTCAAATAACCATTTGTATCCTGGCATAATAGAACCCGCAGAAGTACTTTGTGGAGACCACAAGTGATTAAAGTGCCAGTTGTCATTGTATTTCCCTCCTACCCTCAATAAATCAGGTCCTGTACGTTTAGACCCCCAAAGGAATGGATGATCGTATACAAATTCCCCTGCTTTAGATTGTGATCCGTAACGTTCCACCTCACTTCTAAACGGACGTACCATTTGAGAGTGACAGCCCACACAGCCTTCTCGGATATACAAATCACGTCCTTCCAGTTCTAATGGAGTATATGGTTTTACACTTGTAATAGTTGGGATATTTGATTTTACCATAATCGTAGGAACGATTTGGATAATTCCTCCAATCAAAATAGCAACAGTAGCCAGAATGGTTAACTGAATTGGTTTTCTTTCTAACCAAGGGTGGAATTTTTCTCCCTGTACTCTTCTGCTTCTGATTTTTTGCAATTCAGGAGCTTCAGCTAATTCGTCTTCAATTACATCGTTTGCTTTTACCGTTTTATAAATATTATACACTAAAACAAACATCCCTGTTATATATAAAGTCCCTCCTACGGCACGCATCCAATACATTGGAATAATCTGGGTCACCGTTTCTAAAAAGTTTCCATAAGTCAAGGTTCCATCAGGATTAAATTGTTTCCACATAGACGCTTGCAGGAAACCGGCAACATACATTGGTAAAGTATAAAGGATGATTCCTAAAGTTCCTATCCAAAAGTGTACATTGGCTAATTTAAGAGAGTACAAAGGCCCTTTTGACATTCTTGGAACTAACCAATAGATAACACCAAAAGCCATAAATCCGTTCCAGGCCAAAGCTCCTACGTGTACGTGAGCAATAATCCAATCGGTGAAATGCGCAATAGCATTTACATTTTTAAGTGATAACATTGGCCCTTCAAAAGTTGCCATTCCATAACCTGTAATAGCCACTACAAAGAATTTCAAAACGGGTTCGGTACGCACTTTGTCCCAGGC
This sequence comes from Flavobacterium undicola, assembly GCF_009909155.2. Classification (GTDB taxonomy): domain Bacteria; phylum Bacteroidota; class Bacteroidia; order Flavobacteriales; family Flavobacteriaceae; genus Flavobacterium; species Flavobacterium undicola. The sequence goes on from NZ_JAAAPM020000011.1 coordinate 49,150, forward strand.
TCCACGCAAAGTCAACAATCCGTTTATCATTCCTCCCCAAGACGGAGCAATCAACATTACTGAGAAAACAACTCCTAAATTCTGTGCCCAGGTAGGCAAAGCAGAATACAATAAATGGTGAGGTCCAGCCCAGATATATAAAAATATTAATGACCAAAAGTGAACAATAGACAATCTATAAGAATAAACCGGACGATTAGCTGCTTTAGGGATATAATAATACATCAATCCTAAGAATGGCGTAGTCAGGAAAAAAGCCACCGCATTGTGACCGTACCACCATTGCACCAAAGCATCCTGAACTCCCGCATAAACAGAGTAACTTTTTAAAGCCGAAACCGGCAAAGCCAAGCTATTAAAGATATGCAACACCGCTACCGTAACAAAAGTGGCCAGATAAAACCAAATGGCAACATACAAATGACGCTCTCTTCTTTTTAAAATAGTCCCAATCATATTGATACCAAAAACTACCCAAATCAAAGCAATAGCAATATCTATAGGCCATTCTAATTCGGCATATTCTTTAGAGGTACTGTATCCTAAAGGCAAGGAAATAGCCGCCGCAACAATAATCAATTGCCATCCCCAAAAATTAAGATTACTCAAAAAATCACTGTACATCCTTGCTTTTAACAATCGTTGCAAAGAATAATAAATCCCCGCAAACATGGCATTACCAACAAAAGCAAAAATAACAGCATTGGTATGCAAAGGTCTTAATCGACCAAAACTCAACCAGGAAACCCCATCAGTCAGGTTAGGGAATAAAAATAAGATTGCCAATAAAAGCCCGACCGCCATGCCGACTACCCCAAAAACAATGGTAGCATAAATAAACTTCTTAACAATTTTGTTGTCGTAATAAAACTGCTGCATTTCCATATTTTTTTTATTAAAAGGTTATAAGTTATACGTAAAGTGTTAGGTGTTAAGAGTCAGAAGTTTGTTTATAGTCGCTTAACTTTTTCAACTCCTCACTCTTAACTTTTTTGAGCTCATCGTCAAACAACATTCTGACCGAGGGTGTGTAATCGTCGTCATATTGGCCACTTTTTACCGCAATAACAAAAGCGACGAAAAAGCCAACGGCAACGAATATGCTAATGGTGATTAATAAATAGATGACACTCATACCTTAAAAATTTATACCCCAAAATTAGACTCCCTGTTTCAGGCATACTATGACATTTATCATGCTTTGAATTTTAATACTGTTTGTTATTCAAAATAAACCACCCCGCCCGCTGGGCACCCCTCCAAAGGAGGGGAAGTCGCGTAATTTCCCCACTTCTAACTTCTAACCTCTAACTTCCTGGCGTAATAATTACTCATTACAGTCACAAAACTCACAATAGTAATGGTACTTAAAGGCATAATAATAGCCGCTACCAGAGGTTCTAAATTGCCTGTAACTGCAAAAGTTAAACCCACTACATTATAGAGTAAGGACAGACCAAAACTCATCTTTATCACTAACATCGCTTTCTTAGAAAGTTTCAGGAAATAATGTAGTTTTTGGAATTGACCTGCTTCTAAAATAGCATCACAGGCAGGTGAAAAAACATTCACATTTTCAGAAATCGAAATCCCTATATTGCTTTGTGCCAAAGCTCCGGCATCATTTAAGCCATCGCCCACCATCATTACATTTTTACCTGAATCCTGTAATTGCTTGATAAACTCCAGCTTTTGTTCTGGTTTTTGATTAAAAATAAGCTCCGTACTTTTAGGCAAAAGTTGTTCTAAAGCGTCTTTTTCTCCCGCATTATCGCCTGACAGCACTTTGATTTGATAATTACTATTCAGGCTTTTAAAAAGTTCCTCTAAGCCTTCACGATATTGATTTTTGAAAACATATTTCCCGTAATACTCCTCATTAATCTGGATGTGAACCGAAGTCCTCTCCCCTCCCGACGCTTCGGGACTCTCCAAAGGAGAGGGAGAAGAAACCGATAAAGACGGAGTGCAAAATTCTTCAGAACCTATTTTGATAAAATTGCTCTCTACTTCTGCCTGAATTCCTTTTCCGGTAATTTCTTCAAAATGGTCAATTTTCACCCTTCCCATTTCCGGTAAAAAGTCATACAACATTCGGCTTAAAGGATGATTAGACGCTCGAAGCACTGATTTTATTAATCTAATATTTTCATTACTCATTACTTTTCCTGGCTCCCCTCCTTCGGAGGGGTTGGGGGAGGATTCATAAAAAATATTCGATTTTTTATTGGTCGTTATCGTTCTGGTTTTATCAAAAACAATCGTATCCACTTTTGCCAATTGCTCTATTACCAAAGCATTTTTGAGATAAAACTTTTGCTTGCCTACAATTCGCAATACATTTCCCAAAGTAAAAGGTGCCGTCAAAGCCAAGGCGCAGGGACAAGCCACGATTAATACCGCAGTGAAGACATTAAAAGCTGTATTGACATCTTTAAAAATCCAATAGCCAAATCCCACAAAAGCAATCAACAATAATATAGGTGTGAAATAACGGGAAATACTGTCGGTGATGCTTTTATGTTTTTGCTCGACATTTTTCTGAAACACATCATTACTCCACAATTGGGTCAAATAACTTTGAGAAACCGAAAACAACACTTCCATTTCGATTACTTTTCCAATTTGTTTTCCTCCTGCAAAAACTTTATCGCCTGAATTCTTGTTTATCGGAATAAATTCACCCGTTACAAAACTGTAATCAATTGCAGCTGTTTCGCTTATCAAAATTCCGTCTACAGGGATCAACTCCTGGTTTCTTATGAGTAATCGGTCGCCTTTTTTAATATCATAAACAGCCACACTTTCTTCGGAAGCATCGGTGTTTATTCGTGTAACAGCAACCGGGAAATAGGATTTAAAATCTCTTTCGAAACTCAGGAAACTATAGGTTTTGATTTGGAACATTTTGCCCAAAAGCATAAAGAAAACCAAACCTGTCAGACTATCAAAAAAACCGGAACCGTAGTCCATAACAATATCAACGGTGCTTCGAATAAAAAAGATAATAATTCCTAAGGCAATAGGAATATCAATATTGAGCATCTTCGTTTTGATACTTTTATAAGCAGAAACATAATAGCCACTAGCTGAATACAAAAAAGATGGCAATGACAACGCAAAAATTAACCACCTGAAAAAAGGCTTGTAATTGTCCAGCCAAAATTCTTTCACCTCAAAATATTCCGGAAACGAAAGCAGCATGATATTTCCAAAACAAAAGAAAGCAACCCCTAATTTATAGGTTAAACTTCTATCAACGTTTTGCGTTCCTGATTCGTAATTTTCTAAACTGATATAAGGTTCATAGCCAATAGAACTCAGTAAGTACGCAATTTTACTAAGCGAAACGATTTGGGGATTGTAGTTAATCCGTACTTTTTTATCAGGGAAATTAACCTGGGAAACATTTATTCCTTCTTGAAGACGCTGTAAATTTTCCAGAATCCAAATACAAGAGCTACAATGTATATGAGGAATGCTAAGTGAAACAATAGCGGTTGTATCCTCTTGAAATTCCAATAATTTTGAAACGATGTTTTCATTGTCTAAAAAATCATATTTACCTTTTATATCCTGTGGGGTTGCTCCAGGTGATTTTTCGAAATCATAATAAGAAGTCAAATCATTGAGACTAAAAATTTCATAAACCGTTTTACAACCGGCACAACAAAATGTTTTTTCGTCAAAAATAATTTCAGCTTCCGCTACAATATCTAAACCACAATGGAAACAGCGTTGTGTGTCCATAACTTTGCTCATTTTACCTAATGCAAAGCTCTTAAATGAATCTTAGGCAGAATATGATATATGTCATATAAATGAGTAATTTTACATTTACAATTAAACCTTTTTGTAAAATGAGTAAATGCGAACAATGTATCGTTAGAGAATTCAGCTCTTTAAAAGCACTAAACAAAGACGAATTAGTAAAACTTGCCGAGTGCAAGACGTCTCGTTTAATAAAAAAAGGAGAAATCATTTTTGAAGAAGGCGAAAATGTAAACGGCATCTTTTGTGTAAAAGATGGTGTTTGTAAGTTGACCAAATTAAGCCCGAATGGCAAAGATCATATTGTAAAACTGGTTACTAAAGGGGAACTTTTAGGACAACGCTCGATGATAAGCGACGAACCTGTAAACCTTAGTGCCGTTGCACTCGAAGACATGCAAGTGTGTTTTATTCCAAAAAGTGAAATCATGGGATTCTTCGACAAAAACAATCAGTTTTCGATGAATGTCATGAAAACCATTTGTGGCGATCTTAAAGAAGCCGATAGCCAAATGGTGAATATGGCTCAAAAAACCGTTAAAGAACGTCTGGCCGAAACCTTACTTTATCTTCAGGATACTTTTGGCAAAAATGAAGACGATAGCCTAAAAATTCAATTAACCCGAGACGAACTCGCCAGCATGATTGGTACAGCTACCGAAAGCTGTATTCGTCTATTATCTGATTTTAATAAATTAGGTTTAATCGAATTAAAAGGAAAAAAGATTACCCTTAAAAATATCGCACAACTTAAAAAGATGATTTAAGGTTTTCTTTATTTTCTTATTCTCTTTCCTATAAAATTAGAAATCCCTCTAAGTAATAGTCTTTCCGATATTTTGTAATAAAAATATTATTTCTATATTTGTTAGAAATGCGTTATTCAATAGCGACAATACAGCCATAATTGGGTAGATTGTCGCTACTTTGTAGCGAGTATAAACGAGTTGGCGAACAGTTTAGTAGAAGAAGAGAATATAACAGAAAACAATAAATTATGGAATTAAAAGCACTTGACCAGTACACAGACCGAGAATTACTTGAATTAATTGTTAGCAATCAAGTCAGAACAGAGCAAAGAATTTATAAAATTTATACCTTCCTATTTGATAAATATAAAGATGATTTCAGTAAAAATAATCAACACAAAGGAAAAACTTTTGAAGATTTTTTAGATTCATTCGATGGACTTGATAAACAATTAAGAAGTATTATAGAGAAACAAGAAGATTAATTTCAATTTCGTTATAATACTTACTTTCTAAATCACCATCTCTTCCAATTGTTTTGGATGGAGTTGAAATTTTAACTAATAAATCTTCTTCACACGCTTTTAGTAAAAGTTCATTTATTAAAATGACTTGTTGTTGAATTTTGGTTTTTAAATCTGAATATTGCATTTTTTTTGTATTTGTGAGATTCCGAAGAATCACTGATTAGTAGTTTAATTTAAAATAATATAAGTGGAAATAGAAACCGACATAAACCGAAATTTAAGCGATAGTGGTTGCGATATAAATTCTGGAAGAATAATTATTTTTGACAACAAAATTGTAAAATTCATCCAAAATGAAGAGCAAGAACATAATCAATCATTATTAGATATTCAAGACATTAAAATAATTAAGTCTAACAAAGCCACATACGAAGTAGAATACATAAACAGGCACGATATATACCAAAACAAATACAATGCTAAAATTACAATTACAAACGGTAGTAGCTTTTATGTTAAACTGAATTTCATTGAAAGACTAAAAATTAAATGGATGATTAAAAATCATTGGATACAAAAAGGGAATAATATTACAATAGTAATAACATTAGTTATAGCAATTATAAGTACTATAATAGCGTACTTAAACTACATAAAATAGATACAAAAGCTAATACTATAATAATAAATAAATCATCATCATCTTTTTTTTTATCTGACATAATTTTAAAGTTTTACTCAGCCTAATGGAAAGTGTGACCGTCCATAAAACCGATTCGCCAATCGAGTAGACGGCTCCGCCAGAAACTGACGGAGTGCGCCTCTCACACCACCGTACGTACGGGTCTCGTATACGGCGGTTCGCAAAGTGATGGGTTGAGTTCCATGTAAATCTCCAACATTGATTGATAGCCTTTCTTCTTAAGTCGCAGTAGGGTAATTGTAGTGGTTAGAATTGGACTTTGGGCGATGCGCCATCCTCCTTTTCTGGTTCTGCTCCATGCATAAGCGTGGTCTTTGTCAATCCCTAGTCGTATCAGGTTTTTCCTTTTGCGTTCGGGTTTCTTCCAGTCCGTCCAAATGCAATAGCGCAGTCTATTGCGCAACCATCCGTCAATATCTCGTAATTTTCCTTGAATACTAGTCCCCCGAAAATAGTTTAACCATCCCCGTTGGATTTCGTTGATTTTTCGGATGCGTTCCTCGAAACTTCTCGGTGCGGTTTTGCGCGTAACTTCTTTTAAACTCTGCTTTAGTTTTGCCCAAGCTTTGTCACCTACCGTTAATTGATACCTGCCCTTTACCCCTTTTTGATAGGTCGATGCAAACGAAAATCCCAATATCGTGAACTGAATGGGTTTTCTAATCCCGCTCTTTTCCAAATTAATGGTTAGTTTCAGCTTGTCTTTCAAAAATAGAAAGATAGCGTTACCAACCGTTTTGGCTTGGTATTTCGATTTGGTATAGATACTAAAATCATCGGCATAACGGACAAACTTTAAGCCTTTTCGTGTCAGTTCTTTGTCCAATTCATGGAGCAAAATATTTGACAAAAGCGGACTTATCGGACTCCCCTGCGGAACGCCTTTTCGTCGTTTGACCAGTTTCCCTTTAATAAGTATCGGCACTCGCAACCATTTGCGGATTAATCGCAGGGTGGTTGGGCATTTTACCTTTTGGTAAATCAGGCTCAGCAACAAGCAATGATCCACTTCGTCAAAGAAGGTCTTTAGGTCAATGTCCACAATATAATTGTAGCCTTCGTGAATGTTCCTCAAGGCTTTGCCTACCGCTTGGCGGGCGTTTTTGTTGGGGCGAAATCCGAAGCTGTTCACACTAAAATCTTTTTCAAATCTTGGCATCATTGCTTGTGATACGGCTTGTTGAAGTAGTCTATCCACTACTGTTGGGATTCCTAAGAGTCGGAACTTTCCGCCTCCTTTTGGAATTTCCACACCAAGAATGGCTTGCGGCAAGTAACGGTCATTCTTAATGTCTTCCAGTATTGCAGACTTATGTTCACGGAAATAATCCGCCAGTTGAGTGGTTTTTAAGCCATCAACGCCTGCACTGCCTTTATTGACAACTACTTGATGTAGTGCCTTTTGGAGATTATAAGAATGTGTTACTTGTGTAATCATACTTGTTGTTTTAATCTGAATTTATTTCAGATTCTTGTTTAACCTGTCCCGCTTTTCCAGGGCTATAACTTGAGCTATTCCGTTAGAAATTGAGAACCACTTGCGTTCAGTCCTTCCTTGTTTGTGAGTCCTATACCGTTTCTATTGGTAACTCGTTGCCCCAAGTACTATGACCTCGGCTGACTTCTCTTTTGGGATTAACCCGTAATCCAAGAGACCTCCCTCGGTAAGCACTTCCTCTTTCCATCTATCCCCGACGCATCTACTAACTAAACCTGTTGTCTCTAGGCTTTGCATTGCTGTGCATGCTTACCCAATTTAGCTAGCCTCATATGCGCTTCGTGTTCCTCGGTACAGACTTTTGCAGTTGGGCTTCCTTCACTGCATGGCTCGCCCCAAACCAACTTGCCACTTGCTAATCGGCTCAATATAATGCAACAACTTGCCGATAAGGGACTTGCACCCTCTAGATAAAATTCCTACTTTTGAGGAATTGGAAGTGCATGCAAGGCACACACATACGCTACAATAAATTTGGGTATAGTGTTAGATTTATAGATGGTTTTGTACTTGAATTATTAGTTTTTAACCGAAACATAAATCTTAATTTAATCCCTAAACTTATTGTAGCGTAGGAACGTTGACATTTTAAAAAACCATAATGAAACTAATAACTAACTTATTAATCGGAATGACTTTGATTTTGTTCATAGCTTGTGGACAAGGGCAAATAAAAACACCTGAAAAAGCAATGGCAAAATTTGAAGAGTTTAAACTCAAGGAAAAGTTTATCCCTGACGAAAAATTATTTTATCCAGGCATTGGAGACCCAACCCAAAAACCTATACTTACAGAAAAAATAAATTTAGTGGCAGATGATTTTGAGAAACTTGCCAAAAGAGGTAACGCAACAGACAAAGACTATCAAAATGCCATCAAAATTGGACTTGAAAGATTCGCAGGTATTTACATTGATTCCGAAAACCAAGAAAGAATTTGTTATTATTTTGAAGAACTAATGGATATAGTTGGACTTGAAAGTTCAGACGGACAATTGAACAACTTTAGATATGGTTTTGACGGAACACAAAAGCAATAAAAAATGCCCCAAATAGTGTCTAACTTTTTGGGGCATGTTCAAAATTAACGGTATTGTTATTTAATCCTTGAAGTTGTAATTTTCACATCGGCGGTAGCCCAACTTTTAGCAATCAGTCTTTCCATTGCTGCAACTTTAGCTTTGTTGTTCAGTTTTTCATAAGCCAATTTCAATCCGTGATGTGCCCAGCCATTTTTTGGTAATCTTTTTAAATCTTCTTCATAGGTTTTTATGGCGTCATCATATTTCCCGGCTTCTATTTGTACGGCTCCCAAATGATGTCTTACCGAAAAAAACCAATCTGGTGGCTCATTGTAATTCAAACCATCTTCTATAGCCACTGCTTTTTGCAACAAATTAATACTTTGAGCATAATTTCTTTCGGAAGCCAAAATTTCGGCTTTTAAAACCTTAGACGCAATCTGAACAATACTCGACATCGAATTGATTTCCCAAATGGTCATTTTCTCAAGGGATTTATCATTTGCCAAAACATCGAGACTGCGCCATTCGGCTTTAGCTATTTTTAAATTATTTTTACCCAAATAAGCCATTCCCCGGGCATAATGGGATATTGCCACGGGGTATTTTAAAGTATCAGAAACCAATTTCATTTTCAGAATTTCATCCCATTTACCAAATTTTACTGCTACAAAATACGGAATTACATAATAATGTTGTAACGTTGACCATCCAGGTTCAATCATCGTTTTGGGATGTACATGACTGGAAGTTTCAGTAGCGCCAATCATAGCCCATTTTGAGTTGCCTTCCATAGTAGCTGTTCCAGCCATAAAATGATAATTGTGCGGATAATAGGCTAACGGATAAGCACCTTGCGCATGGCACTTGGTAACATAATTACTATCCACCTTAACAGCGTTAATATTAGCCAAAGTTCCTTTATGATACTCTCCCGTTCTGATATAAATATGAGAAGGCATGTGAACCAAATGTCCTAAAGATTTTGCATTCCCATCATCAAAAAATTGAGCAGAAGCATTGGCTCGTTGTGGCGTATTCGAAGCTTCTACAGCATGAATGTAAAAATGGTTGGCACCAATATGCTTTGGATTTTTTTTGAGTATTTTTTCAAATAAGGCAACAATTTCTGGCGTCCATTTTTTAGGAGTTCCATTCTTTTCGTATAAATCCCAAGGATGCAAATCCATTACCGACTCGGCATACAACGCATTAATATCAACATCATCCGGGAATTTACTATTTACTTCTTTCATAGCGTTGGAGTAAGCAATATCCAGTTGACTTCTATCTTCAACCGCTTTGGCAACATATCGTTTAGCTAAAGCCTGAATTAAAGCTTTTTCTTTCTCAGTAGCTTTATCCTGTAATTTTATCGCCTGTTGGATTGCCTTATAGGCTCTTTGGTAATTATCTGGTTCCATTCCGGCATTATAATTTGGTCCAAGAACGTATGCAAATCCCCAAAAACACATAGCACATTCCGGATCAAGTTTAGTGGCATAATAAAAGGAACGAGCGGCTTCCGCATGATTAAAGCCGTAGGATAAAGCTAGTCCTTGATTAAAATATTTTTGAGCTTCCGTATCTTTAGTACTGATCGGATAATTAACGACATCCATTCCTTCAAACAAAGGTGCTTTATTGTTTGAAGTGTACCATTTCGCATCAACAGTTGGAGGAGCACAACTCATACTTTTTTTTCCAACAACTACTTCTTTGTTTGGAGTAATTTCTTTTTTGCAGGAAAAAAACAGAAAAGCAATAATCAGCAGTAAAAAAATATTTTTTTTCATAATCACAACTTATTAGATAACTGAAAATCAACATAAATTTACTAAAAATTAATAATTTAACTCGTTCGTTCAGAATCAAACTCTGATTTTACTCAGCTGGTGCGAGCATCTTGGTTAATTATATTTATTACAACACTTAAAGAGACTTTTTTTTTCTAAATTTGTATTAATGAGAATAGTTAACCAAAATATAGAAGACTTGAAAAGACTTTGTACAATGTACAACGTAGAAAAGATGTACCTGTTTGGTTCTGCTTTAAATTCTAATTTCAATAAAAAAAGTGATATTGACTTTCTCGTAAAATTTAAATCTATTGAGTTATCAAGCTATTTTGATAATTATATGGCTTTTAAAGAAAACTTAGAAAAGCTTTTGGGTCGTGAAGTTGACCTGGTTGAAGAACAAACTCTAAGAAATCCAATCTTAATCAACTCAATAAATAAATCTAAAGAGCTAATTTATGGATGAAAGAATTCTTAAATGGCTTTACGATATTAAAATATGTATTGAAGAAATTGACAGCTTTTTCAAAGAAGAAGAAAAAGATTTTTTCAAATACAAAAATAACATAATGCTTAAAAGAGCTGTAGAAAGAAATTTTGAGATTATTGGAGAAGCCGTAAACAGGATAATAACCCGTGATAACTCATTTACTGAAAAAATCAGCAATGCAAAAGCAATTATTGGTTTGAGAAATCAGGTCATTCATGCTTACGACAATATATCCGATGAAAATATTTGGTCGATACTTATAAACCATCTTCCAAAATTACAACTTGAAGTTGATACCTTAATAAAGAACGAAAAATAACCACTGTTAACAGCCATACCTCAAAATTCAGGTTTAATATCATTTAAAATATTTTTCAATTCATAACGACATCTTAAAACATTTCACTCCTGCTGAGTTAGTCAAAGTCCCATCGGGACTTTCTTTTTGTAGAAAATAAATGGTTTCCTTTTTTAACTCGTAGGAGCGAACTGTTTAATCATCAATTTATTCTGTCGTCACATAAAAATATATCAACAAAATAGCATCCTTTTTCCGAATAATTAAATTGTTTCTTAAAATTTAATTCATTCAACTAAAATTAACGTTTATTTTCTTTTTCTTTCGTTTATTTTCTTTTATATTTGTTTTAACACTAATACAAAAAGAAAACAAATTATGTTGCCAAATCAACGCAGGGAGAAAATTTTAGATCTTTTAAAAGAAGATGGATTTGCAAAAGTTATCGATTTAGCCCGTTTATTCAAAGTAACCGAAGTCACTATTCGTCAGGACCTTGAAAAACTGGAAAGCGAAGATCTTATCATCAAAGAACACGGAGGAGCAAGTATAAAAAACGTTGCTGATCAGGTAAGAAGCTTTTCGCTGATTCGTCAGGAAAACTTAGAATTAAAATCGGCTATTGCCCAAAAATGTCTCGAATTTATTGAAAATGGAGACACTATTATTCTGGATTCCGGTTCTACAACCACTGAAATAGCAAAAAAATTAAAAGGTTTCAAAAACTTAACAGTCATTACTAACGCCTTGAATATTGCCTTATTACTTGGTACTGAACAAGATATAGAAGTTATTATGACCGGAGGCGAATTCAAACCACCTACTTTATCATTAACAGGTCAAAAAGCCGCCGATTTCTTCAAAGGCTTAAACGTTCAAAAACTATTTTTAGCCACTGCGGGAATCTCACTAAAATCAGGACTTACTTATCCTAGTATTAGTGATTTAGTGGTAAAAAAAGCCATGATCGATGCTGCCGAAGTTACTTACTTAGTGGCCGATAGCACCAAAATTGGTAAAAGTGCTTTAGCCAGCTTAGGCGCCTTATCCTTAATTGATTATATCATTACTGATAATGGAATTGAAGAAAAACACAAAGAAGTATTTAGAGATAACGAAATTGAAGTTATCGTAGCATAAAAGACAAAACACAAAAAAACATAAAAAAAGCAAAGAAAATGGCAACATCAACATTAGGAGTAATTATAGGAAACAGAGATTTTTTCCCGGACAGTTTAGTAGAAAAAGCAAGATTTGAAATCATTGAAGTTTTTGCTAAATTAAACATCAAACCTATTCTGTTAGAAAGTACCGATACAAAACTAGGCGGTGTAGAAACCTATAAAGAAGTACAAAAATGTGCCGATTTATTCAAAAAACATCAGGATGAAATTATGGGAGTACTGGTATTACTGCCAAATTTTGGTGATGAAAAAGGAGTTGCTGACACCCTAAAATTAGCCAACTTAAATGTTCCAGTTTTAATTCAGGCTTACCCTGATGAATTGACAAAAATGAATGTGGTCAACAGACGTGATTCCTGGTGTGGAAAAATCTCGGTTTGCAACAATTTATACCAGTACGGAATCAAATATTCGTTAACATCTCAGCACGTAATGAGTCCGTCGGATCCTATTTTCCAAAAAGATTTAATAGATTTTACCGCTGTTTGCAGAGTGGTAAAAGGAATGCGAAATGTGCGTATTGGTGCTATCGGAGCAAGACCGGGTGCGTTTAATACCGTTCGTTATTCTGAAAAAATATTACAAAGAAATGGCATTACGGTTACTACGGTAGATTTATCTGAAATTTTAGGTAAAGCCAATAAATTAACCGCTGAGGACGAATCGGTGAAACGCCATTTGGAATCCATAAACGCGTATGTTGCTCAAGGAAAAACGCCTAATGAAGCGATGCTACAAATTGCCAAATTAGATGTGGTTTTGAAAGAATTCATGGAAGAATACGCTTTAGATGCGACTGCTATCCAATGTTGGACTTCATTACAGCAAAATTACGGTTGCAATGTGTGTACAAGCATGAGTATCATGAGCGAGAACATGCTTCCTAGTGCTTGTGAGGTTGACGTAACAGGAACCTTGAGTATGTATGCGATGCAGTTGGCTTCGGGTTCTCCAAGTGCATTGGTAGACTGGAATAACAACTATGCCGACGATCCTGAAAAATGTGTTTTATTCCACTGTGGAAACTGGGCAAAATCATTCCTACCGGACATTCAAATGGGCACTGCTCCTATCTTAGGTACAACCGTGGGTGTAGAAAACACTTATGGCGCTCTGGACGGAAGAACACCTGCTATGCCGCTTACTTATGGTCGAATCAGTACGGATGATCCTAAAGGAATCATTAAAGTATATATAGGTGAAGGCGAACTTACAAACGATAGCTTAGAAACTTTTGGAAACAGAGCTGTAGCACAAATACCTAACCTACAAGGACTAATGCAATACGTTTGTAAAAACGGATTTGAACACCACGTGGTGATGAACGCTTCAAAAACAGCAGCCATCTTAGAAGAAGCCTTAGGAAATTACATGGGTTGGGAAGTTTACAAACACTAAAAGAATCAAGATGCATATTGAAGAATTAAAACGAAAATCAGTTGAGAGTAGAAAAAAAATACTCAAATACATCTATAATGCGAAAGCAGGTCACACTGGTGGAAGTCTTTCTATTTTAGACATTCTGAATGTATTATATAATGATGTAATGAACGTTTCTCCTGAGAATTTCGACTCTAATACCAGAGACCGATTTATCCAAAGTAAAGGACATTGTGTGGAAGCATTGTACGTTGTTTTGGCTGACAAAGGTTTTTTTCCTGAAGAAGATTTGTTGACGATGTGCCAATACAACTCGCCTTATATAGGACATCCAACCAAAGCCATTCACGGTATTGAACAAAATACCGGTGGATTAGGTCACGGTTTGCCCATTTGTGCCGGAGCTGCTTTGGCTGCCAAAAAAGACAATTCAGGGGTAAAAGTGTTTACCATTTTAGGAGATGGCGAAATGGCCGAGGGTTCTAACTGGGAAGCGATGATGTTTGCAGCTCATTATAAACTGGATAATCTATGTGCAATTTTAGATTACAACAAGCTTCAAATCACAGCTCCTAATGAAGATGTGATGGGATTAGAACCCATTGATCAAAAATTAGAAGCCTTTGGATGGGCAGTAAAACATGTAGATGGTCACAACATTGAAAAACTTTCGCAAGCACTAAGAGGACTTCCGTTAGAAAAGGGAAAACCCACCTTCATCATAGCACATACCATCAAAGGAAAAGGAATCAGCTACATGGAAAACGTATTGAAATGGCACCATGGTGTTCCTTCAAAAGAACAATACGATTTGGCTATAGAAGAGTTAGACAAACAATTACAAGAACTTGAAACTGTCTCAAAATAATGGAAGAAATAAAAACAATTGATGCCGCTAACCTCGAAGTCTTTTCTGAAGTGCTGCAGTCATTAGCCGCAACCGATAGAGATATTATGGTGGTTACGAGTGATTCTCGTGGTTCAGGAAAGTTAGTCCCTTTTGGACAAAAATATCCCGAACAAATTGTTGAAGTGGGTATTGCCGAACAAAACTTAGTAGGCGTAGCTGCAGGATTAGCCAGCATGGGCAAAAAAGCATTTGCCGTTTCTCCAGCCTGTTTTCTTACGGCACGAGCATTGGAACAAATTAAAAATGACGTGGCTTATTCAGACAATCCTGTGAAACTAATTGGTATCAGTGCCGGGGTAAGTTATGGAGCATTAGGAACCACACATCATAGTTTACACGATTATGCAGTACTTAGAGCCATCAATAACATTACCATTGTGGCACCTGCAGATAATTTTGAAACTGCCGAAGCCATCAAACAAGCTGCCGAAATGACAAGCCCTATTTACCTGCGTTTTGGTAAAAAAACAATGCCTGCTAATTTAGCAACAAACTTAAATACTGATTTTAAAATTGGTAAAGGACGTGTTATTCAGGAAGGAAACGATTTGACTTTTATTGCTACTGGTGAAGCAGTACTTCCCTGTGTTGAAGCAGCTAAACTACTGAAAAAAGAGCATAACATTTCCTGTAAAATAATCAGTTTACACACCATTAAACCTTTGGATACTGAATTATTATTGGCTTCTGCTGCCAATGGAAAAGCCATTATTACCGTTGAAGAACATTCCATCAATGGCGGATTAGGCGAAGCTGTGGCTTCTTTATTATTCCAAAACGGATGTACTAATAAATTCAAAATCGTAGGATTACCTGATGATCACACTGTTTCGGGTTCGCAAATCGAAATTTTCAATCATTATGGAATTTCAGCCGAAGGATTAAAAAATACTGCTTTAAACATAACCAACCTATGAAGATAAAACACCTTTCCTTAGTGCTGCTAACATTGGTTTTAGTTTTTGGATGTTCCTCGAAAGAGAAGTCTGAAAAGCCTAAAATTGCAGTTGTGGTTTCCACCTTAAACAATCCCTGGTTTGTAATGCTGGCGGAATCAGCTGCTGAAAACGCCAAAAAATTAGGATATGAAGCCAAAATATTTGATTCGCAAAACAACCCTGCTATCGAATCGGATAATTTTGAAAACCTCATTTCTTCGGGTTATGATGCCATTCTTTTAAATCCAACCGATTCTGACGGATCTATTTCGAATATTTTAAAAGCTAAAACAGCCGGAATCCCGGTGTTTTGCATGGATAGAGAAGTAAATGCCGATGATGCTGCAACAAGCCAAATTCTTTCGGATAACTACTCTGGTTGTGTTTCTATCGGAATCGAATTTGTTAAAGAATTAAAAGAAAAAGGAAAGTATGTAGAAATTCTGGGATTAGTTGGCGACAATAACACCTGGGCTCGATCAGGAGGATTCCATTCGGTGGTGGATAAATTCCCAAAACTAAAAATGGTAGCTCAACAAAGTGGCGATTTCGACAGAAATAAAGCGATGGAAGTTTTAGAAACAATCCTACAGGCTAATCCTGATATTGACGGTGTTTTTTGTGGTAATGATGCGATGGCAATGGGTGCTTTTCAAGCCTTACAAGCAGCAGGAAAAGAAACTAAAGTCAAAATTTTTGGATTTGATGGTGCCGGAGATGTCATTGAAAAAATTCGGGAAAAGAAAATTGTGGCAACCGGAATGCAGTTCCCTATAGTGATGGCACAAACTGCTGCCCAATATGCAGATGAATATTTCAAAGGACGAAGAGATTTCCCTCAAAGAGTTCCTGTAGAAGTCGAATTAGTAAATGCAGCAAACATTAAAGACTACTAAAGATGAAAAAAAAGTATGTATATATTTTAGTTTTCGTAATAATCGCAATTTTAGGATACAATTCGGTTTATTTCAAAAAACTGAGTGTGGTTAAAAATGCCCAAAAAGAAAATTTTGATTTCAAAGCCTATGCTGATTCAATCTATTTTAAAGGTATTTTGAAAAGCAAAAAAACGATTGCTTTAACTAATTTAATCACTTCGGTAAAAACCAATCAGGAAGCTGCTTTTAAAAAGTATGGAAACCGCCTTGGAATAGGAAATTCGGCTTATTTTATGATTCAAAGCACCGGAAAAATCATTGATATCAAAGATGGAGTTTACACTATTGCCGACAAAAAAAATGGTATCGTTTACATTGACACCAAATACATTTTCGGAAATGCATTAAGAGATGCATCGGGTTTAGTGAAATTGACTGATTTTAAAACCAATGCTCAATTTAATAAAGTGTCTGAATCTTTGAACGATATTGTTCGAAATGAAGTCATCCCAAAAGAAATTAAAAAGGTACAAATTGGCGATAGCGTTTCATTTTCAGGAGCCATCAAACTAAGCAAAAAACAAACTTTGTTTACCGACCTTTTAATTATTCCATCACAAATTAAACTTCAGTAAATTGTTAGAAGCAATTAACATATCCAAAGAATTCCCAGGCGTAAAAGCACTGAATCAGGTAAATTTTAAATTTTATCCTGCCAAAGTCAATGCCATATTGGGAGAAAACGGTGCGGGAAAATCGACTTTGTTAAAAATTCTGACAGGCGTTTACACCCATTACGATGGTGAGATTCAATTAAATGGCGAAACCGTTTCATTTTCGAATATAAAAGAAGCTCAAAATGCGGGAATTGCGATTATTCACCAGGAATTAAACTTAATCCCTGAGCTTAGTGTAACCGAAAATTTATTTTTAGGAAGAGAAATTAAAACTTCATTCGGACTTTTAGATTCCTCAAAAATGGAAGCGGAAGCCAAACGCATTTTTGAAAAAATCCAATTGAATGTCAGCCCAAAAACCTTAGTGCAACAACTAAAAGTAGGAGAACAACAATTGGTCGAAATTGCAAAAGCATTGCTTTGTAATGCCGATGTTATTTTGATGGACGAACCTACTTCAGCCTTGAGTGACAAAGAAATAGACAACTTACATCGTATTATTTATGAGCTAAAAGCAGAAGGCAAAACCATTGTTTACATTTCTCATAAAATGGATGAATTATTCAAAATTGCTGAAAACTACACCGTTTTAAGAGACGGAAACAGCATTGATGCCGGGGAAATGAAAAACACCACCGAGCAGGAATTAATTCGAAAAATGGTAGGTCGTGATGTGCTTATCGAGAAAAAAAATACCGAAAATCAATTCGAAAATACCATTCTAAAAGTAGAAAACTTAAACCTGATCCATCCCAGCAATAAAAAAAGAAAGCTCCTTCACGATATTTCTTTCGAATTAAAAAAGGGAGAAATTCTGGGGATCTTTGGTTTGATGGGAGCTGGTAGAACCGAACTTTTGGAAACTATATTCGGAATGCATCCTTCAAATAGCGAGTATAATCTGGAAATTGATGGAAAAAGTACTTTCCACAAAAAGCCAAAAGATGCTATTGGAAATAGATTGGCTTTTGTAACCGAAGATCGTAAAACCGAAGGATTGGTTTTAGGCATGGATATTTCGTCTAATATCAGCCTGACTAATCTGCCTACGTTTGGACTTTTGAATCCTTCAAAAGACAAGGCTTCTTCAAAAGATTATATCGAAAAGCTACGCATCAAAACACCATCTGAAATGCAATTGTGCCAAAATTTAAGTGGTGGAAATCAACAAAAAGTAGTTTTAGCCAAATGGCTCGCAACCAATCCTCAAATTTTAATGATGGATGAGCCTACCCGCGGAATCGATATCAATGCCAAAAATGAAATTTACAATCTAATAAAAGAACTCGCAACCAACCAAATGAGTATCATTTTAGTTTCTTCTGAAATTCCCGAAATACTAGCGCTTTCGGATCGAATTTTAGTGATGGCCGAAGGGAAGATTAAAGCTTCCTACTTAGCCGCAGAAGCCAACGAAGATAAATTATTAAAATCAGCCTTACCTGAATAATTATGAACATCACCTTAAACCACCCTCTTGTTAAAAAATCGCAATCGTTGATTGCACTATTTCTGTTGTGTTTATTTATTAGCCTGTTGTCTGATAAATTCATGACAAGTACTAATCTTTGGAATGTATTAAGACAAATCTCTGTCAATGTTTGTATTTCTGTCGGAATGACATTAGTAGTTTTAATGGCGGGAATCGATCTTTCAGTAGGTTCAGTATTGGGTCTTACCGCAGCAATATGTGCTGGTTTATTAAAAAGCGGACTCTCCTTTGAATCCATGGATTTATTTGTAGGCTTCACCGTTTTAGGAGCCATTTTAGCCGCAATACTCATCGGAATGGCCTTAGGTCTTTTCAACGGCTGGGTGATTACTAAATTCTCCATTCCTCCTTTTGTGGCAACATTAGCCATGCTAACCATTGCCCGCGGATTAACGATGCTTTATACTGAAGGGATTCCCATTTCTAATTTAGGTCCTGAATTTGAGTTTATTGGTTCAGGTTGGATTTTAGGAATTCCGGTACCGGTTTGGATATCACTGTTCATGGTTTTAATTGTCGTTTTCTTAACTAAAAAAACCACTTTTGGACGCTACATCTATGCCATTGGAGGAAATGAAAAAGCAGCGTTTTTATCAGGAATCAGCATTAATAAAATCAAATTGGCCGTTTATGGAATTGCCGGAATGATGGCGGCTGTAGGTGGTGTTTTAGTCACTTCGAGACTAAATTCGGCACAACCTAATGCCGGTATGAGTTACGAACTGGATTCTATTGCAGCAGTAGTTATTGGAGGTACATCGCTATCAGGTGGTGTGGGGACTGTAGCAGGAACTGTAATTGGTGCGATAATTATTGGGGTTCTAAACAACGGATTGGTTTTACTGGATGTATCGCCTTTTTGGCAGCAAGTGGTAAAAGGTATCGTTATTTTATTGGCGGTGATTATTGATAAAATGAATCAAAAAAACAAGTAAAACATTAATTCTTTTTCCACCATTAAGAAGTTAAGGAGCATTAAGTTTTAATTATCTTAACTTCTTAATGGTGGAAAAATTTCTATTCAATGTTCGTTTTTAAAATAAGCTCATGTCAGTCTGAGCCTGTCGAAGACACGTTCCACAAGCACTTCGACAAGCTCAGTGTGACAATAGATATTAAAATTACGAATGATTACCTAATCTAGGTATTATACTATAATTATACAAATGAAAAAATATATTCTTGCCATAGACCAAGGTACCAGCAGTACCAAAACCATACTTTTTGACGAATTAGGACAGGCTGCGGCTAAAGGCAGTGTCGATTTAAAAACGAATTATTTTGACAATGGTTTTGTAGAGCAAAATCCTGAAGACATCTTCCAAAATGTTCTCGATTCCGTAACCGAATGCGTGAAAGATTTCACCCAAAAAGGTCTGGCTGTTTCAGACATTATTTCCTGCGGTATCAGCAATCAAAGAGAGACTTTTGTCCTTTGGGACAAAGATGGAAAAGCATTGGCTCCGGCGGTGGTTTGGGCTTGTAAACGCTCTATTTCCATTTGTACGGACTTAATCGAAAAGGGGCAGAATGACTTTATCAAACTAAAAACAGGTTTATTATTAGATCCTTATTTTTCAGGAACCAAATTACTTTGGCTGCTGGAAAATGATGCCGAATTAAAAGAAAAAGTGACCAAAGGTGAAGTGTATTTTGGAACGGTAGATTGCTGGCTTTTGTACAAATTGACCAATGGAACCCATTTTAAAACCGATTACACCAATGCTTCCCGAACCTTACTTTTCAATATTCATACTTTACAATGGGATGCTGAAATTTTAGAAACCTGGGGATTATCCAACTTAAATCTACCTCAACCCTGCCCTTCCTCCCATGATTTTGGAATGGTTGATTTTGGACAAATTTTGAACCATGAAACCCCGCTTTCTATCCCAATTACTTCTTTAATTGGCGATTCTCATGCGGCGACTTTTGGAGAAGGCTGTTTCGAAAAAGGTACTGCCAAAGTCACTTTGGGAACAGGAAGTTCGATTATGATGAACATTGGCGACAAAGCCGTTTTATCCAATTCCGGGATGTTGACCACCATTTGCTGGAGTACTGAAAACCGCGTAGATTATGCGTTGGAGGGCGCTATTGTTTCCTGTGGTTCTACTATCGAATGGTTAAAAAACGAATTGGGATTATTCTCCTCTCCTGCTGAAACCGAAGCTATGGCAAAAGCTATTCCGGACAATGCGGGTGTTTATCTGATTCCTGCTTTTAGTGGACTGGGTGCGCCACACTGGCAAATGAGCCGAAAAGCATCGATTGAAGGAATGACTTTTGGAACTACTAAAAATCATATTGTCAGGGCAGCTTTAGAGAGCATTCCGTACCAAATAAAAGATGTGGTGGAAGCGATGGCAAAAGACATGCAAGCCGCATTAAAATCCATTTCGGTAAACGGTGGTATGACTCAAAACAAGTTTGTCATCCATTTTTTAGCCGATTTATTAGGAATTCCGTTGAACAAACAACGAAATCCAAACGTTTCTGCTTTAGGTGCTGCTTATTTATCCGGACTTAAAAGTGGTGTTTACAGCAGCATTGAACAACTTTCAGCAATTAATAAAAGCCAAACCGAACAGGTTTTAGCCGACTCAAACAATGAATTACCTAGAAATGGGTATGAGGGTTGGAAAGAAAAAATAGCTCGATTTTAGAATACAGAAATAAGAAAGCAGATTATAGAACGTAGTACACAATAGTTAAAATAGATTTTTAGAAAATAGTATTGCCAATTTACAGCCGTTTTAAAGCGGCTGTTTTTGCATACGTAAGTAATATTTTTATTTTTGTGTAGTGTTATTAAAAAATAATACACAACAAAAGAAATTAAAACATA
Source organism: Flavobacterium undicola (assembly GCF_009909155.2). Classification (GTDB taxonomy): domain Bacteria; phylum Bacteroidota; class Bacteroidia; order Flavobacteriales; family Flavobacteriaceae; genus Flavobacterium; species Flavobacterium undicola. The sequence continues at coordinate 70,253 of NZ_JAAAPM020000011.1, forward strand.
CGCATAACATGCCAGTTTAAAATAAAACAGGGTAAATTTATGCGAGTACAAACAAGTTAGCAGCAAGTGTTTTCCAAAATTACGCCAAAAACAATACTCTAAAAATAGAGTAAATACTATAAATTATTACATTTACAAAAGAACATTTTGACTGTTATGAAAAACAAAAAAGCTCTATTGATAATTGATATGCAAAAAGGTTCTTTCACACCTGAAACACCCCGATTTGACACAAATGGAATTGTAGATCGAATTAATTCTCTTGCCGAAATATTTAGAGAGTCTAACTTACCTGTTATTTTTATTCAACATGATGGTACAGAAATGAATGAATTTAAACCAAATACAACTGAATGGGAATTATTAGATGATTTAAAAGTAAATCCAACTGATATTTGCATCAACAAGTACGCTAATGATGTGTTTTACAATTCCCTACTCCAATCAAAACTAACCAAACTAAATATAAATGAATTATTTATCACAGGTTGTGCAACTGACTTTTGTGTTGAATCAACAATACAGTCAGCATTAACTAAAGATTATAACATAATAGTGGTTGAAGATGGTCATACAACTGGAGAAAGACCACACTTGAAAGCTGAAAAAGTAATCGAGCATTATAATTGGGTTTGGCAAAATATGATTCCGACCAAGGGCAAAATAGAGGTTAAAAACTTTGAGGAGATAAAAAAAGTGTTGAATTTTTAATAAGGCCTGCTAGGCGAAGTCTCCTGACTTCGCCACACAAACTAAGCAACTCCAACTAACGTCAATTTCTTACGGAGATGCTTCCTTCGTCAGCATGACAAGTTTGCGGGAATAGTTTCTTTTTTAACTCAACCTCATAGATATGTTCAAACGTTAGCCTAACCGCTAACACCTGCTACAAAAGATTTAAGGAATTGGGTGAATAAAAGACTAGTTCATTAGTTCAATTCTCATAATCTAATTCCGAATCCAATTGCGGCATCAATAGTATTAAATGTATCTTTTTCGTTAGTGTAACTATTTGAGGTATATGTTCCATCCCAATCATATCCAATACCTAAATCCAAAAAATATTTTTTAGATTTTCCAAGATTAATCATTGCTCCTATGGTAGCCATTTTGCCTTTAATTAATTCAGTATTATCATTGGTTAATAGATTTTCAGAAACTCCAATAATTCCATATCCCAAATTCAGATACATCCATTTGTAGCTAATTTGCCCGCCAATCTCGTACCAAAGTCCTCCTCCGAATGAGCCTAATCCTACCAATAAACCCGAATTTCTGTACCCAATTATAGTTTTAGTTCCAATCCCTCCATAGTTGCCTCCTATACCAACACCAATGTTTAAAATGTTATTGGGATAATCATTTTGGCAATATCCAACGGCAATAAATGCAATTGTAGCAAAAACAGTTAATATCATTTTTTTCATAATAAAAATTATAAATTTTGTAATGTACTTTTACATAATAAAGTTATTGTTTTTATTTGACACAACAATGTTTTTTATCATTGATAAACAACATCTTAGACACATTAAAATACCATCAAACAATAATTTTAGTGCTCATAAAAAAACTCTTTGATAATATCAAATGATAGTATCAATGAACCCACCCGATGAGAGCAGTTGTTCCAACATTTTAGCTCAAATAACTTCTAGAAACTAATAAAATAAATTAGCCCACCCAGTGACACGTTAACTCAAGGAACTCACTACACAACATCCATACTAAAAATCAACAACTTAGAATAAAATAAAAACTTTTCACATCATTTTTTTTATTAATTTAATGCTATAATACAAATCATTTAATATCAAAAAAAAGAATACACCAGAGTAGCCGAAAACTGCATATTGAAAGAGTAGGCAACAAAAATTTAGGTCATGAAAAAAATTACATTATCACTTTCAATGTTGTTTTTCATTGTAAATTCTTTTTGCCAGACACAAACTACAACATTTTCGAAAGATTACTATTTGGAAAAAAGTAAAAGCCAAAAAAAAACAGGCTGGAGAATTTTAGGAGCTGGTTTAGGAATTGCTGCAATTGGAGGTCTTGTACAATTAAGCAATGCAAACCAAACATCTTATGGTTCGGGCTTTGATTTCGATTTTACCGGAGCTTACATTGCCATTGGTGGAGGTGTTTTGTCTCTAGCCAGCATTCCTTTTTTTGTAAATTCCTCTAAAAATAAAAAGTTAGCGTTAGCCGTAACCATTGATAATCAAAATATCCTTCTTCCTCAAGAAAATAATTTCACTTTTAAAAAACAACCTTCGCTCTGTTTAAGGATTGAATTATAATAAAAACGTTATCTAATCTTTTAGATATGTTCAAACCTTAGCACATTAAGCCATTCTGCCGTCTCTTCTAGTGGCTTTTAATAGTAATGCGACAGCTTTACTATTAAAAATTGTATCGAGAAGTTTATATAAAGTAGCGTTCTTGATACATTCTATTGGAAAGAAAAATTTGGGCTTATTAATTTTCTTTTTTGCTTGATCAAAAAAGAAACAAAAAAATCAAGTCTTACACTTCCTCGTCGGTCAAATTAGTTTTCGAATATTAAAAGAAAATAACTCGCTACGCTCAAACAGATTTTCTTTTTACATATTCTTCAAACATTTGACACTCGACTGCGGAAGCTAAGGACAATTGAACCGCAGAAACGAGAATATTTTGATTTATAGTTTAACGTACCCAAAACATTCTCAAAACCACCTCTAAAAATATATTCCCCATCACTTTTTTAGAATATTTTTCAAAAAAACCCTTCCTAAAGCCTTATAAATACTGAGTTCAGTATTTTTTCACAAATAAACTCTACTAATTCTATAGAATTTATAAATTATTTTGTAGGTTTGCATCAACAATGAAAGTATTTAAGTTAAACAACATTTTTATATCGAATGTAACTTGGAAGTTTTTCGACATAAAATGGCTTTAATAGCTTCTTGATTTTTTTTTTGGAGCCTTTCATCCAAAGTGAAAGGCTTTTTTAAAATTTTATAAAATAATAACATGAGATCCAATAGAAACAGAAATAGAATGATGCAATCCTGTCACATGAAAATTCCTCCATGTTGTTGTTACTTAGTCTTATTTGTAGAAAAATAAAGCTCTTTTGCAACAACTCAAAAGAGCTTTTTTATGGAATAAATTTAAAAAATACAATCAAACAGATTTAACAGAATAAAATCATGAGTGCAGAAATTATCAAACAGAACCCCTTTCAATCAATGATTGACAGGTTTAATATAGCAGCAGACATTTTGAAATTGGATGCCCCAATTCGTCAAAAATTACAACGCCCGGAAAAACAAATTGTAGTTAACTTTTCGATCTTGTTAGATAACGGAATCGAACAAAACTTTGAAGGCTACCGTATTATTCACAATACGGCTTTAGGGCCTTCAAAAGGCGGAATTCGCTACGACACTGCTGTGAATTTAGAAGAAGTAAAAGCCCTGGCAGCCTGGATGACCTGGAAATCGGCGGTGACTGGAATTCCTTTTGGAGGAGCCAAAGGAGGAATTATTTGCGATCCAAGCACACTCTCTAAAAGAGAATTGGAGAAAATAACAAGAGCTTATACTAAAAGTTTATCGGATATTTTTGGACCTGAAAAAGATGTTCCTGCCCCGGATATGGGAACAGGACCGGATGAAATGGGATGGCTAATGGATGAATTTTCGCTAGTTCATGGCAAAACGGTTCATGGTGTAGTTACAGGTAAACATTTACACGCCGGAGGTTCTTTAGGACGCGTAGAAGCAACGGGAAAAGGCGTGAGCATTATCACACTTTTAGCACTTGAACATTTAAAGCTAAGACCGGCTAAATCTTCTGTTGCGGTTCAGGGATTTGGAAACGTAGGATTGCATTCGGCTTTATTTCTTTTCGAAAAAGGATTGAAAGTGCTTGCTGTTAGTGATGTTTCGGAAGCATTGTACAATCCGGACGGAATTAATATTCCGGAACTGATTTTGTATTATAACCTCAACAATAAGAGCATCAAAGGCTACCCAAATTCGGTTTCAATTAAGCATGAGGAACTGTTGCTTTTAGAAGTTGATGTGTTAATACCTGCTGCAAAAGAAGATGTGATTACCAGAAGCAATGCTGGCGATGTTAGAGCTAAAATTATTGTCGAAGGCGCCAACGGCCCAGTTTCTTCAGATGCTGATGCCATTTTGCATGCCAATAATGTTTTAGTAGTTCCTGATATTTTAGCCAATGCGGGTGGAGTTACAGTTTCTTATTTCGAATGGCTTCAAAATACGCTAGTAGAAAAATGGGGTGTCAATCAAGTAAACAGACAACTGGAAAGCATATTAACGAAAAGTTTTGAAACTGTTTTTCAAACAGCCAGCAAGTATAATGTGACGCCGCGTATTGCCTCTTACATCCTTGCTTTGCGAAAAGTAGCCGTAACACAAGCTGTGAAAGAAGTAGCCTTGACTACTGTCAATTATAAACAAAATTAGATTGTTCAAAAGTCGGAAAGGGATATTGTATCTGTTATAAGCCGTAAGGTTTGTTAATTGATATAAATATCTCTTTTTGTTTAAATGTATTATTAAAAAATGAAGCATATAAATTTTCTTGCCTTCGTGATGCCTGCTTTTTTTCTGTTTTTGTATTTAGAATTTAAGCTTGCCCAACGTAGAAAAAGACCGGAAATTTTTAATTATGAAAGTTCTGTTTCCAATATCAGTATTGGAATTGCCGAAAGATTGATCAATTTATTTATAGCAGCGAGTTTTTATCAGCTGTATTATTTGATTTATGATGATTATCGCATTTTTAATATTCCGAGTAACATATTTATATGGTTCATATTGATTCTCATGACCGATTTTGTCTGGTATTGGTACCACAGACTGGGGCATGAAGTGAATTTTTTCTGGGCTGCCCATATTGTGCATCATCACAGTGAAGCATTCAATTTTACCACCGCCGCCCGAATTACCACTTTTCAGGCTATTGTTCGAACCGGATTTTGGTGCGTCCTGCCTTTATTAGGATTTCACCCATCGATGGTCATCACGATGTTAATTGTTCACGGTGCCTATTCTTTTTTTACGCATACCCAATTGGTAGGCAAAATAAAATGGCTCGAATATGTTTTTGTAACTCCGTCAGTACACGGTGTACATCATGCCTCAGATGAGAAATATTTAGACAAGAATTTTGGAGATATGTTTACCTTTTGGGATCGACTTTTTGGAACTTTTCAATCCGAAGAAGAAAAACCAAAATACGGATTAACTCATCCATTAAAAAGCTATAGTTTTCTGTGGCAGCATTTCCATTATTATTTCGAAATTTTCGAATTATGGAAACGCTCTAAGGGTTTTAAAGCCAAATTTAATGCGGTATTTGGAAGTCCGGCTCACATGGATCAGAACATCCGACCTGAGTTAGAAAAACGCTTTCTTCAGGATAAATCTACTTCGAATAAACGCCTAAAATTCAGGAATTATCTCTATATCCAATTGGGAATTTCAATTTTGTTTTTGACTGTCGTTACCTATTATTTTGAGTTTTTAAACGGTATTGACAAAGTTTTTGCGTTGACTTTTATCCTTATTACACTCATCAATTGCGGGGCTTTATTAGAACAGCGAAAATGGATTTATTATCTTGAATACGGCAGAATTTACATTGTAACCAGCTATTTTTTATACGAAGAAAACCTCATCACTTTCTTCCTAGTCCCTTTATTTATTATGTTTTTTGCCGAACAACTGTTCTCGTTAGGAAAGCGGTATCGGGATGTTATCCTTCAATTAGAAACTTCAGAATAAATTATAACAAAACCTGTAAAACTTGATTTTACAGGTTTTTTATTTTTAGATATTAGCATCGAAACTATTCTGAAAACTAAAAATATATTTAATTATTTGTAAGAATATTTTATATATTTGATAATAATAAAATCTGAATGCCGTCAGGTCTATCCACCAAAAATTGGGTCGATAAGTCTAATTTTATCTGATCTATATACAAGTTAGGCGTCAGTTGACAAGAAACGAAATGGAAAATAACAAATTGAAAAAAATGGAAATTCCAAAAATTAAATTAGTCCCAAGTCCAGAAACAAACGAAGCGGCATCTGCGGTAGGTTACAAATGGAATGAGATTGCGGGAACTAGACATTTCTTAGGCGGAAAACCTGAAGAAGTTAGTGAGGATGATTATCCAACTTGCGATAATTGCAAAAAAGAAATGACTTTTTATGCTCAAATAGATAGTATTGGAGAAAATTATGATTTAGCGGATTGTATGGTAATTCATAATTATGTTTGTTTTAGTTGTTTAACTGTAAAAGCGCAATTAATGCAACTATTAGCCTAAAATCAAATTATTACAAAAAAACACTCTCCTAAAATAAAAATTGAAAACTATGATCGATAAATTATTTACCAACAAAATTTTCAGGACATTATTAATTTTATTTGTTGGAATTGATCTTATAATTACAATTTCAAGAATTTCTAGCAATAATGACTTCGCTTCTACAATAATTTTGCGGTATTTTAATCTACTTTTAACTTTAGTTACCTTTATTTCATTCTTCATAACAACAAAACATTCATTGTCAATAATTAAGATTTACATAATTTTTAAACAAATAGTATTTCCAATTTTTATGATAGTTTATGGTTTAAAAGAATTCTTGTTTTATGGCTATAATAGATATAGAATTGAAACTTATTTTGAATTTAGTCTTAGTTTATTAATTGGATTTGTGATTTACTATTTCTTTAAAAAATACAGAGTAGAAAACATTGAATACGGAGAAAAACAGAAAATGGAAACATAAATTAAATAAGCAACCGAACGCCTAAAATCTAATACAAAGGATTTGGACAATTGGCTTAATTTAATCCCAAACCACTTGTAGCAATAGAACGTTGTGCCTAATACTAAAAATTAAACTATGAAAGATTCAAATATCTTAGATATCCCTAAACTTCATTTTGAAATCGATGCAAAATCGAAAGAAATCGGCTTCACTATGCCTTCAGATTTGTTGATTGGGACATTATTGAAGACACTTATTACTTCCAAACCAAAATCAAAAATATTGGAACTTGGAACTGGAATTGGTCTTTCACTTTCTTGGATGATTGACGGAATGGATTCTGAATCTAAATTAGTTACTATTGACAATGACCCAAAACTAACTGATATAGCTCAAAGTTATTTTGGAACTGATGAAAGAGTTGAAATTATTTGTGCGGACGGAAGTGAATGGATTAAAAACTACAATAGTGAAAAATTTGATTTAGTATTTGCAGACGCTTGGCCAGGAAAATATAGTGAAATAGATGAAATTCTGGAATTGGTAAAAGTCGGAGGTTTTTATATTATTGATGATATGTTGACACAACCAAATTGGCCTGAAGGACATCAAGAAAATGTCAATAAACTAATCGAATATTTGGAAAACAGAATGGATTTCAACTTAACAAAGATGAATTGGTCAACAGGTATTGTAATTGCGACAAAAAAGTACTAGGCACAACAGCATTCCAACAGCTATTACAACGCATTTGAGCAATTGGCTTAATGGAAAGGGATGATTTTGCAAATCCGAAAATAGGGCATAATTTAGTACCAAACCAGCTGTAGTACCGGAACATTAGTTGCAATACCCAGAAATCCAATATAGTATTATGAACATAAAATTATTTTTTCTGTTAGTTATTATTGAATCGCTTTGTGTGGTTGGTGGATTTTTTGGACTTATTTTATTTTTCTTTCTTTATTTTGGTTCAGGTGCTGGAGCAAGTTCTGACAAAGCTATATTAACTGAAAATGTGTCGTTTGTAATCCTATTTTTATTGCCATTGCTCTTTGGGATTTTTAAATACAGAGCTTTAACAGAAAAATTAAAAGCTAAAAGTTATTTATACTCAGGTTTGCTCGTGACAATAGTTAGCGGAATATATTTCGATCTGAATATGTAACAGCACTACTACCAACACCTACTACAACGGATTTGGGCAATAGGCTTAATGGAAAGTTGGTTGTGTATTTGGGATGATTTGTAAAATCCGAAAAAAGTGATTAATTTAATCTCAAATCCAACAATCATAATTCTATCAAAAAAAGGAAATATTTAATTTTATTAATTTAAAAAAGAATACAATGGCAAATAAAGTTACACTTCACAGAGTTTTTACTGCAAGTCCTGAAAAAGTTTATAAAGCTTTCACAGATGCTGACGCTATGGCGTCCTGGTTACCACCTTATGGTTTTGTTTGCAAAGTACATAGTATGGATGTGCAAATTGGAGGTAAATACAAAATGTCGTTTACAAACTTCACTACGGGTAATAGTCATTCATTTGGTGGTGAATATTTAGAAATTATCCCTAATGAACTATTAAAATATACTGACGAGTTTGACGATCCAAATTTGCCCGGACAAATGATTACAAAAATAGAATTACGAAAAGTATTGTGTGGCACAGAACTTTTTGCTACACAAGAAGGAATACCTGATGTAATACCCACTGAAATGTGTTATTTAGGTTGGCAAGAATCGTTAGACAAACTAAAACGTTTGGTAGAACCGAATATTCCAGATAGTGCAGATTTGTAATCCGTACCCACAACAGTGAAGCAATCAAATACTTTGTAGAGTTACTTGATGAGATTTCTCCTTCGTCGAAATGACAAGTTTGCGGTTATATTTTTAGTATCATTAAATTATGCTTTCTAAACTTCTAACCTCTAACCTCTAACTTCTAACTTCTAACCTCTAACCTCTAACCTCCAACCTCTAAAGCCGCTTCGCTTCTTCCCAAAAAACATCCATTTCAGCCAAGGACATATCCATTAAGGATTTGCCTAATTCTCCCGCTTTGCTTTCTAAATATTGGAATCTTTTAATGAACTTTTTATTGGTTCGTTCAAGGGCATCTTCAGGATTTACATTCAGGAAACGGGCATAATTGATCATCGAAAACAACACATCACCAAATTCGGCTTCTATTTCGTCCTGATTTCCTAATTTCACCTCCTCTTGCAGTTCTTGTAATTCTTCCTGCACCTTGTCCCAAACCTGATGTGATTCTTCCCAATCAAAACCAACACCTTTTACCTTATCCTGAATTCTACTGGCTTTTACTAAGGCTGGCAAACTTTTAGGAACGCCTTCCAGAACTGATTTTTTGCCTTCCTTGAGTTTTAGTTTTTCCCAGTTTTGCTTGACTTCTTCTTCATCTTTTACCACAGTATCGCTGTAAATATGAGGGTGACGATGAATGAGTTTTTCGCATATTTCGTTGCACACATCGGCAATATCAAAATCATTGGTTTCACTGCCTATTTTGGCATAAAAAACAATATGCAACAACAAATCGCCCAACTCTTTTTTGACTTCATTCAAATCATTATCTAAGATGGCATCACCTAATTCATAGGTTTCTTCTATTGTAAGATGTCTCAGCGTTTGTAAGGTTTGCTTTTTATCCCAAGGACATTTTTCACGCAAATCGTCCATGATATCTAATAATCGTTCAAAAGTCTGTAACTGGGTTTGTCTTGTATTCATTGCATTTTGTTTTGGGTAAAAATAAGAAATCCTGTGTTCTAATTAGTTTAGAACACAGGATTTTTATAAAAATCAGAAAGGATTTATTCTGCTATTTTTTTAGCTTTTTTTGGTTTTTCAACTGGAGCTTCTGTTTCTGTAACCGCCGCTTCTACTACTTCTTCCGCTGCAGTTTCTTCAACAATTAAACCTTTAGCTTGCAAAGTATTGTACCAGTTTAAAATTTTCTTAATATCCGAAGCATATACTCTTTCTTCATCATAAGTTGGTAAAACTTCTTTAAAATAAGCAGTTAAGGCTGCATTGTCTTCTTTGTGCGAAATAGCAGCTCCGTTATTTTCTTTTTCAGCGATACTGCTCATTACTTCTTTCAATGGCTTTTCACCATCATAAGTGTAAACTGAAATCTCAGATAACAAACTCACATTACTTTTTAAATTAACTGTGATTTTTTTTCCATCTGCCAATGATTCTGCTACAAAACCAGTACGTGTTTGTACTTTTAAAACATATAAACCTGGTTTACCAGAAATCGCTAATATTTTTTCTAAATTCATGCTTTTTAAATTATTATTAAGAATTCATTTTATTTTTTAATGTTTTGGTATTCTTCAAAAACAATACCAAAAAAAGGTTTTTCAGGACTCTTATCTTCCTTTTTTACCAAAGAATCGCATTCTGTATTCTTGGAATGTTTTTCCTTCCATGATGTTTTTCAGTTTCCCTTTGATTAATCGCTTTTTCAAAGACGAAATTTTATCGGTAAACAAAATACCTTCAATATGATCGTATTCGTGCTGAATCACTCGTGCAATCAATCCGTCGAAAACTTCTGTTTTCATCACAAAATCTTCTTCGCAATATTCGATAGTAATTTTTTCTTTACGATAAACGTCTTCGCGAACATCAGGAATACTCAAACAACCTTCGTTAAAAGCCCAATCATCTCCTTCCTCCTTAATGATTTTAGCATTAATAAAAGTACGTTTGAATCCTTTTAACTGTTTTTGTTGATCGGCTGCTAAATCTTCGTCGTCACTAAAAGGAGAAGCATCTACTATAAATAAACGAATTGCTATTCCTACTTGTGGCGCTGCCAGTCCTACTCCAGATGCGTTATACATTGTTTCGTACATATTGGCAATTGTTTCTTTCAAATCAGGATATTCGGCTGTTATTTCCACTCCTATTTTTCTCAAAACCGGATCGCCATATCCTACAATTGGTAAAATCATTGTTGTTGTATTAAATATTATTAACCTCAAATAAAGGTTCTACATCCTGAATTAGGATTGCCAAAAATAGTAAAAATTTAGACAAAGCTTAAACGGAAAACCGAGAAATAGTATTTTTAAATGAAATACTAAAAACACTTTCATTTATTCGTATAGATAAATCGCACAATTCATACCTTTGTGTATAATCCTAAATTTATGACCTCTAAAATTCAGAAATTTATTGCTGGTACTGATTTCAGTAATGCTTTAAAAATTACTATTGCAGCTGTTTCTCCCGTACTATTGTTTTCTTACTTAGATAATTTCCATATAGGTTTCACCATTGCTTTAGGGGCTTTCTTTACTTTCCCGAGTGATATTCCCAGTAATTTAAAACATAAAATTAAGGGACTACTGGTTACTTCATTGATTATAGCCGGAGTAAATTTGATTATTAATCTTTGTTATCCTTATCCGTGGTTGTTTTATCCAATACTTATTGCATTGATTTTTTGTGTCTCGATGATTTTAGTGTATGGACAACGAGCTACCATGGTTTCTTTTTCGGCTTTATTATCGCTTTCACTGGCTTTTGCCCACTTAAATTCGGGTTGGGAAATGCTGCACTATTCCGGACTTTTATTTGCCGGAGGGCTATTCTACACCCTTATTTCTGTTATTTTTTCCCACATAAAACCCAATCATTATGTCGAATTACAAATGGCAGAATGTATCCGACTAACTTCAAAATACCTGAAACTCCGTGGTGATCTTTGGGAATTAAATTCGAACAGAAAAGCAATTACCAAAAAACAACTGCATTTTCAGGTAGAACTGAACACAATTCACGAAAATATTAGAGAAGTTTTAATTACCAATAGAACCAAATCAGGTGCTTCAGGGCAAAACCAAAAATTACTGTTGAGTTTTATCACATTGGTAGAAATAATGGAATTGGCCATCTCGACTTCTTTCGATCATAATAAATTGCATCAAAAATTTGATGTCTATCCAAAAGCCTTAGAGACTTATCAAAATCTAGCCTACAACTTGGCTAAAAGTTTAAAATTACTATCGAAAAGTATCATAGAAAGAAAACCTTATGAATCCGAACATAATTTAATTGAAGATTTACATCAATTTGAAATTACAATTAGTAATTACAAAAAAGAATTAAAAGCTGATTCCTCTTCCGAAGAGGTATTAATGCTTATTACCATGTTGCATTATGCCGAAAAACAGGTCGAAAAAATTAAAACTTTAGAGCGGGCATATACTGTCAATATTAACTCCGGAGATTTAAAAGGAAGAGATAAAGATATTGAGAAGTTCATCAAACCACAGTATTATCCGTTGAGTACTTTTGTTGAAAATTTCAGCTTTTCATCTACGGTTTTCAGGCATTCGCTTAGAATAACAATCACTATTTTGTTAGGGTACATGATTGGGAAAGTCCTTCCTTTAGAAAACGTCTATTGGATCATTCTTACCATAGTGGTAATTATGAAACAAGGATTTGGACTTACAAATGAGCGCACCTATCATCGTATTTTTGGGACTTTAGCTGGTGGTATTATTGCTTTCGGAATCTTATCTGTGATTCATGATTCCTACATTATTAGTACTCTCGCCATTATTGCCATGCTTTTAGGTTTTTCGTTCAACCCTACTAATTATAAAATTGGCGCTACTTTTATTACCATTTATGTTATCTTAATTTACGGCGTTTTATCTCCTGACAATGGAAATGTGATTGAATATCGAATTTTAGACACCTTTGTAGGTGCTGTTTTATGCTTGCTTGCTAATTATTTTTTATGGCCTTCATGGGAGTTTTTAAGCCTGCCGGTTTATATACAAGATGCTATAGAAGCTAACCGAAATTATTTGAAGCAAATCTCTGTTTTGTATAATCAAAAAGGGGACGTTCCTACCGAATATCGATTAGCCCGAAAACAGGCTTTTATCGAAATTGGGAATTTAATGGCTTCGTTTCAGCGCATGTTGCAAGAACCAAAATCGAAACAGAGTAAACTTCCTCAGCTATACAAACTAACGGTATTGAATCATTCCTTATTGTCTTCTATTGCTTCGTTAGGCACTTATATTCAATCGCACAAAACAACCGAAGCATCTAAAGCTTTTAATGTGGTAGTAGACAAAGTCATTGAGAATTTAGAATTTGCCATGAACACATTAAGCAATCCTGATTCAAAAATAGCAGCATCTAACGAAGATTTAAATCAAAGGCTTACTGAATTGAAAAACATTCGGGCTAGAGAATTAAAACAAATAAAACTAATCGACGAAGAGGAGTACCAAATCAAGATGCAGGAAGCACAATTAGTTATTGAACAGTTAATTTGGCTGACTAGTTTATCTGAAAACATTGTAAAAACAACGCAGCTATTAATGGCTGTAAAAAAAGAATCCCATTAGCCGCGGCTAATGGGATTCTCGTTTTATAAATCGGAGCAAATAGCTATTATTTTAATTTTAAAACTTCAGCTGTATTTTCTCTTACTTCTTTTAACAATTCTGGATTTTTATTTAATTTTTGTCCGTAAGAAGGAATCATTACTTTAAATTTTTCCTGCCATTCCGGAGTTTTCATTTCCTCTTTATAACATCTTCCTATTACATCAATCATAATAGAAACTGCCGTTGAAGCTCCTGGTGACGCTCCTAACAATACTGATAAAGTTCCATCAGCCGAAGTAATTACCTCTGTACCGAATTCTAATTTACCACCTTCTTTTTCGTCTTTTTTAATTACCTGAACTCTTTGTCCTGCACGTTCTATAACCCAATCCTTAGATCTGGCACCAGGTACATATTCTCTTAAAGCTTTAATTCTATCAGCAGGAGATTGTCTTACTTGCTCAATTAAATATTTAGTTAACGGAATATTTTTAACTCCCGCCATAACCATTGGTACAATATTATCTAGTTGTATTGATTTTGGTAAATCTGAATATTTACCATTTTTCAGAAAACGAGTAGAAAACCCTGCAAAAGGTCCAAACAATAATTGCTTCTCACCATTAATCATTCTGGAATCAATATGAGGAACAGACATTGGTGGTGCACCCACACTTGCTTTTCCATACACTTTTGATTCGTGTTGGGCAATTACTTCCGGATTAGTACATCTTAGCCATTGTCCACTTACCGGGAAACCTCCAAAACCTTTTCCTTCAGGAATATCGGCTTTTTCCAATAATGGTAATGAACCTCCACCTGCACCAATAAATACAAATTTAGTATAAGCTTTTCTTTTTTCTCCAGTACCTAAATCAATAACTTTTATTCTCCAGGATTTATCCTCACGTTGTCTTAACTTTCTAACCTCATGATTAAAATACATATTGACCCCCTCCATTTTAGTCAGGTAACCAAACATATTACGAGTCAATTCTCCAAAATTCACATCGGTACCAATAGCCATTGAAGTACCTGCTACTTTTTCTGATTCTTTTCTACCTTCCATTACCAGAGGCATCCATTTTTTTAATTCTGCAAAATCAGTACTATATATCATTTCTTCAAAAAGCGGATTGGCTTGTAAAGCTTCGAATCGTTTTTTAAGATAATCTACATTTTTATTTCCCCATACAAAACTGATATGTGGAATTCTTTTTATAAAATTTTCTGGAGCTGATACCTTTTCCTGTTGCACTAAATAAGCCCAGAATTGACGAGAAACCTCAAAAGACTCCGCTATACTGATGGCTTTTTTAGGATCAATACTTCCATCACTCCCTTCTGGTGTATAATTCAATTCACAAAAAGCAGAATGACCTGTACCTGCATTATTCCAAGCATCAGAACTCTCAGCAGCTGCGCTATCTAATCTTTCAAAAATATCGATGGTTAAATCTGGTTGTAATTCTTTTAGAATTAAGCCTAAAGTGGCACTCATAATTCCAGCTCCAATAAGAACTACATCACTATTTGAACGTATGGTTGTATCAGACATAAGTATTTTTTTATAAAGTGCAAAGTTACTTTATTATTTTGATAATTAAAAGACCATTTAGAGGGTAAAAAGTTACATTTATCACTACGTTTAATCGTTTTAACAAAGAATTATTAAAACATTTTGCGGGATAAGTAGTCTTGTAGCATAATTGTAGCCGAAATTTCGTCAATCAACGCTTTATTTTGGCGTTGCTTTTTCTTTAACCCACTATCAATCATGGTTTGGAAAGCCATTTTAGAAGTAAAACGCTCGTCTACACGAAGCACTTTCATATCAGGAAAATGATTGGTAAAATGTGTTACAAATCCTTTAATGATGGAAGCACTTTCAGAAGGTTGCCCGTTCATTTGTTTGGGTTCGCCAATAAGCACCAACTCTACTTTTTCTTTCGAAAAATAATCTTTTAAAAAAGCTATTGCTGTTGAACTGGGAATGGTAGTCAATCCCGAAGCAATGATTTGCATTTCGTCAGTTACAGCAATTCCTGTACGTTTTTGACCATAATCTATGGAGAGAATTCTTGGCATTTTATAAAGAGTTTTTATGTTTTATGAAACCAAATACTAAAACTATTTCTTGTTCTATATCGATATAATATACAATAGTATAACCTTTAAAAACATAATCTCGAATGTTTTCATCATTATAGTATCTGGATTTCTTAAAATGAAGTGGATTTTTTAAATCTTTCTTGATATTTCTCAATAAATCAGATTTAAACTTTCTAGCTGCAACTGGCTTATCTTTTGAGATATAATAAATCTGGTTATTAAGTTCAAACAAAAAATCTTCCTGAAGCTTAATTTTCATACTTAGATATAGTTTCTTCTAGAATTGCGTCAACTTCTTCAATAGTATAAAATTTGGCTGTTCCGTTTTTTATCTTAGCCAAAGCAACATCTAATTTTTTTTTATTTGCATCGAAATCAGGATCTTCTTGAACTATTTTTAATTCATCCGAAGAAAACGAACTTAATAATTCTAAAATCTTCTCTTTAATCTCTGATTTAAATTCCAATCTAATCGCTTCCATATCAGTTTCATTTACAATACAAATATAAGCTTTTTCAAACTATTTTTTATTGAATAATTCTTTACTAATAAAAAAATTACTTCAATTTTCCAACTCTCAACAACAACGGAAAAACTACTTTTTTATCATTTTCTTCCCAAGAAATTTTTAATTCATTCCGAATCAAATCTATAGGATTTTGACCATTTTTAGAAATATAATGCTGAACTGAAGACCAAGTTTCGAGATAACCTATCAATTGCTCAAAAGACCAACTGAATTGACTCTGAAACTTTTTCACAGGATTTTCTTCAAACGGAAACGGAATTGTCAGGTAATTTTCGTCTAAATATTTTCGTTCAGCATCCCAATAAGATCCTACTATATTATAATAAAAATGGTTTAAAATTTTATCCGAATCGGCATTCGTTGAAAACAATCCGTATCCAATAACAGCAAAAATACCCGATGGTTTTAATATTCGATAAACCTCTTTATAAAAAGAATCAAAATCAAACCAATGAACCGCCTGCGCTACCGTTATCAAATCGAATTCTCGATCTTTGAAAAAAGTATTTTCTGCCGATGCCACCTTATAAATAATATTATCGGCTACATAAGCATTATCCAATTGATTCTGACTGATATCGATTCCGTAAACCTTCTCAAAAAAAGCTGATAACTTATACGCCACCTGACCATTTCCTGTAGCCACATCAAGCGCTTTCGATTTGTTTTCGACAAAAGAAACAATATAACGAATCAATTCATCCGGATATTGCGGACGAAACTTTGAATATCCTGAAGCTTGTTTTGAAAAATTATCTTTCATAAGAGTTCTTATTATTTAAAGATACAAATGCTTTTCCTGTTTGAAATATATTAAATTAATTTGACTTTTGGTTTTTGCTTTAAAAACATATCTTTGTCAAAAAATATTCAAAAATGAGCGCATTACAAACAATTATAGAACAAGCTTGGGAAAACAGAGCTTTGTTGCAAGAAGAAACAACTACTAACGCGATTAGAGAAGTAATCGAATTATTAGATTCAGGAAAATTACGTGTTGCTGAACCAAAAGGGGACGGATGGCAAGTAAACGAATGGGTTAAGAAAGCAGTAGTGATGTACTTCCCTATTCAAAAAATGGAAACTATTGAAGCAGGTGTTTTTGAATACCATGACAAAATGGAATTAAAAAGAGACTATGCTGAAAAAGGAGTTCGTGTAGTTCCTGGAGCTTCTGCTCGTTACGGTTCTTTCATCTCTAGTGGAGTAATCATGATGCCAAGTTATGTAAATATTGGTGCTTATGTTGATGCTGGAACTATGGTAGATACTTGGGCAACTGTAGGTAGTTGTGCTCAAATTGGAAAAGACGTTCACTTAAGTGGTGGTGTTGGAATTGGTGGAGTTTTAGAGCCATTACAAGCTGCTCCGGTAATTATTGAAGACGGTGCTTTTGTAGGTTCTCGTTGTATTGTAGTAGAAGGAGTTCATGTAGGTAAGGAAGCTGTTCTTGGTGCAAATGTATGTTTGACTGCTTCTACTAAAATCATCGATGTTACTGGAGATACTCCGGTAGAAATGAAAGGTTTTGTTCCAGCTCGTTCAGTAGTAATTCCTGGAAGTTATACTAAAAAATTCCCTGGAGGAGAATACCAAGTGCCTTGTGCTTTAATCATTGGTACTCGTAAACCATCTACCGATTTGAAAACCTCATTAAACAATGCGTTAAGAGAATATGATGTAGCGGTATAAATTCCGAATTTTCAATATTTTAAATTCCAAATTCCAATTGTTGTAACGATTGAAATTTGGAATTTTTTATTTCATTAATTTCAGTTTTCGCTTCAAATATTTCTTTCGGGTAATTTTTCCTTTGAAAGCCTTTGTCTTTTCGAGTAAAATTTGATGCAGTTTCACTTCTGATTCTCCGCTTAATGCTGCATATTTTTTCGCAATCACTTTGACCATCGTTTTCGAAAGCCACATTTTTTTGAAATTATCCATTCTTGCTTCGATTGATAACGTTTCAAATTTCATCCGATTCAAATCAATCAAATAAAAATCAAATTGCCCCTCGCCTTTTTTAACAATCAAGGTGTTTCCTGGCGAATGATCTAAGAAATTCACACGGGCTTCATGCATCTTATAGGTAAAAGCAGCAAACTGTTCCAAAATAACATTTCGCTCTGGAAACAATGGATCGTGAATTAATTCTCGAATGGTAAAATCATAGTCTATTTGCTGACAGATGTAATAACTATCCTGAAGTAAACCAAAACTATTTTTTTGTTCGATATACGCAATTGGAAAAGGGGTTGCTATTCCGTTTTCTAAAAGGTAATTGGCATAATCAAAAGAGCGCTTGGCTTTCGTACTTCTAAAAAAAGAATAAATAATCGATTTAAAAAGTCCCGGTTTTTGAAAAAACTTAATATTAACTTTTTCAGTCCCTAGAAAATTAGATTTAATAGTGTTTCTCGCGCCTTGAACAATCAAATCGCCACTATCAAAAAAGACATCAATCAGCTGAGGAATAAGAACTTCTTTTTCTTTGTATTGTGGATGAACAGTGATTTGCACGATATTGGATATTATTTTTGGTTTAAAAGTATAAAAAATAGTACTTTGCGGCAAGAAATAGTTTTATGAAAAAAGTCCTGATCATACAAAATAAACGAATTGGAGATGTTTTAATCAGCTCCGTAATAGCTAACAACTACAAGGCTAAACACCCTGATAGTGAAATACACTTTATGGCGTATGATTTCACACACGGAGTACTTCAAAACAATCCCAATATTGATAAAATTATTTCTATCAATGACAAGGAACTAAAAAAACTTCCTGTCTTATTTAAACTCATTCGAACGGTCAAAAAAGAGAAATACGACATTATCTTTGACCCTTACTCCAAAACACAGAGTAAACTGATTTGTAAATTTTCAGGAGCCAAGCAGACTATTGGTCACAAAAGCCGAAAAAAACTAGGAAATTGGGGCTATTACACTCATCCAATTGCAATATCCAAAGAAAAGACTAAGATTTGCGGTAAAGCCATTGAAGACCGAATCCATTTGTTGCAACAAGCCGAAACATTTTCAAATATTGATTATGAACCCAAATTATTTTTATCCGATGAGGAAAAATCCGAAAATCAATTAGGCAAGTATACTGATAAAAAAGTAATTGTTTTTGGTATATTAGGAAGTACTCCTCAAAAATCGATGCCGTATGATTATGTGGCTGAAATAGTTGATTTTATAGCTAATCAATACGATGCCTACATTCTATTCAATTATGCACCACATCAAAAAGCCGAAGCTGAAAAAATATATGCACTTTGCAAAAACAAAGCCAATATTATTTTAGACATTTATGCACCAAGCATTCGGGATTTTATTAAAGTAATGAACCAATGTACTGTTTTAGTTTCCAATGAAGGAGGAAGCGTACATATAGCCAAAGCCTTAAACAAACCTACTTTTACCATTTTCTCTCCTTACGTCAATAAAGACCATTGGGCTAGTTTTGAAGATGGAAAATTCCATCATTCGGTACACTTACTGGAAATGAAACCCAATTTATTTGATAGTTTTACTTTTGAAGAGTGCAAAAGAATTGAAAAAAATCCAGATGAATTATACAAACAATTAACTCCTGAAATGATTATCCCCGAATTAGATACTTTCCTGAAAAACAATTTATAACAAAAAAGCATTCGTTGCGGCGAATGCTTTTTTACTTATTTTACGATTCCAAAATCAGTCCATCTTTTCTTTTGTAATTTAGTTTCTTTTCGAATGTTTATATTCTTGTTTATTGACTCAGGCGTAGCATAACCTCTTGGATGATCCAAATGCAAACAAATAGTACTGTATCTTATTTGTTTTGGTTTTATACCATAATTCACCAATCGTTCACCTAATTCCCTATCCTGTCCGCCATATTGCATACGCTCATCAAAACCATTGATAGCCAAAATATCTTTTTTCCAGCCGGAAGCATTATGTCCGTTCCAACTTGGAGTTGTTGGTGTCAAAAAGTTTAGGATTGAAGTTTTTAAACCAGTCGCATTTATTTTATTATTCCTGAAAGAAGCTTTCATTCCGTTTTTCTTTAACCAGGAAACATCAAAGCATTTCATGGAGTAAATATCATCTTCTGTAATATTTTGGGATAATTGCATTGGCAACTTATGATAGCCTCCTGAAAGAAAACAACCTTCTTCTCTAAATTTAATATGCTGTTCAACAAAATCCGGGCGAGGAATACAATCACCATCAGACATCATTATATAATCAGTCGTACAAGCTAAAACAGCTTTATTCAAAATCTGAGATTTTTGAAAACCATTGTCTTCATGCCAAACGTGAATAATAGGATAAAAAACTTCTTTTTTCAATTCATCAATTAAATCGAAAGTCTCCTGACGTGAACCATCATCGGCAATGACCATTTCAAAATTGCGATAGGTTTGAGTATTATAACCCCAAATGACTTTTTTAAGCCATTCGACAGAATTATAAGTACTTACAATTACAGATATTTTCATTTTCTTTTTTTTAGCGATTTGGGGATTGCTTTTATTAATGTTGTTGTTTGTTCTAACCATAGATTAGACCCTAAAAGTTTAAAAAAGTTTAAATCTTTTTAAATCTTTTTCCATGATTTCTTAACTCACAAAGGATTTTTTATTTTTTGCAAAAATAAGACTCTATTTTTGGTTTCAAACCAATACAACGTTAAAAAAAAAAGAGAAAAACAACTAGTTTCCATTTAACATCAAACGTTTTTTATATTTTTTTTAAGAGATTTTATGAATATTTTTTAAAAACGCAACTCTTACAAGTACAATATGTATAATCTATTTTAGAAGGATGTTAAAATTATGTTATCAAAAAAGAATCAAAATAGGATTTATTTTTGCAATCCAAATTCAGTTCTAATCTTGCCTAAGGTTTTAGTTTCTTTACGGATTTGTTGGTTCTTAATAATCATTTCAGGTTTAACATATCCGCGAGGATGATCCAAATGCAAGCAGATAGCAGCATAACGTATTTGCTTGGGCTTGATACCATAATTAACCAATCTTTCCCCAAATTCCCTATCTTCACCTCCATATTGCATACGTTCATCAAAACCATTTACCGCTATAAAATCAGCTTTCCACCCGGATGCGTTATGACCATTCCAGCTTGGCTTTGTTGGTGTAATATTATTTAAAACCCAACTTTTAAATCCATATTCGCAGATTTTATTGTTTTTAAAAGAAAAAGACATTCCATTTTTTTTTAACCATTTAAGATCAAAACAATTACCTGAATAAATATCGTTTTCCGATATTTTTTTCGAAATGGAATCCGTTAATTTATAATAACCACCTGAGAGAAAAAAACCCAATTTACGATTTCTGATATGATGTTCTACAAAATCTGCACGAGGAATACAGTCGCCATCGGTCATCAAAATATAATCTGCCGATGTCTCTAAAACTGCTTTATTAAGAATAATTGTTTTTTGAAAACCATTATCCGGATGCCAAACATGATGTATGCTATAAAAAACTTTTTGTTTCATTTTATCAATCAAATCAAAAGTATCTTTAGAAGAACCATCGTCAGCAATAACAACCTCAAAATCCCTATAGGTTTGAGTGTTATAGCCAAGTAGAACTTTTTTTAATAATTCAGGCGAATTATAAGTACTGATAATAATTGAAATATTTTTTTGCATAATCTCCCAAAAGTAATCAAAATTACTAATTTTGCGACATTTAACACTAAAAAAAAATGACTAAACTTACCGCCATAATCCCTACATACAATGAAATTGATTATATTGAAGATGCTATAAAATCAATTGAATTTGCTGATGAAATTATTGTAATCGATTCTTTTAGTACTGATGGTACTAAAGAAAAAGCGGTTGAATTAGGATGTAAAGTTTTAGATAGAAAATTTGACAACTTTTCCAATCAAAAAAACCATGCAATCTCCTTTGCAACAGGTGATTGGATTTTATTTTTGGATGCAGACGAAAGAATTTCAAAAAAACTGCAAATTGAAATTCAAGAAGCTATTAGCAGCTCCAAATACAATTCCTACAAACTAAGATTTCCTCATTTTTACATGAATCGTTTTTTATATCATTCGGAAAGCAAGGTGCTCCGATTAGTCAAAAATAACGGCGTCTATTTTGAAGGAGCTGTTCACGAAAAATTAAAAACTACTGGAAAAACAGGGATTTTGGACAATTTTGTAATCCACTACACCTACAAAGGCTTACTTCATTACATAAACAAGAAGGATTCTTATGCGTGGTTTCAAGCCCAAATGTCATTAGAAAAAAACAAAAAAGCGAACCTTTTTTTATTAATCTTCAAGCCTTTTTATCGTTTCTTCCATTCCTACATTCTCAAAAGAGGTTTTCTGGATGGTATTCCCGGTCTTGCCGTAGCAACTATTAATGCTTATGGTGTTTTTTCCAGATATGCTAAAATGATTTTAATTGAAAAAGGATTAAAATAATTTCAATTTTCCAAAACGAAGTTTGAGTTTAAACTTTAACAGACCATCTTCTCCTTTAATGTCAATTCGCTGAATTTCATACGGATTTTTAAAAGGAAATTTATTGATTCTGTTACCTATTCTCAATCCTGCTTTTACATTGTTTTGTCGTAAAACAGTAGTAAACATCGATTTACCAGGTTCTTTTTTAGGATAATTCCCATAAGGATACGCTAAAGCATTATAAACTTTCAGATCATTTTGCTCAATAATTTCAAAACATTTAGAAAAATCAGCATTGATTTCAGTTTCAGTTAAAGTAGCATATCTTTTATGTGCAAAAGAATGCAGTCCTAACTCTACTCTATTATCTAAAGCTTTCAATTGTTCAATAGACATAATTTTCTCTTTTCCAGAATTCCATGAATCTACATTTCCAATATAGCCAAACGGAATAAAAAAAGTAGCTTTCAAATTGTATTTTTGAAGTAAAGGAACCGCATAATCCAACTGATTCACAGTAACATCATCAAAAGTAATCACCACACTTTTAGGATTTATTGAGGCTCTATGCTCAAATTCTGAAAAATGGTATGTAGTATATTCTTTGTCGTGCAAATAGCGAAACTGTTCTTCTAAAGTATTGCAAAAAACAGTAAGTCCGTTACTATCCTTATCATCAGAAACATTATGGTACATCAATATAGGTAAACGTGTCATTTCACTAATCTAAGTTAAAAATTATGAATGTAAATTTATTACATTTGCCCTGAAATATCTAAAAATAGAAACCAAATAATTTGAAACCAAAAATAACAGCCTTAGCCATTACTTTCAACGAAGAAGAAAATGTAAAACGTTATGTTCAAAGTTTGTCTTTTGCCGATGAAATTATTTTTATCGATTCTTTTAGTTCTGATAAAACAGTAGAAATTGCCAAAGAATCTGGAGTTATTGTTTTTCAAAGAGCGTTTGATAATTTTGCTAATCAAAAGAATTTTGCAATCGAGCAAGCAAAAAATGACTGGATTGTTTTTTTTGATTTAGACGAAGTTATTTCACCAGAGCTAACCAGCGAAATTCTTAAAAACCTTGATTCTCCAGATGATTTTACAGCATATTCCGTTAAACGAAATTTATATTTTTTTGGAAAACAGATAAAATTTGGAGGCTGGCAGTCAGACAAAGTGATTCGAATTTTCAATAAGAAATTTTGCAAATACGACGAAAACTTTGTCCTTGGCAACCGATTAATCAGTAGTAAAACAAAACTATTAAAAGAAAAAATTAATCATCTTAGCTACAAAAGTTTTGACAGCTATAATACCAAACTCAGTTTTTACGGTAAATTAGAAGCTGAACACCTTTACAGCAAAAACCAAAAACCCAACTTCTATCATTTTATCATAAAACCTAATTTTTACTTTTTCAAAAAACATCTATTTAGTTTAGGCTTTTTAGACGGAAAAGAAGGATTTATATTGGCTTACATCCATGCCTTTTCAGTATTAAAAAAATACCTACACTTATGGATGAAGTATCGAAAAATTGAATAACACAACAGATACAAAGAAAACGCAGCTATTTTTATTGTTCAAATATTTAATATTACTTTGCAGCTCATTTAACACTTCTAAAACATGAATATTCTTAATATTACAACAATGACCGAATGGAGAGGTGGAGATGCTCAAATGTATACTGGTTTTAAACTTTTAGAAGAATACAAGGATTTAAATCAAATTATATTGTGTCCCGACACTTCTGTATTAGCAAAAAAATGCATAGAGGACAATTCAAAACATTATACTTATTCTAAGACTTCTGGAATTTTTAGTCTTATAAAGCCTATTATTCGAATTTGTAGAAAAGAAAAAGTTGATTTAATTCATGTACATGATTCAAATTCATTAACGGCAACTTTATTAGCCTCCATATTCCTGCCATCAAAAACAAAAATTGTCTTAAGCAGAAAAAGAAATAATAAAATCAAAGACAAATTTTTAAATAGATATAAATATTCACATCCGAAAATAACAAAAATAATATCTGTTTCTAAAGCAGTAGAGGCTATCTTTGACAATATTATAAAAGACAAAAGTAAATTGGTGACTATTTATGATGCCATAGATGTTTCTTTTTTCTCAAAAAACAGAAGTAACGAATTGATTCATACGGAATTTTCATTACCCAAAGAGACAATTATTATTGGTAATGTTGCTGCTTTAACTTCTCAAAAAGACATTTTTACCTTTATCGACACTGCCAGAGAAATAATGGACAAAAAACCTGTGAATCTATCCCTGAAATTTGTTGTTATTGGTGACGGATCTCAAAGAGCTGAGCTCGAAAAGCACGCTTCCATAAGAAATCTGGAAGATGATATTATTTTTATGGGGTTCAGAAACAACATACAGGAACTGCTGCCAGAATTTGATATTTTTCTCCTAACATCCTTAACTGAAGGACTGCCACTAACCATTTATGAAGCTTTTGCTACAAAAATCCCGGTCGTAGCTACAAATGCTGGAGGAATTGCAGAAGTAATAGAAAATGGTCAAACAGGATTTGTAACTAATTTAAAAGATACTGAGAACCTTGCAAAAGGCGTATTAAAAATTTTAAATGACAAACAACTTGCTGAAACCATAAAAGCGAATGCCTTTGAATTGGTTTCAAAAAACCATGATTTAAACGTAATGAAGCAAAATTATTACTCTTTTTATTCATCTTTAAAATAATTATTACATCAATGAAATATGATTATTTAATAGTTGGTGCAGGACTATTTGGTGCCGTTTTTGCCCATGAAGCAACAAAAGCAGGAAAAAAATGTTTGGTATTAGATAAAAGAAAACATACTGGAGGAAATGTTTATTGTGAAAATATTGAAGGAATCAATGTTCATAAATATGGTGCTCACATTTTTCATACTAATGATAAAAATTTATGGGATTATGTGAATCAATTTGTCGAATTTAATCATTATGTAAATTCTCCACTGGCTTATTCTAAAGGCAATCTTTACAATTTGCCTTTTAACATGAATACTTTCTACCAACTTTGGAAAACCAAAACTCCCAAAGAAGCCAAAGAAAAAATCGATGAACAGATTGCTATTTATGGTGTAGAAAACCCTAAAAATCTGGAAGAGCAAGCATTAAGTCTTGTTGGGAAAGATATTTATGAAAATTTCATTAAAGAATATACTGAAAAACAATGGGGGCGAAAAGCTACAGAGTTACCCGCTTTTATTATAAAAAGACTTCCTGTCCGATTTACATTTGACAATAATTATTTTAATGATAAATACCAAGGAATACCTATTGGCGGATACAACAAACTAATTGATGGTTTATTAAAAGGCATAGAGGTTAAGGTTGATGTTGATTATTTTTCAGACAGAAAAAACTTTGAAAAACTATCTGAAAAAACAGTTTTCACAGGAAAAATAGATGAATATTTTGATTATAAATTAGGCGTTTTAGAATACAGGTCGCTAAATTTTGAAAATGAAATTTTAGAAACCGATAATTTTCAAGGAAATGCTGTTGTTAATTATAATGATGCCTCTTATGATTTTACAAGAATTATTGAGCATAAACATTTTGAATTTGGTAAACAAAACAAAACTGTAATCACAAAAGAATACCCTCAGGAATGGGACACCACTAAAGAAGCTTTTTATCCTATAAATGATGCTAAAAACCAAGCATTATTTGAAGAATATAAAAAATTATCGTTACAGGAAGACAATGTAATATTTGGAGGAAGGCTTTCGGAATATAAATATTATGACATGCACCAAGTAATCGCTTCTGCGTTGACTGCAGTAAAAAAAGAAATAGTATAATTTATGAAAATATTTAATATTACACACAAACCTATTCCTTATCTGACTAATGATTTATATCAAGCTTTTCAGGTAAATAGTAATGTGAATCCAATTATTTTTGATGGTATTTTACAGGACAACACTCTTGACAATATTTCCTCAAAAAATGATAATTTTTGTGAACTGACTGCTTGTTATTGGTTATGGAAAAACCTTGATAACATTGACTATATTGGTCTTTGTCATTATAGAAGATATTTTAATTTTTTTTCAAATAAATTAAGCTTTAAGCCTTCTACCCAAAAAAGGATTAGTAAAGCCAAATTAGATAAACACAAAATATCCACAATAACAGTTGAGGAACAAATAAATAAAATCAAAGCTGATTTAAAAACATTTGATCTTATTTTACCCAAACCTCTAAAAATGAAAGTTTCGATTTCAAAAGACTATATTTTGAATCACAGAGAAAGTGATTGGATTAAAGTAAAAGAAATCATTATATCCAAATATCCAGATTTCGAAAAAAGTATAACTGATTATCTCGACAATAATAATCAGTTTTATCAATGCAATATGATGATTACTTCAAAAAACATATGGGATGATTATCATAAATGGCTTTTTGATATCCTCTTTGAATTAGAAAAAAACATTAAAATTCCAGAAGATAATTTTCAGAGAAGAGTTTTTGGTTTTTTATCAGAGCGTTTATTTAACTTATACATTCTTCATCATAAATTTAAAATTAAAGAATATCCTCTTTTATTTATTAATGACTAATTATAGTCCTCTTTTTTCCGAATAATAAATTAAAAAAACACAACGCTCAAACCTCAATGAGAATAAGTATAAGAGATCTGAGGTCATCCTAGAAATCAAATTTTTCTTTATTGGATAAAAAGAAACAGACAGAGTTATTACTTTTTGATAAACATCACTCCTCAAATCTTTTAATATCCCATTTTTTAATTAGATCATACAAACAATTGAAATAAAATTGAAAAGGGTTTTTCAATAAAAAAGTACTCAAAACAAATACTCTCATCCATATCAGCGTACTTGATGCACCATTGGTTTCTCTATTGTATTGGGGATTAGATTGTTTAACGTCACACTTTCTTTTAAGCCAAAGGCGCTTGAAAAAATACTAAATTACATTCAGTAGAATTTAGACAATGGAAAAAATATCTTTTTTTTATCAGAATACACCCCTTAAAAACCGTAAAAAAGAAGTGAATTGCCCCCATTAAATATCTAAAAGGAGTAAGCTTTTACATTACTTAGATTGCTAATTTAGGACTATGGAAAGATGATTTTGATAAGATTGTAAAAAATCGTTATGCTGAATTACAATTTGCACTACTTATTACTCTTTCCTTGATGTTTCCATCTTTTATGAGTCCATAAATAATATTCTGGAGCTTCTACTATTTGACTTTCTACCTTTTTTAGAAACAAATCTGTTAATTGATAATCAGGAACGTTTTTTACATCTTCTGAAAGAATTTCAATTTCGGCTTCATAAAAACCTCTCTTTACTTTTGTAACTCTTAGATAGATTACATTCATATCAAATCTTTTAGAAAGCATTTCAGCTCCTGTAAAAACAGGCACTTCGACACCCATAAATTGCCCTAAATGTCTCTTACCCCTAGCTCTTGGTGATTGATCGCTAATAAAACCATAAAGCCCTTTATTTTTTCTAATCTCATTGTGCTCAATAACTGCAACACTCTCTCTGGTATGAATTAATCTGGTTTTAAAATTAGAACGTATTTTACGTATTAGATTATCAAAATATCGATTACTCAAACGCTTATAGATAGCAAATGCTTCAAAACTAATTTTAGTATTCATCAAAATTGCCCATTCATAACTGGCATAATGTGCCATCATCATGGCAATACTTTTACCTTTCTTTTCTAAATCTAAATAGACATCTAGGTTTTTAAACACAAAGCGTTCTTCCATCTCTTTCTGAGAAATAGACATGGTTTTCATCATTTCTATAAACATATCACACATATGTTTATAAAATTTGATTTCGATTTCTTTGCGCTTAGCATCAGTATAATCAGGGAATGCCAACAACAAATTATCACGAACCACTTCCTTACGATATCCAAAAACATAATATACTAATACAAAAACAATATCAGACAAAACATATAGCAGTCTAAAAGGTAAAAGCGAAATTAATATCAATAAGGGATACGCTAATAAATAAACAAGAAATTGCATTGGTAAAATTTTGTTCAAAAATACAAATTTTATTTTCTACTAAAACAGAAAACAAATTTCAAAAACCGAATTCTAATGAATACCTTTGCTTACATTTATTTTTTTATGCAAGAAATCAACAACGAAGTACACAAAGCTTACGAAATTATCAAAGAAGGAGGCATTATTCTTTACCCTACTGATACAGTTTGGGGAATAGGTTGTGATGCCACAAATCCAGAAGCCGTTGCTAAAATTTTCAAACTCAAACAAAGAGCCGAAACCCAAAGCATGATTGTTTTGATGAATGGCGAAAAAATGATGTACAATGTCTTCAAGGAAATCCCTGAAGTTGCTTGGCAAATTCTAGACTTATCCGAAAACCCAACGACCTTGGTTTTAGACCAACCTAGAAACGTAGCTTCTAACTTAATTGCTGCCGATAACACTCTAGCCATGAGACTTGTTAAAGAGCCTTTTTGCTATAAATTATTAGAACGAATGAAAAAACCATTGGTTTCTACTTCGGCAAATATCTCAGGACAAGCTACACCAAAAAGTTTCAAAGAAATCAGCCCTGAGATTATAAAAGGTGTTGACTATGTTGTAAATTTGCATCACGATAAAATTGCGGGAAAACCTTCGACAATTATCAAATTAACGAATGATTCTCAAGTTAAAATAATACGGAAGTAAATTCCAAAAAAACAAATTCCAAATCCCAAAAGCGTTTTGGAATTTGGAATTTTTCAATTGAAAATTTTGATGAACTACAAATCAGCCTTACATAATCCTATTTTTAAATTTATCTCTCAAGCTTCAAAAGAGCTTCAAGTTGACAGCTACGTTATTGGTGGTTTCGTTAGAGATTTAATTTTAGGACGTGATTTCAAAAAAGACATTGATATCGTCGCCGTGGGCAGCGGAATCGAATTAGCCTTAAAAGTATCCGAATTACTTCCAAGAAAGCCTAAAGTTCAGGTATTCAAAACTTATGGAACAGCCATGCTTCGTTTTGAAGATACCGAAATCGAATTTGTGGGTGCCAGAAAAGAGTCTTACACTCACGATAGCAGAAATCCTATTGTAGAGAATGGCACACTGGAAGACGACCAAAACCGACGCGACTTTACCATCAACGCACTAGCATTATCTTTAAACGAATCTGATTTTGGAGACTTATTAGATCCTTTTGACGGACTTAAAGACATTGATAACAAAATATTAAAAACACCATTGGATCCGGACATCACTTACTCTGACGATCCTTTGCGAATGATGCGTGCTATCCGATTTGCAACCCAATTAAATTTTGAAATCGAAGAACATTCGCTACAATCCATATCCAAAAATGCCGAACGCATTAAAATTATTTCCGGAGAACGAATTGTAGATGAATTGAATAAAATCCTTTCTACTCGCAAACCATCAATTGGCTTTTTACACCTATACAAAACAGGTCTTTTAGAAACTTTATTACCTGAATTGACGGCTTTAAACCAAGTGGAAGAAATTGAAGGTCAAACACATAAAAACAATTTCTACCATACGCTTGAAGTTGTGGACAATATCTGTCCTAACACAGATGATGTTTGGTTACGCTGGGCCGCTTTATTACACGACATTGGAAAAGCACCTACCAAACGTTTCAACAAAAAACAAGGCTGGACTTTTCACGGACATGAATTTCTGGGTGGAAAAATGGTAAAAAAGCTATTTGAACGCCTACACATGCCCTTGAATCAAAAAATGAAATTTGTTCAAAAAATGGTTATCATGAGTTCGCGCCCAATTGTGCTTTCTCAGGACATCGTTACTGATTCGGCTGTGCGTCGTTTGGTTTTTGATGCCGGTGAAGATGTCGAAAATTTAATGACCCTTTGCGAAGCCGATATTACAACTAAAAACCCTACAAAATTCAAAAAATACCATAAAAACTTTGAAATTGTACGCCAGAAAATAGTCGAAGTCGAAGAAAAAGACTCTGTTCGTAATTTCCAACCACCAATTTCTGGTGAAGAAATCATGGAAATCTTTGATTTAAAACCATCCCGTGAAATCGGTGTTTTAAAAGAAGCGGTGAAAGAAGCAATCTTAGAAGGTGAAATCCCAAACGAATACGAAGCAGCCTATCAATTTGTTTTAAAACGTGCGGAGAAATTAGGATTAAAAAAAAAATAATCATCATATAAATACAAAGTGAATTACAAAATCACATAAGCTTTGAAACTTTGAATCTCATGAAAACAAACAAATCCGTTATTATCTGGCTACTTTCAGGCTGCGTATTAATTTTTATAATGGTAGTTGTTGGTGGAATCACCAGACTGACTAATTCCGGTTTATCCATGACCGACTGGCATCTTATCACCGATACACTCCCTCCTCTTACTGAAGCCAAATGGCAGGAAGCTTTCAACCAATACAAACAATTTCCAGAATATAAATTAATAAACGTCCATAACGATTTTACACTTTCTGATTATAAATTCATTTATTTCTGGGAATGGTTTCACCGTTTTATAGGTCGTGCTATCGGAATGGTATTTATTATTCCTTTTATCTATTTCTTAATTCGAAAAAAACTCGATAATAGCACTATTAAAAAATGTGTTATTCTTTTAGGATTGGGTGGGTTACAAGGATTTTTTGGCTGGTTTATGGTAAAAAGCGGATTAATAGACAATCCTGATGTAAGCCATTTTAGACTGGCGCTACACCTTACTACTGCTTTTATCACCTTTGCGTATACGTTTTGGGTAGCCTTAGATTTAATTTATCCTATAAAAAGGAATGTAGAAAAATCACTTCGCACTATTGCCCGATACGCCTTATTTTTTCTGTTATTACAAATTATCTATGGTGGTTTTGTTGCCGGATTAAATGCTGGTTTAATTCACAATCATTGGCCTTTAATGAGTGATGGGCAATTTATACATGACAGTGTGTTTTTAGAACAAGACAGTCTTCTTTTAAGTTTTACCGAAGGCAAAAGTGGTGTCCAATTTGTTCACAGGACTTTAGCTTATGTAGTGGTAGCCTTTATACTCTTTTTATATTTTAAAAGTAAAAGCTTCAATTTAGATTACAATCAGAAAAAAGGAATCCAAACATTAGTTTTTCTTGTCTTTGTTCAATTTGCCTTGGGCGTTTTCACGCTACTTTATGGAGTTCCGTTATGGCTTGGACTAATTCACCAAATTAACGCTTTTTTCCTTTTATCGGCTATGACTTATAGCTTACATCGATTGTCTAAATAGTATATTTTGCTTATATTTACAATAGACTATTTTGTCGCATTTCCATATTCGTTACAATAAATGTCTAAACTTGCTACTCAAGACAAATTTCTTGATTTTTCTGATTACGGAAGATTTGCTGGAAAATGGATTGCCAATACACTAAAAAACACGCGATTTACCCCCATTCATGTCACGCTACTATTTGGCCTGTCTGGAATTATCGCAATCTACTGTATCTACAAAAACCACTATTATCTGGCTTGTTTTTTTATAATATTAAAATCCATTATTGACGCAGCCGATGGCGAACTTGCCCGATTAAAAAAAACACCTTCTTATACAGGAAGATACCTTGACAGTCTTTTTGATATCTTTCTTAACTTTTTAATCCTAGTTACCATCTGTTATGTTTCTGACACCACATTTCGAGCCACTATAGCCGCTTTCTTTTGCATACAATTACAAGGAACCTTATACAATTATTACTATGTAATTTTAAGAACCAAATCAGTTGGCGGAGATAAAACCAGTAAAATTTTCGAAAACAAAACTCCAAAAGCCTTAGCTGGAGAAAGTCAAAAATGGGTTACTTTTTTGTTTCAAATTTACACCCTAGTTTACGGCGGTTTTGATAAAATAATCTATAAATTAGACCGCAATGCAGCCAAATTAAAAACCTTTCCTAATTGGTTCATGACCTTGGTTTCTTTATACGGTTTAGGCTTTCAATTACTATTAATTTCATTGATGCTAATACTCAACTGGATTGAATTTATCATTCCATTTTTCATAATTTACTCACTCTTAATTCCTGTTTTGATTGTAATTAGAAAAGTATATATAAAACAAAAAGAGTAAACTAGCAGCTTACTCTTTCCTGTTTTATACAATTCTATATTTCTATTTTTTCACCTTAATACTACAACCAATAGCTTTAGTAATCTCAGGCGAAGGTGTTTTTCCGCTTTCTAAAGCTACAATAGCGTTTTCAAGGTATTTTTCTTTTACATCACTAGCGCTATCCACGTTGTCATCTATAGCTCCAATGTATTTCACTACACGGTTTTTATCTAATAAAAAGACATGTGGTGTTTTAGTAGCTCCATATTGTGGGAATATTTTTTGCCCTTCATCTAACAAATAAGGAAAAGCAAATCCTTTCTCTTTGGCTCTTACTTTCATCATGTCAAAACTATCTGCAGGTTCTGCTACAGGATCATTAGGGTTAATTGCGAACAAAACATAACCTTTCGATTTGTAATTTTTAGATAAATCATTAATACGATCTTCGTATTTTTTAGCAAAAGGGCAATGATTACAGGTAAAAACAACTATAAAGCCTTTTGCGCTCTTATAATCAGACATACTATACATTTTCCCATCAACCGATTTTAATTTAAAATCAGTCGCCGTATCGCCAATTTTGTATGGCGTTGGTGCATTTGAAGTAAAGGCTGTCGTAAAAATGACAGAAACAAATAATAAAAGAGCCGATAAAATTTTCATAGTTTTAATTGTTAATTAATAATTGAATTTACATATTGATTTAATTCTTCGTAGCTGGAAAACATCTTTTCAACAAAGAACTTTTTACCATTTTTGATAATTAAAGTTGCCGGAATAGAACCTGACCAATCTTTATCTACGGCAGGAAGCCAGGTATTATAATCTTTATCTGTTAGCAAAACCACTTCGGATTTCACAGCTTTCTTTTTCAAAAAAGGCAACAATTTTGCCTCATATTGATTCTTAAAATCCAAGCTAACGAGTACTACTTTTATCTTTTTATTTTCGAAATTTAATTGTTCAAAATGCGGTAATTCTTTCACGCAAGGAGCGCACCAGGTGGCCCAAAAATTCACCACATAAGTTGTGTTTTCATCATTCAAAACTGCCTTTTCCAAATCGGAATAATGATCAAAAACAGCTATTTTTTGAGCTTGAATTTGAGAAGAAAAAAGAAATGCAAAAGCAAGTACAACAAAATATTTCATATCCATTTTTTAAATTATCATCCCGACGAATTTACAATCTTTAAGTTATTTTAAGAACTGCATTAACAAAATATTATTACTGTCTTTATATCAAAAAACATCTCCAAAAACTCCTTTAATAACACATTCAAAAACTAAAAAAACAGATAAAAAAGCAGCACTTTTACAAGCTAAAAAACACTCTTTTTTCTCTTCAAAAAACAACGAAAATTTCAGCCAATTTTCACACAAAAACAGATAACAAATCCACCCAGAAAAAACACTCAAAAACAGGCCTAAAAAGAACACAAAAAACACTCTTTAAAGCAACATTAATTACTGTCTTTTTTTCCTCAACAACACCTCAACACTAACAATAAAATTCCAAAAGAGCCATTAAAAAAACGAATCCGAAAACAGCAAGACCATTTACTTTTCAAAAAACAAAATCGAAACCACACCATTTTTACAATCTAAAAATCGCATTCAAAAAAAGCTTTTTGTATTAAGAAAAAAATTCAAAAAACTGCTATAAAACTGAATGCGAAAAAAGCCTTTTAAAACAAGTACAAATAAAAATTAAAAACTACTTTTACAAAGCCTAACCACAAAACAAAGAATTACAAATTCTTTTACAAAAAAGAGTATTCTTTCCAAAACAACTCCAAAAAACATAACAAACACTCCGAAAACAATCAAAAATAAGCCATAGAAATAATCTATAACAAGTAAGCAAAAAATTAAATTCCAGCACTTTAAAACAAATCACATAAACCATAAAATTAACAAACTCATTTTCAAGCATTAAACTCAACTCAAGCAATATTCAAACTTACATTTAGAAA
The DNA here is from genome assembly GCF_009909155.2 of Flavobacterium undicola. GTDB lineage: Bacteria > Bacteroidota > Bacteroidia > Flavobacteriales > Flavobacteriaceae > Flavobacterium > Flavobacterium undicola. The sequence goes on from NZ_JAAAPM020000011.1 coordinate 104,667, forward strand.
AACATTCTAAATAATTATAAAATTAAATGATTTCATATAAAGTATCACTTTAAATAAAAAAGTCACTCAAAAACTCTATTCTATCCTCAAAAAAAGCAATCATTAAACACCTACATCCCCTTCTTATTCCATCAAAATTTCTTCTCAAAATCACCTTCAAAAACAGCACACAAAACTCCTCTTTAAAATCAGCTGATTCCATTTAACTTTAAAATAGTTCTATCAAAAAACCAACAAGCTTTACATTTTTAAATTATATTTACACAAATCAAAACCCAGAAAAACCAAATCAATTCTCCTCAATCAGCTAATAAAAAAGGAACAAAAATAGACTAGTTTTTCAGATCGTTTTTAACTACAAAAAACATCAAAAACCAAGCTGTTATTTCACACAAAAAACAACCTCAAAAACCTATTAAAAAAGACCACAAAAACGCCCCAATAAAACACTCGAAAAATGAAAAATGAAAAAGAAAAAATGATCGACGGCGAATACTATTTAGCAGGCGATCCTATCCTAATAAAAGACCGAATAAAAGCTAAAAATTTATTACACCGTTTGAATGTAACCGAATACCGATTGACTAAAAAAGCAAGAGAGATTTTAAAAGAGTTAATCCCAAACGCTGGATCCAATTTATATATTGAACCTCCTTTTCATTGTGATTACGGCTACAATATTTCTTGTGGAAAAAATGTCTATTTCAATGTCAATTGTGTTGTTCTGGATTGCAGCAAAGTCACCATTGGTTCCAATGTGTTTTTTGCTCCCGCAGTACAATTATATACCGCAACTCACCCACTCGATGCCGAGCTCAGAAAGACACTTGAAAATGCCTTACCGATAACTATCGGAGACGATTGTTGGATAGGTGGCAATTCGGTAATTTGTCCCGGAGTAACAATTGGGAATGGATGTGTAATTGGAGCTGGTTCGGTAGTAACAAAAAACATTCCCGACAATTCTCTTGCGGTAGGCAATCCTGCCAAAGTAATCCGGAAACTAAATCAATAAATTATGCCACAACTATTAGCCAAACTCAACAATATTCCTTTTAGTACCATTAAAGAAATACTGGAAAAAGACAAAACCTTTCATGCTTCGAAAGGAATGTACTTGGAACATCTTTGGCAAAATGCAGATGATGCAAACGAAGTATTGTTTCTTTTCAAAATCGATTCGATAGAAAACACAAAAGCACTTATCGAAAATTTACATCAAGAAGCATTAGCACAAAACCCAGAAGCCAATTTACCCTTAATGACTTATCTTAAATAAAAATGCTACACCTCAACAACATACACCACATCGCCATTATTTGTTCTGATTACGAAAAATCAAAACAATTTTACACTAAAATTCTAGGACTAAAAATTGTTCGAGAAGTATATCGTGAAGAAAGAAAATCATACAAACTCGATTTAGCACTGAATGGTACTTATTGCATTGAATTATTCTCTTTCCCAAATCCTCCCGCCAGACCTTCTACTCCTGAAGCCCGAGGATTACGTCATTTGGCTTTTGCAGTTGAAGACTTAAACCAAACAGTGGCTTTCTTAGAATCTAAAAGCATTTATGTCGAACCTATTCGCATAGACGAATTCACTCAAAAACGATTTACCTTCATTGCTGACCCTGACTCCTTACCTATTGAATTCTATGAACTTTAATTTTTTTAACTAAACTTTATTATAACAAAACAGCGGTGTTTTATTAAATTTAGATTCTTTTTACTTAAATTCGCAGTCCTTTTTAACAATATGTTATACAAATTTAATTTCTGATGAATAAAACGGCGCAAATCAAAAAAAATCATCAATTCATTAAACTTCGAAAACTAGTAATCGTTTCTATACTAATTGGTTTTCTTTCCGCTTTTTTAGGGATAAGTTTAAAAAAAATCACAGAATACTACGAAGAGATATTCTTTCACCAATCCAATACCAATCCGCTTTTTTTAATTTTATTCCCCGTATTTGGTCTATCAGTAATATACTTTTTAAGGCTTTATATGTTTAAGAAAAAAGAAAACAAAGGCATTAAAGAGGTTTTTGAAAGCACCAATTCTAAAACAAAAAACTTACCTTCTTATAAAATACCATCACATACTATAAACGGCTTATTAACGGTTATTTTTGGTGGCTCAACCGGAATCGAAGTTTCTACTGTTGTGGCAACAGCAACCATTGGATCAGTAGCTCAGCAAAAAGAAAATGTGTTTCGTCAATACAAAACCGAATTAATTTGCGCTGGAGTTGCAGCTGGAATCACTGCTCTATTTAGCAGTCCGATTGCTGGAGTTTTATTTGCCTTAGAAGTAATTTCGAGAAAAGTGACACGCGCCTTTGTAATCTCTAACCTTGTTGCAGTATCCATTGCCTATGGATTATTGACTATCTTAAAAGAAGAACCTTTATTTGATGTTTCTATCAACACTTGGCATTTTAGAGCCATTCCTTACTTTATTTTATTGGGAATTTTAGCTGGAATCAATTCGGTTTACCTTACCAAATGTGTGTTGTTTTTCAAATCGCAATTTGGTAAAATTGAAACGCATTATTACAAAATCATTATTGGCTCAGCCATTTTAAGTTTTTCGCTTTTTATATTTCCGCAACTATACGGTGAAGGTTATCACGCCATAAAAAACATTATTAACAGCAATAACGAAATCCCTTTAACCCTAACGTTAGCTTTTACTTTTATAGGTGTTTTACTTTTAAAACCTATTGTTACCTCAATTACTCTAGCTTCAGGTGGCGATGGTGGAGTTTTTGCTCCTAGCCTGTTTATTGGTGCTTTTTTAGGATTATTAGTTGCTTCTATACTCAATACTTTTTTCGACACCCAAATCATCCCTATTAACTTTATGGTGATTGGTATGGCAGCTGTTTTGAGTGCGAGTATTCACGCTCCTTTTACCGCCATCTTTTTAGTTTGCGGACTTACCAATAATTACACTTTATTTTTCCCAATATTAGCTGCTTGCTTAATTTCTAAATATACCGCAAAAATGATTTACCCTAACACGGTTTACACCTTTGTTCCTAGTATTTAAATTTTAAAATCATGCCGACGACTAAAATCAAACGCAGTTATCGCAAAACCCGTTATGTTCTATACAAAGAAACCTTGATTGATTTCAAAGAACATTTTTGGTCTTTTATAGGTTCATTTGTTGGAATAGGTCTTATTGCTTATTCCCAAAGTCAACAATTCTCACATCAGGATGTTGTGTACCTTATTGGTTCTTTTGGAGCTTCAAGCGTATTAGTTTATGGAATCATCGAAAGTCCATTTTCACAACCCCGAAATCTTATTGGAGGGCATTTAATTTCTGCCTTTATTGGCGTGACCGTTCATCTTTTATTTCCCAATACAATATACATCGCTGCTCCATTAGCCGTGTCTTTGTCGATTGTTTTGATGCAAATAACTAAAACTTTACACCCACCGGGAGGAGCAACAGCCTTGATCGCAGTTATTGGTACACAAAGAATTAAAGATTTAGGCTATTGGTATGTAATATCTCCTGTATTAACCGGGGTGTTAATCTTATTTTTTACTGCCTTACTTTTCAACAACATGACCTCGAGTCGTAAGTATCCTACACACAGTACTTACCACAAACGCTATCATAGAATTATAAGACGTCTGAGACGAAATAACTAATTCAGCATCAAACACATCATTGTTTTTTTAATAAAAATTAACGAATCGCATTGGGATTAAAAAGGATTAAATGTACCTTTGACTTTTTTATAAAAACAACGATTATGGTTTATAAATTTAGAGTAATCTTAGACGCAGAAGAAGATATTTTCAGAGATATCGCTATACTAAATGATGATACTTTAGAAGATTTACACAACGCTATCTTCAACTCTTTTGGATTTGATGGTATGGAAGTCGCTTCTTTTTACACTTGCGATGAAACTTGGAATCAAGAAGAAGAAATTTCGCTTTTTGACACTGGAGACGTTCCTGGTGAACAACGAATCATGAGTGATTATAAACTTTCGGACATTCTTGATCAGGAAAACACTAAAATCATTTATGTTTATGATTTTATCAATATGTGGACTTTCTTAGTGGAGCTAGCCGCAATTGAAGAACTGACTGCCGGAGCTATTTACCCAGAAACTTTGTTCTCTCATGGTGAAATGCCAGATGAAGCTTTAGAAAAAAACTTTGAAGCTGATAATGCTGACGATTTTTATGACGAATTTGAAGACGGCCTAGACGAGGAAGACATGGATATGTTTGAAGGAGACGACAGCTATGAAGATTACGGCTTTGAAGAAAATTGGAACTAAAATATAACCAATAGCTAAATCAAGAGCCAAGATGAAAGACCTCAAAAAACTGTCTTTTTTCTTGGCTCTCGCATCTAAAAACAAAACAACTACATGATCAACTTATTCAACACACACATCGAGACACTTTCTATTCATAGAGTAGGAAATAAAAGCCGAAATGAATCTATCTTTTTATCGGAGCAATCTTTTAATCTACAAGATGAAATTGTTCCACTTATAAAAGAATTCTTTTTTAAACCTTTTAGAGAAAAAGAAGAAAACTATTTTCAATTTGCCCACGAAGTTGATTTAGATTATAATGACATGTATAAGTATGCTACCGAAATTTTTGAAAACCCAAGTACTTTGCACGAAGGTTCTAAAAAAATCACCAAGCACTTATTCGAACAATCGAATCATCCACACATTAAAAATGGAGAAGTTTATGTGACTTATTTAACGAACATAAACATCGACAACAATGTGGTTGATGCTATTGGAATTTTCAAAAGTGAGTTGCAAAGTGACTTTTTACAATTTGAAGAAAAAGAATCTAATCTGGAAATGATTTTGCAACAAGGAATTAACCTGAGCAAATTAGATAAAGGTTGTTTGATCTTTAATCACAAAAAAGAAGAAGGTTACAAAATTTTAACAGTAGATAGCAACCGCTACGATGCACGTTATTGGTTAGAGCATTTCTTATCAGTAGATGCTTTTGAAGACGAGAATTTCATCACAAAAAAATATTTGAAATTTTGCCAAGGCTTTGCTAAAGATGTTGTTTTCCCTGCCGAAGACAAAAAAGAAGAAGTAATGTTCATGAACCGTTCAGTGAATTATTTTGCTAAAAACGATCAGTTTGAAGAACAAAATTTCTTAAACGAAGTTTTAGACAATCCTGATTTGATTCCTGAATTTAAAAACTACAAAGTTGATAAAGGAGAAAAATACAGCATTGAAGACGTAACATCCTTCCCTATTGCAAATGCTGCCGTAAGTGATGCTCGAAAATCTATCAAAAACGTAATCAATCTCGATACGAATATTCAAATTAAAATGGATTTCATTAACCCTGAAAGTGCTGAGAAATACGTAGAAAAAGGATGGGACGAAGAAAAACAAATGTACTACTACTTAGTATACTTTAATAAAGAACAAAAATCCTAAATATCTCAGGATTCAGTTTCACTACATACCTAATCTCCAATTGTTAAATCAATTGGAGATTTTTTTTAACAATTACTTAAAAATAAGTTTATACTTATGAAAATAATATAAATATGTATTTTATCGACTTTATAAGTACTTTTAACTATAAATTAATATTTTTACAATCCCTAACAAAACTAACCTACTTTTATTATGGATTTAATTGAAATCAAGAAACTTATAGCAAGTAAAAAACTTTTATGCACCATTTTTGGACACAACATTGTTACTTCTAAAAAAATCACCAATAATTTAAAAGAATACAAATGCACGGTTTGTAAAATGGAATTAACAAATGACGAAAAAGGAGGCATAACATTTCTTACGCCAGAGTTAAAAGAAATAAATGAAGCCCTAGGTACTTTTTGTCAAAAAAAATTAACAGTTAAACAACATTAAACGTACATACTCTTCTAAATAAAAACTTTTGAATAAGTTAATTCACTATTTTTGTATAGCTAACAAATACAAAAATGAACCATCGTTTATTTAAAGAGAGTCCCTTTAAAACCTTAATTTCTTTTCATAAACTCATCGAGTCTTTAGAAGAAATTGCCCTATCAGATGTTGATTATCGATCTAATTATGCGAAATCATTACTAAAAGAAATTGAACATATTCCGGAATTCAGAACTGGAATTGAGGATTTTTCTATCATTGCTGACAATAAAAAACTCATTAAATACTTACTAGCCGATTTATTTCCTACAGTACTAACGCATAATGAAATTAAGGCAGTAACAATTCCGTTTCAAAATATAACTTTCAACTATACAAAAAGATTTAAAAAAATAGTAAAAAATGCTGGGGATTTTGACCTAAACATTCGCGATTTTAGCGAAGATCAATTTTATGTGCTCAGTTGTATTCTTATTTTAAATGCTTTTTACAATCAAAATTTTGATTACAGCAAACCCTTATTCTATGACATTCCGGATGCTGACGGGGTTTTAAAACATTATCGCATTCTTTACAATGCCGATTTTATAGAAATTTATCCTTCGGAAAATGCGCTAACTTTGAGTCAAGAAGATATCGATGAATTAATGGACAACTTTGACGATGTAGCTTTGTGGAAAGAAAAATTCCCATTAGAAAGTTGGGTTTTGAAAGGATTTGGAATCGTTAGTTTATTTGATGCAACCAAAGAAAGTGCTATTTCTAATCTAAAAAGCAATCTTTTAAAAAGAGATCAAGAACCTGGCGAAAAAAATAAAAATTCAGAAAGTATTTTTAGATCTATTTTTAAAATCCCTGATTTAAGAGTTGGAATTAGTATCTATAATGATGATGAAAAAAAGTTTACCAAAATAGCTTTCGACAAAAACAGTATAGGCAGTTTCATTTTGCAAAACAAAGACGAAATAGAATCTTGTAATGCTTTTTTAGGATGTTCTTTAAATAAGATTTTAGACTGTAAAGAATCTATTTCCATTTCAAATGTGGAAACTTTTGCCACTATCCCTGGAAACCAAAATTTTGCACAAAAATTATTAGATCAAAATGTCAAAAGTTGCATTCTCACTCCTATTGTAAAAGACAATAAATTACTTGGAATCATCGAGCTAGTTTCAGCAACTCCTAGACAATTAAACAGTATTAATGCGAATAACCTTCAATTAATCCTTCCGAATATTATTGATACACTGGAACGCTACGACAGCGATTTACAAAATCAGATTGAAGCTATAATCCAACGCGAATATACCGCTATTCATTCCAGCGTGTATTGGAAATTTAAAGCCGAAGCACAAAAATATTTAAATACTGATACTACAAATAAAGAACATACTTTTAAAGAAATTGTTTTTAAAGATGTATATCCGCTTTATGGTCAAATAGATATTAATGGTTCTTCTGAACATCGCAACAATACAGTAAAAGACGATTTAAAAAATCAATTAAACCATTTAATATCTATTTTCGAAAATTCAAAATCAATCCAAAAGCTGCCTTTATTAGAACAGCTCAAATTTGAATTGCATTCTTATGGAAAAGAACTGGAAAAAGAATTAAAAGCCGACACTGAACAACAAATTCAAAATTATATCGAAAAAGAAATTCATCCTTTTTTGACCAATGCAATTATTGACAGTAATGACAAATTGCTTCTTAACTCATATTTTGAAAACTTAGATCCTAAAACAAATCTTTTTTATCATTCCCGAAAAAAGTTTGATGAAGCCATGTCAATAATAAATAAAGAAATGGCAGCCGTTTTAGATAACGAGCAAATTGAAGCTCAGGCTATTTTTCCTCATTATTTTGAGCGCTTTAAAACCGATGGTGTAGAGCATAATTTATACATTGGTGCTTCAATAACTCCCTCTCAATCTTTTGATTTAATTTATTTAAACAATTTAAGATTGTGGCAATTACAAACCTTGTGTAAGATGGAATTAGCGCACCATCGTCTGAAAAAAGTATTGCCTTATGGCCAATTAGATGTAAGTTCGTTAATACTTGTTTTTAGTTCGCCAATTTCAATTCGATTCAGAATGGACGAAAAACGTTTTGATGTTGACGGCACTTACAACGCCCGTTATGAAGTGGTAAAAAAACGCATAGACAAAGCAAATATCAAAGGAACAAAAGAAAGAATTACCCAAAAAGAGAAAATTACAATCGTCTATTCACATCAATTTGAAGAAACTGAATACCTAAAATACATCAAGTTTTTACAATTCAAAAAAGTCCTTGAACCTCAAATAGAACAATTTGAAGTTGAAGATTTACAAGGTGTTTATGGCTTAAAAGCCATTCGAATTAAAGTAATGAATACCGATGAAAGTTTAGACACAAAATACACTTACAAAGAATTACTCGATACGCTGCACTAAACTCGGGTACTGTTGAACGCCAGGAAAAAAGCCAGGAATGAAATGATGATTCCAATCATAAAAATATTGTAGGTAATGCGTAACAATTTATATTTTCGCTCTAAAACAATTCCTAAAAAATACAAATCCTTAATCATCGAATTGTATAAATAGGTGTTGTCTTTCATCATTTCATTAACTGCCCATTCGTATTCATCCAAAGGCATTTTGTAAAAATTACCAAAGAATAATAGATTAACCTTTCTGTCTTCAATATCTTGTCTTGTAAAAACACCAGTAGTTACTTTAGGGCGGGTAGAAAGAATCGCAAAAATAATAGACACCACACTAAAAGTCAACATAATAAAAGTAGGAATAACTAAATGTGCATTACTGGGACTATCTAATTTAGGAACTATCGAAGACAAAGCAATAGAAATAATAATCGCGTTTACTGACAATAAAATATTGGCTTTGCTATCGGCAATTCCGCTCAAACGGGTATGATTACTCAAAGTAACCCTAAACAAAGTATCAATCCCGCGATCAGGTTTAGCTGCTTTAGCCGGTTTTTCAGCCTTATTTTTTTTTGCTTTTTTTTCTTCTTTATCTTCTTCCATTTTTTTAATTTTTTCTTGAATCAAACTAACGTTTTTATCTTTTAGAACTTGCCAGTTAGCAATTGCATAATCTGTATAATATTGATGGCATTGGGTCAGCATTTTTAAATTTTCCTGAGCCCATTCTAAATCAGAAGTTTGTTTTTGTTTTACAATTTTCCATTCTTCTCTTAAAAGTTCGCATCGGTCATTATAATTTTCGGTTGCAAAATGATAAAAATCGGCATCTTTGATTATTTTTTCAAGTAGGTTTTTAGGTTCATAACAATATAAGGTTGCCCGAATTAAAGTACTAAGCTGCTCGATATATACTGTTGATTTTCCTTTATCAGTCAAAAAATCGGCTGCAATTTTCACGCTCTTTTCTTCATGATTTTCAAAGCCTTCAATATAACCCGTATCATGAAACCAAGCCGCTACAAGAAGCATCTCAAGCTCTTTCTCAGTTAAATCCTCTTGTTCAGAAAGTTTTTTCACTGCTGCAACCACATCAGAAGTATGGTCGAAATTGTGATATATAAATGAACTAGAAAGTTTATCTTTGAGTAAATTATAAACAAAATCTTGTGCTTGCTCTATAAGATTCATAAGTAAATTTTTATACTACTAAATTATGAAATTGTTTTCGGATATGCGATTCATCAAAATTAAAATATTTTTTTGCTCTCTTGTTGCTCTTTTTATCATTACTTCTTGCGCAACCTATCATTCTCAATTTGGAAGAGATTCAAAAAAAATCACACTAACTAACGACAAGGATACAACAAAAATTGCACATCGCTTTTTTTTAATTGGCGATGCAGGAAATGCTGATAAAGAAAGCGCAAAAAAAATCCTGAATTCTTTACAAGAACAGCTTCAACAATCTAATAAAAATGCTACATTATTGTTTTTGGGAGACAATATCTATCCAAAAGGAATGCCTGATGAGAAAGATAAGACAGCTTACGATATTGCATTAGAAAAAATAAAACTCCAATTAGCGCTTTCTAAAGATTTTAAAGGAAAAACCATTTTTATTCCCGGGAATCACGATTGGTATTCAGGCATTAACGGATTAAAACGTCAGGAAAAAATAGTAAACAATTATCTTGGTGATAAAAAAAACTTTCTTCCTGCTAACAGCTGTCCTATTGACGATAAAAAAATAAATGAGCAACTTTGTTTAGTTACTATTGACAGCCAATGGTTTCTGGAAGACTGGAACAAAACGCCAAACATGAATGACGATTGTTCTATAAAAACACGCGAAGCCTTTTTTGAAGAATTCGAAAGCATTTTAAACAAAAACAAGGACAAAACCATAATCTTAGCACTTCATCATCCTTTGATGAGCAACGGAACACATGGTGGACAATTTTCACTAGAGAAACAACTATTTCCACTAGAACAAAAAATCCCATTACCTATAATTGGTTCATTTGTCAATTTCTTTAGAAAAACTTCTGGAATTAGTCCGCAAGACATTCAAAACAAACAATACCAACTCCTTGTAAAACGAATAAAAACACTTTTACAAAATCAAGATAATGTAATTGTAGTTTCGGGACACGACCATAATTTACAATACATAGAAAATGAAAAAATTAAACAAATAATCAGCGGAGCCGGATCAAAATCAGAAGCAGCAAGAGCAATCAATCCAAATGATTTTTCTTATGGTAAAAACGGATTTGCTACTTTAACAACCTACACTAACGGAAAAGCGATTGTTCAATTCTACGGAATGGAAAACAATCAAACTAAAATGCTGTTTCAAAAAACACTTTTAGAACCAAAAGAAGCAGATACAACCAATTATGCTGATTCTTTTCCTGCTACTACAAAAGCATCCATTTACACTCCCGAAATGACTTTAAAAAGCGGGGTTTACAATTTCTTTTTTGGTAAACATTATCGAAAATATTACAGTACTTCTATCGATGTTCCTACCATTACTTTAGACCATCTTTATGGCGGCGTAACCCCAATGAGAGCTGGTGGCGGACACCAATCTAAATCCTTACGTCTTGATGATGCTCAAGGCAAAGAATATGTTATGCGTGCTTTGAAGAAAAGCGCCAGTCGTTTTCTACAAAGTGTTGCTTTCAAAGACCAATATGTAGAAGATGAATTTGGAAACACCTATGCCGAGGATTTTATCTATGATTTCTATACAACTTCCCATCCCTATACTTCTTTGGCAGTGGGAAATTTAGCTGATAAAATTGGTGTTTTTCACAGTAACCCAAAGCTTTATTATATTCCAAAACAAAAAGCATTGGGCGAATTCAATGCTGATTTTGGAAACGAACTCTATTTTGTTGAAGAAAGACCTTCAGACAGTCAAAAAGATCTTCCTAGTTTTGGTAAATCCGAAGCGATTATTGCCACCGATGAGCTGCTCGAAAACTTACAAAAAGATGAAAAATACGCTGTTGATGAAAACGAATATATTAAAGCCAGGTTGTTTGATATGCTCATCGGCGACTGGGACAGGCATTATGACCAATGGCGCTGGGCGGAATACAAAGTAGGTAATAAAATAATTTACAAACCTATTCCTCGCGATCGTGATCAGGCGTTTACTAAATACGATGGTGCTTTGTTGTCGGTATTGATGAATATTACAGTACTTCGTCACATGCAAAGCTTTAAAAATGATATCAAAAATGTCAAATGGTTCAATAGAGAACCCTACCCTCTTGACTTAGCTGTATTAAAAAAAGCTGGTAACGATGACTGGATTGCTCAAGCTACATTCATTCAGGAAAATCTAAGCGATGAAAGTATTGACGCGGCTTTTAGAAATTTACCTTCTGAAGTTCAAGATGGAATGATAACTTCAATTAAACAAAAATTAAAACTTCGAAAAGCCAAATTAACTAAGTATGCAAGTCAATACAATAAGGTTTTACAGAAAACAGTAATTGTTGTTGGTACCAATAAAAAAGACGTATTCCAAATCAAGCCTATTTCTAAACATACAGTCGAAATCGCTGTATCCAGAATTAAAAAAGAAGGAGAAGAACTGGTTTACAGTAAAACATTCAATAAGCATTTGACAAAAAACATTTGGATTTACGGACTAGACGAAGATGATCTTTTTGAGTTACAAGGCAATAAAAAATCAGCCATAAAAACAAAACTAATTGGAGGTCAAAATCATGATAGTTATACTATTAGTAATGGAAAAAACATTACAATCCTTGATTTTAAGTCAAAAACTAACACTTTTGAAACTGATTCCAAAACAAAAACCTTCTTGACAGATGATTATGAAACACATTATTACAATTACCAAAAACCCAAATACAATGCTTTTTCTGGCTTGCCTACTATAGGTTTTAATCCTGATGATGGAATAAAATTAGGAATCATAACTAGTTTTACCGTAAATCATTTTAGGCAAAATCCTTATACTTTAAAACATGCTATTAAAGCTAATTATTATTTTGCCACTGATGGTTTTGAATTAGGCTACCATTTAGATGTTCCAAAAATAATAGGACGATGGAATTTTAGTTTTGATTCCGAGTTTACCAGCCCTAATTTTTCGATAAATTATTTTGGCTATGGAAACAGCAGCTTAAATACCGACGAAATAAACGGAATGGACTACAATCGTGTGCGCATTAGTACGCTTAAATTTGCTCCAAAAATAGAAAGAATTGGACGCTTAGGTAGTAAACTTAATTTTCAAGTTACTTATGAAAGTTTTAATGTAGAAAAAACTGCTGACCGATTCATTTCAATTCCTAATATTGTAAATCCCAGCGTTTTTAAAAATCAGCAATTTGCCGGAGCTACTGCGCAATACAGTTATGAGAATTACGATAATTTTTCTCTTCCTACTATGGGAATGGGATTTATGATTGCTGCTAATTGGAAAATGAATCTCGAAAACAGCAAACAAAATTTCCCTACATTAGAATCTAAAATTAATTTCAATCATAAACTAGATCGCCAAGGTAAATTTGTATTAGCCACATTGATAAAAGCAAAAGCGATTTTAAATACTAATTATGAATTTTATCAGGGTGCTACTTTAGGCGGAGATTATGATTTAAGAGGTTTTAGAAATCAGCGTTTTCTGGGTAATCAATCCTTTTTTCAAAGCAGTGATGTTCGTTTTTCTATTGGAAAGATTAAAAATAGTGTTATTCCTATGTCCTACGGAATTTTTGGTGGATTCGATTACGGAAGAGTTTGGCTAAATGGAGAAACATCTAACATATGGCATCAATCTGTAGGTGGTGGTTTATGGCTTAATGGACTCAACATTATTACAGCCAGATTAACTTATTTCAAAGGTGGTGATGACGCTCGAATAGCTTTTGGACTTGGATTTGGTTTCTAATTTAACTTACTTAAATCGAGTTGATATACTTTTCCTCCTATTTTTTTAGTCTTTTCATCGGCAATTAAAAGAGTCGTGTTATCTTTAAAACCAATGGCTTCTTTTTGAGAAAAATGATGCAAATCGACTTTATTTACTGAAGCAGAGAAGAAATTATCGGAGGTGAAATTTTCAAAAATCCAAATTTGGCTATGACTTAACAAAACTACTTTTTTTCCGTCAGGACTAATTGTAGCACTTGTGATTGCTGCATTTTCAAAATCGCCTTCTGCTTTAAATTGACCTAATAATTGCGCTTGATGAAATCCAGCTTGATTAGGAACTTTGTACAAAAATGTAGTTCCGTCAAATCCTTTACTTCTATTTTTAGTAAATAAATAAAAATTGTTTTGGTATTCGACAAAAGCTTCCACATCATAAAAAAGTTTTGTTTTCTTAGGAGGAAATTCCGTTTGCTCAGGATAAGCAAAACTAACTTTATACGAAGGAATTACACTTTCATTTTGTAAAAAATCTTTAGCAATTTTATAAATAGCCAAATCTTTTCTTTCATTGTCATTATTTCCAAAATCGCCTATGTATAAATTATCTTGCGGGTCTTTAGTAATATCTTCCCAATCGATATTTTGCGTTTGGGCAATTGTTAGCGTTTTTTGGATTTTTCCTTGATTATCTAAGGCGTAAATTGCATTTGCATTACCACTATCTTCTAAAACCCAAGCCAGTTGAGAACTTTCAGTAAAAACAATTCCTGAAATTTCTTTAAGCTGTTTAGGCAAAGTATAAAGTTCGTTTATAATTGAGGATTCTCTTTGACAAAAAGAAATCAAAGACGATAATAAAACGACAGGATAAATCTTTTTTATCATAAAAATAGTTTTAAAAACCAGGTTTAAACAAATCAGGGTGTTTGAAGTTTCTAGTTACAAATTTAAAAGCTGCACTCAACACATACCCCATAGAAGTCGCATTTTTAAAATTCAAATCATTGGTATAACGATACAACTCTGACTTTAATTGTTTAATATGAGCTTCAGGAGCAATAGTATCATTAGCCATGATGCGGAGTATTTTTTGGATTCGGGTTTCTGCCGAAAGAATTCTCTTTGCCAAGGCAGCACGTTCTTCATTTTTATATTGCTCTATCGAACTATCTTGCAACTTTTCTTTTATCAATTTTATCATCGGAAAATTTTCTTTGAAAAATTGTGGACGATAAATTTTAAAATTCCCCTCATAACATTGCTGATCAAAATCGATTGCTCTAATTTTATAAACCACCTGGTCAAAATCGTGGATAGGGACAATTACATAATTATAAGCGCGCATATCGCCTAAAAGCCTGATCATACAACGCTCATTAAATTTCACAAACTCTTTGGAAATTTGAGATTTCTCGGTTTCAGAACAACTTTCAAGTAAGGTTTCCATAAAAACATCGCCAGGAATTCCTATAATATGTTCTTCAATCAAGGTGTCTTGATAAACTAGAAAGTTGATTTTATCAGGTGATAAAATATGCTCTAATTCTAATCCATAAATACGCGAAGCATCAGCTTTTTTAATGTAAAAATGAACATAATTGTCATTTAACACATTACGCACTTTGATTCTAAAAGGTTTTGAATTTCCAAAAGTACAGTAGTCAATTGCATCAACATTTAAAAACTTAATTATATCTGAATTTCCATCTGAATGCAATAAAGAATAGATTTTCTTTAAATTCAAATCAATTTCATTTCTTTCGTATTCGCTATAAAAAACTCGAACCCATAAAGTGTCTTTATCGAATTTATCGTAAACACTAATGGAACCTGAAAACCGCAACAAATCATCATACGAAATAGGCACTTTTGAAATTCTATCAAAACGCTCTAAGTAATCTAACAGAAAATGATTTATGGGATAAGTTGGTTTTTTAAACAATGGGGAATTCTCGCTCATTCATCGATTTATTTATACAAATTTACACTAATTATTTTAAAGCAAAGTATTTATAAAATCACCAAAAAAGTGCCCTTGACATAAAAACAAACTCAACAAACCAAAAATCACTTAATCACTGATTACCAAACAGCTATGAATATGCGTGTTTTTTACACCCAAAATACTTTAAAAAAAAAGTGTTGTTCATCGATTTTATTTGTGTGCTGCTGTATTCTTAAGTATTTTTATTTTTTGTGTGAAAATTTTCAAAAAAATGATGCCTTTAGTTTCATTAATTTAAAAAAACACAAAACCAAACCTATTACCTATTCTCTTTACGATAAGTATTTATGATTAACAAACAGGAAATTTTTAACAAAACAGCTGAGACTTTAAAAATTGGTGTTTGGGATATCAACCTAAAAACTAATGCTATCTTATGGGATTCGAAAACCAAAGAAATTTTTGAAGTATCAGAAAATTTTATTCCTAATTATGAAACTACCTTAGCTTTTTTTAATCGAAAAAATCTCATTCATTTTAAATCACTTATCAAAAAAGCAACTGAGAATAAACTGCCAATACATGGTAAATTTCAAATAATTACCGCTAAAAAAGCAATTAAATATTTAGAATGCATTTGTCAAATTGACTTTATAGGGAACGAAATCAATCGGATTTATGGTACTTTTAGAGATATTACCTTTGAAGAAGAAAGAAAAATCGCTCTGGAATCGGCTGCTGAAAAATTCTCTTCGGTTTTTTACAGTGCTAATGATGCTATTATCATTATTGATACAAAAACGGGATATATTTCGGATTGTAATAATCGTACTTATGAACTTACAGGCTATAATGATACTGAATTAATAGGTTTTCATAATTCTATCTTATTTCCAGTTGATAAAAGAACAGAAATTCAATTTTATTTGAAAAATAAGATTAAATCAAACACTTATTTTGTAAAAGAAACAACTATAAAAACCAAAGAGGAAACAATTATTCCTGTACAAGTTGCCTCGGGGAAAAAGTTTATAATTGACAATCAAAGTTATTTGGTTTGTTTTCTCAGAAATATCACTAAGAAAAAACAAATAGAAGAAAATCTAAGTTTATTATCGTTAGTAGCTTCTGAAACCACTGATAGCATCATTATAACCGATTCCGAAGGAAAAGCCATTTGGGCAAATCAAGCCTATATGACTTTAACTGATTTAACATTAGAAGAAATAATTGGTCAGGAACCTAATTATTTTTCTATTGGATTCGAAACCAATATTGAGAAAATAAAAAAAATCCAAAAGGCCTTAGAAAACAAACAAGAAACAAAGGTTGTTTTTCAAAATTATAACAAACGAAAAGAAAAATATTGGTTGGAATTAAACATTACTCCCGTATTCGACAATCACGGTATTTGTCGCAAATTTGTTGGTATAGGTAGAGATATAACCGCCGCAAAAGAAAAGGAAATTGAACTCAAAAATGTACTAGAGGTTACAAGTCACCAAAACAATAAACTTTTAAATTTTGCTCATATTGTTTCACATAATATTCGTTCGCATACCAGTAACCTAGCAATGGTTTTAGATGTAATCGAAAATACAGATGATGCTGTTGAAAAACTATCATTTATTGATATGTTCAAAGAAGGAACTGAAAAATTATCCGAGACTATCGAATATTTAAATGAAGTGATTACAATTCAAAAAAACATTAATATAAAAAAAACAAAAATTAATTTAAGGGGTGAAATTGAGAAAACAGCAGCTTCTTTCAGTAATCAAATAAAAATTGTCCATACAATTCCTGAAAATTTAACCTTAAATGTGATTCCTGCATACTTAGACAATATTGTATTAAACTTATTGAGCAATGCGATAAAATATAAATCGCCTGAAAGAACTCCTCTATTAGAAATTAGCCATAAAACAAAAGAAGGTTTTCATATAATTTCATTCAAGGATAATGGCTTAGGAATCAACATTGAAAGAAACAAGCATAAATTATTTGGTATGTACAAAACCTTTCATGGAAACGAAGATGCAAAAGGGATTGGATTATTTATTGTTAAAAATCAAATTGAAGCAATGAAAGGCAAAATTGAAATTGAAAGCGAAGAAGGATTAGGTAGTACTTTTAAATTGTATTTTAATGAAAAATAAAACTACTTGTATTATTGATGATGACAAATTATCGATAAAACTAATGAGCATGCTTATCTCAAAAAACAACTTTTGCGAAGAAATAGTCTCATTTCACAATCCTCAAACCGCTTTGGACGAACTTAAAAGCAATGCTACTAATCCATCAAAACTTCCCGATGTTATTTTATTAGATTTAAATATGCCTGTACTGGATGGTTGGCAATTTTTAGATGAATTCACACTCATTTCATTTGCAAAAAAAATAGTGGTTTTTATTGTTTCTTCATCCATAGATCCCTGCGATTTAGAGATGGCAAAAAACTATCCAATAGTAAAAGATTACATCATTAAACCGCTTAGTTCCGAAAAACTAAAACAAGCTTCCGTAATAATAGAAAACGAAATTTCGTCACAATAACTTTACAAATAAAAGAGGCTAAGCTAAACTTACGATATCAAACTGCAAATTATTAAAAAGCAGAGAATTATAGTAACTTTGCAAGACCATGAAAGTCCTAAGAACTATTTTACTCAGTTTATCACTCTACTGCTTTAACTCACAATTGCAGGCACAAGCTATTGGTGTTGATGACACTAAAAATGCTTTGGGACTGGTAAACCTATTAACAAATAATAGTTCCTGTATGCAAACCAATAACGAAAGCGTTTCGGGAGATTCATTTACTCTTGGAAAGAATAGTTACGGTTCTTTTACAAACAGCTCGCCTAATTTTCCGTTTCAATCAGGCGTTGTTTTAAGTACTTGGAGCAGTACTCAATCTTCAGGCCCCTTTATTAGAAATCAAGGTAACAATAGCAATTCTTGGCTGGGAGATTCCGACTTAAACCAAGCTTTAAACATCAATTCTGTCAATGCTACAGTTCTTGAATTTGATTTTACTCCGCTGACAAACACCATTAGTTTTAATTATTTTTTTGCTTCGAATGAATATCAAGATGATTTTCCCTGCAAATATTCTGATGGTTTTGCTTTTTTAATAAAAGAAAAAGGAAGCACTACTGCGTATCAAAATTTAGCTGTAATTCCTAACACTACAACAGCTGTTTCATCAATGAACATTCATCCAGCTATTAATGTTACAAACTTAACACCTTGTGCTGCAACAAATGAATCCTATTTTGGACAATTTAACAACAGTCCTACTAATACAAGTCCTATCAATTATGCGGGGCAAACTAAGGTTTTGAATGCAACAGCTAACGTTATTGCAGGAAAAACGTATCATATCAAATTAGTCATTGGCGATGATCGAAATCCTTATTATGATTCGGCTATTTTTATCGAAGCCGCCAGTTTTAATTCTGTAATCGATTTAGGAAGTGACAGATTACTGGCAACTAACAATGCCGTTTGCTTTGGTCAAGATTATACTATTGACACCAAATTACCCGCAAATTACAGCTACAAATGGTACAAAGATGGCGTTTTATTAACCTCAGAAAATAGTCCTTCCTATACTGTAAAAAGTCCTGGAATTTACAAAGTTGAAGTAACTTTAACTCCTTCTGTTTGTGTTGTAACCAATGATGTAAAAATTGAATACACACCCGAAATTGTTTTAAAAAACAGCAGCTTAATTCAATGTGATATTGATGAAGATGGAAAAGCAGTTTTTGATTTAACCCAAGCCTATTCTGAAATAAAAAACAACAACTCTGGTTTAAGTAATATAATTTATTACGAAAATATAACTGATGCGCAAGCTGGCAATAATCCCATACTGAATAGTAGCAATTATACTAACCTATCAAATCCTCAAACTCTAATTGCTAAAGTAACAAATCCTTATAATTGCTTTAATTATGCCGAATTAACTTTGGAACTTTCTAACGAAATTGTCCCAAGTCGGGTTGCAACAATTACAGGAGTTCAAACATCTGATTTTGCAGGGAATAAAAATACCGTAATTATTGAATATACAGGTTCTAGTAATTACGAATTCTCAATAGATGGAAATTATTATCAAGACAGTCCTGAATTTTTAAATATTGCCGCAGGAAGTTATTTGGCTTATGCCCGTGAAAAAAACGGATGCGGTATATCCAATCCTTTTCCATTTGCCATTTTAGACTACCCTCGTTTTTTTACACCAAACGGAGACGGCTATAATGATACTTGGACTATTAAAAACCTAAATTTGTTGCCCCAAGCTACAATAAATATTTTTAACCGTTACGGAAAATTATTAAAGCAATTCAACTCTCCTAGTTTTAGTTGGAATGGAACTTTAAATAATTATTTACTCCCTGCTGATGATTATTGGTTTAGTCTGATTTTTGAAAATGGCAAGAACATAAAAGGCCATTTTTCATTAAAAAGATAGTTAATCATTTAAAATTAATACTTTTAGCAAATGAGAAAAATAATTTCCATAGGGTTCATTTTAATGGCTATAAACTGTTTCGCACAGTTTAGCAAAACGCATTATATTCCGCCAATTGTGGCATCAAGTAGTGTGCCTGTAGGTCCACAATATATTTATATTTCTACTCCAAGCTTAACTCCGGTCAGTTTTAGCATAAACGAAATTGGCGGGACAATTATTATGGGAACAGTTTCTAGAGATGTTCCCTATATTTTTGACATTAATGCACACAATGCTAATCAATTGGTTCTTGATGAATCTGAAGTAAGCAACATTAAATCTAATCGAGGTTATATTATTGAAGCAGGAGATGTTGTTTATGCTACAGTTAGAGTTATTGACAAAACTGGTAACCAATCAAGTGAAATAGTTTCTAAAGGTTTAGCTGCATTAGGTACTCAGTTTAGAATTAGCGGTCTTACAAATAAATTAAATACAGGCTATTCAGACAGACATTTGACATTTGCATCCGTTTTAGCAACTGAAAATAACACAATAATAAATTTTAAAGACATTAAAACAGGGGCAATTTTGATTAATAATACTATTACAGGAAACTCGGCTCCAAGTATTACCTTAAATAGTGGTGAGAGTTACACTATTGCAGTACATGGTCCAACTCCTGCTAATAATGATGCACTGATTGGGGCATTAATTACTTCGAATAAACCCATAGCTGTAAATTGTGGTTCGTTTGCAGGATCTAATGGAGAATTAAAAAATAATATAGATTTAGGATTTGACCAAATTGTTTCGGCAGAAAGAACAGGAACTGAATATATTTTTATTAAAAGTACCGGTTCGCAAGATGTGGAAAAAGTAATTTTAATCGCCCATGAAGACAATACCGAAATATTTTTAAATGGTGCTCTAACCCCAAATCACATCATTAATGCTGGTGAATATGTTTCGCTTTTACGTTTTGATTATAATTTTCAGGGGAATTTGTATGTGCGCTCAAGCAAAAATATCTTTGCATATCAGAGTGTGGGTAATGATGCTAGAAATGATGAAGCCAATCAGGAAATGTTTTTTGTACCGCCTTTAAGTTGTCAGACTCCAAAATCAATAGACAATATTCCTTCTATAGAATCAGTCGGGAATCGTGCTTTCACAGGCAGAGTTACACTTACTACTAAAACCGGTTCAGGTTTAAATTTTATAATTGATACGGTTCCTTACACTTTAACTACATTACCTGTGGGGGTAAACGTTTTGGGGCCAACTACTGTTACAGGAAATACAGAATATGAATGTTATGTTCTAACTGGGCTAAGGGGAAATGTTTCTGTTTTTTCCACTTCTCAATTGTACTTAGCGGCTTATGGCAGTGATGGTGCTGCAACATTTGGAGGGTATTATTCAGGTTTTACTTTTAAACCAGAAGTGAATTTCCAACAATTAAATGTAACTCAATCTGGCTGTATTCCTAATGTTAAACTGAATGTGAGCTCATTGACGGGGTTTGATGTGTTTCAGTGGTATTTTAATAATACTGAAATTCCCGGAGCTAATTCAAATACATATTCGCCAATTCAATCTGGATATTACAAAGTAAAAGCAACCTTATCTTCCTGTGGTATAGAGTTATTTTCTGATGAAATTCCTGTTAGTAATTGCCCGACAGATGTTGATAACGATAAGGTTAATGATAACATCGATCTTGACAATGACAATGACGGAATTACAAATTGCACTGAATCTTATGGAAATCAAAACATTAACATTTCAAATTTAAGTTCAGGGAATATTGCTATTGGCAGCTATTCGAATTCTTTTACTGGAACTATAACGACATCTTCAATTGCTAGTCCAATTCCTTTTACAGGAAATACAGACGGCAGTTTTATATCCGAAATTCCGGCTGGTAAAGGAAATTTCACTAAATACACTATAACATTCACTAAACCAATAAGTACTGGAATAGAATATGTTTCCACTTCAAATTCAACCGATTTACTAAATCCTAATGCCGAGTATGTTGTAGCAACTGATATTAACAAAACTATTACAGTTCTAAATCCCGATAATCAATTATTAATCGATACCAATTACGATGGAATATATGAAAGTGGGGTAACCGAATATTCTTCATTTGAAATTCGCTTTCAATTAAACGGAGTTACACCATTGGCAGCGGGAACAGCTACTTTTAAATTTTTGACTCATTTAGTCAACTCCATAAGTTTTGTCCACAAGAATATATCAGATACTGATGCAAATAGAAGTACACTAAAGTTTTTTGCTGTTTGTGTACCAAAAGATTCTGACAATGATGGAATTGAAGACCAATTGGATTTGGATAGTGACAACGACAACATTCCTGATTTAACTGAAAATCAAAATAATACTTTCGTTTTAAATTCAACTACAGATATAAACAACAACGGATTTTATGATGTTTTTGAATCCAAACCTATAATAGATACTGACAATGATGGAATTTATGATTATATTGATTTAGACAGTGATAATGATGGAATTTATGATTCTGTAGAAACAGGAAGCAACAACACCGATACCGATAATGACGGGATTAAAAATTACAGAGACCTTGACAGCGATAACGATTTATGTTATGATGTAATTGAAGCTGGTTTTACAAGTACTAACAATAATACATTAGGAAATTTATTTCCACCCACAGTAAACACCAACGGAGTTGTAACAAGCCGTACAAATGGTTATACTACTCCAAATCCTAATTATATTACCGCTGCTCTAATAATTATTACAAACCAGCCTAATGTACCGCCTACCTGTTTAAATCAAAATACTTCAATTACAATTAGCGACAACGGAGGCAATAGCTATCAATGGCAAGTTTCAGTAAATGGAACTATTTGGAATAACTTAACAAACAATGGTAGCTATTCTGGTGTAACATCAAACAAGCTAAACATTAATACGGTTAGTCAAACAATGAATGGATACAAATACCGAGTTGTATTAAATAAAATAGGAAATACTTGTGGCTTGATTTCTAATGAAACAACTTTAACTATTTTGGCTTTACCAATTGTTAATCCTATAAATATCATACAATGTGACGACGATTTAGATGCTAAATCAACTTTCAATCTAACAATTAAAAACGATGTAATTTCGACAAATTATCAAAACGAAACTTTTAGCTATTTTACCACTTTAGCAGGGGCTAATACTAATGATACAACTAAAAAAATCACAAATCCATTAGCCTATATTGCCAATAACGGAACAACCATTTGGTCTAGAATCGAAAATGCAAATAATTGTTTTTCGGTAGCGCAAATTAACTTAATCGTTTCGGCAACACAAATTCCTGCAAATTTCAATATCTTATTCGAAATTTGCGATGATTATATTGATACTGCAAACGATGATTATGATGGTATTTCAGTATTCGATTTTAGCAGTGCCAAAATGGCAATTTTAGCATTACTTCCATTTCCAAAAAACAATTATGTTATAAAATATTATGAAACTGAAGCAGATGCTTTAGCCGAAATAAACGAAATAACGAATCCTACTGCTTATCGAAATACACTTTTGCCTAAAGAACAAAAAATTTGGGTTAGAGTAGATAATAATTTAGATAATAGTTGTTATGGTATTGGCACTCATATCACTCTAAAAGTAAACCCAAAACCGGATATTGACATCAATACAAGTCATCTTTCGGATGTTTATGTCTGTAAAAATTTGCCTAATTACTTTGTTACACTTACTGCTGGAATACTAGATGATAGTCCAACAACCAATTATACTTATGTTTGGTCTAAAAACAACCAAGTATTAATAGGCCAAACAAACACCACCTTAGACGTTAATACAGCTGGCGTATACAGTGTAAAAGTATCATCGCTTTCTGGTTGTAGTAGAACAAGAACAATTACAGCAACCGCTTCGGATATTGCTCATATTAGTACTGTCGAAATCAACGAATTAAGCAATAATAACTCTCTTTTAATTCTTGTAGAGGGCGTAGGAACTTATGAATACAGCTTAGACGATAGCAATGGTTTTTATCAAGATGCTAATCTTTTTGAGAATTTACCAGCAGGAATTCATGAAGTCTATATTAGAGACAAAAATGGCTGTGGAATTACCAATGAAACTATCGCAATTTTAGGTGTTCCAAAGTATTTCACACCTAACAATGATGGTTTTAATGACTATTGGAATATCAAAGGAATCAATTCCGAATTTAATTCAAAAACAGTAATTCATATTTTTGATCGTTATGGAAAACTTATAAAAGATATCAACCCTCAAAGTCAAGGCTGGGATGGAACTTTTAATGGTCATCAGTTGCCATCAGATGATTATTGGTACACTGCCAAACTCGAAAATGGCAAGGAAATTAAAGGTCATTTCAGTTTAAAAAGATAAAACTAAAAAACTCTATTTTTAAAATTCCAATATTGATGATCATAAAAAAGAATCCCAAACTCCTGAAAATTGGAATTTGGGATTTTAAATATTGAATTTTAGAAAAAATTAGAATTTAAATCTTTTTCTATCAGTTTCTGTCAAATAGATTTTTCTCAAACGAATTGATTTTGGTGTAACCTCTACATATTCATCTTTTTGAATGTATTCTAAAGCTTCCTCTAATGAGAAAATAATTGGAGGGATGATTCTTGCTTTTTCATCATTTCCAGAAGAACGAACGTTAGATTGTTTTTTCTCTTTAGTTACATTTACACACATATCATCACCACGAGAGTTTTCTCCAATTACCTGACCTTCGTAAATTTCGGCATTTGGTTCAACAAAAAACTTACCACGATCTTGTAATTTATCGATAGAATAAGGAATAGCTTTTCCTTTTTCCATAGAAATCAATGAACCTTTGTTACGTCCGGCAATTTCTCCTTTGTAAGGTTCGTATCCTATAAAACGGTGTGCCATAATAGCCTCACCAGCAGTAGCAGTAAGCAATTGATTACGCAATCCAATAATTCCACGTGATGGAATATTAAATTTTACAATCATACGGTCACCTTTAGTTTCCATACTTAACATTTCACCTTTACGCATAGTAACAAACTCAACAGCTCTACCCGAAAGAGTTTCTGGTAAATCGATTGTTAATTCCTCAATTGGCTCACATTTTTTACCATCAATTTCTTTGATGATAACCTGTGGCTGACCAATTTGTAATTCGTAACCTTCTCTTCTCATGGTTTCAATAAGAACTGACAAGTGCAATACTCCACGACCAAAAACCATGAATTTATCAGCAGAATCAGTTTCACCTAACTTCATAGCTAAGTTTTTCTCTAATTCTTTTGTCAAACGGTCTCTAATATGACGAGAAGTAACAAATTTTCCTTCTTTTCCAAAGAAAGGCGAATCGTTAATAGTAAACAACATACTCATTGTTGGCTCGTCGATATCAATCGTTTTTAGACCTTCTGGATTTTCAAAATCAGCGATAGTATCTCCAATTTCAAAACCTTCAACTCCAATGATTGCACAAATATCTCCAGCAATAACTTGTTGAACTTTTTTACGACCAAGTCCTTCAAAAGTGTGTAATTCCTTGATACGGGATTTAGAGATTGTACCGTCTCTTTTTACTAATGAGATTGGCATACCTTCGTTAAGAACTCCTCTTTCCAAACGACCAATAGCGATACGACCTGTAAAGGCAGAGAAATCTAAAGAGGTAATCAACATTTGTGGAGTTCCTTCAGAAACTTTCGGAGCAGGAACATTAGCAATAACCATATCCAACAATGCTTCAACATTATCAGTTACGTTTTCCCAATGGTCAGACATCCAGTTGTTCTTAGCAGAACCGTAAACAGTTGGGAAGTCTAATTGCTCTTCAGAAGCTCCAAGTTCGAACATTAAATCAAAAACTTTTTCATGAACTTCTTCAGGAGTACAGTTTTCTTTATCCACTTTATTGATAACTACACAAGGCTTAAGACCTAAGTCAATTGCTTTTTGTAATACAAAACGAGTTTGTGGCATTGGTCCTTCAAAAGCATCCACTAGCAAACATACACCATCGGCCATGTTCAATACACGTTCTACTTCACCTCCAAAATCGGCGTGACCAGGAGTATCGATAATATTGATTTTTGTTCCTTTATATTGAACTGATACGTTTTTAGAAGTAATAGTAATACCTCTTTCACGCTCTAAATCGTTGTTATCAAGAATTAAATCACCTGTGTTTTCGTTGTCACGAAATAATTGACAGTGATACATAATTTTATCAACCAAAGTGGTTTTACCGTGATCGACGTGGGCAATAATTGCAATGTTTCTAATAGATTCCATCTGTGATTTTTAATGGCTGCAAAGGTACACTTTATTTTGATATAAAAAATATTTCTCAAATACTTTACAATTATTAAACGTTTAATACACAAGCCTAATCATTTTCTAATAAAAATAAGTTTTCATAGATATTTTGCTATTAACAATTATTAATTATATTTGATTAATGAAAAGTAAAACCAATCAAATAACAACAATTTATCTTCTTATTGCCTCTATTTTGGCGGTTTTTCTTTATAAAACTACTTCATTCTATTTAAAACAAGAACATTATCTTATTTTCAATTTACTAAAAGATTTCTTTTTAATTCTTATAACTGGAGCAGCATTTAAATATGTTCTATCTAAAAACGAAACTAAAAATAAAACTATTTTTGAAAAATTAGAAAATACTAATAATGAAATCAAAGAATCAAACGAAAAATATGACATTGTTGCCAAAGCTACAAGTGACACTATTTGGGACTGGAAAATCCAAGAAGACAAACTTACTTGGAGCAAAGGAATAAAATCTGTTTTTGGATATGACAATGACCAGGTAGGTGAAAGTTCTAGTTGGTGGTTTGGAAATATCCACCCTGAAGACAGTATAAAAATGTCAATAAAGCTGTATTCATTTATCGAGCAAAAAACCGAAAAATGGCAAGATGAATATCGTTTTAAATGCGCTGACAACACCTATAAATATGTTTTAGATAGAGGATTTCTCTTAAAAGATGAAAACGGAAAAGCCATTCGAATGATAGGTGCGCTTCAAGATATCACGAAACAAAAAGAAGAAGAACTCAGATTGAAATTATTAGAAACTGTAATCTTACAAACAAAAGAATCAATTGTAATTACAGAAGCGACTTTCAACAAAAAACAATTCCCTAAAATAATTTATATAAATCCTGCATTTACAAATATAACGGGATATAAATCAGAAGAAATCATAAATAAATCTCTTGGTGTCTTAAGAGGACCAAACACTGAATTAAGTGTTATCAAAAGAATTATACAAATAATACAAAATAAAGAAGAAGGTTTACTTGAAATCAAATGTTACAAAAAAGATAAAACGGAATTTTGGTTGCGTTTTACAATGATACCAATTTACAATTCCGAAAACGAATTATCACATTGGGTTTCTATACAAAGAGACGTAACGGATGAAAAAAATCAAGAAAAAGAAAAAGAGCAACTGATAAAAGAACTAACCCAAAACAATAAAGATTTAAAACAATTCTCTTATATCACCTCTCATAATTTAAGAGCCCCTATGTCTAACTTGACAGGCTTATTAAATTTAATCGAAGACATTACAATCGAAGACTTTGAATTAAATGAAATAATAAATGGTTTCAACAAATCAACACATTTATTAAACGAAACTATCGAAGATTTGACAAAAATCATGATAATCAAGGACAATACATCAATAGAAAAAGAAAATGTTTCTATAAAAGAAGTTTTTGAAAATGTTTTTAGTCAATTAACCAATCAAGTAGAAAAAGCCAGACCTATTCTAAAATTAAATTTTGAAGATGTAAGTGTTATCAATACCAATAAAGCTTATCTGGAGAGCATCTTATTGAATCTACTAACAAATTCATTAAAATATAAATCTGACGACAGAATATTAAAAATAACTATATCCGCGCATCAGATTGGAAATACCATAAAACTTATTTTTAAAGACAATGGTATAGGGATTGATCTTAATAAAAATAAAGATAAAATTTTTGGATTATACCAAAGATTCCATGACTATCCAGACAGCAAAGGATTAGGATTATATCTGGTAAAATCTCAAGTTGAAGCTATGAAAGGAACTATAAGTATCGAAAGTCAAGTAAACAAAGGAACGACCCTTACATTAATATTTAAAAACAAATAAACATGTTAGATTTAATTCTATGTGTCGATGATGACCCAATAACCCTAATGTTATGTAAAAAAGTAATTACTAAAACTTCTTTTTCAAATACTATTGCAACGGCTAAAAATGGAGAAGAAGCATTACAATACTTCAATTCAATTATAGATAAAAACGACGAAACTAAACTTCCTCAATTAATTTTTTTAGATTTAAACATGCCTATTATGGATGGATGGGAATTTCTAGACAACTTCAGTACCAATAAATATTCATCAGTTAATTCAACTAAAATTGTTGTTTTATCCTCTACTATAGATCCAGAAGATTTCGAAAAATCAAAAAAATACAAAATGGTAATAGACTTCCTTTCAAAACCTATTACAACAAATATGCTAACGTATTTAGAATCTAAAATTTAAATTTCAGCTGAAGTAGCCGATGTTGAAAAACTAATCGAAAAAATTGAAGAAGATGATGACGTAATGAACGTTTATCACACCATGAAAGAAAACGAAGAAGCATAATCTTCAACAAAATATCCAAATAAAGAAAGAGTTTAACGCCAAGTTAAGCTCTTTTTTTATGGCGTTCCCTCGTTGCGGAACATTTTCGTAAGATATTCAATTTTCTTCAGCAACCAGGTCGGGCTGTACGCTGTATCTTTTGTTCGGGTGGGTTTATTCTTGTCCAGAATGTCTTTACACTCACAAAAGGATGCCGCTTCCATCCCTAACGCAAAACTAAATTTCATTACCAAAATATTATTCCAAAAAAAAAGCTTCAATCAGCATAGCCAATTGAAGCTTTTAGTACTCAGAGCGGGACTTGAACCCGCACGAACATTGCTGTTCACTGGATTTTAAGTCCAGCGTGTCTACCAATTTCACCATCCGAGCATTATTATTGTGGTACCTCCAGGGATCGAACCAGGGACACATGGATTTTCAGTCCATTGCTCTACCATCTGAGCTAAGGTACCTTTTATTCTACTTATTTATACAAATAAATAAGAATAAAAAAGCCTATCTTTTCAGATAGGCTTTTCAAAGAAAGGCGACGACATACTCTCCCACAAAACTGCAGTACCATCTGCGCAGGCGGGCTTAACTACTCTGTTCGGGATGGGAAGAGGTGAGCCCCGCCGCAATAACCACCTTAAGGTCGTTGTTACT
>NZ_JAAAPM020000012.1 GCF_009909155.2 Flavobacterium undicola
TAAGCTTTGCAAGCTTCATCATTTGGCAATTCTTTTATAAAGTTTAGTATGCTTTGTCCTTCAAATACTTCCATAACGACTGTTTTTAAAGACATAAAAATACAGAAACTAAATGACTAACTCAATTCTTTTATTTTGCCACAGATTAAAAAGATTAGCACAAATTAATCTGTTTAAATCTGTGTAATCCGTGGCTAAAAAATAAAAACTAAAAGGAAAATGCAGTTTTAATTGTTTGTTTTACCACAATTCGGCTACTTCATTTTTGATAAAAGCTAAAGCAGTATTACTTGGTGATGTTTTATCAAATAACTCAGTTATAACAAGAGTTCTTAATTCATCAGCATTGGTTACTTTTTCATTTTTAGCTGCTGTGCGAATCGTTTGTATGATTGTATTTTTGGCAGTTAAAATAATAGCCCAACACTTATCTGAAACATAAATTTGCTGCGCAATATTGTGTTCAAATTCCTGTTCGATTTGAGCAATTACATAATTCTCATAATCGTTTTTATCATTAGAAATAGGATTGATACGTACCATTAATTGCGAAGGATTAATGCGCTCCATCAACAAAGCCATTCTTTCGTAGGCTTGCAATCTTAAAGGCAAAGCAATTTTTTGATTGTCTTTTTGCAGCAACCAACGTCGGGTGTTTTGTTGGTCTTTAAAATGGGAATTGAATAAAAAATAGGCAACTCCGCCTGTTATTAATGAAGGAATTGTATAAGCTAGAATTTCTATGATTTTTGTTGAATCCATTTTGGTGTAAAATTTTGAAAACAAAAATATACTTTTTGTGTGTATGTAAAAAACTATTACGCAAAGATTCGCTAAGAAACACAGAGAGACACAAAGGATTTTAAGCTTTTTCTTTGTGAAACTTTGCGTATACTCTTTGCGAATCTTTGCATTATATTTTTCAAGCTTTTTTAGCGAATCTCTGTGAAATAAATCAATATAGTACTCTTTTTAAATCTGAGTCTATATTTAATTCTTAAATACTTATTTTTGCATAAATAGACAAAATACAATGCAACAATATATATCCCAACTTAACGAAGCACAGCGCGAACCCGTATTACAAAAAGACGGGCCCATGATTATTATTGCCGGTGCCGGTTCCGGAAAAACACGTGTACTGACTATTAGAATTGCCTATTTGATGCATCAGGGAGTTGATGCTTTTAATATTTTGTCGCTTACGTTTACCAATAAAGCGGCGCGTGAGATGAAAATCCGTATCTCGGATATTGTGGGCGCTAGCGAGGCTAAAAACCTTTGGATGGGAACTTTTCACTCTATTTTTGCTAGAATTTTACGTTCGGAAGCAGATAAATTAGGGTATCCTTCGAATTTTACTATTTATGATTCTCAGGATTCGCTGCGTGCCATTTCGGGAATTATCAAAGAAATGCAATTGGATAGAGATGTTTATAAACCAAAACAAATCTTAAGCCGAATTTCGACTTTTAAAAATAGTCTGATTACGGTAAAAGCCTATTTTAATGATCCTGATTTACAGGAAGCCGATGCGATGTCTAAGAAACCTCGAATGGGCGAAATTTACCAAAATTATGTAGATCGTTGTTTCAAATCGGGAGCGATGGATTTTGATGATTTGTTGTTAAAAACGAATGAATTACTGACTCGTTTTCCGGAGGTTTTGGCTAAATACCAAAATCGTTTCCGTTATATTTTGGTTGATGAGTACCAGGATACCAATCATTCTCAATATTTGATTGTTCGCGCTTTATCGGATAAATTCCAGAATATTTGTGTGGTAGGTGATGATGCGCAGAGTATATATGCTTTTCGTGGCGCCAACATCAATAATATCTTAAACTTCCAAAAAGATTATCAAGGCGTAAAAACCTTTCGATTAGAACAAAATTACCGTTCGTCCCGAAATATTGTTGAAGCGGCAAATACTATTATTGATAAGAATAAAACAAAATTAGATAAGGTGGTTTGGACTGCCAATGAGTTTGGCCCAAAGATAAAAGTGCATCGTAGTTTGACCGATGCCGAAGAAGGACGATTTGTTGCCAGTACCATTTTCGAACAAAAAATGCAAAACCAAATGACCAATGGCCAATTTGCTATTTTGTATCGAACCAATGCGCAATCACGCGCTATGGAGGATGCATTAAGAAAAAGAGATATTCCGTATCGAATTTATGGAGGTTTGTCTTTTTACCAAAGAAAAGAAATAAAGGACGTTTTGTGCTATTTGCGATTGGTTATCAATCCAAAGGATGAGGAAGCCTTAATGCGTGTTATTAATTATCCAGCACGTGGAATAGGGGATACTACTGTCGAAAAACTGACTGTGGCCGCTAATCATTACAAAAGATCGATATTTGAGGTGATGCAGAATATTGATCGTATCGATTTGAAACTGAATTCGGGAACCAAACAGAAATTGCAGGATTTTGTTACGATGATTCAGAGTTTTCAGGTGATTAACGAAAATCAAGATGCTTTTTATATTACCGATCATGTTTCTAAAAAAACAGGATTGGTTCAGGAATTGAAAAAAGATGCCACCCCCGAAGGAATGGCAAAAATCCAGAATATAGAGGAATTATTAAACGGTATTAAAGATTTTACCGAAGGTCAAAGAGAAATTGATGGCGCTCGTGGAGCATTATCTGAGTTTATGGAAGATGTAGCTTTGGCAACTGATTTGGATAAGGATACCAGCGATGAAGATCGTGTGGCTTTGATGACGATTCACTTGGCAAAAGGATTGGAATTTCCTCATGTTTTTGTGGTGGGAATGGAGGAAGATTTGTTTCCGTCGGCAATGAGTATGAGTACCCGTTCGGAATTAGAGGAAGAACGTCGTTTATTTTATGTGGCTTTAACAAGAGCGGAACATCAGGCGTATTTAACATATGCACAATCGCGTTACCGTTGGGGAAAATTAACAGATAGTGAACCTTCGCGTTTTATTGAAGAAATTGATGCACAATTTTTAGAATATCTAACGCCTGCCGAAAGCAATTATCGTTTTAAACCCATGATTGATAAGGATGTTTTTGGCGATGTAGACAAGTCTAAATTACGCTTAGCTAAACCTTCGAATGCTACGCCACCAAAATACATTACAAATAATCAGCCCAAACCTGAGTCAGTTGTTAGAAAACTAAAACCAGTTTCGACTAATGCGCCTTCAGGAGCAGCGAACTTATTTGATAATAAATTGACCGCAGGAAATATTGTGATGCACGAGCGTTTTGGTCGTGGCCAAGTAATAAATTTAGAAGGTGTTGGTGCCGATAAAAAAGCAGAAATCAAATTTGAAGTTGGAGGAATCAAGAAATTGTTATTGCGATTTGCTAAATTGGATGTGATTGGGTGAGATGAAAAAATCAATTAAAAAAATATGTCGATTTCTGGATTCGGAAAAAGAGTTTGATTGTTGTTTTGAAGAGACTAATAATGGTAAAGAAATAATTCTTGAAGTTTATAATTCAGGTAATCAAGATTATGAATTTCAATCATATTATGAAATAATTCATATTGAAGAGTATGGAACTTATTTTACTTTTTTTGGATGTCAATATTATGAGAAATCAAATAATATTTTTTATAAAATAGAAGGCTTTTTTAAAGATGTTTTGATAATTAATTTAGATGATATAAAAGTTAAAACTTATTCAATTCGATTGCCAAAGTATTTAAATCAAATTTTTGAATCTAAATCATTCATTGTAGATGATTTGAATTATTCTTATAAAGATTTATACAGTATAAATTAAAATCTTTCTATCCAATATAAATCATCTATAGAAGAATCGATAATAGGAAATTATTCAGTAACTTATGATCTACTTATTACTTTAAAATTTACTTATGATAAAGAAGTTGAACTGGAAGTTGTCTATAATGATTTAAATATATTAAAGCAGTTTTTCGATTTTAATTCTGGAATTTCAAATAGCATAATCCCTTATTCTTTAAAAATTCAAAAGACTGAAGAATTAAAAGTTTCAAGAAGAATTTCGAATTTTTCTGAAGAACAATGTTATTTATATTTATCACAATTTAATAGTAGATTCTTTATTAATGTTATTGATGATGAAAAAGAAATATCTAAACATAACCTCAAATCGTTTTTTAAATCGAGACAGGACAAAAGGGAGGATATTTTTAGAATTATAAAAAAATGGTATGAAAATGAAAAATATAGTGTTATTTATCAATACTATATTGATTGTAATGATTGGTTACAAGATAGTAATCGATTAATATCAAATGTAATGTTTAATAATAAATTTTTGAATGTTATTCAAGCATTAGAAAATTATCACAGAATAACATTTGGTGATGAAACTAATAATAGTGATTATGAAATAGATTTTAGTAAAAAATTAAATTATTTAAATCTGATTTTAAAAAAGGAAAATAATGATGAATTAAAAAAATGGATTTGTAAGAAATTAAAAGGGGTAAACAAGGGAAAAAGAGATTTTACATTATCAGAGAGACTCGATAAAATTAAAGATTCTTGTGATTTAATGAAAGACATAAATATTGTAGATTTTTCAATTAATTCCAAAAATAAGAGGGATAGCTTATCACATGGAAATATTAATGAGGTTTTTCAGGGTAGGGAATTAGATATGTATTATAATTATTCATTGTTGTTATTATTATCTTCTATTTTTAAAACGTTAGATATTAAAGAAGATAAATTGGAATATTTATTCCAAAATAACTTTCAAATTTTGTCTAAAAAAAATGTAATTAAAGGAAATTTAAATCAATAAAAATGGCAGAATTTATAAAAATATACGAAGACAAACCCTCTGAAGCAGCTATTGCTAAAGTGGTTAAGGTTTTAAGAGATGGTGGTTTGGTAATTTATCCTACGGACACTGTTTACGGTTTGGGTTGCGATATTACCAATTCAAGAGCTTTAGAACGCATTGCGAAAATTAAGGGAGTAAAGCTTGATAAAGCTAAATTCTCGTTCATTTGTCATGACTTGAGTAACCTATCCGATTATGTGAAGCAAATTGATACCGCTACTTTTAAAATTTTAAAGAGAGCCTTGCCAGGACCTTATACCTTTATTTTGCCGGGAAATAATAATTTGCCAAAAGAATTCAAAAAGAAAACTACGGTGGGTATTCGTGTACCTGAAAATAATATTACTCTAGAAATTGTAAGACAACTTGGGAATCCAATTGTTACAACTTCTATTCGCGACGAGGATGATGTAGTAGAATATACTACTGATCCAGAACTTATTTTCGAAAAATGGCAAAATTTAGTAGATATGGTTATCGATGGTGGTTATGGTGATAATGTGGCTTCTACTATTATTGATTTATCAGGACATGAAGCGGTTATAGTCAGGGAAGGAAAGGGAGATATTGATATTTTGTAAGAATAAGTCTTAGATTGTTTAGGATAATAGAAAATGGTTTGGTTAATTAGCATATAATTTAGCCAAACCATTTTTTATTTTATGAAAAACTTTTGTTTCTTTATATTCTTATTTCCTTTCTTTACTTTATTCTCTCAAAATGTTTTAAAAGGAAAAATTTTAGACAAAGATAATATTCCGCTAGATGGTGTAAATATTTATATTGACGGAACTACATTTTCAACTATTTCGGATACAAACGGAAATTTTGCTATTAAGTACGAACCTAAAGCTAATACTATTTTAGTAATTAGCTCGATGGGATATCAAACCCAATACCTTTCAGGTCTGGACGCTACTAAATTATTGAATGTTAGTATGTTGGTTTCGAAAAACGAACTTAAAGAAGTTGTGATTACCACAAATGAATTATTTAGCAGAGAGCAGAAATTAAAACTATTTAGAGACTATTTTTTAGGTAAAACAAATAATGCAAAATCGACCATCATAAAAAACGAATCAGATCTTCGTTTTAAATATGACAAAGAGAAATTAATTTTTACCGCTTCATCAGATAAACCTTTGACGATTGTAAATGCTTCTTTAGGATATAAAATTGATTTTGAATTACTAGCTTTTGAAGTTGCTTTTGATAAATTAAGCATTAATTCTAATCATGTTATAAGAAACTTTTATGAAGGCGTAAGCAGTTTTGAAGATATTGATAATTCAGTCGCTGTTCAGGAACGAAGAGAAAAAACGTATCAGGGATCTCAAATTCAGTTTTTTAGAAATTTTGCTAAAAAAGATTGGGGAAAAAATAAATTTTTATTGCTTTATGGCGATGAAAGTATCGATCCACTTAAAAGTTTTAGAATTATTGAAGAAAAAGATTTTGTAAAAGTTGAAATTTTACCACAACCAAAAGGCGAAATTCAAAATGAAGATCTTAAAGATATCATAGCATTTTACAATATAGCCTTTGATAGAAACGAAAAATCCAGGGTTACTTTTCTAACGGATAGTTTTTACATTTATAAGTACGGAAATAATTCTAATATTGAAAGTATATTATTTTCAGGTAAAATTTCGGAAAAGAAAGTAGGCGATATGTTACCGCTTAACTATGGTATAAAGTAAATTTTTATGTTAAAAAAAAACGTCCCGAATTTTTCGGGACGTTTTTATTATTATAAGGCAACTGAACACTAAAAACTGTTCACTGACCACTGTCTTATTTTTGTTTTTTCATCTCTTTTTCAACCATATCATAGAATTGGTCAATTTTAGGTAAAACAACGATACGAGTTCTTCTATTTCTAGCTCTGTTTTCAGCTGAACTGTTGTCAACTAAAGGTATGTAAGAACTTCTACCTGCAGCGATTAATTGCTCTGGTTTAACTCCTAATTCATTAGTTAATACACGAACAATTGAAGTTGAACGTTTTACACTTAAATCCCAGTTGTCTAATAAGATATTGTTTCCTATATAAGGTACATTATCTGTATGTCCTTCTACCATACATTCAAAATCAGGTTTGTCGTTTACCACTTTAGCTACTTTAGCTAAAACCGCTTTTGCTTTATCAGTTACATTATAGCTTCCGGATTTAAATAATAATTTGTCAGCGATAGAAATAAACACTACTCCTTTTTCAACATTAATTTCGATATCTGGGTCATTTAAACCAACAGCACTTTTTAAACTGGTAACAACAGCTAGTGTAACACTGTCTTTCTTAGTTAATGCATCTTGCATTCTGCTAATTTTTAAGTCTTTTTCTTTGATAGATTCTAAAGCTTTTTCAATGTTTTCAGCACCTTTTGTGGTTAAAATTGTCATTTCCTTAGAAGTATTGATCAATGTTTGATTGTGCTCTTTCAAACCTTCAACTCTGGCTGATAATCCTGCTTTTTCTTCAAGACAAGCATTTAATTTAACAGTAGCCGTATTTAATAAATCTTGAGTTTCTTTGTTTTTGGCTTCTAATGCAGTGTATTTCTTTTTAGATACACATGAAGTTAAAAGAGCTAGTACCGAAAGGGCAATTACAACTTTTTTCATATATTTTATTAGTTTTTGAGTTTTTACAAATTTAGTTTTTAATGTTTAGAATGTAAATATAAATTAATGTTAAAATTATTTTACAAAGATCTTGCCATTCTTCACATAGTAATCAATAACGATGCTTTTCAGTGTATAGTATTGTTTTGATTGAAAATTGTCTCTTTTTTTATAAGTTTTTGAAAATAAGGAATAAAAGGAAAAATGTGCTTTCAAAATGGCCCAACAATGACTAAATTTTCCTTGTGAAATAAAATGAACTCCGGCTATTCCATCTAACAGCATTCGAACAATTAAGACTGAAAACAAACTTTCTTTGGGTAAATTTTTGACCAGCATTAATAATGAATTTCGAAAATTCAGAAAAGTTTTTTTTGGATTTCCTTGCTTCAAAGTAGCACCACCAACATGATAAACGACCGAATTTGGGTTGTATTTAATCTGATGTCCTTTGTTTTTGACACGCCAGCATAAATCAATTTCTTCCTGATGTGCAAAAAAATCATCATCAAAACCTTTTAAGTCATGGTATACTTTGCTTCGAATAAAAAAACAAGCTCCCGAAGCCCAAGTAATTTCACGAGCATCATTATATTGTCCGTTATCTTTTTCAATAGTTTCAAAAATGCGACCACGACAATAAGGATAACCGTATTGGTCTATGAAACCACCGGCAGCTCCCGCATATTCAAAATATTCTTTGTTTTTAAAATCCAACAGTTTAGGCTGAATAATAGCTGTTTTAGCTTCGTTTTCGAAAGTTTCTAAAATAGGTTTTAACCAATTTTCAGTTACTTCAATATCCGAATTTACCAATGCATAAATTTCGGCATCAATATGTTGTAAAGCTTCGTTATAGCCTTTGGCAAAACCATAATTCCCTGTGTTTTTTACAATTTTCACAGTTGGAAAATGTTCTTCAACAAAGGAAATAGAATCATCGGTTGAAGCATTGTCGGCAACATATATACTAGCTT
The DNA here is from genome assembly GCF_009909155.2 of Flavobacterium undicola. Classification (GTDB taxonomy): domain Bacteria; phylum Bacteroidota; class Bacteroidia; order Flavobacteriales; family Flavobacteriaceae; genus Flavobacterium; species Flavobacterium undicola. The sequence goes on from NZ_JAAAPM020000012.1 coordinate 8,423, forward strand.
CAGGCGAATATTGAACGACAGAAGGTAAAAATTGTTCTAATAATTGGATTCCATTCCAATTGAGGATAACAACGGCTATTTTTTTCAATGTATTTTATTTGTTTTCTTAGTTATAATCGGGAAGTTCAGCTAGAAATTGGTATTTTTCATTCTCATAATCCATTTGGCAAAAATAATGATTCAATCCATTGCTTACCATCAAAAAACTAGATTTCATCGTCATATTGTAGCGTGCAATTTGGTCAAAAGTCCCTTGGGTGATTTTTACTTCGGGTGCTTTGCATTCGACTAAAATATGGATAGAGCCATCAGTATTAAACACGACTACATCGTATCTTTTTCTTAATCCGTTGACCAATAATACTTTTTCAACGTTAATCAAGGATTTTGGATATTTTTTTTCTTCCAATAAAAACCGAACCACATGCTGACGAACCCATTCTTCAGGTGTGAGAATGATAAATTTTTTCCTGATTTCATCAAAAATAGCCGTTTTATTTTCGCTATTTTTGAAACGAAAAGTATAAGCTTGAAAATTGAGTTTTTGCATGGAGCAAAAATAGTTATTTTGTTTATAGTTTATGGTTTGTTGTTTCGCAAATAAACCATAAACCATAAACTCCAAACTATAAACCAAAAGAATGGACGAAGTCATAAAAATTGTAAACGATATAAAAGCGGGTAACATCAAACCTATTTATTTTTTGATGGGGGAGGAACCTTATTATATAGATAAGTTATCGGATTATATTGAAGAAAATATTTTGTCTGAAGACGAAAAAGGATTCAATCAAACGGTGATGTATGGCAGGGATGTATCGGTTGAAGATATTGTTTCGACAGCTAAGCGTTACCCAATGATGGCGGAGCGTCAGGTTGTGATTGTAAAAGAGGCTCAGGATTTGACTAAAACAATTGACAGATTAGAAAGCTATGCCGAAAACCCAATGACTTCAACGGTTTTAGTACTTTGTTACAAATACAAAACCCTGGATAAAAGGAAAAAAGTGACTAAGATGATTGCCAAATCAGGAGTGATTTTCGAAAGTAAAAAATTATACGAAAATCAGGTAGGCGATTGGATTAAGCGTGTTTTGTCAGGAAAAAAATATGCTATTGAACCCAAAGCTTCGGCAATGTTAGTCGAATTTTTAGGAACTGATTTGAGTAAAATAAACAACGAACTCGAGAAATTACAAATTATCTTACCGAAAGGAAGCACTATTTCTCCAAAAGATATTGAAGAAAACATTGGGTTCAGCAAAGATTTTAATGTCTTTGAATTGCGAAAAGCTATTGGAGAACGCAATCAATTAAGAGCGTACACCATTGCTGAAAATTTCGCCAATAATCCTAAAGAAAACCCGATGGTTGTTACCACAAGTCTGGTTTTTGGATTCTTTATACAATTATTAAAATACCACGGATTAAAAGATAAAAATCCTAAGAATGTAGCAGCTGTTTTAGGAGTAAATCCCTTTTTCTTAAAGGAATACGACCTGGCTTTGAAAAATTACCCGATGCGAAAAGTAAGTCAAATAGTAGCTGCATTGAGAGAAATTGATGTTAAAAGCAAAGGAGTAGGAGCTAATGCCTTGTCTAATGCTGATTTATTGAAAGAAATGCTGTATCATATTTTTAATTAGCATTATAAATTAACGATATTTGCATTTTAAATAAAATACCAGAATAATGGGAATGAATAAGAATACCATCTTAGGATGGGCTACTTTTATAATGATTGTAATGGGATTAATCTTAATTGCTCTAGGAATCTTCAAATACCGTGATGTTTCAGGTATTGGATTTGCTGCCGTGGGAATAGGATTTTTTGCTATTGCATGGGTTTTTAGTTCTCTAAAAGGAAGAGTTTAATGTAGTTTTTGGTTTGAAGTTAATAGTTTGTAGTTATGGCAACAATATCAAAATTTGAAGAATTAGAGATTTGGCAAAAAGCAAGAGAAATTTGCCAATACGTTGAATTATTAATTCAGACTACAAATTTAAAATCAAATTTTTCTCTGAAAGATCAAATCGACAGAAGTTCAGGTTCTATAATGGACAACATAGCCGAGGGGTTTGAAAGGAATGGCAATAGAGAATTTATTCAGTTTTTAAGTATAGCAAAGGGTTCTGCTGGTGAAGCAAAATCACAATCTTATAGAGCTTTTGATAAAAAACTAATTTCAGAAGAACAACATTTGAAACTAAATGAAATGATTGAAATTGAAAAAAATAAAATAGGTTCGATGATGAACTATTTGAATAATTGTGAAATTAAAGGATTAAAATTTAAATAATAAAAAGAGGAGTTTGTAATTGGCAAACTATAAACAACTAACAAAAAACAATAAACTTTAAATTATGTCAGACGATAAGAAAGTAATATTCTCAATGCAAAAATTGAGTAAAACCTATCAGGGAGCAGATAAGCCAGTGTTAAAAAATATTTATTTGAGTTTCTTTTACGGGGCTAAAATTGGTATCCTGGGTTTAAATGGTTCAGGAAAATCTTCACTTTTAAAAATTATTGCCGGAGTTGATAAAAACTATCAGGGTGATGTTGTTTTTCAACCGGGTTATACGGTAGGATATTTGGAACAAGAACCTATTTTAGATGATTCTAAAACTGTTATCGAAATTGTTCGTGAAGGAGCTGCGGAAACAATGGCAGTTTTAGAAGAATACAATAAAATCAATGATTTATTTGGTCTTCCAGAAAACTACGAAGATGCAGATAAAATGGACAAGTTAATGGATCGTCAAGCTGCTTTGCAGGACAAAATTGATGCTTTAGGAGCTTGGGAAATTGATACCAAATTAGAAATTGCAATGGATGCTTTGCGTACTCCAGACGGAGATACGCCAATCAAAAATCTTTCAGGAGGAGAGCGTCGTCGAGTAGCTTTATGTCGTTTGTTGTTGCAACAACCTGATGTATTGTTATTAGATGAGCCTACGAATCACTTGGATGCTGAGTCTGTACTTTGGTTAGAACAACATTTGGCACAATATGCAGGAACTGTAATTGCTGTAACGCACGATAGATACTTCTTAGATAATGTTGCGGGTTGGATTTTGGAATTGGATAGAGGAGAAGGTATTCCTTGGAAAGGAAATTATTCTTCTTGGTTAGACCAAAAATCAAGCCGTATGGCACAAGAAGAAAAAGTAGCTTCGAAAAGAAGAAAAACTTTAGAGCGTGAGTTGGAGTGGGTTCGTCAAGGAGCAAAAGGCCGTCAAACCAAACAAAAAGCACGTTTGCAAAACTACGATAAGTTGTTAAACGAAGACCAAAAACAATTGGATGAAAACTTGGAAATCTATATTCCAAATGGTCCAAGATTGGGAACTAATGTTATCGAAGCCAAGAATGTTGCCAAAGCCTTTGGAGATAAATTATTGTATGATAATTTGAATTTTACTTTGCCACAAGCAGGAATTGTTGGAATTATCGGGCCAAACGGTGCTGGTAAATCGACTATTTTCAAAATGATTATGGGTGAGCAAAAAACGGATAGTGGTGAGTTTTCTGTTGGTGAAACTGTAAAGATCGCTTACGTAGATCAGGCGCATTCTAATATCGATCCTAATAAATCGATTTGGGAAAACTTTGCTGACGGACAAGAGTTGGTTATGATGGGAGGAAAGCAAGTGAATTCAAGAGCTTATTTATCTCGTTTCAACTTTGGTGGTGGCGAACAAAACAAGAAAGTATCGATGCTTTCTGGTGGAGAACGTAACCGTTTACACCTGGCAATGACTTTAAAAGAAGAAGGAAACGTATTGTTACTGGATGAGCCAACGAATGATTTGGACGTAAATACACTTCGTGCACTTGAAGAAGGTTTAGAAAATTTCGCTGGATGTGCTGTGGTTATTTCGCACGACAGATGGTTCTTAGACCGTATTTGTACTCACATTTTAGCTTTCGAAGGAAACTCTGATGTTTATTTCTTCGAAGGAAGTTTTACCGAATATGAAGAGAATAAAAAGAAACGTCTTGGTGGTGATTTGACTCCGAAACGTTTGAAATACAGAAAGTTAATCAGAAGTTAATTTTTTGATTGAGACTAAAAAGGGATGATTTCTTGTAAATCATCCCTTTTTTTATTTGTTTCCACTCAAATATGTGTTCTACATTACTTTTTATCTAATCGTCTCAGTATTATATCTGCTTGTTGTGAGATAGTTCTAAAATAGTTTGCATCTTTTTGAACTTCGTCAAAATGTTTATTCAATATTTCTCTTCGGTTTATTTCGCTGTCAAGTTCACTATATTCAATTATATTGATTAATCGTTGTTTTTCATAGTATGGAAGATCGTAAAGTTGAATTTCGTTTAACTTGCTTATTAATTTTTGTCTATACTCGACATCATGATATTGTTTATTGTCACGAAGTCTTAGACAAGCAGCAATTACTTCATCTTCATTCATAGAAGAAAGAACAATCTCTATTAACTCCTCGGTAGAAGGTTCAGGAAGTTGAATTAAGATGGCGTTTTCACCTCTATGGTATTCTGAATTAACTTGGGATTTTAACCAAAACTGTCCAGTTTTATTATCAAGATATTTAGTCGACAAACCATTTTCTAATGTCTCAACTTTTATTAATTCTTTTAAAAAGTTGGTAATTAAACTGTTGTTGGAGTATAATTTTCTAGGTTCCATGTTTTGAACTTCCACTATTTAATTATGAATGGCTAAACTGAAGGTTGCTTAAATTTTTATAAATTCCGTTTTCTAAGGCAATTAATTCTGAGTGTGTTCCTTGTTCACTAATGACACCATTATCAATTACTAAAATTTGGTCGGCAGAACGAATCGTTGATAAACGGTGCGCAATAATAATGCTTGTTCTTCCTTCCATTAAAATTTCTAAAGCTTCCTGAACTAATTTTTCACTTTCACTGTCTAACGAAGAAGTAGCTTCGTCTAATATTAAAATACTTGGATTTTTAAGTAAAGCACGGGCAATGGCAATACGTTGTCTTTGACCTCCAGAAAGTTTGATTCCTCTTTCTCCCACAACAGTTTCCATTTTTTCTGGAAAACTTTCGATAAAATTAATTGCGTTAGCTTGTTTGGCTGCCAATAGAATTTCGTCGTCAGTGGCATTTGGCTTTCCGTAAGCGATATTTTCTTTTATCGTTCCACCAAATAAAATCACATCTTGAGGCACAATACTCATGTTGCCACGAAGATTTTCCAAATCAAAATCATAGATGTTTTTATCATCGATTAAAATTTCACCTTTTTCAATATCGTAAAAACGCAATAATAAAGAAGCAATGGTTGATTTCCCAACACCACTAGGGCCTACAATAGCAATTTTTTGACCAAATTTAGCCGTGAAATTAACATCTTTCAATACTTGAATTTCTTTTCGGGATGGATAGCTAAAAGCAACATTTTTGAAAGTAACATTTCCTTTTATTTTTTCAATCGAAGCTGTATGTGGAGTTGCATTGATTTTTTCAGGAGTTTCTTCTAATAATTCGAAAACACGTTCTGTAGCTCCAATTGCTTTTTGAACCTGAGCATACAATTCGGCAATTCCACCCGAAGAAGCACCTACATAACTGGAATATAAAATGAAAGTAAACAATTCACCCACAGTGATTTCACCACCAATACTTAATTGAACTCCATACCAAACCACAGCCACAATGGTTCCAAACAAACAAATGATAATAAAAGAAGCAAAATAACCTCTTAATTGCCCGCCTTTGATAGCAACTTTTACTACTTCTTTAATTTTTCCCTGATAACGGGCAATTTCGTACCATTCGTTAGCAAAAGCTTTTACAATACTAATTCCTTGCATGGTTTCTTCAACAACCACCTGACTTTCGGCAACCTGATCTTGTACTTTTTTGGAATATTTTCGAATAAAACGACCAAAAAATACCGCAGCAACTCCTACCAATGGCACCACAGAAACCATCATAATTGTTAACTTGATATTGATACTGGCAAGCATTACAAAACTTCCAATAATCAATATAAACTGACGTAGAAATTCAGCAATGGTAGTGGTTAAAGTATCCTGTATTTGGGTTATATCGTTACTGATTCTACTGTTTAGTTCTCCAACTCTTTTTTGCGAAAAGAACGTCATAGGGAGTTTTACTAAATTAGTATACAATGCTAATCGAACATTAGCCAAGGTATTTTCGGTAAAGTTGACAAACAACGACAATCTAAAAAAAGAAAACACCGATTGTAATATTAAAACTAATCCCAATCCTAAGGCAATTTGGTTCGCTAAGCCGGCATCTTTTTTATTAACGCAGTCTACTAACATTCCCATAAATTTTGGAAAAGCCAATGCAGTTACACTGGTAAGCAGTAAAAAAATCAAACCGATATAAAATTTCCAACTGTTGTTACCTGCATATTTAAAGATAATTTTTGCCTTATTAAGCGAGCTTGCCGTTATTTTTGATTTGGGTAAATCATTCTCTTTGTATCTAGCCATTCTTGAATTTTATTTTAGAATACAAATGTACTACTATAAGGCAGTGATAGCAAAAAAATATGCCAAGCCTGAGTTTGTTTAAAAGACTGTATTTGAGACTTAAAGAAAATAAGCCTGATTTTTTATTGATTTATTTTCAAATTTTGCTTGCAAATATAAAATCTAGCTGTATATTTGCACTCGCAATCAGCAACGATTGCAACCTAATAAAATAGGGCGATTAGCTCAGCTGGTTCAGAGCACCTCGTTTACACCGAGGGGGTCGGGGGTTCGAACCCCTCATCGCCCACCAAGAAACTCCTTAAGAAATTAAGGAGTTTTTTTATGTTTAATATTTAATAAATTCTTCTAGGCTAGGATTACCAGTCAAACTATCTGATTATTTCAAAATAATTAGCAAAATAATATTAGGATATAATTATTTGCGTTAATTTAGTTCATTGATGGTTTATTTAAACACATGATTTTCGAATTTACAACAGCTCCCGGCTTTGACTTTATTAAATTTTTCGCAAAGCATATCAATGCTAATGTGAGAGATAACTATATGGAAATTCCAAATACACTGGGAGAAGGATATGTGCGTAAAGTTGGTTTTGGGAATGATTTCAAATTAACGATCCATCATTATACACTTAAGGAAGATTTGATTATTAAGCGCAATCCTTCCCCAGAAACAAGTAGCATACGCACTTTTTTCTTTTATAATAAAAAACAAAATCTTGAAGTTAAATATGAGAACGAGGAAAATGTACCTTTCTCACAAAAGAGTGATGCCTCTATACTCTTATCTACAAATGACTTGAAGACAGAAATCCGTTTTCCTGCTGACATTAATATCCAATATGTAGTAGTTGCAATTGCGGCAGATAGACTACGCTCGATCTTATCGATTGATAATCCCAACAGCATAATAAAAACGATTACAGGGGAAAACGCTTCGTTTCTCTTCTTCGAAAGTCTGGATACTGAAATGCAATTGCTTCTTAAAAACATTGTATCTGTTGACATGAATAATTCTATGAATAATTTTTATGTACAGATTAAGGTACAGGAATTAATGTACTTGCTTTTTAATAAGCTGTCGCTGAGGGAAAACACGACTTTTAGAAATGTAAATAGTAACGATGCCGAAAAACTTTTGGTCATTCGCAACGAAATATTGAGTGATCTTAGTACCCCGCCAATTTTAAGTGAATTAGCAATCATTGCTTTGATGAGCGAAACGAAACTCAAGCAGCTCTTTAAACAGACATTTGGAGATACAATTTATAATTATTATCAGAAGGCCAGGATGGAAGAAGCCGCTTTTCTGCTGAAACAGGCGAAACATTCCGTTTCTGAGGTTGGCTACGAGTTGGGATTTTCAAACCTTAGCCACTTCAGCCGATTATTTGAGAAGCAGTACGGCATTACTCCCAAGAAGTTCTCCTATACTACATAACTTCTTTACTTAAAAATTAAACATTACCTGTCGGATAGGACTATTATTGCGTCTTTTTCGGTTATTTTACCCATTAAGTAACTTGTAAATTTGTCATATAATTTTAAATGTGATAAAATGAAAAAGTTACTTATGCCTTTTGAGAAAGGCTCCTTGAAATTAAAAAATCATCTGGTAATGGCACCGATGACACGAAGCAGAGCCATAGGCAATCTTCCCAATGAAATAATGGCAACCTATTACGCACAACGCTCAGGTGCAGGTCTGATAGTTACCGAAGGTACTTCTCCAAGCCCCGAAGGACTGGGCTATCCACGTATTCCCGGAATTTATTCTGAAGCACAGGTTGCGGGCTGGAAAAAAGTCACGGATGCTGTTCATCAAAACGGATCAAAAATTTTCTTGCAGCTAATGCATACCGGACGTATCGCCCACGTTGCCAACCTGCCTGACGGAATTCAGCCCGTAGGGCCTTCGGATATTAAGGCGGCGGGTGAAATTTTTACAGATTCCCTTGGCATGCAGGAACACTCCGTTCCGGTAGCCCTTAGTTTAGATGGCATAACCAGTGTTATTGCCGATTTTGTGAACGCTTCTAAAAATGCAATTCTTGCCGGTTTTGATGGGGTAGAGCTTCATGGTGCCAATGGATATTTGCTGGAACAATTCTTGAACCCGAATGTAAATAACAGGGAGGACAAATACGGTGGGAACATAATAAACAGAAGCCGTCTTACATTAGAGATTACCGAAGCAATTACCGCTGCCATAGGCTCGGATAAAGTAGGTATTCGTTTTTCTCCGTTTTCCCAATTAAGTGATCAAGGGGCTTACGATACAGAAGAAGTGCATCAAACATATACTTATTTAAGCAGTGAATTGGACAAATTAGGGATCGCCTATATCCATCTTTCGACCAATCTGGAAATTCCTGAAAAAACATATAAGGCAATCCGTGCAGTATTCACGAATACTATCATAATCTGTAACGGCCTCACTCCGGAAACAGCAGAAGAAAAGCTGTTGGATAACTTTGCAGATCTTGTTGCCTTTGGGCGTGGATTCCTTGCCAATCCTGATTTTATTAGTCGTATCGAAAAAAATGTTCCCCAGAATGATGTAGACTACAATACATTGTATTCTCCAGGCGAAGCAGGCTACACTGATTATCCACTTTACACTTCAAAATAATGAAAGCAATTCAATACAAAGACTATGGAAGTTCAGCTGTGATTGAACTGGTTGATGTTCCGATACCGTCGATCCAAAGTGAAAATGATGTTTTAATCCAGGTTAAGGCGGCAGGCGTGAATCCGATAGATATGAAAATACGCATGGGATTTATGAAGGAAACCCGTCCCGTGGAAATGCCCTTTATACCGGGCGGTGAAGCTGCGGGAATAATTGTTGCCGTTGGAGCGGGTGTATCTAAATTTAAAGTAGGTGACGAGGTCATTGCCCTTACAAGGAAAAATGCTTATGCTCAATATGTGACTGCAAACGAAAATTTTGTTTTGCTGAAACCGAAAAGTCTGTCCTTCGAAGAAGCGGCTTCAATAGTTGTCACTATAGGGACTGCACAATCAGTACTATTTACAGAAGGAAAATTAGAAAAAGGTCAAAAAGTTCTAATCCAGGGCGGTGCCGGTGCTGTTGGAGGTGCTATGGTGCAAATGGCAAAAGCTGTCGGCGCATACGTTATTGCAACAGCATCCGGAAATGGTTTGGCATTAGCAAAAAGCCTTGGTGCCGACGAAGTGATTGATTATAAATTGGAGGACGTGGCCAGTATTGCTAAAGATGTTGACTTGGTGGCAGATACCGTTGGTGGTGAAACTCAGAGAGAGCTTTTTCAGATTTTAAAGCCTGGTGGTAAACTATTGAGTATCGCCACGCCACCATCACAGGAGCTGGCGGGGCAATACAATGTGAATGCCTATTTTGTAGCTTCCGACATATCGCCTAAGACCTTGCAAAACGGAATTGACCTAATAAAAGCCGGGAAATTCCAAACAATTGTTTCCAAAATATTTAAGCTTGAAGAAGCGGCAATAGCCCAGGATTTCTTAACGGCTGGCGGAGTAAATGGGAAGGTTATTCTCCTTGTAGAGTAAAAGAAATAGCATTATTTAGCAAACAAAAAGACTGTCCTAAAAGGTTTTTTTTGTTTATAGACTTTTTTATAAGCAAATTTCATTATTTCTTTAAAGAAAGTCCTCTTGGCTAATCACCTTCGTGAAGCACTATATCAGAATGTAGAAAAAGTGTAAAAGTTGGTGATTAAGTCAATAAGTCCAAGGAATAAAGAGGAATATAATTGAGAAAACCTAAAAGCAAAAGGTGTTTTTTTTCTAAGACAAAATCCAAATAAAATTGATACAAAATTTATTTTCTGCAAAAAGCTACATCATAATAAAAGTTAAAATATTTATAAAAAGATTAAAACATTTTATAAAATAAACTTTTTAGTATATTTTTGCCCTGTAAAATAATATTATGATGTTGACAAAAGCTGAAAGAACAAAACAATTTATCATAGAAACAGCGGCACCAATTTATAATCAAAAAGGAATTTCAGGAGCTAATATTGATGATGTCCTGGATGCTACAAAATTGACAAAAGGCTGTCTTTATGGTCATTTTGAGAACAAAGAAGATCTCTCCCTGCAGGTTATTGATTATATGATTGAAAATAATTCCAAAAAATTAGTTTCAATGATCAGCAAAGAGAAAACAGCTAAAGGAAAAATATTTACCTATTTTGATTTTTATAAAGATCCAATAGAAACTCATATTAAAGGTGGCTGTCCTTTAATTAATATGGCTGTTGAATCTGACGATAATTTTCCTGTTGTTAAGGAAAAAATAGCCGAAGTATTTAGACAAGGCCAAAATATGTTTGTTGAAATTTTAAAACAAGGTATTCAAAATGGAGAATTTTCTAACGACCTCTTACCTGAAATTTATGCTTTTAAAGCTGTTGCCGCAATTGAAGGAGCAGTTGTTATGTGCCGCATTATGAATACAGCAAAACCAATGCAGGGATTGATAAAAAGTTTAAAAGTTGAACTAGGAAATTATTCAGTTTAATTTTTTACATTAAAATATACTTTTTAGTCTATAGTTGATTGGTGAAAAAGCAGAAGAATAAGTGAAACAGCTTATAAAATATACTAAAAAGTCTAAAAGTGATCTAAAAACTAATTTATAAAATAAAATAATTATGAAACAAACAATTTTAATAACAGGTGCATCATCAGGTTTTGGTTTGCTAATTGCAAACGAGCTACACAAAAAAGGTTACAACGTAATTGGTACAAGCAGAAACCCGGAAAAGTATACATCATTACCATTCAAAATGATAGCTTTAGACCTAGATTCAGAGCAATCCATAAACACTTTTTCTGAAAGAATTTTCAAGGAAATAAATCAATTAGATATTTTAATCAATAATGCAGGTTTTTTAGTCTCGGGCATTGCAGAAGAAACACCAATTGAATTAGGAAGACAACAATTGGAAACCAACTTTTGGGGAACCATCAAGGTAACAAACGCTGTATTGCCTTATTTTAGAAAACAAAAATTTGGCAAAATTATAACCGTGGGTTCAATTGTTGGGTTGGTATCATTCCCTAATGCTGCTTACTATGCCGCTTCTAAACACGCATTGGAAGGCTATTTCAAAGCATTGCGTTACGAATTGAATGGGTTTAATATTAACGTAGCTATGATTGAACCGGCTGCTTTTAAAACAAACATTGTAGATAACTCATCATCACCAGTAAATAAAATTGAAGATTACAATGTATTAAGAGGAAAAATCGAAAATTTCACTAAGGATTTGGTAGAACAAGCCGAAGACCCTTCAATGGTAGCAGAAAAAGTGCTTAAAGTAGTCCAGGCAAAAAATCCTAAATTTAGAAACATTGTTGGAAAGGGTACTTCTACGTTACTGAATCTTCAACATTTCGCTTATGGGATTTTAGAAAAAAATGTTCTCAAAAAATTAAATAATTTTTAAAATAAAAAAATGAAAGCATTTATAATAAAAAAATACAGTAAAAAAGAAAAATTACAACTTACCGAAGTAGCGGAACCAATTGTAAAAGGAAATGAGGTTTTGGTTCAAATTCACGCAGCAGGTGTCAATCTTTTAGATTCGATGATAAAGCGGGGAGATTTCAAACTCTTTTTGCCTTATAAGACCCCGCTCATAAATGGGCACGATATGGCTGGAACTGTAGTTAAAGTAGGCTTGGCTGTTAAGAATTTTAAAATTGGTGATGAAGTTTATTCAAGAGTAGGAGATTACAGAATAGGCACTTTTGCTGAATTTATTTCTGTAAATGTAAGCGATTTATCTTTGAAACCTAAAAATCTTACAATGGAAGAAGCCGCATCTATTCCATTAGTCGGATTAACTTCCTGGCAGGCTCTTGTTGAAATTGGAAAGCTAAAGAAAGGACAAAAAGTTTTCATTCAGGCTGGTTCCGGAGGTGTAGGTACTTTCGCAATTCAATTAGCGAAATACCTGGGAGCTTTTGTGGCAACCACAACAAGTACAACTAATATAGATTTAGTAAAAAGTCTTGGTGCTGATTTAGTAGTTGACTACAAAAAAGAAGATTTTGAAACCAAACTTAAAGATTACGATTTGGTGTTACATAGTAATCGTGACCCAAAAATTCTTGAAAAATCACTGCGCATTCTAAAATCCGGCGGACAATTAATTTCTCTAGTCGGACCACCAACACCTGAATTTGCCGATGCACTTGGTTTGTCTTGGCCTTTAAAATTGGTGATTAACCTATTAAGTTTTAGTGCAAGAAAAAAGGCAAAGAAACAGAATGTATCTTTTAAATTCCTGTTTATGAAAGCAGAAGGAAAACAATTAGAACAAATTACCCAGCTCATAGAGTCAGGTGTCATAAAACCAGTTATTGACAAAGTTTTTCCATTTGAACAAACCAACGATGCTATGGCTTATGTAGAATCGGGTAGAACTAAAGGCAAGGTGGTTATAAAAGTAAAATAATCCTAAAAACAAAGTAATCTTAAAAACAAAAATGAAAGCAATAATCTTAAATGAAGCAGGCAGTGTTGATAATCTACAATTTGTAGATATTGTAAAACCAACAATTAAGGATAATGAAGTTTTGGTAAAAACAATTTCATTAAGTGTCAATCCAGTTGATTATAAAGTAAGATCAAGTGATGGAGCATTAAATTGGATTCTCGGTGCAGACAGACCAGCAATTATAGGTTGGGATTTGTCAGGAAAAATAGTTGAAGTTGGAGAAAACGTGACAGATTTCAAAATTGGTGATCCTGTTTTTGGAATGGCAAATTTCCCCGGAAAAGGAAATACTTATGCAGAATTTGTTGCAGTACCATCAGCACATTTAACCTTGAAACCTGCAAATGTTTCTCACCAGGAAGCAGCATCGGCTACACTTGCAGCACTTACGGCCTGGCAAACTTTGGTAGAAAGAGGGAATGTGAAAAAAGGAGACAAAGTGTTAATTCACGCAGCATCGGGCGGCGTTGGACACTATGCCACACAAATTGCTAAACATTTTGGAGCTTATGTAATTGGTACTTCATCAGCAAAAAACAAGGGATTTGTTTTACAAAATGGAGCAGATAAACATATAGATTATGCAACAGAAAATTTTCAAGACATAGTTTCAGACGTTGATTTTGTGTTAGATACCATTGGAGGTGATACTATTTTAAAATCATTAGATATAACAAAACAAGGTGGAACAATTGTTTCAATTGCAAATAGCAATATTTCTAATGAAGAGCTTGAAAAAGCAAAATCAAAAGATGTGAATTTATCGTTTCTACTTGTACAGTCATCAGGTGATGATATGTTGCAAATTGCACAGTTAATGGAAAAAGGCATATTGAAATCGCACGTTTCCAAAACATTTTCTTTTGATGAGATTGGTGAGGCTCATTTGTATTTAGAAAAAGGCAGAACTGTTGGCAAAATTGTAATAAATATTTAAGTATAATTTTGAAACTGTTGATTAAAAAATAAAATATATGAAAAAAATAGTTAATGCTTTAGTAGCGCTAAGTATTATTACAGTATTATTATTAGGGGGCAAAAATATGTTTTTCCCTTCAGATACATTAGAATTGTATGGTATAGATTTAAAGGGAGCATTAATCCATAATACATTTCGTGGAGCCATAAGTGGAACGCTTATAGGAATTGGGCTGATGTTACTTATGGGTTTGCGGACTAAAAATAAAACTTGGTATCAATCTGCTCTATTGCTTGTATCAGTAATACTTTTTGGCAGAATATATAGCATTATAGTTGATGGTTGGGCAGATGCATTAATGCCACCAATAGTAGTAGAAGTTTTTTTAGTTGTTGTATTGTACTTTGCTTCTAAACAATTAAATGCTACTAAAAACAAGTAGAGTTGCTTACTTTTATTCGTCTTTTTTCTTTAAAAAACGTCCTCTCGGCTCATCACCTTCGTGAAGCACTATATCAGAATGTAAGAACTGTGCGGCATCGGCTGAATCTTTCACTTTAGTAGCAGAGCGTTCTAACATTTCCGCTTCAAACTCACTTAATACACTTTCTCTTATTCCGGCTTTTCTCCATTCAGATAAAGGTCGGCATCCTTTAAAAATCCTGCGAGCCAGCTTGAGCGCATCCAGCAGTGCTTGATTTGCCCCTTGTCCTTTGAATGGACTCATGGGGTGAGCTGCATCTCCAATCAGAGTTGCTTTTCCTGCTTTCGATAATAATTCTGAACTGAGTAATTCCCGGTCATACACGGGATAGCCCGAAATTTGAGCTTCTAAAGTTGCCGCTAAAATTTCAGGTATAGGACTGTGCCACTGTGTTCTACGGAAGGCTTCTTCTTTGAGTGCTTGAGGTCCTTGAACACTTAATTCCTTTGCTGCATTTTCTGTCATTGGAAAGCTAAGCTGCCACATTACTGATTCTGAGTTGAAAGGCATGATGTAGATTCGTTCATTGCCATTGGCGGTTTGAAATACAGTAGCCGAGTCCAGTAAAGGATTGTTAAGACCTTCGAGAGCACTCAAAGGACAAATACCCAAAATCACTATACAATCCAGATAACGCAAAGGAGTAGTCTCTTCACCAATCAATATTCTTCGAACCGAACTACGAATACCATCGGCTCCAACCACCAAATCTGCTTTGTAGCTTTTGATTTCACAGTTCACTTGAAAGTTGAGATTAACAGCTTCATCCTCAGATTCCTTAAAATCCACTAACTGGTGTCCCCAATGTACCATATTCTGTCCGCCAAGCTGTTGAAGTAATGTTAAACGTAAAGATTGTCGTGCGATATGCACATTGGTACGTTTCTGAAAGGTTTTCGCATCTGAGGCTATCCACTTTCTGATACCCCATTCACCAATAACTTTTCCATCGGTAGTATGAACCAAATGTCTTGTGGAAATCACACCTTCTTCTAACGAAAAAATACCCAATCCCTCAATTGCCTTACTCGCTTGTTGTAGAGTGAGTCCATAGCCTTGAGATCGGGCTTCGAAGTTATTATCGCGTTCAAAAAGTGTAAAAGGGATTCCGCGGTGTAAACAAGCCACAGCCAGAGCTACACCGCCAATACCACCGCCAACAATAGCAACATGCGGGTAGTTTTCTTTATCCGCTATAGGAGGACTGGCAGCGGGAATCAAACCGGATCCGGAACATTTAATGCAACTGTGTAAGTGTCCTTTAGGGCGAACAGGAGTAATTCCTTCACCATTCGATTTTTCAAATTCATCTAATGCTTTCCGGTAGCGGAGTCGTGCTTTATCGCTGAGTCCACGACTTTTTTTGCCTCGTCCCTTACATTCGGGACAAATAGTCCAGCTTAGTTCTTTGTTTTCCACTTTTTTCTTGATTTACAGCACAAAACTACTTTTTTCAAATTGAAAAGGAAAGGATTTATCAGCGCTATTTTATTGAAGTTTTCTTCAAATACTGTGAAAAATGGTTTGTAAATAGCTCTTTTTAAATTTTTAAGAATGACTATTAAAAGTTTTTTAATGTAAATTAGCTCCGTATTTGAGATACAAAACTTCCTTTATATTATTTTAAATGAAATGGATTACTAGAGAAAGACCTAAAATAGACCGAATTGCCTGCCCTTGGTTAATTAAAAAATTTGTTGATCCGGAAGCTGAATTCATTTATGTCCCATTCAGCGATGTTTTAGATAAAGCAAAAGAATTAGACGCTATTCCTTTTGATATCCCCGATACCGAATACACGCATTATAACGAGCAAACTACCTTTGATTATATCATCAAAAAACATCAAATTGATGATGCAGCCGTTTTAATTATTGCAGGAATTGTACGTGGTGCAGACACTGACCAACATGATATTGCACAAGAATCGGCGGGACTTTGGGCTATTTCTGCCGGACTTTCTTATAATATTACCGATGATGCTAAATTGTTAGAAACAGGAATGGTTCTTTATGATGCGCTATACAGCTGGGCCACTCATCTATACAAACAGAATCATTTACAAAATAGTCCTTTTGAAAACTTATTACATCAGGTTTATAATAAGTTGTTGAATGAAAAAAAATCTAAAAACAAAAAAACACCTACTTGGGTCAAGGATTTAAAAGAAATGATTCAGGATCAAATTGACACTCAATTTACATTTGATTTAAAACAAATTTCAAATGATTTGGAATTGAATCCTTCGTATTTATCCAGAGAGTTTTCTAAATACTTCGAAGATTTAAATTTTGGTGATTATGTGCGGAAATTGCGAATTGAAAAAGCAATTAATCTAATTGAGAATTCATCGTATACACTAACTGAAATAGCCTATAGAACCGGTTTTTCAGATCAAAGTCATTTTACCAGAATTTTCAAATTGCATACCGGAAAAAATCCATCATCTTACCGTAAAAAAAACACAAAAAAGTAATTCAGATACAAAAGGTAAATACTATACTATTTCTACCTTTTTAGTATGATTAGTTTTGCATTCATAATAAATAACGTTATGATACAAATTAGACATGCTATTATTTTAGTTTTACTGGTATTGAGTACCACTGTTTTTTCACAAACCACTTATCCTAAAATTACAGGATACTTTGGTATATTGCATCCGTTAGTTTCGATTAATAAAGATGAAACGACGGTGAATTTTAGAGATTATTATGCTGTAGGTTTCCCAACAGGAATTAACATCTGGAAAAGTGAAAAAATCGGATTTTCTTTCGAAATTGTTCCTAGTATAAAAGACGATCAGGGAGTCAGTAAGGTAAACAATTTATTAATCCATCCTGGAGTTTTAGTAGCTTTAGGCCATGGATATACCTTTGCAGGAAGAGTTGCATTCGAAACTAGTGGAAGATATGGTGTAACACCGGTATTTAATAAAACAATAAAGAAAAACGCCAATAGTAGTTACTTTGTAGCTGTGCCACTACCAGTTCGATTTGGTAATGACCACCCAGCAAGTTTTACGCTAGGTTTTCAATTTGGAATTGCCTTTTAAATTATTTAGACTATGACTGAAAAACCAAAATATACATTAAGAGAATTAACTCTGTATTTCTTAAAATTGGGCACCATTGGATTTGGTGGCCCAGTAGCATTGATTGGCTACATGCACCGTGATTTAGTTGAAGATCGAAAATGGATCTCAGAAGAGGAGTATAAAGAAGGCCTGGCTTTAGCACAATTAGCTCCGGGGCCTTTAGCAGCTCAATTAGGAATCTATTTAGGATTTGTTCATTATAGAATTTTGGGCGCTACACTGGTAGGCTTTGCATTTATACTGCCTTCGTTTATAATGGTCGTATTATTAGGGATAATCTATAAATTATTTGGCGGCTTATTATGGATACAAGCTGTGTTTTATGGTGTTGGTGCAGCCGTTGTTGGGATTATAGCGCTGAGTTCTTATAAACTTACATTAAAATCAATTGGTAAATTCAATCTGGATTCTTTTAAATCGAAATGGATGTTGTGGTTGTTTTTTATTCTGGCTACAGTTATAACTTATGTAACTGAACAAGAACAAATTTTATTGTTTATAGCTGCCGGTCTTTTATATATGCTGGTAAAAGCTTGTCCTAAATGGTGGAATGTAAGTACAGTAAACTCTTTAGTTCTTGTTCCATTTGCTTTTTGGAGTTATGAAAGCACAACGCTAACAAAAATAGCTGTTTTCTTTACTGAAGCAGGTGCTTTTGTTTTTGGAAGCGGATTAGCCATTGTTCCTTTTTTACATTCAGGTGTAGTGGTAGAAAATCAATGGTTAACAGAACAACAGTTTCTGGATTCGGTTGCTGTAGCGATGATTACACCAGGTCCTGTTGTTATCACAGTGGGGTTTATTGGGTATTTAGTCGAAGGTTTCTCAGGAGCATTAGTGGCAGCTCTGGCTACATTTTTACCTTGTTATTTCTTCACCATTGCAATGGCTCCATATTTTAAAAAAATATCAAAAAATGAGCCTGTAAAAGCATTTGTAGAAGGTATTACCGCTGCAGTTGTAGGTGCTTTAGTAGGTTCGGTAATTGTAATAGCAAAAAGAAGTATAATTGATGTTCCAACAATAGTCATAGCTATTTTAAGCATTGCTGCTTTACTTTATTACAAGAAAATTCAAGAGCCTTATATCATTGCTGTTGCTGCCGTTTTAGGACTTATGATAAAACTAATATGAAGTCAAAAATCAAGTTTTTTATAAACACCCAATTGATTGTTAGTATTATACAATCAATTGGGTGTTTTTTTTTATTTCCAATACGAATGCATCGTATTTTAACTTCGTATTAGTATTTAATAGCATCAATAGCAATTTTACAATTCTTACCTTTGTATATACAAATAAGAAGCTGCTTTCATGACTACAAATACACTTTCCAAAATTAAAATATCCGTTCTCGATTTAGCAATAGTTAGAGACGGAGGAAATCCTGCCGACACTTTTAAAAACAGTTTAGACTTGGCTCAAAAGGTCGAAAAGTGGGGCTACAACCGATTTTGGTTAGCAGAACATCACAATATGCAAGGTATTGCCAGTACTGCAACTGTCGTATTAATTGGTCACATAGCTGCTGGAACTTCAACCTTAAGAGTAGGTTCTGGCGGAATTATGCTTCCCAATCACGCTCCTTTGATAGTAGCCGAACAGTTTGGAACTTTGGCCACGCTTTTTCCTGACCGAATTGATTTGGGCTTAGGACGCGCGCCAGGAACCGATCAGTTTACAGCTGCGGCTTTAAAAAGAGACGAACATGCCGCTATGGAATTCCCTTCTAATGTAGAAGAATTACAACGTTATTTATCTGAAGGCAACAAAAATGGACGTGTTCGAGCCTTTCCCGGAGAAGGATTGGATATTCCAATTTGGATTTTAGGTTCCAGTACTGATAGTGCCTATTTGGCCGCTTCTTTAGGTTTGCCTTACGCTTTTGCAAGTCATTTTGCACCTGCTCAATTGCATAACGCATTAGCTATTTACAGGAGAAATTTCAAAGCATCAGTGCAATTAAAAGAACCTTATGTAATAGCTTGTGTGAATGTAATTGCTGCCGATACAGATTATGAAGCGGAGCGATTAGCGACTTCGTTTAAAAAATTATTCCTTGGAATCATCACTGGAAACAGGCAGCAACTAAAAGCACCAGAAGTACCTAATGAAGATTTTATGGATCCAATGGAAGAAGCAGCACTGCAACAAATGATTCAGTATACTTTTATTGGTAGCCCTGAAAAAATTAAAAAAGAATTGGAAAACTTTATCGAAATTACTCAAGTTGATGAATTAATGGTTGCTTCTGCAGTTTACGAACACGAGGCGAGATTGCATTCGTATAAAATTTTAGGACAATTAAATAAAGGATAATAGTTGACTTTCTATATATCAAACTACTATTATTTTGAGGTTCAAATGTCCTTAGCTTCCGCAGTCGAGTGTCAAATGTTTGAAGAATGCGTAAAAAGAAAAGCTGTTTGATCCGCTGCGGCGGAGAGTTCTTTTCTTTTAGCATTCGAAAACTAATTTGACCGACGAGGAAGTGTAAGACTTGATTTTTTTGTTTCTTTTTTGATCAAGCAAAAAAGAAAATTGATAAATCTAATTTTTCACTTTTAATAAAAACGGTGTTAATAGTGTTTTAATTCAAAGTCAAAGCCCCCAGAATTTCTTCTGACATAAATGGTCCTCCGGGATATTTAGCAGTATAATCAAGGTTAAGCCAAATTTGATTGCGCTCATCAATGTGATAATGTAATTGTTTTCCATAGCTTTCTTTTACAAAAAGTTTGTTTTTAACTAAAAAATTGACCGTTTCAAGATCATTCATAGCTCCAATTAGAATTTCCGGATAAATGTGTCCTTTGGTATGAATTAATCTTGGAGTTCCTCCAATAGCTCTAACGCAGGCAGCCATTAAAATCGAATGATCATCACAATCTCCGGATAAATATTCTAAAGATTCGCTGGCAGAGGCAATGTAATCACCATCTTTAGGATCGCTTACGTAATTCCAACGGCTATTGATTTCTTTAAAAATTGCAAAACACTGAATAACAGTGCGGTAATCAGAGTATCCTTTGGTATTTTTAAAATTTTTATTGACTGCCATTACAGCAAAATTACGAACCTTAGGATTTTTGTATTCAATAGCATTAAGAATTTCCGATTTATTGGGAAAAGGCAATAGTTTAGAAATAATAATATCCTGAGGGTTTGGATTGTCTGACATAGTGTAAATCATAGAATCATAATCTTCATATACACTTTCGAAACCATAATTTCCAAATACACTACCGAAAAACAGAACAAAAATATAAACGATAATACAGATGATAATTATCGTTCTAAGCGATCGTAGAACTAATTGTGTTGCAACTATAATAAAAAGAAACAATATAATTCGATCTAAATTGATTATCCAATTTAATTCGATTAAATTTTCATGTGCAATGATAAATAAAGGAACGCTAATCAAAATGTTCAAAACAAAAATAATCACATCATCCCAGGGCTTCTTGACCTGAAGTTTTTGTTTAATATTTTGAGGAGTAAGATTTTTAAAGTTTATCATGCGAAGCAAAAAAGGTAAAACTACACTGTTTTAACTATTTCATCAAAAGTACCTATTTTATCAATAATTTTCAGTTCTAATAACTGATTTTGAATATTGTTTAACATTTCTTTAGATAATTGTCTTTGCGACCATTCCGTAAGCGAAAGCCATTCTTGGATATCGGCTGTTTTTTGATGGTATTTTTGAGCTAAAATGCTATCAATATTTGGAATCGACTTAAATGAAGCTGTTTTTTTATTAATGATATTTAAAATTTTCTGAATTGCTTCTGGCTCTTTTTCTGAAATTTCATCGCGAACCGCAATTACAAAACAAGGCCAGGGAGTAGGGCAGTCGGCTATTTTTCTAAAAATACCTTTATCAACCAGCGGTTTGGTCATAAAACGTTCCCACATAAAATAATCGGCAGTTCCATTAGTTAAAGCTTCTACGGCTCCATCAATAGTATTTACAATTTCAAATTGAAGAGAATTGGTTTCCCAACCTTGATTATTGGCGTTTACATAAGCCATTAATTGGGAGCCTGAACCCAAACGGGAAATAGCAATCTTCGTGTTTTCAATATCAGCTAAGGTTTTATAATTGGATTTTGCTGCTACGTGTATTCCCCAAATTAAAGGCGAATCAACATAAACCTGTACAATTTTTGTTGGATTTCCAGCTAATATATCTTTTACAATTCCTTCGGTAAGAATTACAGCAATATCGGTTTCACCATCACGAAGCATCTGACACATTTTTCCTGTTCCTTCGGGAACATCTGTCCATAGTAAATCGATATTCTGACTTTCAAATTCTTTATTATCAATGCTTAAATACCAAGGCAAATTAAAATGTTCTGGTACACCTGCTATTTTTATCGTTTTCATGTTATTTTTAATTAAAAAGAGTCTAATGAAATAATGATGACGATAAAAACAAATATTCCAAGAACAAATCTTATGCCTTCTGATGAAAAACCAGTATTGTCATCTATTTTAAAATCCTCAAAAAGATAATATCCAATATCTGTTCTGTTATTTTTATGCATACAACTATTCATTAATAGTGCCCAAATCCATAACGCTAATCCTCCTAATGCTAAAAATATCTTTTGAATCAAATGTCCCATAATTTTATTTTGCTAATTTATCTAAAGTGTAACGGATTAAATTATCAATCGTTTGATATGGATTTTTACTAAAACTTCCATCGGAACGATTGGCAATAATAGCATTTAACGAAATGGATTTATGCCCTAAAAGTGCAGCCAATCCATAAATGGCAGCAGTTTCCATTTCGAGATTTGTAATTTGGATTCCGTTAAAATCAAATTGATCCATTTTTCGATTCAAATCGGCATCTTGAATATTCAAACGTAAAACACGTCCTTGAGGGCCGTAAAAACCACCAGCCGTTGCGGTAAATCCTTTTTGAATTTCAGTAGTATAGAAACGGTCTGCTAAAGTTTCGCTTGAAGAAATTACATAAGGTTTTCCTTTTTGTGTATCCCAATTCGTTTGCTCAATAAAAGCGGCTTCAATTTCAGTATTCGAAATTTCATCAATGCAATAGGAGCGAAGCATATTGTCCAGACCAATGGCATATTGACTCATAACAAAGCTGTCAACAGGAATAGCGGCTTGAAGTGAACCCGAAGTTCCTATTCGAATAATATTTAGTGATGTTAGTTTTTCTTTTACTTTTCGAGTCTTAAAATCGATATTAACCAAAGCATCTAATTCGTTCAGGACAATATCAATATTATCAGGACCAATTCCGGTAGAAATTACGGTGATTCTTTTGCCTTTATAGGTTCCTGTTTGTGTTTTAAATTCTCTTTTTTGAGTTGTGAATTCGATACTGTCAAAAAGTGCGGTGATTTTTCCAACCCGATCCTGATCTCCAACAAAAATAATATCTTGAGCAATTTGCCCGGGTTTTAGATTCAGATGATAAATACTTCCATCTGCATTTAGAATCAATTCTGATGCTGCTATCATTTTTTCTTTGTAGGTTTCTAAGGTTTATAAAAATTCCAATTTTAAAAATTCCAAATTCCAAAAATGAATAATTGGAATTTGGAATTTATTTTTTGGAATTTATCAACCTCCAACACGTTTGGTTTTAAAACCTTTTTCCTGTAAAATTTTCATGATTTTGTCACGATAGTCTCCTTGAATGATAATCGCTCCATCTTTAAAACTTCCGCCTACACTTAATTTGGTTTTGATTTCTTTGGCAAGAATTTTAAAATCCTCCTCATCTCCTTCATAACCTTCGATTATAGTAGTTGGTTTCCCTTTTCTTTTTTCGAATTTACAAATCATAGGTTCTTTTTGAACGTATAATTCATGTGATGTTTCTTCTTTTTCTTCCGGTTCGTTGCTTGGAACGTGATCTGGGAAAAGGTTTTTTAATTGGTCTTGTAAATCCATAATTTATATTTTTTGGGAACACAGATGAAACTGATTCGCTAAAGCGAAAACACAGATAAAACGGATTTTTAATTAATATAATCTGTTTTTTCTGTGTCTTTACAAAGTAAATCCGTTTTATCCGCGTCCTATTTTTATTTCTTAATCAATCCTAAATCCACTAATCGCTCATATAAAAAATCCCCTGCGGTAATATCTTCAAATTGTTTTGGGTTTTCATTATCAATACAATTTTCTAAGCAATTTAATGGCATATCGCTTACCGGATGCATAAAAAATGGAACCGAATAACGTGAAGTTCCCCATAATTCTCTTGGTGGATTCACTACTTGATGAATCGTCGATTTTAATCTGTTGTTGGTATGTCTTGATAACATATCGCCCACATTAATTACCAATTCATCAGCTTCAGCAATAGCGTCAATCCATTCTCCATCGTGATTTTGAACCTGAAGTCCTTTGCCTTGAGCACCCATTAAAAGCGTTATCAAATTTATATCGCCATGCGCGGCTGCACGAATAGCATTTTCCGGTTCAGAGGTAATAGGTGGATAATGAATAGGTCTTAAAATCGAATTTCCCTCTTTGGCATAGTTATCAAAATAGAATTCGTCCAGTCCTAAACGCAAAGCCAATGCTCGCAATACATAGATTCCTGTTTTTTCAAGCATTTGATACGCTTGTTTTCCAACTTCATTAAAATGCGGCAATTCTTTTACTGTGACATTTTCAGGGTATTCAGAGGCGTATTTTGAATCTGCGGACACATATTGTCCAAAATGCCAAAACTCCTTTAAATCGCCTTCTTTTCTTCCCTTAGCGTGTTCTTTTCCAAAAGAAACATATCCTCTTTGTCCTCCCAGTTCAGGATTTTCATAGCTTTTTTTAATCTCTAGTGGTAAACTGAAAAATTGTCTGATTTCGCTATACAATTCTTCAACTAATTGCTGGTCTAAAAAATGTCCTTTTAAGGCAACGAAACCAATATCTTCAAAAGCATTTCCAATTTCATTCACAAATTTTTGTTTGCGTGCTGGATCATCCGAAAGGAAGTCACGTAAATCAACACTAGGGATGTTTTGCATATTGTACTATTTTATTTTATGTAACGTTAGTAAAGAGATTCTAGCTTCTCTTTACAAATGTATTTAATAGAATTTTAAAACAAAACAGTTGGTGAAAATTAGAGATAAAAAAAACGCTTCAATTTCTTGAAGCGTTTCGTGGGGAGAGCAGGATTCGAACCTGCGAAGTTTACACAGCAGATTTACAGTCTGCCCTCGTTGGCCGCTTGAGTATCTCCCCGAAGCCTTTGAGTACAACAGTTGTTTGTTGTTGTTAGCGGTGCAAATATAGGAACACTTTTCGTTTCTGCAAACTAATTTGGGACTATTTTTGCAATATTTTGCATGGTTTATTTTAACATGTTGGTCTTGAATAAAATAAAAAATCTCCACTAGGGAGATTTTTTATTTTTATGATATGAAACTGCTTTATTTAGCCAAAAGTTCTATGATTTTTGCTCTAAGTTCAGCACCTCTTAAGTCTCTTGCAACAACTTTTCCTGAAGCATCGAGTATAAAAGTGGCAGGAATAGCTTCAACTTTATATTGAGCGGCTATTGGTTCTTGCCAACCTTTTAAATTAGAAACCTGATTCCAAGTTAATTTATCTTTTGCAATTGCTTCTTTCCATTTGTTAGCGTCTTCGTCTAAAGATACTCCTATAATGTTAAGCCCTTTTGAGTGAAACTCTTTATAAATGGCTACAACATTTGGATTCTCTTTTCTACAAGGACCACACCATGAAGCCCAAAAGTCAACTATTGTAACTTTTCCTAAACTTTCCTTAAGAGAAATTACTTTTCCTTCTGGATTAGGAGCAGAAAATTCGGTTCTTCATTTAGTAGCCGCTGGCGCTGGTGCAGCTCCTGGAGCCGCTGGTGCACCTGGTACAGAAGAGTTAATTGCAGTAAGTCTTTCTTTGATGGCTTTACCTGGCTTAGTGATTTTCAATTCTTCTTCAAATCCGTTAAAGATTTTTTCTGCTTTTTTGACATCTGCAGATGGATCTTGCAACATACTTTGAAGGATTAAAGCACTGATGAATGATTTTGGATGAGATTCAGCGTAAGCAACATATTTAGTTTTAGAATTAGTACCAACTTCTTCTTGAATTGTTTGGTATTGTTTCATTAAACTATTGATTACAGCAGTATCTTTAGCTTGTTGAGCTTGGTTCATTTTTAGCATATTAGCTGATTGGAAATCAATTAATTTCTTTTGAACCACTTTCATTTCGTCGTTAAATTTCACATACTCATCATTGTTGTAAGTACCTGAAACTTTAGATTTCTGAATGCTATCTTTGTTAACTTCGATGTTTATTTCTCCAGATTCCAAGATAAATGGGATTGGTTGATTAGCAGCTTCTAATTGAAGTATGTGGAATGAAGGCTCAGTAACTTTTCCTTTAATTTCAAATTTTCCATTTTCAACTTTTACAGTATCAATATTGATTAATCCACCCATACCGTTTGGATCCTGTGTTTGAAGAATGATAGTTTTTCCGTTTTCAATTCCTTTTGCAATACCAGTGATAATGTACTCGTCTTTACCAACTTTACTACAAGAAAATAGCACAGCAGACGCAGAAAGTAATAAAAATAATTTTTTCATTATTAATTAGTTAAATTAGTTAAGTCTGCAAAAGTATTTAAATTTATAAAATGGCAATAATTTAATTCGCTAAATTTTTGTTATAATTACTAATATTAATGGTTAAGTGGGAATGATTCTATATTCTAGTTAAAACAATAATGAAATAATAATTTAGAAAGTCAGAGTTTGATAATTTGTTTTTGTAATCAGACTGATTTATTTTTGATAAAAAAATGAATACGGTTTTATGAAGCGGTTAAAAGAAATACTATTAATAAAAGATGCTACAATTAATAAGGTACAATTTGATAAAGAATGGTTTTTTAAACTTGACGACATGGCTTTTTACTTAAAAGAAGATTTGTCAGAAGTTGAGTTTGTTTATTTACCGATGTTGATTGAGGGAGAAAGAGAAATTGTAAAATGCAGTTCTTTTGAAGATATTCTTAGAGGCAGAAAAGAATTAAAATAAAAAAGAGAGAAGGGTGACTTCTCTCTTTCGAATGTATTATCGGTTACTTAGTTTTGCTTTTTCTTTAATGATATCACTTATTTTTCGGTTTTCTATTTTACTTTCCAGCCAGGAAATAATATCGAGATAAAGAAAGGCTCTTTTTTCATAAGTGCTTTGTTCTAATTCTATAAAGCGCTCTTTCATTTTAATAAATTCCTTTTTTATATCACTTGGATAAATTGAATTTAAGTTTTTTAAGAAACGAATGATCTCTTTTTGTACTTCATGCAAATCATTCATTTTGAGTAAAAACTTGTAGGTGTTTTTCAATTGACTTTCTAAGTAATAATCTTTTCCTAATTCATAATGCGCAATCAAACATAAAATACGAGCAAAGCACATCAAATCTTCGCGCATACTTAGGTTTTTGTTATTGATGATTTTTTCTAAATAGAAAATAGATTCATTGTATTTTTCAACTCCAAAATAAATACTGGCAATTTTATAGAAAAACAACATTTCGTGATGTTCGTCTAAATGCTCGTTGTGTATTTTTAGTTTGCTTAGAATATCAGGAATTAAATATTCGCTTTCCGCAAATGTTCCTTCCATAATATGGTAATTCAATTTATTGTTATACACATACAGGAAAGCTAATGAAGCTATATTGTCATTAATAGGAAAACGATCGTCTTTTATAGTTTCTTCAAGCCGTGTCAGGTATTTTTTAAACTTGGTTTTATACTTTAACATGTATAAAGATTCCAATAAGTAATTATTTCCTTTTAAGAAAAACACAGGATTTAAAAAAATCATGTTTTCATTATCATAAAAAAGAGTCACCCATTTAGACGCAAATTTATAACTGGCTAAAAAATCCTGAACTAAGAAACTGCGCCAAAGATTAGCATTGTAAAACCAATATTTTTCCCGGAATCCAAAGTTATTTTCGTCTAATTTAGAAATGTGTTTGTTGAAATAATCGTCAATATATTTATATTCCGTATCGCTTTTTACATAACCTGTTTTAAGCATGATTCCGTACAATTGTAGAGATAAATTAGATAATTTACTGGAAATTGTATTCTGATAATTCAATTCTTTGGCTTGAATTACCAATTCGTCAGCTCGTCCCTGAATACTTCGGGTAATGTATTGCGATTCGATTAATTTTTCGAATTCTACAATTTCATACGCCATTAATTTTTCGTCGTTTTCTATAGCCTGAGTTTTGGTTTTATCCAAAATCTTTAAGCTTTGCCTGTATAAACCTTTGTTGTATAGGATGGTAGCAAAATCAATTTGTTCTCTTAGTTGGTAACGGATGTTTTGACTTGGAATATTAAGGCGAATACTTACTAAAATTTGCTTGTATAAATATGATTTTAGATTCGATAATTGCACTTTTTTAATGATGCCACTTTTTAAAATAAGTTTTTCATCATAGCTCTCCGATTTGTCTAAAATATTGAACAGTTCAATGAATTTTGTATTCGAACTGGTCTCTAATCGACTCGCAAAAATCTTAAATTGTCGTTTTTCAGATTTAGATAAGGACTTAATTAGAACGAATAAAAAATCTTTTTGATGGTTAGCCATTGTAAAATAAATAGATTTAACTAATTGATTTTGAATAGTTTAAGTAGCCAATACTAGGCTTATAAACAGTATATTCGATTAAAATGAATTTTCTATTCAAACTAAAGAATATATTTTTGTTATCAAGATGTGAAATTACATTAAATAAATGAAAATGAATAGAGAGAAAGTCCAAATTTTTGATACCACTTTGCGAGATGGCGAACAAGTCCCAGGATGTAAATTAGATACCAATCAGAAACTCGTTATAGCGGAACGATTAGACGGAATGGGGGTTGACATTATTGAAGCTGGTTTTCCGGTTTCTAGTCCTGGCGATTTTTTATCTGTTACTGAGATTAGTAAACTTGTTCAAAATGCAACTGTTTGTGGTTTGACCAGAGCTGTGAAAAACGACATTGATGTAGCAGCGGCAGCCCTAAAACATGCTAAAAGACCACGTATTCATACTGGAATAGGAACTTCAGACTCTCATATATTACATAAATTACAAACAACAAGAGAAGATATTATAGCAAGAGCTAAAGCGGCTGTTGCTCATGCAAAATCTTATGTAGAAGATGTAGAATTTTATGCAGAAGACGCAGGAAGAACCGATAATGCTTTCTTGGCTCAAGTTTGTGAAGAAGTTATTAAATCAGGAGCTACAGTTTTAAATATCCCTGATACAACCGGTTATTGTTTGCCTGATGAGTATGGAGCAAAGATTAAATACTTAAAAGAAAACGTAAAAGGTATTGAAAATGTAACGATCTCTTGTCACTGTCATAACGATTTAGGAATGGCAACTGCCAATTCTATTGCTGGCGCTATAAATGGAGCAAGACAAATCGAATGTACTATTAACGGTATTGGAGAAAGAGCAGGAAACACAGCACTTGAAGAAGTGGTAATGATTTTCAAACAACATCCAGATTTGAATTTATATACTGATATCAATACAAGACAATTGAACGAAATGAGTCGTTTGGTTTCTGAAAGTATGGGTATGATGGTGCAACCTAATAAAGCAATTGTTGGAGCTAATGCTTTTGCTCATAGTTCTGGAATTCACCAGGATGGTGTAATCAAAAACAGAGCTACCTATGAAATCATCGATCCTTTAGATGTAGGAGTTAATGAATCATCAATTGTTCTTACCGCCAGAAGCGGTAGAGCGGCATTGGCTTACCGAGCTAAAAAAGTAGGTTACGAGTTAACAAAAACGCAGTTAGATGTCGTCTACGTCGAGTTTTTGAAATTTGCTGACGTCAAAAAAGAAGTTTTAGACGATGATATTCATTTAATTATTGCTGCTTCAAAAATAGAAGGAGATTTAATTAAGCGATAGTTAGGGGTTAGGAGTTTTAAATTATTAAATTTGCAGCTTTTACTTAAAAAATTAATCTCATGAACTTAAAAATTGCTGTATTATCGGGTGATGGTGTTGGTCCTGAAGTAATCTTACAGGCAAAAAAAGCTTTGTATGCTATAGGAGTGGTTTACGAACATGATTTTATTTTTGAAGATGCTCTTGTGGGAGCTATCGCAATAGATAAAGCAGGTTCTCCACTTCCGGAACAAACACTAAATCTATGTCTTAATACAGATGCTGTTTTGCTGGGTGCAATTGGTGATCCAAAATATGATACTGATTCTAATGCAAAAGTTCGTCCAGAGCAAGGATTATTGCGATTGAGAAAAGAGTTAGGTCTTTATGCTAATATCAGACCTCTTAAACCTTTTAAAGGTTTGGTTGATGTTTCTCCTTTAAAAAGAGAAAAAGTAGAAGGGGTTGATTTTATTATTTATAGAGAGTTAACCGCTGGAATTTATTTTGGAGAAAAAAAATTAAACGAATCAGGAACAATTGCTTCTGATTTATGTGAATATACGGAAGACGAGATTTCAAGAATCGCTCATTTAGCATTTAAATCGGCTCAAAATAGAAGAAAAAAAGTAACCTTAGTTGATATGGCTAACGTTCTTGAAACTTCACGTTTATGGAGAAATGTGGTTAAAAATGTTGGAGCTAATTATCCTGATGTAACTTTAGAATTTTTGTATGCTGATAATGCAGCAAAGCAAATTATATCTAATCCAAAGCAATTTGATGTAATATTGACCGAAAATTTATTTGGAGATATCTTGTCTGATGAAGCAAGTGTTATTACAGGTTCAATAGGAGTGTTAGCATCGGCTTCATTAGGAGAAAAAAATGTGTTGTTTGAGCCAGTTCATGGTTCTTATCCTCACGCCAAAGGAAGGAATATTGCCAATCCTTTTGCAGCCATACTTTCAGCAGCGATGTTATTAGAACATTTTGGTCTTAACGAAGAAGCTAAGAAAGTATATCAAGGTGTAGAAAAAGCGATTGAATTCAATGTTGTTACAATAGATTTAAATCCAGATTCAAAATTTGGAACCAATGAAGTTGGAGAATTTATTTCCAATTTTATTTTGAATAAAGATGACTTGATGTATTTTAATAATGATAATGTACATTTAGGTCAGTCAACAATAGTATAATACACTATTTTGATAGATAATTGAGGTTAATGGTAAGAAATCCATAAAATTTTATTTTTTATTTTTTTAGATATAAAGGTTTTTATACTTTTGTTCCATCAAAAAAAGAAAATGAAAAATTCAATAGTATTAGTTTCTGTCGTTAATGTCATTGTTGTATCAACAAATGCATAAGGGAAGCTATTAATATAATTGAAAAATAATATTATATAACTCCCAGTAAATTGGGAGTTTTTTTTTGGAATTATATTACACAAAAAATAAATAAAAAATACGATGGAATTAAACAAATATAGCAAGACAATTACTCAGGACGAAACACAACCGGCTTCTCAAGCGATGTTTTACGGAATTGGATTGACAGAAGAGGATCTTAAAAAAGCTCAGGTAGGAATTGTAAGTATGGGTTACGACGGAAATCCGTGTAACATGCACTTAAATGATTTGGCTAAAGATATTAAGACTGGAGTCTGGAAAGAAGATTTAGTAGGATTGATTTTTAATACTATCGGTGTTAGTGATGGTATTTCAAATGGGAATGATGGAATGCGTTTTTCTTTAGTTTCTCGCGATGTAATTGCCGATTCTATCGAAACAGTTATGGGTGCACAATGGTACGATGGTATGATTGCTGTTCCAGGTTGTGATAAAAATATGCCAGGAGCTCTAATGGCTATGGGAAGAGTAAATCGCCCTTCTATTATGGTTTATGGAGGATCGATTCACCCAGGAAAATGGAAAGGTCAGGATTTGAATATTGTTTCTGCATTTGAAGCCTTAGGGAAAAAAATCAGCAACACAATTACGCCGGAAGATTTCAAAGGTGTAATTCAAAATGCTTGCCCAGGCGCAGGTGCTTGCGGTGGAATGTACACTGCTAACACTATGTCATCGGCAATTGAAGCATTAGGAATGAGTTTGCCTTACAGTTCTTCTAACCCTGCTTTAAGCCCGGAAAAAAAACAAGAATGTGTTGATGCCGGAAAAGCGATCAGAATATTATTAGAAAAAGATATTAAGCCTAGAGATATTATGACTCGTAAAGCTTTCGAAAATGCTATTACAATGGTAGCTGTTTTAGGAGGTTCTACAAATGCAGTAATGCACTTAATTGCAATGGCTCATTCTGTAGGTATTGAATTAACATTAAAAGATTTCCAGGATATCAGCGATAAAACACCATTATTAGCCGACTTGAAACCAAGTGGTAAATACTTAATGGAAGATTTACATAATGTAGGTGGTGTTCCTGCAGTAATGAAATATTTATTAAAAGAAGGTTTCTTACACGGTGAATGTTTGACTGTAACAGGTAAAACAATTGCTGAAAATTTAGCTTCTATTCCTGATTTACACGATGGTCAGGAAGTAATTTTTGAAATCCAAAAAGCATTAAAAGCAACTGGAAATATCCAAATTTTATACGGAAATATTGCTTCAGAAGGTTGTGTGGCAAAAATTAGTGGAAAAGAAGGAGAATTTTTTGAAGGTACAGCTGTAGTTTTTGAAGGTGAAAAAGATGTAATCAGAGGAATCCAAGCAGGTGAAGTAAAACCAGGTAATGTCGTCATTATCCGCTATTGCGGCCCAAAAGGTGGTCCTGGAATGTCTGAAATGTTGAAACCAACCTCTGCTATTATGGGAGCTGGTTTAGGAAATACTGTAGCTTTGATTACTGACGGACGTTTCTCTGGAGGTTCTCATGGTTTTGTAGTTGGACATGTTACTCCGGAAGCTTACGAAGGTGGAGGAATTGCTTTAATCGAAAACGGAGATGTTATTACAATTGATGCTGTGAAAAACACTATTGATATGAAAATCTCTGATGAAGAATTCGCAAAACGTAAAGCTAACTGGAAACAACCAGAATCACCAATCAAACAAGGAGTTTTACTTAAGTATATGCGTTCAGTATCCAGTGCATCTGAGGGATGTGTTACTGACAAATAATAAATAACAATATCAATTGGAATATCAATGAAAATATGAATAATCAGTTTACTATTGAAATTGATTTTTGACATTGCCATTGACATTGATTTTTTGAAAAAAAATAAAGTATGAAAATATCAGGAGCAGAAGCAGTTATCAGATGCTTATTAGCCGAAGGAGTTGACTTAGTTTATGGATACCCTGGAGGTGCCATAATGCCGGTTTACGACGAATTATATAAATTTCAAGATCAATTGCACCACGTATTGGTGCGTCACGAACAAGGTGCTGCTCATGCTGCACAAGGTTTTGCCAGAGCTACCGGAAAAGTAGGGGTTGCTATTGCAACTTCTGGACCAGGAGCAACAAACTTGGTTACAGGTATTGCCGATGCTCAAATCGATTCTACTCCAATGGTATGTATCACTGGACAGGTAGGGAAACATTTATTGGGTTCTGATGCTTTTCAGGAAACAGATATTATTGGAATTTCGACTCCGGTAACAAAATGGAATTACCAAATTACTGAGGCTGATGAAATTCCTGAAATTATGGCAAAGGCATTTTATATTGCCCGTTCAGGACGCCCGGGACCAGTATTAGTTGATATTACTAAAAATGCACAGTTTGATACTTTAGATTTTAGTTACAAAAAATGTACTGATATCAGAAGTTACCACCCAAAACCGGTTCTAAAAATAGAAAAGGTTGCGGCAGCGGCTGAAATAATCAATAAGGCTAAAAAGCCGATGATTATTTTTGGTCAGGGAATCATTCTTAGTAAGGCTGAAGAAGAATTGAAAGCATTGATTGAAAAATCAGGAATACCAGCAGCCTGGACTATATTAGGTCTTTCTGCTTTGCCTACAGAACACGAATTGAACGTAGGAATGGTTGGAATGCACGGAAATTACGGACCGAATGTTTTAACTAACGAATGCGATGTTTTAATTGCGTTAGGAATGCGTTTTGATGACCGTGTTACTGGAAATCTAGCTACTTATGCTAAACAGGCTAAGGTGGTTCATTTCGAAATTGACCCGGCAGAAATTGATAAAAACGTAAAAACTGAGGTGGCTGTATTAGCTGATTTAAAAGAAGCTTTAACAGCATTATTGCCTCTTATTGAAAAGAATTCTCACGAAGAATGGCATAACGAATTCAAGAAGAAATACGAAATTGAATTAGATGCGGTTATCAATGAAGAATTGGCTCCAACGAATGGAAAAGGAATTTCAATGGGGGAAACTATCGAAATGATTAACAAACACTCGAAAGGGGATGCAATAATGGTTTCTGATGTTGGTCAACACCAAATGTTTGCTTGCCGTTATGCTAAATTTAACCAAACTAAAAGTAATGTAACTTCAGGAGGTTTAGGAACAATGGGATTTGCTTTACCGGCTGCAATTGGAGCTAAAATGGGTAGACCGGATCGCGAAGTTGTTGCAATTATTGGTGATGGTGGTTTCCAGATGAATATTCAGGAATTAGGAACTATTCATCAAACTAAGGTACCGGTAAAAATTGTGGTATTGAACAACGAATTTTTAGGAATGGTAAGACAATGGCAAGAATTGTTTTTTGACTATAGATATGCTTCTACAGTGATGACAAATCCTAACTTTTGTGCTATTGCCGAAGGTTATTATATCAAAGCCAGAAAAGTAACTAAGAGAGAAGAATTAGATGAAGCAATTGCTGAAATGATGGCTTCTAAAGACTCTTATTTCCTTGAAGTTATGGTTGAAAAAGAGAACAATGTATTCCCAATGATTCCAACAGGAGCTTCGGTTTCTGACATCCGATTAAGTTAATATTATGGAAAATAAAACATTCACCATTTCTGTATATTCAGAAAACAACGTTGGCTTATTGAACAGAATATCCGGGATATTCTTAAAACGCCACATCAATATATTGAGTTTAAATGTATCCGAATCGGAAATTGAAAACGTTTCCCGATTTGTAATTGTAGTGGATACTACTGAAAAATGGGTACAAAATATTGTTGGTCAAATCGAAAAACAAATTGAAGTAATTAAAGCGTTTTATCACGTAGATGAAGAAACTATCTTCCTGGAAAGTGCTTTATTCAAAATCAATTCGAGTTTATTATTTGACGAAAGACAAATTCAAAACATTATCAAAGAAAGTCATTCCGAAATTGTAACTGTATCCAGAGACTTTTTTGTGATTTCAAAATCAGGAAGACGTTCAGAAATTGAAGAACTACATTCTAAATTAAAGCCTTTTGGAATTATGCAGTTTGTACGTTCAGGAAGAATATCAGTTTCCAAAGAAAAAATGGAAGTGACAAGTTTATTATTAGAAGAATTAAAATCATAAATTAAATATTAGAAAATGGCAAATTATTTCAATTCATTACCACTTAGATTACAATTAGAACAATTAGGCGTTTGCGAATTCATGGATCAATCAGAATTTGCTAATGGAATCGAAGCTTTAAAAGGTAAAAAAGTAGTTATCGTTGGTTGTGGTGCTCAAGGTTTGAACCAAGGTTTAAACATGAGAGATTCAGGTTTAGATATTTCTTATGCATTACGTCCTGAAGCTATTGCTCAAAAAAGAGCTTCTTTCATGAACGCTGCTGATAACGGTTTCAACGTGGGAACTTATGAAGAATTAATTCCAACTGCTGATTTAGTATGTAACCTTACACCAGATAAACAACACACTGCTGTAGTTACTACAATTATGCCATTAATGAAGCAAGGAGCTACTTTAGCTTACTCTCATGGTTTTAATATTGTAGAAGAAGGAATGCAAATCCGTAAAGACTTAACAGTTATTATGTGTGCTCCTAAATGTCCGGGATCTGAAGTACGTGAAGAGTACAAAAGAGGATTTGGTGTACCTACATTAATCGCTGTTCACCCTGAAAATGATCCAAACGGTTTAGGTTTAGATCAGGCAAAAGCTTACGCAGTTGCAACAGGAGGAAACAGAGCAGGAGTTTTACGTTCATCTTTCGTAGCTGAAGTAAAATCTGATTTAATGGGAGAGCAAACTATCCTTTGTGGATTGTTACAAACAGGATCTATCTTATGTTTTGATAAAATGGTTGCTGAAGGTGTTGATGCTGGATATGCTTCTAAATTAATCCAATACGGATGGGAAACTATCACTGAAGGATTGAAACATGGTGGTATCACTAACATGATGGACAGATTGTCTAATCCTGCTAAAATCGCTGCATTTAAAGTTGCTGATGAATTAAAAGACATCATGCGTCCATTGTTCCAAAAGCACATGGATGATATCATCTCTGGAGAATTCTCTAAAACTATGATGGAAGACTGGGCTAATGACGATAAAAACTTATTAACTTGGAGAGCTGCTACTGAAGCAACTAACTTCGAGAAAACTCCGGCTGGAGATGTTGAAATCTCTGAGCAAGAGTACTACGATAACGGAGTATTAATGGTAGCTATGGTAAAAGCTGGTGTTGAATTAGCTTTTGAAGCTATGACTGATTCAGGAATTATCGAAGAGTCTGCTTACTACGAGTCATTACACGAAACTCCACTTATTGCTAATACAATTGCAAGAAAGAAATTGTTTGAAATGAACCGTGTAATCTCTGATACAGCTGAGTACGGATGTTATTTGTTTGATCATGCTGCTAAGCCATTAATCGCTGAGTACGTTAAAAATGCACCATCTAACTTAGTTGGACGTCCATTTGGTAACGGAACAAATGGTGTTGATAACAAAGAATTAATCGAAGTTAATTCAATTATCAGAAACCACCCTGTTGAAGAAGTAGGAGCTTGGTTGAGAGAGTCTATGACTGCAATGAAAAAAATCGTTTAATCACGATATTTTAATAAAGAAAAGAAAGCGGAGTAAATAATTACTCCGTTTTTTTTGTGCCCAGATTTTTAGGAGCAGAACTCTTTCGGTATTCAATAGCGTATGCTCCCGCTTTTCGCTACAATCTTTTCTTTTTTAAGAAAAAAAGAAAAGGATTTCCACTACAATCGGGGCTAAGAAACACGAATAGTTTCATAATAAACACCCAATATAGTCATTGAGAGTTCCGATAGCTATCGGAACGACGCAATCACATTAGCTAGAAAATAATTATTTATAAGATAAATTTTATATATTTGATAAAAGCAAAAATAATAACGACAATTTTAAAATTGGCATTGTGTTTTTTATGTTTTCGAAATAGAATAATTAAAATCAATAAAGTAAATATATTTCAACTTTTGAAGTTGCGTATATAACAAATTAGCTGTAAGGCTTAAATACCCAAATATATGGCAAAGGAACACGTAAGACAACATTTTATTCCTCAATGCTACTTGAGAAACTTTTCCGAAAATGAAAAATTTGTTTTTGTTTATAGCAAAACAAACAAAAACAAAGGCTATCCGCAAAGCATTGCTAAAACTGCCTATAAAGACAATTTTTACGCAATTCCCGAAAAATATTTAAATCGGGGATTTTCGGAAGACATAGATAGTAATTTCATTGAGAAAAAAGTATTAGCAGAAAATATTGAAAGCCTACACTCTGAGCTTTTAAATAAAATAATTAAAGCAGCATCAGTGTGGACTAATCATAAAGAAACATTAGAGATTTTTAACAATAAAGAACGTGACCTATTTGCTGTTCTAATAGCCATACAATATTTGAGAATGCCCAATATTAGAGATATGTATTGGGATGCTCAACAAAAAGCACAAAAAGAAAGAAACGAGGTTGTATCTGCAATGAAAAAAAAATACGAAGACATTGACTGTAGCGAAGCCACTGCCCTTAATAGGGAAAGCGATTTTGCCCCTGTTTTACATTCGGAGATATTCTTAGATGAAAAACTAATTGCAGACATACAAGACCAATTAATTAAAAAAATATGGAAATATAAAATTGCTACAAACAACACCGTTTTCACGTCAGATAACCCAATTATATTAAAGCCGCATCTCAAAAATCAAACTGCTTTCTATGACGGATTTGGTATGAAAGGAGTTGAAATAATTTTTCCTATTAGCAAAAACATCATCTTGACAATATGGGACGACGAAGTATTTTGTGACGACAAAACTGAAAATAACAAATTCAAAATTTTAACAGAGCTAGAATTAAGACAATATAATTGTTCTCAATATATTTTGGCTAACGACGAAGTATATTCTTCAAAAAAGGACTTCAAATTAATAGAGAAGCTTAAATTGGCTAATGGGGACATAAATAAAGAAATATCAATAGAACGAGCGACAATTAAAGTTAATGGAAAATGATAGTTCCTCTGGTTCTCTTTTGCAACGAGAACCTACTTGCTTTTAAAAACAAAATGGCTTCCATTAGGAATATCAATAATTGCAGTTTTTGTTACCATCATTTTTGGATTAAAAGATACTTCTAAAAACAATGAATTAGAAGAACGCATATTAAACCTAGAACAGAAATTAGAATTGTTAAAAAATGATGCCAAACCTTTAAAGATGTATCCCAAGGAAGTGGTTGAAAAAGTAGCAACAAAAAAAACGACACTTTAAAAAAAACTTTACCATAATAGTATAATTTTAAAAATCATTCACTTAAAAAGACGGAATGAATAAACCCGAAAACCTTTAATCCTAAAAAACAAACCTTAATATGAAAAAAATAGCTTTTATAATTTTTATGTTGTTTATTTTTTCTTGTAAAGAAAAAGAAATGACTGATGCAGAAATAGATAGAATAGATAAGTTAGCAGATAGCATTGTAAATTCTGAAAATAAAAATAAAAAAATGCCAGACAGTATTGTCCTTACCGAACAAGAAAAAGTGATTGGAGATATAAAATTTGGAGACTCAGAAAAGGAAACAAAAAAAAAACTTGAAGATTTTATAAAAAAAAGTAAAAGAAAAGAATATTCAAACTCAGACTTTCCTGATTGTTTTATCGGAAATTATAAGTTTAGTGAATACGGACTATATGGTTTATATTATAAATCAAAACTATACCTATTACACATTTATGGAACCCCAATTCACTACGACGAATATGAATCTGAAATTCCAAGACAAATTGAGTTTCTTAAATCCGTAATTTCGGAAAAGTATAAAGAACCCTATACTAGCAATACAATTCCCGAAAGTTTTGAAACCAAAAAAGGTTATAGTTATGAAGTTTATAGTTGGAACATTGGCACAAAGAGAATTGAAATCCGATTAAAAGATAGGGGTGTTTATTATTCAGTTGATATTGAAATTTACCAACCAAATATTGTGAAAATATTAGAAAATGCTCAATTAGAAGAAGATAAAAATATGACAAATAAAGATAAAAATACTTTCTAAAAAACATATCCCAATCTGGTTCTCATTTACAACGAGAACCTACTTACTTTTAAAAACAAAACAAAGCGTTTGCAATGCGGCTTATTAAAGAGCCACTTGATGAGATGACAAAAAAATAAAAAAATGACACAAAAACTACCACTTCCGCCGTTTAATTTTGAAACTGCAACTCAGAAAGTACGAATGGCGGAAGATGCCTGGAATACTAAAGACCCTGAAAAAGTTTCATTGGCTTACACCATTGATACGGAATGGAGAAATAGAGATCTTTTTATTAATGGAAGAGAAGAAGTAAGGCAATTTTTGACTGCCAAATGGGAAAAAGAATTGGATTATAAACTCAAAAAAGAACTTTGGGCTTTTACCGATAACAAGATTGCGGTTCGTTTTGAATATGAATGGCGTAATAATAATGGACAATGGTTTCGTTCTTACGGTAATGAAAATTGGGAATTTGACGAAAATGGGTTTATGAAAAAACGCTTTGCAAGTATTAACGATTTAGCAATAAACGAAACAGAAAGAAGATTGTAATTGAGACTTGACATACAATTAACGTTAATTCAAAAAAGGCGAAGTAATAATCTATTTCGTCTTTTTTGTTTTTGTAAATTTGGTGTTTTTAAACGGGATTTTGAATAATTTGCATTTTTATTAGGATTGGATTTCATTATTTTAATTAAATTGCACTGATTTATGATTTATTTTGTTTTAAAAATAGAATCAGATTTAATACATTTATACAAAATATAAACAGGGATGAGTTACTATAAAGTTGATAATTTAGAGCAATATTTTAAGCATTACAATAAGTCGATTCGTGAACCAAGAAAATTTTGGGGAAAAATAGCAGAAGAAAATTTCACATGGTACCAACCATGGGATAAAGTCGTTGAATTTGATATGGCAGAAGCTGAAGTTCAATGGTTTGCCGGTGCTAAAGTAAATATGACTAAAAACTGTATTGACAGGCATTTAAATAAAAGAGGGGAGAAGACTGCCATCATTTTCGAACCTAACAATCCAGACGAAGAAGCATTACACATCACCTATAATGAATTACACCAACGCGTGTGTAAGATGGCTAATGTATTGCGTGAGCAAGGAATTAAAAAAGGAGATCGTGTTTGTATCTACTTACCAATGATTCCTGAATTAGCTGTATCTATTTTAGCTTGTGCCAGAATTGGAGCAATACACTCAGTTGTATTTGCAGGATTTTCATCTAAAGCTCTAGCTACCCGAATCAATGATAGTGATAGTAAAATGGTAATTACTTCTGATGGAGGTTTCCGCGGAAATAAAACAATTGAATTAAAAGAAATTGTTGATGATGCATTAGATAAAAGTCCATCTGTTAGTACTGTTTTAGTGGTGAAAAGAACCAACACTGCGGTTAACATGAAAGAAGGCAGAGACATTTGGTTACAACCTTTATTAGATGAAGCTTCAGATAATAGTGTTGCCGAAATAATGGATGCCGAAGATCCTTTGTTCATTCTTTACACTTCTGGTTCTACCGGGAATCCTAAAGGAATGGTGCATACTACAGCGGGTTATATGGTTTTTACAGCCTATACTTTCAAAAATGTTTTCAGCTATGAAGAGAATGATATTTTCTGGTGTACCGCCGATATTGGTTGGATAACAGGTCATTCTTATATTTTATACGGTCCATTGTTGAATGGGGCTACAACTGTAATATTCGAAGGCGTACCTTCTTACCCAGACCACAGTCGTTTTTGGGAAGTAATTGAAAAACATAAGGTGAGTCAATTTTATACGGCGCCAACTGCTATTAGAGCCTTGGCAAAAGAAAAATTGGAATACGTTCAAAAATATCCTTTAAAAAGTTTAAAAGTAATTGGATCAGTAGGAGAACCTATCAATGAAGAAGCCTGGCACTGGTTTAATGATCATGTAGGAGGTAAAAAATGTCCTGTAGTTGATACTTGGTGGCAAACTGAAACGGGAGGAATTATGATTTCGCCATTGGCTTTCATCACACCTACAAAACCTACTTATGCTACTTTTCCATTACCTGGAATCCAAGCGGTTTTGATGGATGATAAGAGAAATGAAATCGAAGGAAATCAAGTAGTAGGAAGTTTGTGTATTAAATTTCCTTGGCCAGGAATGGCTAGAACGATTTGGAATGATCACCAACGTTATAAGGATACTTATTTTTCTCAATATCCGGGTAAATATTTTACTGGAGACGGCGCTTTACGTGACGAAGTAGGTTATTACAGAATCACAGGTCGTGTGGATGATGTGATCATTGTTTCAGGTCATAATTTAGGTACGGCTCCAATTGAAGATGCTATTAATGAGCATCCTGCAGTTGCTGAAAGTGCTGTAGTAGGATTTCCACACGATGTAAAAGGGAAAGCTTTGTATGGTTATGTAATATTGAAAGAAACAGGTGAAATTAGAAATAAGGAAAACCTTTTTATCGAAATAAACCAACATATAACCGATCACGTAGGTCCAATTGCAAAATTAGATAAGATTCAATTTGTTTCAGGATTACCAAAAACGCGTTCAGGAAAAATTATGCGTAGAATCCTTAGGAAAATTGCCGAAGGTAATTTTACAGATTATGGTGACACGAGTACTTTATTGAATCCAGAGATTATTGAAGAGATTCAAAACGAAAAAAAATAACAAAAAACTATAAATATAAGTAACCAATTGGAAAAGCTGTTTCGTCATGAAGCAGCTTTTTTTTTATCAAAAAAGTTTTTTTTGAAAGAAATAGCCTAAATTAGTGATTCTATGGAAAAAGAGAAAGCGATACTAATTGTAGGTGGCGGATTAGCGGGACTTACCGCTGCTATTCATTTATCTAAAATTGGTTTGAAAGTTATTTTGATCGAAAAGAATGAATTCCCAAAACATAAGGTTTGTGGTGAATACATTTCAAATGAAGTGCTGTCGTATTTGAATTGGTTAGATGTAGATTGTGAAGATTTAAAACCAACGCACTTAACTAAATTTCAGTTTTCTTTTCTTGATGATAAAATCCTCGATAGTGATTTGCCTCTTGGAGGTTTTGGTGTCAGCAGGTATTTATTGGATGAATTTTTATGCAAAAAAGCAATAGAAAATGGATGCGAAATCATTCCCGATTCAGTTGAAAATATTTCTTTTTCAGAAAATCAATTTACCGTAACTACTGCAAAAAATGCTGTTTTAAAATCTGAAATTCTAATTGGAGCTTTTGGCAAACGGTCTAATATTGATCAAAAATTAGGTAGAGATTTTATTCATAAAAAAGCGCCATGGTTAGCGGTAAAAGCTCATTATTCAGGTGTTTTTCCAAATGATTTAGTTGGATTACATCATTTTAAAGGAGGCTATTGCGGTGTTTCTAAAGTGGAGAATGAAAGAATTAATATTTGTTACTTAGCCGATTACAAAACATTCAAACAGTACAAGAATATTGAAGAATATCAAATGAATGTAATTTCTAAAAATCCTCATTTAAAGTCGATTTTGGATAATTGCCTGCCGTTATTTGAAAAACCTTTAACGATAAGCCAAATTTCTTTTGATAAAAAAAAAGCGGTAGAAAATCATATTCTGATGATTGGTGATACCGCCGGATTAATTCATCCATTATGCGGAAACGGAATGGCCATGGCGATACATAGTGCAAAAATTGTATCGGAATTGATTGGGGAATATTTCAATCACAAAATTAAATCACGACTGGAATTAGAAACCAAATACCAAAATGAATGGAATCGTAATTTTAGTAACAGATTAAAAATGGGACGCTTGTTAGCTGCTGTTTTACAAAGGCAAAAGTTAGCGGCACTAATTATGCGTATAATAATCAAATTTCCTTTTTTACTGTCAATTATAATAAAACATACACACGGCAAACCCATTAATATCCATCCAAAATGTTAATCAGTACTAAATATAGAACAGAGAAGTCTGAAATCATGGATGATTTTACGTTGGAAGGGGAAATTTTGCGTGATGCATTGGATAAAATTGCCAAAATCAATCAACTTTTGGGAGGAAACAAGCTAACTTTACTAGGTGTCAAAACCTTATTAAAAAATGTTCCTATTGATACTGAAATTACAATTGTAGATATAGGTTGCGGCAATGGCGATATGTTGAGAACTCTGGCTGATTACGGTTTTCAAAACAATTTAAAATTAAAACTAATTGGTATCGATGCCAATAATTTCACCATAAATCATGCGATTCATTTATCAAAAAAGTATTCCAATATAAGCTATCGATGCGAGAATGTATTTGACGAAGCTTTTACTGAATTAAAATATGATATTGTGCTATCTACCTTGGTGTTGCATCATTTTAAAGAAGATGAAATTATTGAAATATTGACTGTTTTTTATACTAATGCATGTCTTGGGATTGTTATTAATGATTTACAAAGAAGCCCCATTGCGTATCGATTATTTCAGTTGTTGTGTTTTGTTTTCCGATTGAATTCAATGTCTAGGAAAGATGGATTAATTTCGATTTTAAGAGGTTTTAAAAAGGAAGATTTAATACGGTTTTCTAAAAAATTAGATTTTAAAAAATATACCATTCACTGGAAATGGGCTTTTCGTTACCAATGGATAATATCAAAAATATGAGTGTAAAAATACATACAGTTGCAAAACAACTGCCTAAATATTCAAGGACTACAGCCGAAATTATTCCGTTTTTGGATGCGTGGTTAGAAGGTCAGGAGGAACGTTTTATTCGGAAAGTAAAAAAAATATTTGAAGGTGCAGCAGTAGACAAACGTTATTCTGTTATGGATCCCATTGAAGTTTTTACCAATACTTCTTTTGAAGATAGAAATGATATTTACGTTCGTGAGGTGATTGATTTAGGTGAAAAAGTCTTAAAAAAAGCTTTGCTGAAGTCAAAATGGAAACCAGAAGATTTAGATTATATTATCACGGTAAGTTGTACCGGAATTATGATTCCGTCATTAGATGCTTATTTGATTAATAAGCTGCAATTAAGGCAGGATATTGTGCGGCTTCCTGTGACCGAAATGGGGTGCGCAGCAGGAATTTCGGGGATTATTTATGCTAAAAACTTCTTGCAGGCCAATCCTGGGAAACGTGCAGCAGTAATAGCTGTTGAAAGTCCAACGGCTACCTTTCAACTAGATGATTTTTCGATGGCCAATATTGTGAGTGCCGCTATATTTGGTGATGGTGCTGCCTGCGTTTTGCTTTCTTCACATGAAGACGATGACGGCCCGGAAATACTAGCCGAAGAAATGTATCATTTTTATGATAATGAACACATG
Organism: Flavobacterium undicola; assembly: GCF_009909155.2. Taxonomy (GTDB): domain Bacteria; phylum Bacteroidota; class Bacteroidia; order Flavobacteriales; family Flavobacteriaceae; genus Flavobacterium; species Flavobacterium undicola. The sequence goes on from NZ_JAAAPM020000012.1 coordinate 52,640, forward strand.
ATGGGTTTTAAACTGACTAATTCAGGCTTGCAAATGGTTTTGGATATCGAAGTTCCGGATACAATTATGGCTCATTTTCCAGCTATCATTCACCCATTTTTAGAGAAAAACAACTTGAAAATAGCAGACATTGATCATTTAATATTTCATCCCGGAGGAAAAAAGATAGTACAAACCGTTGAAGATTTATTTTCTGATTTAGGTAAAAATATAGACGATACTAAAGAAGTATTGCGTTTGTATGGGAATATGTCCAGTGCTACCGTTTTATATGTTTTAGAACGTTTTATGGATTCTAAACCTGAAAAAGGTTCTACAGGACTAATGCTGAGTTTTGGTCCCGGATTTTCGGCTCAACGGGTTTTATTGCGGTTTTAAAATAAAAATAGAACAATGACGAATCAAAATATTTTATCCAAATTACCGTATTCCAAGCCTTTTTTGTTTGTCGATGAAATCATTCGTATTGATGAAAATGGAGTGGAAGGCTGTTATACTTTTGATAAAAACCTAGATTTTTATAAAGGTCATTTTAAAGATAATCCCATTACTCCAGGTGTGATTTTGACCGAAGTCATGGCGCAAATAGGAGTAGTGTGTTTGGGTATATTTCTGTTAAATGATACACTTAATAATAATACCGCAATTGCTTTAACATCAACGGATATCGAATTTTTAAAAGCGGTTTGGCCAAATGAAAAAGTAACGGTAATTTCAGAAAAAATCTATTTTAGATTCGGGAAATTAAAATGCAAGGTGACGATGAAAAACGAAAAAGAGGAAGTTGTTTGCAGTGGAGAAATTGCAGGAATGATAACTTCTTAAATTTAGTTTTGGGAAACATTTAATTCAAATTCAGTAAAAATGGAAAAACGTGTCGTAATAACAGGATTAGGTATAGTAGCTCCAAATGGAGTAGGACTTGATGCATTTACAAACGCCATTAAAAATGGAATTTCTGGTGTTAAAAAAGATGCCGAGTTAGAACGATTACAGTTTTCTTGTCAAATCTCTGCTAAACCTGAAGTTTCGACTGAATTAGCATTGGGTTATTTTTCGGAATTAGAACTGAGAAATTTTAATTCTTCAGGGATTTTATATGGTGTTATTGCTGGAATGGATGCCTGGAAAGATGCCGGTTTATCGATAGAAAATAATGAAGAACCCGATTGGGATAGCGGAACTATTTTTGGAACAGGGACATCGGGAATTGATAAATTTCGCGAAAGCATTTATAAAATTGATGAATTACAAACGCGTAAATTAGGTAGCACTGCTGTAGCCCAAACCATGAACAGCGGAATTAGCGCTTATTTGGGTGGAAAATTAGGATTAGGAAACCAAGTGACAACTAATTCATCAGCCTGTACCACAGGAACCGAAAGTATCATGATAGCTTACGATCGTATTAAATCAGGACAAGCCAAACGGATTTTAGCAGGTAGTACCAGCGATTCCGGGCCTTATATTTGGGGCGGATTTGACGCAATGCGAGTGTGTACTTTTAAATACAATGAAACTCCGGAACAAGGATCCCGACCTATGAGTGCCAGTGCATCTGGATTTGTGCCCGGAAGTGGTGCAGGAGCAATGATTTTGGAAGATTTAGAAGCAGCTTTGGCGAGAGGTGCACGAATTTATGCTGAAGTCTTAGGCGGAAATATCAATTCAGGAGGACAGCGTGGATTAGGAACGATGACTGCGCCAAATCCAATTGCGGTACAAAAATGCATTACAGATGCTATTGAAAATGCTGGAATTAATGCAGATGAAATCGATGCCATAAACGGGCATTTAACGGCCACTTCAAAAGATAGTTTAGAAATACAAAATTGGAGTGAAGCTTTAGGTCGAAAGGGAAATAATTTTCCGTATATTAATTCCTTGAAATCCATGGTTGGTCATTGTTTATCGGGAGCGGGTAGTGTTGAAAGTGTTGCTACAGTGTTGCAATTGTATCAAGGATTTATTTTTCCAAATAGCAATTGTGAAGACTTGCATCCTGAAATAACTAATCTAATTGATGCGTCCAGAATTCCGCAACAATTGATTGAAACCGAATTGAATATTATTGCCAAAGCCAGTTTTGGTTTTGGAGATGTGAATGGATGTGTTATTTTTAAGAAATTTAAAAATTAAATAAAAACAAACTATGAATAAACAAGAAATAATAGAGCATTTAAAAGTAATTGTAAAACCGTATATCCAAGATCAGCTAGCCTTTGATTCATTAACGGAAGAAACTGATTTTATTAATGATTTAAAGATAAATTCGGCTAATCTGGTGGATGTAATTTTAGATATTGAAGAAAAATTCGATATCATAATTGACAACCAGGCGATGGAAAAAATGTTTAATGTTAAGGCTGCAATAGAAATTATTGAAACGCATTTATCTGAAAAATAAGTATGATAATTATAATTGTTGGATGTAATTAGTTTTTGATGATGATTTTGTCTGTTCGAGGTATTTTTAGATTTACCAATTTTCTTTTTTGCTTGATCAAAAAAGAAACAAAACCTTCCTCGTCGGTCAAATTAGTTTTCGAATTAGCTTCGCTCTGTTCGCCTTCGGCTCGAGTCTAAAAGAAAAGAACTCTCCGCCGCGGCGGATCAAACAGCTTTTCTTTTACGCATTCTTCAAACATTTGACACTCGACTGCGGAAGCTAAGGACAGTTGAAAATCGAAAACAACAGTATTTTGTTTTATAAATAATACAAATTATTGAATTAACTGTTTTGTAGCAAATTGAAAAAATGATAGGAAACGACATTGTAGATTTGGCTTTAGCCCAAAAAGAAAGCAACTGGAAGCGAAAAGGTTTTTTAGATAAAATATTTACCCAAGAGGAGCAATCGCTTGTCGCCAATGCCGAAAACCCTGAAGTTATGGTCTGGAATTTATGGTCTAGAAAAGAAGCAGCCTATAAAATTTACAATCGGGAAACGGGAATTCGGGGATATATTCCGTTGCAATTAGTTTGTTTTTACGAAAGTGAAACAACAGGAACGGTTTCTTGCAATGGACGCATTTATTATACAGAAACTATTGTTACAAATGATTTTGTGTACACTATAGCTGCAGTCAAAACAGATTTATTCAGTCAGATAAAAAAGATTAATTTGGATGAAAAAATCAGTAAAACAAATGGACTTCCTTTTATAATTGATGCTCAAACAACTATTTCAAATCCCGTTTCTATTACGCATCATGGGCATTTTTGGGAAGGAATAACACTATATATAAATCTACTTTAGTCCTAACTTAAATTTCAATTTTAAGAATAGTAAAGCAATTTTATATGCTTTTTCAGTAGTTGAATTTGTATGTGTTTTTTGAATTTTATAATAATCCGTAAGCTCTTCTAAAGACAATTCTTTATCATCGTTAATCTCATTTAATTTCCGATGCATGATATCAATATCTAAAGCTTCGTTGCGCAATTTTCCGCATTCTAATCTTTCTAAGGAGGCATTAATCATGGCAACATCAGATTGTATTTGATGCCCTACAAGGATTCCATTCCCTAAATATTCGATGAAAGTTTTTAAAGCTTCTGGTTCTGACAATTTGAGTAATCTACTTTCAATAATATATTCATTTGAAAGATGGTTGTCATGCATAAAACGATACTGTAGCAATATCGTTTCAAAACTATCTTTGATAGAAATAGAATCATTCACTACCGCAAAAGCACTAATAAAGGTAATGACATCTTTTTCAATTGAATCCCCAGTGGCTTCAGTTGATAAAATGACATATCGATTTGATTTTTTGCTGAATTTAGCTAAGTATTCTTTCCAAAATTCAGGATGTTCCTTATTGATATTTTTTAACCAGTCTAACATAAATCTATGAGAATTGGGTGAGTTGAAACTTATCTTTAATTAATTCTTCTAATTCTTTCATTGGAATCAGGGCATTCTTCAATTTTTCCCTGTCATTTTTCGAAAGTTCCTCTAAGTTAATATATTGTCCTGAATTTTCATTTTTTATACCTTCCAAAGTTCTGATTCTGGTTAAAAATAAATAGGCTTCGGCACAATTCAGATAAATTTCTGAATGTTTAGGATCGGCTATAGCCAGTTGCTTAAATCGGGTATAAGTATTGTTGATTCCTTTGATTTCATGACTCAAAGTAAAGAGTCTGGCACTATCAATTAAAGGCATCAACGCTCGGGTTTTAATGTCAAATTTGTCTTTATGGATTCCTTCTTCTTCAACTATAAATTTTTTGAAGAAACTTAAAGGAGAATTTTTTCTCAAAGCATCATTCCCCAGAAAATCAAAAAACAAATTATTGTTATAGGCATTTTCAGAAATAATATTATTGATAGCACTTTCAATTTTCAACTCTCCAATAACCAACTCACAATCAAAGAAAATACTACTTAAATTATCTGTATTTTCTCTTGTAGTATTCATCCAATTGTTATATTGTTTAATCCAGTCAGTCAAAGACTTACACCACAACATATTACTTGCCATGTGTCCGTTTGGACATAATCCGTAACCTATTTTTTCTAAGGTTGCGGTTGTCTTTTTCCCAAGCTTTAAAAAGTAATCTTTTACTTCAATATATTTATCCTGAGCAACATCTTCAAATACTAAAATACTATCTTGATCAGTTAATAAAAGTTGTTCTTTACGTCCTTGACTACCAATACTCAACCAGGCAAATCGAGCAGGAGGGGAGCCTAATTCTAAAATTGATAATTCAACAGCACGTTTTAAAACAGCAAAATTAATTTCACTGGCAATATTGGTAATATGTGTTAGTGGAATGTTTTTTTGAATCGAAGATTGAATTAAATTAGTCAATCGGGCGCGAATTTCTTTAAGCTCATTTGATGATAAAGAACGTTTTACTTCTTTGATCAATACACCTGGATTACTTGCTTGAGCAGCAATTAAATCGTGCTCAGAAATCACTCCTTTAATAGTTGATTTATCAGTTCCGTCAACGGTTACACATAAATGCGTAACATTGTTTTTAAGCATTAGTAATTGGGCTTCCGCCAAAGAAACATTTTCTAAAACAGTCACTACCGGAGAAGACATAATATTGCTTACCGGAATATTAATAGGATAGCGCCCTGTAGCAATTTTTGAAGCCAAATCAGCATGAGTTACAATTCCGATAGGGCCGCTTTTTTCAAAAATAATAACGTTATTCTTTAACGATTCAGCCATTAATTGGGCAACTTCCTGTGCGGTATTATCAGAAGTAGCTAATAAAGGGGTGGTGTTGTACGCTAAAGTTTGGAAAAACTGGGCTTCCGATTGTTTTTCAGAATAAAAACCGTCCGAAGCAATATTTCCTTCTGAGGAACGATCTTCAGGTAAATTACTGGCAAAATTTTCCAAAAGAAAGTTTAAAACCTCCGAATTATTTGCCAATAAAGGTTTGAAAACTGCAATAGGGATGGCATATACCAAACTTTCTTCTCTGGCTTTAGCAGTTGTTTTGTATTTATTTTTAGCAAAAAACGGACGCAATCCAAAAATAGTTCCTTCGTGGCATTTATTAATGACACTTTCTTCGGCGTCAGCAATTACTGATACGTTGACAACACCAGAAGCGACAACATAAAAACTGTCATGCAGTGTTTCGTTAATCTTGAATAAAGTTTGCTTTTTTTCTAAATTAATTACACGAATATTGTTAGCAATCTCAGCTAATTGATCTGATGTAAGCTGATTAAAAGGTGCGTAATTTTTTAAAAAATCGGCAATTTGTCCCGCAATTATATTCATGTTTTTTCGATAAAATAGTAAAACAAAATTAGTAAATAAATTAGTTACAATTTGTACTTATTAATTTTAATATAATAGATTTATTTAAATGAAACATTTTGCAATTTATTGTTAGAGAATCTGTTTTTTTTCGAAAAAAAGTTTTCATTTTAATAGATTGAAATTAGGAAACAATAGAAATAACTAGTTGTGTAATTGAAATAAACATAGTTTTAATAATCATTTAGATAGAATGAAAAATTATGAGAATTAAATGTTTTCAGAAGAAGTAGCCTTAATTAAATAAAAGTTCTATTTTACATAATATAAATTATAGTTCATTGCTTTACATAACTGATTCTAAAAGAGTTGATTATGGAAGCTAAAAAAATCCCTATTAATATACCGTTAACGGATTCGTTCAGTCTTAAGATACCTTTTCACTTATGTGAAGTCGTAGACTTACGTTTAACAAGCCAAACGGCTGTTTATTATGAATCTTTGGACGCTGTAGATTGCGAACTTTTTCCGCCAAAACCTCTAAAATTTGAAATCAACGGAATGACTATAAGAATCGGACTTTGTGAAATTCCGATTTTTGACAATGAAACTAAAGAAAAGAATCAAACGAAATTCATTAACCTTACAGTTTCTTCTAAGTTACTCAAGTACAGGTATTTTGAGGGGATAAACAAAAATAACATCGAAATACTCTATAAAGAATTTTTAGATTTTAAGGTCTTTACTTGCAGTTTTGAAACGTTCTTAAGCGGGTATATTTCAGACGTTGATATTTGTATTAATCGCTATTCAAATTCACCGCAATGTTTTGAAGATGCTTTACACGTATTAACGGCTCAATGTGGCAATAAGCAAAAACATCTACATTTTGTAAGCCAACCAAACAATTTAGGATTGGCATTTAATAAGCGTGATTATGCTAAACCCTCAATCCCATTTATAAAATTCTATCATAAAGAATTCGAACTTATTTCTAAATCAGCAGAATTTTACAACTTTTATCTTTTCCCTCAGTATTACCACGCTATTAAAAACCTTACGAGAATTGAGGTAACTATAAAAAACTACGCTCACAAAGAGAGACTTAAAAAGTTTGGGGTCTGCCCGCAATTTAAAACCTTAGAGGAATATTTACAGATTTCCCAAAAGGATCTGTACAATGTTGTAATTTTTTCTATAAACTCCTATATCGAGAATAAAGCAAGGCAAAAAGCCCCCAATTTAAGCCCTACAGACCACCTTATTTACGAGTTAATCCAAAATTGCGTTTTCAAAGGCTATGACTATAAAGCATTGCTTCCTATAGTGGATTCCTTTAAAGGTGCAAACGCTCAGTCTACAGAAGTCGCAAAATCCCGAATGAGAAAAAAAGTAAAAGAACTTTTTGACTTATTGATTCATAAAGACGTAAAAATTCAGAGCGAAGTACGTCACAACGCCCACGTATTAGAATATTTAAACTTTATAAATTTTAAATTATGAAAAAACAACACTTTTTAAATCACTACTACAGACTGTTAACAGTGCATCAAAAAATCAATTTAAAAGCCTTTTTTATAAAGAATTTGAGCTTTAATTACGCAATATCCGAATTTGAATTTTTGTGTATAACTGAGCCTTAAAAAGGCTAAAAAACTAAATTATCAAGTCACGGAAAAAGCCGACCTATGATAGTCGGCTTTTCTTAACAAATATGTTAATTTACTCTTACAAAATGAACTCACAAATTCCTACAAAAACAGACCCCCCTCCGACCCCTGACTTTCGAGAGAAGTTCACGGAGTATAAGCTACAGACTTCTAAAGAAATTTTAGTATTGAAAGTAGAAAGTTTTGAAGCTGCAATACGTCCCAAAGGCGAAAATTATTCGAGAGACAATAAAAGAATACATAATCAATTATCAATTTTTTAATTGGGGCGGTAATCCCTACAATCCCGCCCCGCTAAAATCAATACCAATGCAAATAACAGAAATGAAACCTACAACCGCACTAGATGCAAAAATGATTCAAAGCTTATTAGAAAACATTACTTACAGAACGGCACAGTACTATTTGACTGATATTAAAAAACAATATAATACAAAGTGTGTGCTATACTGTCATTTTAAAAATTATTTTAACATAATTTAACACAAAATACGTAAAACTACGCAAAACTACGCCAAACCGCAAAATTCACTTTTTGCGGTTTTTTTATTGCCAAAATTTGTCACAGATAAAATTATTAATTCATTTAAAAAACATTATGGCACAAATTTATAATGCTACAAACAAGACTAAATCGGATGTAATAGAAGTCTCTAAAGGCTTTGCACATTTAGCAATTGGTACTGATGGTGCGTTAACTGACATTACAACGGAAACAATCACTTTGTACGTTGAAAGAAAAGGAGACACAGCAGACATCGCAAGAGAAATGCTCTTAATCGATTTCATCGCTTTAGGTACAGAGGGTCAGGATGCAATTGTTTCAATGGGTACTTTGAAATGTGTTGCTTGTTGCGACTTAACCGTAAACGGTGGTAACGTCAAATTAGGCGAAAACGAAAAAATCAAAGTTCAGTTGACCAATTTGAAAACGGCAAAAACGTATCAAATGAACACAATTGAAAGTTCTTTCGAAGATTCAGAGTTGCAAGATTACACACGTAAAACTATGGCTTCTGAAACCCTTAACCAAGATTTTGATGTAAGAGGTCACGACCTTTTAAGCTTGCAAAAAGATGATTCTATTACAGAAATCAACTTTACTTATGACAACGGACACGTTGCCAAAATGGATGCTTTCGAAGCGGAACTTTTCCACAAGACACTTGACCCAGTTGTAGCAATCAACGAGGCGGGAGTTGTTCAATCAGGTTTCCCTACAAGATTAGTTTTCCTTTTGACAGGAATTACAAACGTAAACATTAGAAAATCGGCAGGGGTATTATTGAATTTCTCAACGAGAATCAACGCAGACGATGCCCTATTGTATAACGTAAAACGCTAGAAAATGGGTTTAAAAATCTCAAAATTCCTTAAGAAAAACGTCAATTTTAAAAGTGCTGTAAAATTGGCGGGAACTATTGTTCCGGGAGTGGGTGGCTCAATCATCCAAGGGCTTCAAGCCTCAGCCGAAGGAAAAAAACAAGCTAGAGACCAAGCCGCTCAAGAACAGGCAAACCAAATGGCTCAAGATGTTGGCGCACAAATCGGAAGCTATGGCGGTACGGTTGCAGGAAATGTTATCCAAGGAGCAACTAAAAAGATACTTGCAGGGGCTTCAAACGGCGTAAACCAAGCTTCTGGAATGGTTGGCGCACAGGTGGTAGATAATACCATTAAAGAGTGGTTCACTAAGCATAAATCTATCGTTTTAGGTGTTTTAGGCTCTGTAGTATTGTTCTTTGTGTTTTTCAGAAAAGCTGGTAATCATTCAAGACGCAGACGATAATGGTAAATACTGTCTTAACTGCATCGTCAGGAATTGGGGCTGTTGAACTGGTGGAACAAATTCCGCCAGTTAGCCCAAAAATCGAAGTAATTAAATTAATCATTCAGCTTGCAATTGGTGTTGTAGCCTTGCTAAGACTGAGAAAACCAAAACAGCAATAGATGGACTTATTCGACGGAAACGGCAAAAAAATTGGTTACACAGACAAGAACGGAAAAACCGTTTTGTTTAGCAACAACCAAAGTACTTCAACTTCATCAGGTCAAAAGAAAACTTACGAAAGTAAGTCTCACGCAGAATTACAAACAGTGATTCCAAAGGCTGACCAAAAGAAATTCGACCCATTCCATACCATTTGGGCTTGGAAAACTACAAAGAGATTCGGGCTTATTTCAGTGAACGCACGTAAGCAATTAGATCAAAAAAATCTTGACGGCTCACACGTTAAAGATGGTTTCGAAAAGTGGGTTATCAAATTGAAAACAGCCACAGACAGCCAAACTATTTTTGGCATGTATTCAGTGAGAAAAGGATGTTTGTTTTTTGATATGGGTACAACAAAATGTTGTGTAAACCACAAGAAAGGATTTTTCTCATTCATTCAACCCGATTTCGTAACCAATAAAAATAAGCGTAAATAATGAAAAACGTAACTTCTATAATTTCGGTAGTAAAAATGCTCGCTAAGTATGGGGCTTACGTAATCGTCATTATTGACGGCTTAAGCTTCATTGCTGACGGCTTAGAGCGAGTGGATAACGAGAAAAATTCAAAAAATGAAAGTAAGTAGCTTTTTTACACAAAAACTTCCTGAAAGGCACGTAAGTAAGGTAATTGAGGTCGCTCAGAAACTTAAAATAGATGCTAATTCATTGCTTGCAGTAATGTATTTCGAAACTGCAAAGACTTTCAGCCCACAGAAAACGAACTCAATCGGTTCTGTGGGATTAATTCAATTCACGGCAGATGTTGGAACTCCAAAACAAAAGAAAATCAACGGAAAAGTTTATTCTTTGGCTTACATTAAGAGTCTATCTTTTATCAAACAAATGGATTTGGTTTATGAATATTATAAGCCCTATACTGGTAAAATGAGCAACTTTTTAGATGTTTACCTAGTGACTTTCTTTCCTGCTGCACTTTCTAAGTCGGATTCATTTGTACTGAAAACATCAAGCTTAAGCGCTTCTTTGATTGCGTTACAAAATCCGATTTTTGACACTAACAAGGATAAACAAATCACACGTCAAGAAATAACGGATTTCTTTAAAAAGTGGTACACTCCAAGTGTTTTTCAAGAGATTCAAAAGGGCTTCGACTTGAAAATACCGTTAATGCTATTAGCCCTATTATTTTTAATCAAATTTTAAAATTTACATTATGCAAAAATTACAAGACTTTTATACAGAACACAAGAAATCAATTTTAATCGGTCTAGCCGTTTTGGGAGTGTTTTTCTTCCTTAAAAGACGTCAATAGTTATGTTGTCGAGATATAGTAAAAACAAGCTTATGAATAGTAAGCTTGTTTTGTTCTTTCAGAATAACGCTGTCTATATTGTAGCAGTACTATTTGCAATACCCTACATCATTAGATACTTTAATTCTCAGGAACAAAAGGACAGCTCACAGGCTTTAGATTTAGCAGTAAAACAGAACAGTGCGGAAAATGCGAAATCTTCTCCAACCATCATAAACGATAAAGCAAAGGTTATTAATAAAAAGTATCCAAATTTAAAATCAAAAGATTCAGACAGATTGAAAACCATTGCACAGAAAATCGCCTTTTCGCTTGGTACGAATCCTGAAGACAATCACATTATTTTTAATGGTTCTGTTGAACTTTTTAATATTAGAGCCTTAGTAGAAGACGAAAATACAGTAGTTAAACTTTTAAAGACAACTACAGGAACTTTCCCAATTGTAGAAGATTACTACTATTCCCTATTCACCCGATCACGTAATTTAAAAACAGACCTTTATAAATATCTCTCAGCTGAGAACATATCACAGCTTCGAGTTGCTTACAAAAAGGCAAATAAAAATTGGATTTAGAAATGAAAACATTAGTTTATATAACAGAAAACAAGAAACTGTATACCAAGGATTTTACAGATATGACCGATTATGAACAAGTCGAAATTTCAGAGCCTTATTTAATCGTAGGTATTTTTGAAAATGGTTTGTTTTTATCACCATTAACAAATGATTTGAGTGACTACGATTTGAAGCCTATAGAAAAGTATTTAATGGTTAGTACAAACGTTGATTTTGTGATTAACTCAGTAGAGTATAGAACCCCAAATTTACCTTTCTTGTTTGGTCAAATACCGCCACCAATACCAAATATGTTCTTAAACCCTTTGAGAATTTTTTCTACAAGGTCTAGAACCTCTTACGGTGGGACTGAAGAAATAAGTATTGCGGTTCCAATTACAGGAACAGTAAAACTTTACATCGATGGATTCGAGGAAAAAGATTTGGGAATAATTGAGTCTATGCCTGATCCTGTGCCAACTGGTTTTGATTATGCAGTTTGGACAGAATCACATACTTATGACGTAACCGATACTGCTTTGGATGTAATGGATATGTCAAACATTTCTTTTACACTTACTGTCAGAGGCGTAGAGTACTATTTAACACATGAGGGACTAAGCAATTTAGCTTATGTAGATAATAGCAACACAATTGGTGAAATAACTAGTGTTGTAAAAGAATATGACTCTGGTTTTGATGCTGACGTAATTAAGATTCATACTAACTTTAATAGTACTGTAGATGCTAGAATAGTAAGTACATTTAACTTCAATTATAAAAAGCCAGGGCAGACAACTTTTACAACTGCTTTTGTAAATTATGGCTCAGGAAATAACACTCTTTTTATTCTGGAAGATATTGTAGATGAATTATTCGGGGTTTCAGATGTTTATAGTGTATTACCAATAGATACTGAATTTTTCTTCTCAGATTCACTAGGTGTATTTACAGAATCTAATCATAAAAAAATTATTTAATTCAAATAAGAAAAATATGTATATTTGGCAAAACTTCAACGGGAGATAAAAGCGTCTGGAAACGCTCTCTTAGAGATAAAAATCGAATATATGTCTGCAAAAATTAAAAACGGCTTATTAAAAGTCACTTTTTCCCATACGTTAAAGAACGGTACACCTAGTTGCTGGTTCAAATTTAAAGAAGCAACCCTCTCATACTTGTGCCATTATTGGCGAAGTAAGGAGGGTTTTCGCTATTTGAAAATATACGAAAAATTAGAAAATGGTTCTTGTGGCAATCAAATTGGCTACATCACAAAAGATACCCAAGCTTTAAACGGTTAATTATTAATTCGTTAACAGCGTAGCTTTTTTTCCTGCGTAGCTTTCCCACCGATAGGGGAGGTAAAGAGTTCAATTATAAACAAAAAAAAGAGGCTCAAATGGTACTGGAATACCTCGCCTCTTATTGATAAAAATCTATGGCAAATATAAGAAAAATTTCTAAACATACTATAAATTATAGTTCATTTTGGAATTGACCAAATAATAGCAAAACCAACACAAATAATAAAGATTTTACTATCAGTGTTGGTTTTGCTGTGTATAAATAACCTATTGTAATCAAGTATTTGTAATTATTTTGATGTTCTATAAGTCGTTTTACCATACCAAGCAACCACAGCCAAACAAATTAAAGGTAAAATGAAAGAGAAATTCACTTCGGGAATGAATCCAAAAAGTTTGATATCTGAGAATCCTGAACCGCCCCAGTCCAAAATACTTCCTTGTAAAACAGGCATTAAAGCACCGCCAACAATAGCCATAACCAATCCTGCAGAACCAATTTTAGCTTCGTCGCCCATGTCTTTAAGCGCAATTCCATAGATAGTTGGAAACATAATCGACATAAAAATAGAGATACAAATCAAAGAAATTAAGCCTGGCATACCTTGTAAAACAATTGCTCCAGCGGCACATAGAACACCTCCAATACCAAATACCATCAGTATTTTAGAAGGATTTATACTTTTCATCAAAGCGGTTCCAATCCATCTTCCTAATAAAAATAAAATCATAGCCGTAATGTTGTAATACGTAGCGGTTAATTCTAATCCGAATGTTTTATTGATATTGTCTACATATTGAAAAATAAATGTCCAACACATAATTTGTGCACCCACATAAAAAGCCTGTGCAATAACACCGTGTTTGTAATTTTTATTGGCAAATAATTTTTTGAAAGATTCGCTAACAGACATTTTATCTTCATGTGCTGTTTTAGGCATTTTTGTAAGGCAGATAATGATTAGAATCATTAACACAAAAATTCCCAATCCGATATATGGAATACTAATAACACCTAAGTCATTTTCTCTAATGCTGGCCAGCTCATTTGAGGATAAAGCTTTAAAAGCTGCTGGTGTGTAGTCATCTGATTTTATTTCTTTAATGACTAAAAACTGCGCCATTACTAATCCTGTTATTGCTCCGATTGGGTTAAATGCCTGAGCTAAATTCAAACGTTGTGTGGCTGTTTCTTTATTTCCTAAGAATAAAATCAACGGATTTGAAGTAGTTTCCAAAAAGGCCAAACCACAGGTAATGACCCATAATGATACTAAAAAGAACGTATAACTTTGATAATGTGCCGCCGGATAGAATAAAAAAGCGCCTGTTGCATACAAAAGCAATCCTAAGATAATTCCCGATTTATAGCTGTATTTTCTAATGAATAAAGCCGCTGGCAAAGCCATAAAGAAATAGCCAAAATAGAACGCAAATTGCACTAATGAAGCTTGTGTATTGGAAAGTTCGGGCATCACTTTTTTGAAAGTAGAAACCATTGGCGTTGTTAAATCATTTGCAATTCCCCAAAGAGCAAATAATATAGTAATGATGATAAACTGAAAAACGTACTCTTTACTGATTACGGGTATTTTTTTAATTAAATCCATCTTTTTAATTGGATCAAATTTGGAAGGACTAATTTGTTCTTGAAGATCAATTTCCTCACTGATTACTGCTGTTTTTTCAAATTGTGTCATTGTTTTCTTTTTTTTGGTTTGGTTATAAATTACAGTATTTCATGTTGTGATGGTTTGTGGTTAAAACCACTTAAAAACTCCTCAATTTCTGATGTAGAAATTACAGGGTTTGCTCCTTCATTTTGCGCCACAATTGCTCCAATTGCACTGGCGAAATTAATTGCATATTGAGGATCTTTTCCAGTAAGTAACATAGTAATTAAGGAAGCCAAAAATGAATCTCCTGAGCCTACGGTGTCCACAACATTTACCTTGAATCCGCAATTGTGATAAAAAGTATCATTACAATACAAGACCGCTCCATGAGAACCTAGGGTAACACAAACAATAGCTGTATTGGTTTCTTTGGCAATGAATTTAATATTTTGCTCTAATGACTTTTTATTCGAATGTAAATCTTCGCAAATTTCATTCAATTCCTCATCATTGAATTTGATAAAATCGGCTGCATGTAATAATTCTAAAATATTCTTCTTTGTATAATGTGGCGATCTCAAATTCACATCAAATATTTTGTATTTGGCCACTTTCAAAAGTTTATCCAATGTATTTCTAGACACCGAATCTCTGCAAGACAAACTGCCGTAAACAAAGAAATCTGATTCTGCTACAATTGTCGTACTTATATCTGAAGACTCAATTTTGTCCCAGGCCGAAGGATAATTAATATCATAAGAAGCATTTCCTTTTTCGTTCAAAATAACATTCACCACTCCCGTTGGATGATTTTCTTTTACCTGAACCGCTGTTGTATTGATCCCAACACTACTTAAATAATCAATCAATTTTGCTCCGTTGCTGTCGTTTCCTATCGCGCTAATCATAGCCACGTCAATACCTAGTGAACTCAATCTAGACGCTACATTTAGCGGTGCTCCACCAATTTTTTTATGCTCCAGAAAAACATCAAAAAGGATTTCTCCAAAACACACTCCTGTTAGTTTTTTTTTCATTTTTATATCTTTTTTTAGTTCGATTTATTTGTACTCTGTTGGATTGTTATACCATTTTTCTACCATCTTTTTCATAAACAACAAGCTGCCTTTGGCAAGGTCTTCCGAATTGTATTTCGATGGTCTCCACAATGACGTTGGTCCAATTAATTCGCTTATTTCAGATGAGAAATTTTCAAGAACTAGAGGGCCTTGGTAATTAATTTCAGCCAAAGCTTTAAATAAATCATCCCAATGCACATTGCCTTCGCCAGTCATTCCTCGATCCGATTCTGTAATATGAAGGTGATTTAAATTATTTCCAGCTCTAATAATGGGATCGTAAAAATTACGTTCTTCAATATTCATGTGAAAAGTATCCAAATGCAATCCGATATTAGTAGCACCAATGCTTTCAATCATTTTTAAAACGTCATCGGCTTCGGTAAAAACATAGCTTTCATAGCGGTTAATGGGTTCGATTCCTAAACTTATGTTGCGCTCTTTGGCGTAAGCTGCAACTTCAGTAAAAACTTGATAAATAATTTGTTTTTCATCCGCAGTACAAGGATTTCTGGTGAATGTTCCAATGGCAGAATGCAGTACACCTCCCAAAAAATCACCATTCATTTCCGCTACTTTATCCAAAGCTGATTTAATGATGGTTACAGCCTGTTCAGGATAAAAAGGAATGTGTGCGTTTGCGGGTAAATTCAAGCTACAACGTCCTAAAATACCGTTTTGTTCCAGTTGTTTTTGAGTGGTTTTAGCATCAAAATCCAATGTGGCAGGTAAGCTGATTTCGAGCATATCAAAACCGTATTCTGCCGTTTTTTTGATTGCGAAATGCCCTCCTGCACTACTCCATCCGGGAATAAATGATAAAATTGATGTTCCGAAAATCGGCATATTTCTATATTTTTAAATTAATTTATCCTGTTTAAAACAACCACCATTCGGTTCTAACGCCAATGTAAGATCCCCAACGTTTTTGGTTGATTTGCAAAAAAGGAGAATAATTATGGTCTTTTGCGTAATCATTATATCGGGCTACAGTAGCTACCAATCGAATGTGAGGACGACTCCATGGATCTCTTTTTCCTAATGGAACAATTGTTGGAGCCAATGAGAATTTCCACATACTAGCCTCAGGATTGTCACCATCTTTTCGAACTGCATAATGCACTTCCTGAATTAGGTGAAACCAATTGGTCACATAGTAAAAGTTTCTTAAGCCAACAACAAAATCGGTTTTTCGATTATAGAGTTGGTTTCCATTGAAATATTCATCGGTATTAGTACTTGATGATCCACCTTTACTTTTGGTAAAAACTCCATAACCGTTAACACTGAACTTGTTTGACAGATTCAGTAAAAAATGCTCCACCATCGTAAACGAATAGGCATTAGTATATTTTCCTGCGTCATCAGGTGCTCCATAAGTAGCCCAGGTAAAGGTATTTCCGTTGTCACCACCATTAGCAATTCCAGAACCATAACGCGCTGAAATTTGGTTAAACGAACCTGGTTTCGCCGTTTTAAACGGACTATTGTATTTGATTCCGGCTACCCATCCGTTATCAGAAGGAAAGTTTTTTGAAGCTGCTGCCGAGTTTTTAGAAACATAATGGAATTCGCCTAAAAGTTTGATGGTGCTATTGTTTTGTAAATGAATACTATGTTCACCTATCCAAACCATGCGTTGACGAATAGCCGGATTTGTTGCTCCTGCAACGGTAACTTGATAATTATATGGATACACTCCTGTAGAATCTGTAGAAGCAGGCATCAACATGGTCAATTCGGTGTTTTTATATTTTACCCCAAATCCCTGTGCCGAATGATCATCAAAATAGAAATAATCACTAATGTGGATATCGTCATATCTGCGAAAACGAGAACCCACCCAGGCTGACCATTTACTACCCATAATATTGGTGGCTTCTACAAAAGCTTCCGGAAGAATGAAAGTCAATCCATTATTAGAACGGCTACTCACATTCCCTACAAATTGACCATTAGCAGAATACATTCCTAAACGAACTTGAAAAGTTACATTAGTGCTGTCTTTTCCAATTCTTTTTGGCGTAAAATGAATTGCTGGTAATAAATCCAAATAATCATTTTGCTCCATACGACCTCCCAAAGAACCTTGTCCGGATAAATTCAACGGTTTCCACATATTTCCTTCTCCATTTGGCGAAAGCCCAACTCCTATTCTACCGGTTGTTCCCAGAGAAAAATTCGGATTTGTAATCACAACCTGGGCTTTTGTACTGATTGCGATACAGCACAAAGCTAAAATCCAAAGAGCTTTTTTATTTCTGTAATGGGAACTGAATTTATAAATCATTTTCATTATTAGTGGTTACTTTAGCAGCTGTAATTATTAAACGTCTTTTTGACTATTATTTTTCAAATGTATTATTTTATTTTAATATCCAATAAAAAAATAGCAATATTTTTTCACATTAAACAGTATTATCATAAATATATTACACATAAACAGTGCTTTATCTTGTAATAAAGAGAATAATGATTAGTTAAATTATTAATAGTTATATGTACGTTTAATTAAATTTAACCAAGTGATTTTAGTAATGAGTTAGTTAGAATTAAATTGTTAAATTTGTGTTCCTACATCAAACTATTAAAACGGGTTGATGCAGTTAAAACTTTAAATATGAAAGCTGAAATAATCCCAAATATATCTGTAGACTGTGTCATTTTTGGATTTGACAATACGACAAAATCATTGAATGTATTATTAATCGAACGTGTTTTAAAACTGGAAAATGCTGCCCCTCCTGTCGTTAATGATTATGTACTCAGAGGATTTCATACCTATGAAAACGAAACCATAGACGACACAGCTAACAGGCTTTTAAAAGAGTTAACGGGTTTGGATAATTGGTACAAAAAACAATTCAAGGTTTTTGGTGATCCCAATCGTTTGAAGAATGAAAAAGACATAATTTGGGCCGAAAGCGAACATTTCAGTGAAAGAACCATCACCATTGCCTATTATATTTTATTACCAACGGATGTAGTTCAAAGAGCAAACAAATACAATCCGCAATGGTTTCCAGTAAATCAGCTGCCTGAACTAGGTTTTGATCATAAAAAAATCATTGATGAAGCTTATGCCGATTTAAAAGAGGATGCCTTGTCTAAACCCATTGTTTTTGAGTTACTTGCCGATAAGTTTACTATTAAAGACTTACAAGATGCTTATGAAGCCATATTAGGAGTTGAAATTGACAACAGGAATTTTAGAAGAAAACTGATTACCAAAAAATACATCATTGCTCTGGACGAAAAACAAGTGGGCGTTTCTAAAAAACCGTCCCAACTCTATATGTTTAGCAAAGATGTGTACCAAAAAATCTATAAGGAGAGTTTTTTGATTAATATTTAAATTTTCTTTTTTGCTTGATCAAAAAAGAAACAAAAAAATCAAGTCTTGCGCTTCCTCGTCGGTCAAATTAGTTTTTGAATACTAAAAGAAAATAACTCGCTACGCTCAAACAGATTTTCTTTTTACGTATTCTTCAAACATTTGACGCTCGACTGCGAAAGCTAAGGACAATTGAAATCAGGAAATAACACTAATTTGATTTATAATTGATTACATTAAATGACTTGGCTATTTTTTAATTGAATTTCTATATAAAATAAGCTTTCTAAGCTTTTATTAGTTTTACAATTATACCAATTAAGAAAACGATTTGAGATAAAAGAATACCAAAAAAAGTAGCAACAGTAATGTAAGTAAAATATTTATCAATTTTTATTGCTCTTAATATTTCTTCAAAATTAGCAGAAGAATGAAATTTTTTTTGAAGTAATAACCAAATTAAAATCAAACCACCAATTGATAGAATGGTATGGGAATAAATAATCCAGTTATTTAATTGGATATCATTCTTGATTAAGAAATAATAAACTACACCAAGAATCAAATAAAAAAATGATAATACTATTCCTAAGTGAGGATGTTTTATAACGTAATAAATGTCCCCAATATTGACATCCAATGTTTCTTTTGGTTTATAAAATGAAACAGCAAGAATCAACGGGATTATCAAAAAGAAAAACAGGTATGTTTTATTAAGTAGAATATTCATATTTAGTAGAAGTGATAAATTTACTAAAACAACTGTTTCACAAAAATTTGTTATTTAGACAAAGAAGAAATCTTAGTAAGTTTTTTTTAAAAAATTTGATTAACTATTTTTCTTTAGAAATTTATAAAATACTTTGCCGAATTTTACTGCAAAATATATTATTGCAATGAATAATACGAATATTATTATTTGCCAAACAAATAGTCCTAGACTGAAATCATTTAACGTTTTTTCCATTTTAAATTTATTTGATTGGTAATTTATAAATACAACCCTATTTCATCATTTCCAAATATAACAAGTTTACTTAAAGTAATCTATTTCTTATTACTAAAAATAATCACATAAAAAAACCGATACAGCGTTTGTATCGGTTTTCTGTCTTCTAGAAATAGAATAAAATAGTTTTAGTTTTCGATTGAGTTATCATTTTTTTCTGAATACATCACCTCGTTTATTTTGTTGATATAAACATTTCTAACAATCACTGTACCAGCAATAAATCATGTGCAGCTCTTTTTCTTTTATTAGTCAGTAAAACTATAAATTCGCCATAAATCCAAATATTAGCTGCCCATGTATACATCATAAAAGAAGTTTTAGCAAGAGACATTAAATACTCTGTTCTTTTAAGCCAACTCAAACTATTGAATACTGTTTCATCTGCTTTCAATAAGCAGATAATCATTATTATAACGCTGAAAACAGTTAGTGCTAATAAAACTGAATGCCTCAAAATGGCTTCTTTCCAACCAATTGGCTTTCCATCCATTTTTATAATTTTTATACCTGCAATTAATTTTCCAGGAGTTCCTCCATATTTCTTTGGAAGATAAATATTATACCAAATTCCAAATAATAAATTTGGGATTATTGTATAAAAATACATGTTTACTGAAAGTCCATTTAGATATAAAACTATAAAAAGTAGTGGCAACATAATTATTGCATCTAATAGCATAGAAGCAAATCTTACTAAAAATCCAGCATAAATGTTATTATCAATTCCCGGAATTGTAATAGGTATTTGTGTTTCGTTCATTTTGTTTAATTTTTGTTTATAGCTGAAGTTTGATTTTAAATCCTTCAGTTTTGGTTAAAAAGTCAGTTATTCTTTTCAAATATAACAATTTCATCCAAAGTAATATATTTCTTATTATAAAAAAAACTAACCGTAAAACATAAATAAATTTTGAACTTAATTTATTAATGTATAATTACAGTTCGCTCCGCTGGAGCTTATTTTTGGAAATCCCCTTTTCCTACAAACAGTCTGTCCCGATGGGACTACAATAGCTCCGTTAGAAGCGAAATGTTTGTAGAAAACAATTATTATTAGCTGAATAAAGCTCCAGCGGAGCGAGCTACTGTACGTTATTTATAAAATTTGGATCTAATGTTATAAAAAATGACATAAAAAAACCGATACAATAGCTGCATCGGTTTTCTATATTATTGAAAGAAAGTTAAATTTCTTTTACTTTTTTATCGGGTCTGATAATCATTCGTAACGAATTGTCTTTAGAGAAATAAGCTATCATCCAGTTGTAGAATGTTTTTATTTTGTTTCTATACGTAATCAACGAAATCAAGTGAATGAACAACCAAATAACCCAGGCAAAGAATCCTTTGAAGTGCATTTTTGGTTTTGGTAAATCAACTACGGCTTTGTTTTTTCCAATGATTGCCATTGAACCTTTATCAACATATTTAAAAGGAACTAAGGCTTTTTGTTGAATACCATTTTTGAAGTTTTTAGCCAAATTAATCCCTTGTTGAATAGCAACTTGTGCTACTTGAGGATGTCCATGAGGGAAACTTTCATCATTAAATTGGATACAAGTATCACCAATGGCGTAAATATTATCTGTTCCGTTAATTTTATTAAAAGCATCCGTCGTTAAACGTTTTCCACGTCCGTAACTTTCAGTAGGAAGTCCTTTGAATTCGCGAGCTGTAACTCCAGCTGCCCAAATTAAGTTTTTAGTTTGAATGGTATCTCCGTTAGCAAAATGTACCGTATCATCAACATAATCCACTACGTTATTGTTCAATTTTACAACAACACCTAAGTCGGTAATGGCTTTTAGAGTATCTTCTTGAGATTCTTTACTCATTGGAGTTAACAAAGCAGGCGCACCATCTACTAAATAGATATTACTTGCTGTTGTTTCTAATTCAGGGTATTCTTTTAAAAGGATATTTTTACGCATTTCGGCAAACATTCCTGAAATCTCCACTCCTGTAGGTCCTCCTCCGGCAACTACAATAGTTAATAGTTTTCTACGCTTACGAATGTCTTTAGTAATAGCTGCTTTTTCTAAGTTTTTAAGCAAAGTATTACGCATTACAATGGCATCGTTCAAGGTTTTCATTGGAATGGCGTTCTTTTTAACGTTTTCCATACCAAAATAACTCGTCTCCGCTCCAGTTGCAAAAACAAGTTTATCGTATTGTAATTCGCCATTACTAAGAATTACTTTGTTCTCAGTAGGAACTACTTCTACTAATTCTCCCAAACGAAATTGCAGATTCTTTTTTCCTGCGAAAAATTTTCTAAAAGGATAACTAATACTTGATGGCTCTAAATAAGCCGTCGCTACTTGATAAATAAGTGGTGGAAAAAAATTATAATTGTTTTTATCAACCAGAGTCACGTGTACTCCGTCTTGATTTAATAATTCTTTTGCCAGATTCATTCCTGCAAAACCGCCTCCGATTATTACGATTTCCATATTTTACAATTTTAAAAATAACCTCTTTTGTTAGTCACCAAAAGAGATTTTTAGTGTTTTTATTTTTTTTGTTTTAGTTTTTTAACTGGTTTTTCTACAACTTGGTTTTTATTTTGTAATAAATGGTTGGCTAGTATTTTTTCAATTAATTCATCCTTGGTTAAATGATGAAAAATAGTTTTTATCTTCGTTTTTAACTCGGCATCCACTTCGTGATTGGGTTTCGTTTTAAAAATTTGTTTCGCCCAAAGCAAAGTATTGTTGTCTTCAATACTGGTAGCAGAAGGTTTTGAAAATGGTTTGAATTGGATACCTAATTCCTTTTCAAAATCAGCAATTTCTATTTCTTCTTCGGCTTGTAAAACGGTTAATGATAATCCGTTTGCCCCTGCTCTAGCGGTTCTACCACTTCTATGAACGTAATTTTCGTAAGTATCCGGCAAATGATAATTGACTACATAAGCAATTTCTTTTACGTCAATTCCTCTGGCAGCCAAATCAGTAGCTACTAATATATTGATGTGTCCTTCACGAAATTGTTCCATAATTCGGTCACGAATTCCCTGAGACAAACTTCCGTGCAAAGCTCCTGACGAAAAACGATTGATGGCTAAATTTTTAGCTAATTTATTTACGGCTGCTTTTGTTTTGCAAAAAATAATTCCGCGTTGTCCTTCTCTGGAATTCAAAAAGTGCATTAAAACATCTAATTTTTCAATAGGATCTACAACAATGTATTGATGATCAATGCTTTGATTTCCAGAAGTTTCCATATTGGCACTTATTTGCACTACATTTTTATGCAAATAGTTCTGAATCAATTGCTTTATCGTTCCAGGCATAGTAGCCGAAAACAAAAAAGTACGGTGATTTTTAGGCAATTCGGTAACAATTTCATCTAAGCTTTCTTTTAGAATGCTCACCATTTCATCGGCTTCATCAAGAACCAAAAATGAAGTTTCTTTTAGACTGATGGCTTTTCGTTGCAACAAATCAATCAAACGTCCCGGAGTTGCCACCACAATATGAGTGGGATTGCTTAAGCGTTCAATTTGTGGTTTTATTGGAATTCCACCGCAAACAGCAGCAATGGAAACTGCCGGTAGATTTTGAGCAAAAGCTTCTATGTTTTTAAAAACCTGTTGTCCTAATTCTCTGGTTGGAACTAATATTACGGCTTGTACATTTGGTTTTGAGCTATCAATTAATTGTAAAATTGGTAAACCAAAAGCGGCTGTTTTTCCCGTACCTGTTTTTGCTAATCCTACCAAATCGGTTTGATTTGCTAAAAGTAACGGGATCACTTGTTCTTGAATAGCTGTAGGCTCAACAAGATTCAATTGAGTTAAGGTTTGTACTAAAGCTGTCGAAATTCCTAAATCTGAGAATTGTTTGGACATTATTTTGTTTTATTATTTGTATGAAAAACAGTTTTCCTAGCCCCGACCTGTCTGCCGACAGGCAGATAGTAGTGAAAATCTTTTTTTGAGGTTTTTTACCAAAAAAAAGATTACTTCACGTTACATTTATTTCAATCGGAGTTCAGTGAACTTCGTTTGTAACGAATAACGGGATTAGCTCCTTATTTTAATCTTCATCATCAGGTTCGTTCATGATTTTTTCACGATACTTTTTCCCTAATAACAAGGTCAATTTTAGTTTGTAATCATCTACAAGCCATTCGCGGTAGTTTTTACTGCATTGGCTTAGACATTTTGCGTAACGTTTGATACGACATTCGATATCATCATCTAATTCTTTGCATAAAGATTTAGCTTCTTGCAAAGTTTCAGTGTTATAAACACACATCGTAGCGTGCTGATCCAATGATTTATCAAGAACAACCTTAGAACGTAAATTTTGTTTTATGGCTAATTTATGTTCTTCGTCAACATCAAAAGTTACATCTTCAGTTTTACTGAATTTAGCTCTTAATTCTGGCGGCATGGTGTATTTAAAATACAACTCAATTTCGGCATCGTCACGTAAATTTTCCAAATAAAATTCAGGCGATTTAAAGATGTGTTGCCAGTTTACAGGCTCACTCCAAAGTCCAAAACGTGCGGCATTATTACCTAAATCGATAACAGTAAATTCGTTTTTAAGAGGTAATTTACGTGAACCACGACCAATCATTTGATAATATAAAGTCAATGATTTTGTGGCACGGTTTAATATAATGGTTTCTACTGTTGGTTCGTCAAAACCTGTTGTCAAAATTCCTACCGAAGTAAGAATGGCATCTTCAGTATGTTTGAACCAATGTAAAATTTCTTTTCTTTCTTCGTTACTACTGGTATTATCCAGGTGACGAATTTCATAACCTGCTTCTCTAAAAGTTTCATATACATATAAGGATGTATTGATACCATTATTAAAAATCAAGGTTTTTTTCCCTAATGATCTTTCGGTATACGCATGCAATAATTTTTCCTGCATTAGGGTATTGGTATACAAATCATCGGATGATTTTACGGTATAATCTCCATTGATACCTACTTTTAAAGAGGTCAAACCCACATCATAACTATAGGTAGTTGCTTTGGCCAAAAAGCCATTTTCAATCAATGAACTAATAGTGTCTCCTACAATTAATTCGCTGTAGCTTTGATTCATTGGCAATTTAATATTAGAACTCAACGGCGTAGCGGTTACTCCTAATATAAAAGCATTGGTAAATGAACTTAATAATTTTCTAAACGAATTATAATGCGCTTCATCAATAATGACCAAACCAATATTATCCAATATCAATTTTTCGTCATTGATACGGTTTTTAAGGGTTTCTACCATCGCTACAAAACAAGAATATTCGTTTTGATCTGGCAGGTCTTTTACTTTAGAATTGATGATTTTATTTTTAACCCCAAACCCTTTTAGCATTTTAGAAGTTTGCTTACACAACTCAATACGATGTGTTAAAACAACTACTTTTTTATCGTGTTTGGATAGGTAACGGCGAACAATTTCTGAGAATATTACTGTTTTTCCACCACCAGTAGGCAGTTGATATAACAGGTGGTGTTGTGCAGGACCGTTATCGATGCGCTCAAAAATGGCATCAATATCTCCTTGCTGGTAGGCATAAAGTTCTTTTTTTTCTGTTTTTTCTATTTCTATCGTACTTTCGAACATTGCTTTTTGTTGAATTTTTGCAAAAATACGTCTAAAAAACAGTTATCTTGTTATATTTAATTTAAATTATTAACTCAATATGAAATAATTTGATTTACAAGGGGCTTATTCATTAATTCGCTCGATAATTAGCAAGAAATCGCTCTTATTTTTCCATTTTTGCTTGATAATTTCTTCATAAATGCTGTTTATTCGGCTTTTAAATTCGCTCAAAACACCATTTGCTATTAAAAATTGTACCGCTTGATCAAAAGAATTGTAGATACTTTTATAAAATGCGTCTTGTTTAATAAGATTTTCGGCTGAAAAAGTCTGTGCAATTTCGATAGTGTACAACATCACATCGGCAATCACAAAAGAATCCACTCCTAAAGTAATAAAGTGTTTGATGATTTTTTGAGCTACTGAACGGCGCATCTTAGGTTTTCTTCTTTTGCCGCTGGTAGAAACAGGGTAATATTCATTAGAGATTTTCAGTTTGGCTTCCTGTAGTCGTTTTTCTTCTTTTGGATTAAAAACAAAATCATAATATTCTTTTACAGCAGTAAATTTTTCATACAGTTCAATAAGTTGCTCCTGAAGTTGTTCTTTGTCAAGTTCGCCCAAATATTTTTTTAAATCTCTTTTACTCATTATGGAAATTTTATGATTACAAAAGTAAATTACTTTGCGTTTTAATACCTATAAAATCAATGATTTTACTTAATTTTGGCGCAAAATAATTAAAAGATAGCCATGCTCAGAATTTTTAAAATCACTGCCGTCCTTGAGGGAATATCCTATTTAGTTTTATTCTCAAATATGCTTTTTATAAAACCCAACAATTTCGAATTGTACCACACACTATTATATCCTATCGGAATGAGTCACGGGATTTTGTTTATTGGTTATATTATTTTGGCATTTTTGTTGAAAAACGCACAAAATTGGAATCTAAAAGATTTTGGAATTATTTTAATTGCTTCTTTGTTGCCATTTGGTACTTTTTATGTAGAAAAGAAATACTGTAAAAATCTGTTTTTAGTAAAAGAATAAAACCAGACTATAAAAGATTAACCGCCAATTTGTAAATTTTAAAACTAGTTTACAAATTGGCGGTTAAAATTTAAGACCTAATAATTACTCCAAACGGTCTTTTACAAATTCAATCTCCGTTTTTCCGTGTGCTTTCGGTTTGCCGTCTTCACCTAAATTCACCATTATCGTTTTATCTATAGTAATGATAGTTTCGCGAGTCATCATATTACGAACTTCACATTCTAATGTAATAGAAGTATTTCCAAAACGAACTACATCAATTCCTATTTCGATAATATCTCCTTGTCTTGCTGAACTTTTAAAATTAATTTCAGACATATATTTAGTGACTACTTTGGAATTTTCAAATTGAATAATGGTGTACAAAGCCAGTTCTTCGTCTATCCAAGCCAATAGTTTTCCTCCAAATAAAGTTCCGTTAGGATTGAGGTCTTCGGGCTTTACCCATTTTCTAGTGTGAAATCTCATAATTTTTAATTATTTATGCTAAAATAAGACATCCTTGATGATTTTTTTCCTATTTTTAAGAAAAAAAGATGAGCCAAAGAGATAGTTTTTTAAGTGAATTCCGAGGTGCTCCTATAGGTAGTGTTAGCACCCAATCTTCAGCTGATGAAATTTTTCAAAATGAAGTTTTGAGACCCATCCTAAAACTACAAAATGATTTATTCATTGCTTCTTTTCATAATTATATAAGTAAATACAAACGGGATTTCTATTTGCTTAGCGTAGAAAAAAAATTAGCCACTATTGAAAATGCGATTCAAAAAGACATCAAGTTCAGGAACGCCTTAAAAGGAATGATTATCGCCTTGTTCACGGTTGACGAATATACTTTGTATATTCAAAACTCATCGAGTTTGAACAAAAGGATGATGAATATGCTTATTGAAAGATTAAAAAATCAAGTCCAATTATTTGAAAAAAATCTTGTTGAATAAACGCTGTAATTTTTTAAGCTAAAGTTGATCCTCTTTAAAAATTAATCTCAATCCCTACACCAGATTAATTTTTAAAGTAGCAGGCTTTATTTGTTTATTCTTTACTGATTTTATCCTATATAACTCTTCTGTTATGTTAACAAATCGGTACTAAACAGGACAAAAAAATCAAATTATATTCAACGTCAAATAAGAAAATATTATTTTTTTGTTAAAAGTAAAATACTACAATCTAATTATTATTTTAGTATTATTAATTTCATTATAATTGTCAAAACCAAAGTTTATGCAAGAAAACTATTTGAAGTGGTATTCTCCAAATTTGAATAGAGATACAGAAATGCTCGTATTTGGACATTCAGGTTATCCTGTAGTCTTATTTCCTACTTCTATGGGGAGTTTTCATGAAAACAAAGACATGGGATTAATTGAATCGGCTAGATGGTATCTCGAGCAAGGATTAATACAAATTTACTGTCCCGATAGTATCGACAAGGACAGTTTTTACAACAAACAAATTCATCCGGTACATCGTATAGAAAATCACGATTGGTACGATAAAATGATTTGTCATGAGGTGGTAGAAAAGCTAAGACATAATACGCCTTCAGGAAAAGTGGTTATGGCAGGTTGTAGTTTTGGAGGTTATCACGCGGCTAATTTTGCTTTTAGACACCCAGGTTATGTGAGTCATTTATTTAGTATGAGTGGTATTTTTAATATCAAAAGTTATTTAGATGGTTTTCATAATGATACTGTTTTTTATCATACTCCCGATGATTATTTACACGGACTCAACGATTATGAATTGTGGAATATGGATATTGCTCTGGGAACTTCTAATTGGGATATTTGTTTTGATGCCAATTTAAAAATGAGCAAATTATTAGCTCATAAAAACATGGAACATTGGCTGGATATCAGACAAGATAAGCAACACGATTGGCCACTTTGGAAAGAAATGTTCCCTCATTATTTGTCCCGAATCAAATTTTTCTGAAACTAGCTTTCAGTATTATTATAAAAAAGTTAAAGAAACAATAAATAAAATATGAAAAAGATTGGAATTTTATTTGGAATGGAAGACACCTTTCCACAGGCTTTTATTGATAGAGTAAATTCAAAAAACGAAAAAGAAATTATAGCCGAAGCAGTTTCTATTGATAAGGTCGTTCAAAATAAAGCCAGCGAATATGCTGTAATTATAGATAGAATTTCACAGGATGTTCCTTTTTACCGCGCCTTTCTTAAAAATGCAGCTTTAACAGGAACAAATGTTATTAACAATCCTTTTTGGTGGAGTGCAGATGATAAATTTTTCAATAATGCCTTAGCTGATACGCTTGGTGTTCCGTTGCCAAATACGGTAATTCTTCCATCGGCAGAACATCCTACGGATACGACATCTAATTCATTTAGAAACTTGACATTTCCATTAGATTGGGAAGGGATTTTTGACTATGTAAAATTCCCGGCTTATATGAAGCCTTATGCAGGTGGCGGATGGAAAAACGTATATCGTTTGGAAAACAAAGAAGAATTCTGGGAAAAACACCGTGAAACAGGACAATTAGTAATGTTATTGCAAGAGGAAATTGTTTTTACCGAATATTTCAGAGTGTATTGTCTGGGTTGTAAAGCAGTTAAAATCATGCAATACGAACCTAGAAATCAGCCTCATTTGCGTTATGTTCACAACGGACCTCCAGTAGATAAAAAGTTATTGGCTACCATAAAAGACTATACTATTCGTCTTTGTAAAGGTTTAGGTTATGATTTTAATACAGTGGAATTTGCTGTTCGTGACGGTATTCCTTATGCTATCGATTTTGGAAACCCTGCTCCCGACGCCGATATTAATTCGGTAGGCGCTGAAAATTTTGAATGGGTTGTTGAAGAATCTGCTAAAATGGCAATTGCAGCGGCAAAAAAACAAAAACCAGGAAAAATTAACCTAAGCTGGGGAACATTTATGAAAGAGGCTGTTGAAAGTAAATAAAACCGCTATTTGTTCTACCAAAAAATAAATAACAGATGAAACGAGTTTTAGTCGGTTTAGAATAATCTGCTTAATCCTTTAAATCTGTGTTGCCTGTGTGCTATTTTCTCTTTAAACTTATAAACCTACTTTATTAAGTTAAAAAAATAGCCAGATTAAATTAAAGAAATGACAATGAGAAAATTGCCTGTTTTTACGCTTGGTATAGAAGAAGAATACCAAATTATAGATCCCGAAACCAGAGATCTACGCTCCCATTTATCAAAAATTGTTGATGGAGCTAAAATATTATTAAATGAACAAGTAAAAGCCGAAATGCACCAATCGGTAGTGGAAGTAGGAACTAATATTTGTAAAAATGTAAAAGAAGCCGAATGCGAAATTAAATTTTTAAGGACTAAAATTGTCGAACTGGCCGAAAAACAAGACCTTATTGTGGGTGGTGCGGGAACGCATCCGTTTTCAAAATGGCAAGACCAAGCCATAACTGATGATCCGCGTTATCACAATATTGTCAATGAATTGCAGGATGCAGCACGTTCTAACTTGATTTTTGGAATGCATTGCCATGTGGGAATTGAAAATCGCGAAATAGGTTTAAAATTAATCAATCAAGCCTGTTATTTCTTGCCTCATATTTTTGCGTTATCTACTAATTCCCCATTTTGGGAAGGAAGACAAACAGGTTATAAATCCTATAGAACAAAAGTTTTTGATAAGTTCCCAAGAACAGGATTGCCGGAATATTTTGATTCGGTGGCTTCTTATGACAACTTTTTAGAAACCTTGGTTAAAACCAATTGTATTGACAATCCAAAGAAAATCTGGTGGGATTTGCGTTTGCATCCTTTTTATGATACCATTGAATTCCGAATTTGCGACATGGCATTAACAGTTGAAGAAACCATGTGTATTGTATCTATAATTCAGGCAATTGTAGCTAAATTATATCGCCTGAACACTCAGAATTTAAAATTCAATACGTATCGTTTAGCGTTGATAAAAGAAAATAAATTTCGTGCTGCACGTTATGGAATTGAAGGAAACATGATTGATTTTGGTCTTCAAAAAGAAGTAGAAACGAGTATGCTTATTTTAGAATTATTAGATTTTATTGATGATGTTGTAGACGAATTAGGCAGTAGAGAACACATTAATTATGCACATGAAATTCTAAGAAACGGAACAGGAGCCGACAGACAATTGGCTGTTTTTGAAGAGACAAAATGTCTAACTAAAGTGGTCGATTTTATTACATCAGAATTTACTAAAGGGCTATAAATTATTATGTTATCTTTGTAATTATAAAAAAAGGATGGACTAATGGGAAAGAAAAGCATAACAATAGCAATATTAGACATGTACAATGGAGAACCTAATCAGGGAATGCGTTGTATTATTGATGTTGTAAGTCGATTTGCACCATTTGTGTGTTTTAAAATATTTGATGTACGAGGAAAATGTGAACTGCCTGAACTCGATGAATTTGATATCTATATTTCTTCAGGAGGTCCTGGAAATCCGCTTGAAGGTGATGGCGAATGGGACAAAAAATACTATGCTTTTATTGATTCTATAGTGAAATGGAACAATGAAAATCCGATAAAAAAACACGTATTATTTATTTGTCATTCTTATCAAATGGCTTGCAAACATTTTGGCTTAGCCGAAATAACCAAAAGACATGATACCTCATTTGGTGTAATGACCATTCACAAAACCCAAGATGGTCTTAAAGATTTATTATTCGAAGGGCTATCTGATCCATTTTATGCTATCGATTCCAGAGATTATCAAGTAGTCCAACCCAAATTAAGTGTTTTTGCCAAAAAAGGAGCTAAAATACTTTCCTTAGAAAAAATAAGAGATAATGTGCAATACGAAAGAGCTATCATGGCTGTGCGTTTCACCGATCATTTGGTGGGAACACAATTTCATCCCGAAGCCGATCCAATCAGTTTTCTTTCTCATTTAAGAAATAAGGAAGTAAAAGAAAAAATCAGAAAGATGAAAGGCAAAAGAAAGTTTAGAAACATGCTCGAAGATTTAGTAGATGATGATAAAATATATCGCACTAACGAGACTTTGATTCCAAATTTCCTTCGTTCCGCAATTACCGACTTGATGAGAACTAAAAAAATCATGTCCAATTAATCAATAATAATATTTAGGATCACAGACCTTTCTGCCGACAGGCAGATCAAACAGATTAAGGAAATTATCGCAAATTGTTTTTTAATTTCTTTTATCCGTCAAATCATTTTCTGTGTTCCAATTTTTTAACAATTAAAATTGTATGATTTCTAAATATCGAAAATTATTTAACGAGCAATTTACCGAAGAAAAATACCAAGCTTTAAAAGATGATATCGCAGCTGATTTTGGTTACACTCCTACTTTTCGATTAGGAGAAACTCCATTTTTTATTTCTAACGAACTTAAAAAGCAATTACTGGAAGGTTGTAATGATGTTATAGCTTTAATTCAACAAGAAAACTTTAAAGAGCTTACAAATAAAGCATTAGAATTAAACAACAAAGTTCCTAACGAAGACGATCATAGTACTTTTATAGCTATTGATTTTGGTATTTGTGAAGAAGATGGAGCAATTATTCCTAAATTAATTGAAGTGCAGGGGTTTCCTTCTTTATTTAATTATCAAATTAATTTATACGAAAAATTCCAAAAGCAATATCCTTTTTTAGAGGAGTTGACTCCGTTTTTAAATGAGCTAACGCCACAGGAATATCTTGAAAATTTGAAAGCTGTTTTTTGCAACAATCATCCCGATGAAAATGTTGTACTGCTGGAAATAGAACCCGAAAAACAAAACACTACAATTGATTTTTATTATTGCAAAAGAGACCTTGGATTATCCATTGTTTGCGTTACGGAAGTAATAAAAAAAGAAAAACAATTGTTTTATAAAAATAAAAAAGGCGAAGAAATCCAAATAAAACGCATTTACAACAGAGTCATTTTTGACGAATTGGATTTACGTACCGATTTGAAATTGAATTTTAGTTTTTCGGACGAATTAGATGTAGAATGGGCGGGTCATCCCAATTGGTTTTTCAGAATCAGTAAGTTTATTTTGCCTTTGCTAAAAGGAAAATATTTTATTGAAACCACATTATTAAGTGAGTTAAAAGAAATCCCCGAAGACTTGGAAAATTATGTTTTAAAACCTTTATTCTCGTTCTCAGGTTCAGGTGTTATTTTCCATGTAAAAAGAGAAGATATTGAAGCAGTTGTGGACAAAGAACTATATATTCTTCAGAAAAAAGTCAATTATTTACCTATTGTACAATCGCCTGACGGAAAAGTGAAAGCCGAAGTGAGAATGCTTTGTACCTGGAAAAAAGAGGATACGGCTCCTACTCTACTTTGTAATTTAGTGCGTTTGAGTCGCGGAGAAATGATTGGTGTGAAATACAATCAGGACAAAGACTGGGTTGGCGGAACTATTGGACTATTTGAAAGATAATCTTTTTAAAATTATAATACATCGAATATTTTATAGAATAAATTTTAGCATTATGTCAAAAGAAGAAATTAATCCATCAATCTTTCGGAAAGGAAATATCAATCATTCTGTTTGTCGATGGTGTTTTGATTCAATTGATCTGGAGACTCTTTGTGTTGAAGCAAAAAAAATCGGAATCACCGGAATTGATTTAATTGGTCCCGAAGGCTGGCCGATATTAAAAAAATACGGGCTTGATTCTCCTATGTGTAATGGTGCTGAAATTAATTTAGAAGATGGCTTTAATGATGAAAAATTTCACAAAACGCTTATTGAAAATTACAGCAAAATGATACCATTAGTAGCTAAAGCGGGTTATAAAAATCTAATCTGTTTTAGTGGGAATAAAAGAGAAAAAACAGACGAAGAAGGTTGGAACAATTGTGTCAAAGGTTTACAAGCATTAATTCCTTTAGCTGAGAAACATGGTGTAACATTGGTTATGGAATTGCTTAACAGTAAAATTGACCATAACGATTACCAATGTGATACTACAAAATGGGGTGTTGAGCTAGCAAAACGTCTGGGTTCTGAAAATTTTAAATTATTATATGATATTTACCATATGCAAATTAGTGAAGGTGATATAATACGAAACATAAAAGAAAATCATCATTATATCGCTCATTACCACACTGCAGGAGTTCCTGGTCGAAATGAAATTGACAGCACTCAAGAATTAAATTATCCCGCCATAATGAAAACAATTGCCGAGACTGGTTTCAAGGGCTATGTTGCACAAGAATTTATTGCTAAAAGTAAAGATAGTTTGAACTCTTTAAAAAAGGCAATTGAAATTTGTGATATTTAGATTGGTTTTATTTTTTCCAGAATTTTTTAAATAAAACAGGACAAACTTTTTCCATTGTTTTAGGATCATCAACATTCCAGTTGAATTCTAATATTGGATAATTTTCATCTGTTGTTTTAAATTTTTCATAATCAATATAGGCTTCAGCTTCTTTATTGGTAAGGTTTTTAAAAGCATTATTTGCTACATACCAAAAACCTTCAAAATCATAAGCATGTGGTTCATTTCCAACTAAATTAACTAAGTAGTCCGGGTTTTCTTGCGTTTTATAATAGGCATCTTTACCTCTTGAAATCAACCAACATCTGAAATAATCAAAACCATCATCGGCAGCTCCATTACTAATAATGTAATTAGCACACCATAAATTAGAAGTGTACGAATCAAACATGAGCTTATCAGTTCTCAAACGAAAACCAATCATTTCCTTTGGAGAAAGTTTCTCTAAAGCCGAAGCAAGAAAAAGTTCCTGATCTTCCTGGGTTGTAGTTTCCTTTAATGAGTTTTCAATAATTTTCCAATAACTTTCTTCGTCTAACATTTCACTTGAAGGCGCAAAATGGATAGAATCCAGATTGATTCTAGGTGCCGCTTCAATGGAATCAGTACTTGTAAGTAATTCATTTTGATTTACTTTAGTATTTTGACCATAATTAATCCCTGAAAGCAAAAGAGAAAAAGACAGAAAAAAATAGTGATGTCTCATGTTGATGGAATATTCGATTAGACAGTGCTGAATTAATGTATAAAATTAGTCTATTTTATTTTGCAATATTAATTCCTAGTACATAAAAATTAGGATCAATCATCAATTTTAGATTTTCGCCAATATTTGTCTCTGTTTTCCAATCTGTTTGCGGTTTTATCCACTTTTCAATACCGTTAATAGTCACTTTTATAGGTATATTAAATCCTGGAACACAATTTGTCCAACGATATACTAAGTTCGATTTTTCAAAATAATATTCTAATTTTGGAATTCTAGTATCTCTTAGATATTGATTAAAAAACGGATTCAAATCCATTGCTGTTTGTTCACTCAGGTAATCTTCAATCTGTTTTGTAGTAACCGTTTGGTGGTAAAAAGTAGCGTTTAAACCTCTCAAAATAGCTCTCCATTTTTTGTCATCATTTACAATTTGGCGTAAAGTATGCAACATATTCGAACCTTTATAATACATATCACCCGAACCTTCATTGTTTACATTGTAATGACCAATTATAGGTTTGTCATTCAAAATATTTTTTCGAATACCACGTAAGTATGTATAGGCTGCCTCTTTTCCGTAATAATATTCCAGAAAAAGACTTTCGGAATAATTAGTAAAACTTTCATGAATCCACATGTCAGCAATATCTTTATTCGTAATACTATTTCCAAACCATTCATGCCCTGATTCGTGAACAATAATAAAATCAAATTTTAAACCCCAGCCTGTTCCACTTAAATCGTCTCCTAAAAAACCATTTTTAAATCCATTGCCATAGGTTATCGAACTTTGATGTTCCATTCCTAAATAAGGTGCTTCAACCAATTTATAACCGTCTTTGTAAAAAGGATAAGGACCAAACCAATATTCGAAAGCTTTTAACATTCTGGGAACTTCCTTGAATTGTTTTTTGGCTTTCGCCAAATCAGCACTCAAAACATAATAACTACAATCTAAAATTCCTTTTTCTCCTTTATATTTCTCTGAAAAAGAAACATAATCTCCAATATTGATATTTACTCCGTAATTATTTATCGGATTTGAAACGTACCAGTTATAAGTTGTGCTGCCGTTTTTTTGTTTTTTGACACTCAGCAAACGACCATTGGAAACATCTATTAAATATGACGGAACATTTACACTAATATACATATCATCTACTTCATCATACATGTGGTCTTTATTAGGCCACCAAACACTAGCACCTAATCCTTCACATGAAGAAGCAATAAACGGTTTACCGTTACTGTCTTTTTTCCAAGTGATTCCGCCATCCCAAGGTGGATTGACAGCAACTTTGGGTTTACCTCCATAAAAAACAATTAGCTCTTTTATAGCGCCGACTTTTTGCAAAGAAAGCAAATCAACAAAATAGACATTTCCTTCTCTGCGGTATTTTAATTCTAATCCGTCCTGGACAATTTTGCTGATTTCTAAAGGATTTTGCAAATCAATTTGCATTACATTGTATTCCTGTACTACTTTATATCTAATCACATTAGAACCTGTAATTGTGCTATCTAAAGGATTTACTTTTATATCTAAACGATACTGTTTCAAATCCCACCAGGATCTTGCTTTTGTAATACTTCCACGCAAACTGTCTTGCCTGTTAAAAAGAATTTCCTTTTTACCTAAAAGTGATTGTGCTTTTATTGGATTCGAAAAAACGAATAAAACAAAAATGATAAAAGAAAGAATTCGCATAAATTTAAAGTCTTGTGAGTAAACTTTTTTAGAGGAAATTAATTAAAAATTAGTGCAAATTAGTCACTTTATTTTGTTCGACAACCACGGTATAATCAGCAATTAAACGATCGACATATTGGTTTAGCAATTCCAGAATTCTTTCATTTTTATCTGATTTTACAATTAATCCGGCATGATAATCTAATGGAACTCTAAAACAAACTTCGGGATCTGAGAAAGAAGATAAATCAGGATGTTGAAATTTTGATAAAGTCAAAACAATACCGGCATATTCTTTTTTTACTTTTGGTAATTGATATGCTTTTTCTTTTACCAAAGCATCTTCAATAGTCGCCCATTCTTTCCAAAGATTGATATTAGAAGCGGCTTCGACCATTTCGGCAATATGAGCACCACCTACGCGAGAGGAAGTTTCCAAAAAATAGATTTTTCCATCTTCTTTACATTTTATAAATTCGGTATGAGCAGCACCATTTTTTAAACCAAAGCTTTTTAAAACCTGTTCGTTTACTTTTTTGATTTCGGTATCATCCTCAGAATTATAAGGAATATTAGAACTTCTAAAAACACCACCACCTTGCGAAATTTCCATTGGCGTAGCCAAATATTTTGAAGTCAAACTGAATAGTATTTTTCGATCTAAAAGTAAGCTGTCACAATGGTAAACATCGCCAGGTTTAAATTGTTCCAATAAATATTTGAATCGATTATTACCCATTTCGTTAATGTGAATCCACAAAGCCTCTTTGTCAAAAACTTTAATAATTCCTGAAGAAGAAGCTTCCGAACGCGGTTTTAAAACCCAGGGAGCCGAAACCGTATCGGCAAAAGTGTTAATGTCATGATCATTGAATAAAGAACAAAAGGCTGGAATAGGAATTCCACAACTTTTGGCTCTCATACGCATCGCTAATTTATCTCTAAAATAACGCCCCGTAGTTTGCCCCATGCCATCAATCCGAAGGTTTTCTCTAAGGTAAGTCGCTTTTTCAACATCGAAATCGTCCAGAGCAACAATTGCATCAACCGTATTTGATTTCATCAAATTCCCGACTCCTAATAATAAATGTTCTAAATTCCATTCGGTATCCGAACCTTGCATATAGAAAATTTCGTCTATATACTCATGAGGCCAAGGCTTGTCTCTTAGTTTTCCACTAGTTACGAGATATACCGTATTACCTAGTTTTTTTAACTGAATTAAAAAATCAGTTCCTTTAAAATAATTTGAAATACAAACGAAGCTTTTAGCACTTTCCATAAATTCATAAATTTTCTATGAATTTAGTTAATAAATGCACACCATAAGCAGTTGCATGTTTACTTTTTGCAAATTCATCATCACCAAAGGCAACTCCGGCAATATCCAAGTGCGCCCAGGCGTTATGTTCCTTAGTAAAAAACTCTAAAAACTTAGCTGCACTGATGGCTCCGGCTACTGGTTTTCCACTGAAATTCTTGACATCGGCAATATCACTTTCGATATCTTTTTTATAGGAATCCCATAATGGTAAAGGCCATAAAAGTTCGCCTATTGATTCTCCTGCTACTTGCATTTTTTTAGAAATAGATTCGTTATTGGTAAACAAAGCAGCACATTCGTATCCAAAAGTAGCTACACTACTTCCAGTAAGTGTGGCAATGTCAACAATATATTCGGGATTGAAATTTTTAATTAAATAAGACAATCCATCGGCTAAAACCAAACGCCCTTCGGCATCGGTATCGATAATTTCAATCGAATTTCCACTATAACTATGAATGACTTCACTAGGTAAAAAAGACTTGCTGTCAACCGAATTTTCTGCACATGGAACAATCGCTGTCACATTTATAGGTAATTGTAAATCGGCGATCAATTGCATTGCACCAAAAACAGCAGCTCCGCCAGCCATATCACATTTCATATGTACCATTCCTGCCGTTTTGATATTCAATCCTCCAGTATCAAATGTGATTCCTTTACCTACTAAACCAACATGTTTTAAATTAGCAACAGCTTCTTTAGGACTGTAATCCATAATTACAAATTGAGCTTCATTTTCACTGCCTTTCCCAACAGCTACAAAAGCACCTAAATTTTCTTTTTTAGCGGCTTCTAATCCTAATATTTTGACATCAAAACCATATTTACTTCCTTTCTCTTGCGCCCATTGCGCTAAATATTTTGGAGTAACTGTATTGGGAGGTAAATCAACCAGTGCAAAAGTTTCCAGTTGCGCTCGTGCAATTTTTATAGCCTTACTAATTGATTCTGAGTAATCTTTACCGGATAAATTTTTGAGTTCAAACTCCGCATTTAAAAACGGATGTATTTCTTTCTTTTTATAATGTCCTAAATTATAGGTTCCTAAATACAATCCTGAAATAGCAGCTTCTACTTGCTCTTCAGTAAAAACTTCCGGTAAAAATAAAGACACATTCTTGGTAAATGTGTCTTTTTCTTTAAATGTAATTCTCCTGAATATTGTTTTTAACGACTTATAATCAATCGTTTTTCCTAGTCCAATAAAAATGTAGATTGTATCGTTTTTTTCGACTAAATAATGGGTGTCTTTTTTTCCTGAAAAAATCTTTGGAGTTATTTCCACGCCGTCAAATTGGATAGGAGCCAAATTCTTAGCAGCCGTTTCAAAAACGGGAATTAAAACGGTTCCTGAAAAATTTTCTAAACTATCATTTTTTGTCGTTTTCATCTAATTATTGTCTTAAGTGTTAAAAAAGAGCCATTCTATTGCCTTAGGGAATTCATCACTCCAATAGGTTTCATTGTGTTTTCCTAGTTTGTTAATGCTTAGATTTATCTTCATTTTATCATCAACAAATTCACTTTCCAGTATTCTGCTTTTAAAAGTTTCCACATGTTCAATCATCGTTTCGCTTTCATCACCACCTGCGTACAAATAGATTTTAGTATTTACAGAATCGGCATCATTTTTAATCTTAATTTGAGGAACGACCCAAAGCGAAGGAGAAAAAATCATCAATTTACCAAAAATATCCGGATGTCTCAAACCAGAAAAAATACTGATTAAACCGCCCATAGAACTACCGCCAATTCCGGTAAATTCTCTTTCTTTTTTGGTTCTGAAATTACTATCAACATAAGGTTTTAGTGTTTCAACTAAAAATTTAATGTATTTTTTACCTTGTCCTTTTCCTAAAATTGTTTTCCCAACATTGTATTCTTTTAATCGATCTTCTTCAGCATGTTCTACTGCAATAACGATAATCTTTCCCACATTATACTCGGACATTACCGCTAGTTTTTTATCTATTTCCCAATTGCCATATTCGGCATTTTCATTGAATAAATTTTGAGCGTCCTGCAAATACATCACGGGATAATTTTCGTTAGAATAATCATAATCATGAGGCAAAAGCGCCCAAACTTTACGTGTTGCATTCAATTGCGGAATTTCAAATTCATCTGAAATCAATTGAATTTGAGGTAAAAAATTAGGTTTAAAAGGCAACCAATTCCTTCTCCAACGAAATACATGCTCCTTCTGAATTCCAGTATGTTTAGTGGTGGAACGATTTTCTGTCCGCTCTTCATTAGCATCAATTTCTACCGCACTCCAATCTCCTTTTGTGAATTTATACAGTAAGGTTTCAGGATAATTAAAATCATGAGTGAATTTATAATGATACAATCCTGCGCCTACTTTTTCCATCACAAAATCTTTGTCCTGGGTAAGCCAATTGTTAAAATTACCAGATAAATATACTGGACGTGAATCGTCTTCGTCAGTGGTCAATATGATATATAATCCTGTTTTTATTTTGCTAGTGATTAAGTCTTCTGAAAAATGAGTTTTATCAAAAATCATAAGTTGTTGTGTAATTATTAATTTCTTTGGTAAATATAGCGGATTGCTTTTTTTCGAAAAAGGAAAAACGAGTCTAGGAATGAATTTTATTCACTAATAGACTCGTTTTAATATAAATTAACACAAAATAAGGTTGTTATTTCTGACGACTTTTTAAAACATTGATCACATCCTCAAGTTTAAATCCTTTGGCTTGTAATAAAATCAAATAATGAAATAATAAATCGGCGCTTTCACTCAAGAATAAATCATCATTAGCATCTTTAGCTTCGATAACTACTTCTACTGCTTCTTCACCCACTTTTTGGGCAATTTTGTTAATTCCTTTTGCAAAAAGAGAAGCAACATAACTTTGTTCTGAATCGGCATTTTCTCTTCTTGATTGAATAGTGTCTTCCAAATGAGAAATAAATCCATAAGAAGAATTGTTTGGCGTTTGCCAACAAGTATCAGCACCTGTGTGACAAGTTGGCCCTACAGGGTTGGCTTGTATCAATAATGTATCCTCGTCGCAATCATTTTTAATATTAACCAAGTTTAAAAAATGACCGCTTTCTTCTCCTTTAGTCCAAAGACGTTGCTTAGAACGGCTATAAAAAGTTACTTTTCCTGTTTCAATTGTTTTTTGATAAGCCTCGGCATTCATATAACCTAACATCAAAACATTTTTGGTTTCACTATCTTGAATAATTGCAGGAATTAACCCGTGTGCCAATCTTGAAAAATCTATTTCCATTTTTTTTAAAATTATGTTATAAGTTAGATGTTATGGGTTAAAGATTTAGGTGTTATGTAGTTACTCTTTAGAACTTTTAGTTCTTAACGCTTAACTCCTAACACATAACTTTTTAACTATATTCTAACTTCTATATTATTATTTTTTAATTCGTTTTTCAAAGTTTTGATTTCAATTTCTTTAAAATGAAAAACACTTGCTGCCAAAGCTGCATCGGCTTTTCCTTTAGTAAAACTATCCACAAAATGCTGAATGTTTCCGGCTCCACCCGAAGCAATAATCGGAATATTTACTAAACTTGACAATTTAGCCAAAGCTTCATTAGCAAATCCGTTTTTAGTTCCGTCATTATCCATTGAGGTAAAAAGGATTTCTCCTGCGCCTCTCTGTTCTACTTCTTGTGCCCAGTCAAAAAGATTCAATTCGGTAGGTACTTTTCCTCCTACTAAATGAACAATCCATTGTCCGTCAATTTGCTTGGCATCAATAGCTACCACCACACATTGACTTCCAAATTTCTGCGCCAAATCATTAATCAACTGCGGATTTTTAACCGCCGAAGAATTAATTGAAACTTTGTCGGCACCATTTTGCAACAACACTTCCACATCAGAAACTGCTGCAATTCCTCCACCTACAGTAAATGGAATATTTATAGTCGAAGCTACTTTTCGAACCAAATCAACCAAAGTTTTTCTGCGTTCTTCAGTCGCTGAGATATCTAAAAACACCAATTCATCCGCACCTTCATCCGAATAAATTTTAGCTAATTCCACCGGATCTCCTGCATCGCGCAAATCTACGAAATTAACGCCTTTAACAGTACGTCCATTTTTGATATCGAGACAAGGGATAATTCTTTTTGTTAACATAATTTAAAGTTAGAAATAAGAGGTTAGAAATTAGAAGTTTCATAACCTCAAAAAAAGTTATTTTAATTTACTTTTTGCCGTATTAATAGAAGCTACTATTATAGCAACCAATTCATTTGCTTCTTTACATAATCTTATCATTTCATTCTTTACATCTTCATCGCCTAAATCATATAGTTCCAGCAAAATTTCAATAAAAAAATGGCTTTCATCAGCTTCTTCTTCAACTATTTTTAATTTATTGATGAAATCTGCTGTAGATTTTCCTCTTTGTGATGCTCTATAATTTGCACCAACTGAACTCGAACATCGTATCAATTGATTAACATAAGCATTATATTCTCTTGAATGAGGAAAATTTCTGCAAAGCTTTCCACAATCAATAGCAAATTTTTTAGTTCTCGCCTTTAAATCCTGAGCCATAATTTTAAAGTTAGAGGTTAGAAATAATTTAAAGTTTAAGGTAAGAAGTTAGAGATTAGAAGTAAAAGGTTGAATTGAAAATATTAAATTAAGTAAGTACGATTACAAATCGAAAAATTGGATTAAAATTAATAAAAGTTTTCAATTTCAACTATTTCTAACCTCTAACTTCTTATTTCCATTCATTCCGACTACTTCTAACCTCTAACTTCTGACTTCTAACCTTGAATTA
This sequence comes from Flavobacterium undicola, assembly GCF_009909155.2. Lineage (GTDB taxonomy): Bacteria > Bacteroidota > Bacteroidia > Flavobacteriales > Flavobacteriaceae > Flavobacterium > Flavobacterium undicola. The sequence goes on from NZ_JAAAPM020000012.1 coordinate 94,640, forward strand.
TATAATTCTCTAGTTGCTTCAAACTAATTCTTCCTTCGTAAATTGCTTTTCCTATTATTGTACCTTCGCAACCCAATTCGGCTAATTTAGGTAATTCGTCAAAGGTAGAAATTCCACCAGAAGCAATCAATTTTATTCCGTTAGCTTCCTTTAGAATCTTAGCATACAAATCAAAACTAGGTCCTTCAAGCATTCCATCTTTGGCGATATCAGTACAAATTACGTACTGAATTCCTTTAGATTGGTACTCTTGAATAAAAGGAACTAAATCTTCATTAGAATCTTCTAACCAACCAGAAACCGCTACTTTTTCATTATTTGCATCAGCTCCTAAAATGATTTTATCAGCACCATATTCGGCAATCCATTTTTCAAAAATAGCACGATTTTTTACCGCAATACTTCCCCCTGTAATTTGATTGGCACCACTTTCGAAAGCAATTTTCAAATCAGAATCGGCTTTTAATCCACCACCAAAATCAATTTTCAATTTGGTTTGTGAAGCAATTTGTTCCAATATTTTATAATTGACAATTTTGCTTGATTTGGCTCCATCTAAGTCCACCAAATGCAAATATTCGATTCCGTGTGCTTCAAATTCCTTAGCAACTTCAAGCGGATTTTCGTTATATATAATTTTAGTATTGTAATCCCCTTTGGATAAGCGAACACATTTTCCGTCGATGATGTCTATAGCTGGTATTATTCTCATTTTAAAGTTAGAAGTTAGAGGTTAGGAGTAAGAAGTTTGAATTACTATTGAAATTGATTTTTGCTATTGACATTGCTATTTATAATTTTAAGAAATTCCCAAGGATTTGCTCTCCTACATCACCACTTTTTTCAGGGTGAAATTGAGTTCCATAGAAATTATTATTCTCTAATGCCGAAGCGTATTCTTCTTCATAATTAGTCGTTGCAATGGCTTCATCACAAAGTGGTGCATAAAAACTATGTACCAAATACATGTATTCGTTTTCGGCAATTCCTTTAAACAAACCCGATTTCAAATTATAAATCTGATTCCACCCCATTTGTGGCACTTTTACTTTTGGTGTAAACTTAATCACATCTACGTCAAAAATCCCTAAACCAGTAGTATCGCCTTCCTGTGTGTGTTTGCACATCAATTGCATCCCCAGACAAATTCCCAAAACGGGTTGTGTCAAGGTTGGAATTAAAGTATCTAATCCACTTTCCTTTAGCATTTTCATGGCATAACTAGCCTCTCCCACACCTGGAAAAATAACTTTATCCGCTGCTTTGATTTCCTCAGGATTATTGGTTAACATAGCCGTAAAACCAAGTCTTTCTATTGCAAATAGAATGCTTTGAATGTTTCCTGCTCCGTAATTTATGATAACTATTTTCATTACTTTAAGTTAGAAGTCAGAAGTTAGAAGTCAGAAGTTTTAAACTTCCCTCTTCAAACTTCCAGCTTTATTTTACAACATCCCTTTCGTGCTTGGCAAAATCATTTTTTCGGTATCACGTTTTACAGCCACTTTTATCGCTTTCGCAAAAGCTTTAAAGATGGCTTCAATTTTGTGATGTTCATTATCGCCTTCCGCTTTGATATTGATATTGGCTTTCGCTCCATCAGAAAATGATTTAAAGAAGTGGAAAAACATCTCTGTTGGCATTTTACCCACCATTTCGCGTTTGAATTCGGTTTCCCAAATCAACCAGTTTCTTCCACCAAAATCGATAGCTACCTGTGCCAAACAGTCATCCATTGGCAAACAGAAACCGTAACGCTCAATACCTAATTTATTTCCTAAGGCTTTCGCGTAAACTTCACCTAAAGCAATCGCAGTATCTTCTATCGTGTGGTGTTCATCCACTTCCAAATCTCCTTTTACTTTGATATCCAGGTCCATTTGTCCGTGACGCGAAATTTGGTCTAACATGTGGTCGAAGAAAGCAATTCCAGTATCGATGTTGCTTTTTCCAGTTCCGTCCAGGTTTAATTTGATATAAATATCCGTTTCGTGTGTTTTTCTGGTAATCGAAGCCGTACGTTCTTCTAATTTCAAGAACTCATATATTTGTTTCCAATCGGTAGATTGTAACACTATTGTAGCGTCTAATTCTTCTCTTTTAGCACTGATTTCTTCACTTCCAGCTCCATCAGTAGTATTCATAAAGATGGCTTTAGCGCCAAGGTTTTTAGCTAATTCCACATCGGTAAGTCGGTCACCAAGAACAAATGAGTTTGCCAAATCGTAGTTTGGATTATCAATGTATTTGGTCAACATTCCTGTGCGAGGCTTACGTGTAGGCGCATTGTCTTCAGGGAAAGAACGATCAATAAAAATATCATCAAAAAGAACTCCTTCGTTTTGAAACGCTTTCAGAATAAAATCCTGTGTTGGCCAAAAGGTATCTTCAGGAAAACTAGCTGTTCCCAAACCATCTTGATTGGTTACCATTGCTAATTCATAATCCAATTCGGTAGCAATTTTAGCCAAATATTGAAATGCTTTTGGATAAAACTCTAATTTTTCCAAGCTGTCTAATTGGTATCCTTCTGGTTCCAAAACAATCGTTCCATCACGATCTATAAAAAGTACTTTTTTCATTTATTTTTGGTCTTTTAGTTATTTATGGTAAAATTGCATTTACCAAGCATTTTTATTTATTATTTCTATCAATTTATTCTCTATTTCAGGTTCTGAATCAGAATGTCCACCTTCAACAATAAATAATTCACTGTTTTTTAGCATTGAATCTAATTCAATAGCAAACTCTACAGGACATATAGCATCTTCTTTTCCATGTACAATCTTTACAGGAATTTGTTCTATTTGTTTCAGATTTTTAAGAATATAATTTTCTTCAAAAAAGCAATTGTTTCGTAAATAGTGTGCTTCCATTATAGCTAATGATTCATAAGGAATTTGCTCTAAAACGGCTTTTATTTGGTCTTTTGTGATACCTTTTTTATAGATTGATATTTCATAAAAAGCCCACTCATAAGAAAAAAAATGTTTCTCTTTAGGAGTTCCATTTATGATTTTTTCCAAATAATAATCTGCAATTGATAATTCATTCTCTTTTGGAACATTTTTACTAAACCTATTCCATATTTCTGGAAACTCTTTTTCTACACCACCATTCAAATAATGATTAATTGAAACTTTATTAGCTAAAAAAACACCTCTTAACAGCAATCCTTTTATTCTATCAGGATTTTTAATCGCATAAACCAATCCAAGGGTTGTCCCCCAAGACCCTCCAAACAACAACACTGTTTCAATTTGCAAATAATCAAGAAGTTTAGTTATATCATTTACTAAATCTTGAGTTGTATTTTCTTCAATACAGCCAAAAGGAATGCTTTTGGATGATCCTCTTTGATCAAAAAAAATAACACGTTGTTTGTCAAAATTAAAAAATCGCTTATCATGATCTGAAAATCCAGCACCAGGTCCACCGTGAATAAACAAAATTGTTTCTTCAATAGGATTTCCACAAACTTCATAATATATTTTATGAGTTGCACTGACTTCAAGAAAATCTGTCTTGGTATTAAATTTTGACTTTTCCATTTATCACTTATATACCAATATCAATCAATGCCTCCATCAACTTCTTATTCTCTTCTTCGGTTCCAATAGTAAAACGCAAACAGTTTTCACATAAAGGCTGCGTAGTTCTGTTTCTGATTACGATTCCTTTAGTTATTAATTCGTCGTAACGTTTGTTAGCATCATCCACTTTTACCAAGATAAAATTAGCCTCTGTTGGATAGATTTTTTCAACAAAAGATACTTTATCTAAAACTTGCAATAAAGCTTCTCTTTGTGCTATAATTGAAGTGATTTCGTTATCAATTTTTGATTGATCTTTTAATCTTTCTAAAGCTCTTTGTTGTGTCAATTCGTTTACGTTATACGGCGGTTTGATTTTATTCAAAACTGCAATAACTTCTAGCGAACCGTAACAAATCCCCAAACGAATTCCTGCCAAACCATACGCTTTTGACAAGGTTTGTGTAATAATCAAATTTGGATATTGATCTAATTTGGCCAACCAACTCGCCTTATCTGAAAAGTCAATGTAAGCTTCGTCAATTACTACAAAACCATTAAATTTTTCTAATATGGTAGTCACGCTTTCTTCAGTAAACGAATTCCCAGTTGGGTTATTCGGTGAACACAAAAAGATAATTTTAGTTTTTGCTGTCACCGCTTCTAAAATAGCTTCTACTCTTGGTTGGAAACTTTCAGAAAGTAAAATTTCTTTGTGCTCTACATTGTTGATATTAGCCAAAACACCATACATTCCGTAAGTAGGCGGCAACGAAATTACATTATCTTCTTTTGGTTCACAAAAAGCTCTGAACAACAAATCCAATACTTCATCACTTCCGTTTCCTAACAAAATTTGCTTTGGACTCAAACCTTTATTTTTGGCTAAAACCACTTTCACACTCGCTTGTTGCGGGTCTGGATAACGGTTTACCCCATTTTGATACGGATTCTCATTGGCATCCAAAAACACCATATTAGCAGTATCAAAATCTTCAAATTCATCTCTCGCCGACGAATACGGTTTTAAAACCTTAACGTTATCACGAACAAGAGTATTTATATCAAAATTTTTCATTTTCTTATTTTAAAAAGAGTAAAGAAAATAGAGCATAGAATATAGACTTTACTATGATTCTAAATTTCTATCTATTCTCTTTTATCTATATTCTATTATCTTTTTTATTCTAAACTCTTCAATCTCAAAGTAATCGCATTTTTGTGCGCTTGCAATCCTTCGGCTTCTGCCATTATTTCAATCGCTTTCCCTATGTTTTGAATTCCTGCGGAAGATATTTTTTGAAAAGTCATCGATTTCATAAAACTATCCAAATTCACACCACTGTAATTCTTAGCATAACCATTTGTTGGTAAAGTATGATTGGTTCCTGAAGCATAATCTCCGGCACTTTCCGGCGTATAATTACCAATGAAAACTGAACCTGCATTTTGGATTCCATCTACATAAAAATCATTATTGGCAGTACAAACAATAAAGTGTTCCGGGCCGTATTTGTTGATTAAATCTAAAGCAATAGTATCATTTTCAACAAAAATCAATTTCGAATTAGCAATCGCTTTTTCGGCAATGGCTTTACGAGGTAACACTTCCAATTGAGATTGAATTTCGTTTTCAACTGCATCTATCATTTCTTTAGAAGTCGAAACTAAAATTACCTGACTATCCGTTCCGTGTTCTGCTTGCGACAATAAATCAGAAGCTACAAAGGCAGGAACAGCAGTATCATCAGCTACAACCAACAATTCAGATGGTCCGGCAGGCATATCAATCGCCACGCCAAATTGTGTTGCCAACTGTTTCGCCACGGTTACATATTGATTTCCAGGTCCGAAAATTTTATACACTTTTGGGATTGCTTGGGTTCCGAAAGTCATTCCCGCAATCGCCTGAATTCCTCCTACTTTGATTATTTTGGTCACACCACATAAGTTAGCAGCATATAAAATCGCAGGATTAATATTTCCGTTTTTATCGGGAGGCGAACACAAAACAATTTCGTTACAACCCGCAATCTTAGCAGGGACAGCCAGCATTAATACTGTTGAAAATAAAGGCGCTGTTCCGCCAGGAATGTACAAACCCACTTTTTGAATTGGTCTTTTTTCCTGCCAGCATTGCACACCAGGAGCCGTTTCAACTGAAACACGTGACGTTTTTTGTGCCTGGTGAAACTTTTCTACATTGGCTTTCGCCAAAGCAATTGCTTCTTTCAAGTCATTTGGCAAAGTCGCAACAGCAGCATCGATTTCCGTAGCAGTAACTTCGATGTTTTCAAAACTTACACCATCAAATTGCGTAGTATATTTGGCAACAGCCACATCTCCGTCTTTTTGAACAGCCGCAAAAATTTCTTTTACCGTTTGTTCAATATCTTTTACCGTTTTAGTTGGTCTTTCTAAAATAGAAGTCCAGGTATCGGGTGTTGGATTATATATTTTGTTCATTTTTTTCCTCTCCCCCAGCCCCTCTCCAAAAGAGAGGGGAGCCGAGTCGTTAAAATTATTTATTCAAAAGCCCTCCCTTTGGGAAGGTTGGGTGGGATTTTAAAGTACCATTTTCTCGATTGGGCAAACCAAAATTCCTTCAGCTCCCGCTGCTTTCAATTGGTCAATAACTTCCCAAAAAGTATCTTTGTCAATCACGGTGTGCACACTACTCCAACCTTCTTGAGCTAATGGCATTACCGTAGCACTTTTCAATACTGGAAGAATACTGCTTACCGCTTCGATTTTATCGTTAGGTACATTCATCAAAATGTATTTTGATTTACGGGCTCTTAAAACCGATTCGATTCTGAATTTTAAAGTATCGATGATTTTTTGAGATTCAGCAGAAACTTTTGGCGAAACAGCTAAAACAGCTTCACTTTTAAAAATAACTTCTACCTCTTTCAAGTTATTTTTAAACAAGGTACTTCCGCTGGAAACAATATCCACAATTGCATCAGCCAATCCAATGTTTGGTGCAATTTCTACTGAACCAGAAATTTGGTGAATATCAACGGTTACTCCTTTTGAATTACAATAATCAATCACTGTATTTGGATAAGAAGTCGCAACACGTAAACCATTCAAATCCTGAATAGAGTTGTATTCAAACGCCTTAGGTACGGCAATAGAAACTTTACATTTAGAAAAACCTAATTTTTGGATTACTTCAATGTTTTTTCCTTTTTCAACCAATAAATTGTCTCCTACAATAGCAATGTCCACTACTCCATCAATCAAATATTGAGGAATATCGGAGTTTCTTAAATACAAAACTTCCAATGGAAAATTAGATGCTTCAGCCTTTAACTGATCAATACCATTGTTGATAGAAATCCCCGCATCTTTTAAGATTTGGATACTTTCTTCGTTTAATCTACCTGATTTTTGAATTGCAATTTTTAAAGTACTCATTGTTTTGTTTTTTTATGTTTTATTGAATGTGTTTGAGTACAAAGGACTTAACACACAATGAAAAACCCGTTTGATGTACTCAAACGGGTTTATTAATATGATGACTTACACGCATACCATTAACACATCGCTTGAGAGCAATAATGTGAATGATGATGATGCAATTGATTTGATAACATTATGATTTTGTATTAATCTTAAAATTGTGCTGCAAATATAAGTGATAAAATAGTTACAACCAAATTTTTAATTTAACTAAATGTTTCGAAAATATTAAAAATATTAATACTCATTCGTTTCTGATTTTGGACTTGCAACATTAGTATTCTGAACCGCTGCTTCTGAACGAATTTCGGTATGACGTATTTCTCCTCCGGAAGTCCCCACTTTTGTCGATAAAAACACAGCTACAATAGCGATAACAGTTATTGCATAAGAAAAGAATGTGGCTTTAGCATGATGTCTAATATTAGTAATCAAACCTATCACTGAAACCACTCCTAATAAATACATCACAATAGCAAATTTCTCAGCTAATTCCTCATGATTATGAATGATTTCACGCCCTATTGTTGGCATATCTTCCACTAACTCTTCAGCTCCTTCACCTGTTGCCATAGAAAACACTGTAAAAACAGTGGCTATCACAAATAAAAAATAAGCGGTATTTTTAATCGAAACACTTCTAAAATAGATACCTCCTATCAAAATTACTAATCCTAAAATAGTGCCTACAATTGGAAAATGATTAACCAACATATGTAAATGTGCTTCATTCATAATATTTATTTTTAATTAGTGTATTTCACCTACTAAAATAAATTATTTAATATTATCCAGCAAGCAAAACTTCTTATTATCGAACTAATTTTAAATAGCTACCTGGATTTCATTATATATTAAAACAAAAATGAATTCACATTTTAGAAAAGCATGTTAACGAGTCTTAATTATTGTGTTAAAATAACTAATTTTACCAAAAAATAAATTCAAAACATGTTCCTTTCAAAAAAATTAGCTCCGTTTTACAACCTTACTTTATTTTATATCACTATCAGTATCATTCTTAGAATTGTACTCGTTTTTCATCCTATTACACAGTCTTCTTTTTCAGGATTAGAAATTGCAAAGATTTTTTCATTGGGTTTAATTTCTGATATGCTCGTATTTATTGTAGCCAGTGGATTTTTGTGGTTGTATCTTATTTTTATTTCTAATGCTAAATATCAAAAACCTTATGGATACATTCATTTGGGATTATTATTAGCATTATTTATCTACATTCTTTCAGGAAAATCAATTCTTTCTGAATATGGAGGTGCTTTACCAACAATAGGACTTGCTTTTGTCGGGATTAAAACATTGCTTTTTAGTTTACTATTGTTTTTACCTGAAAAAAGAGATAAAATAAGGTATTGGCTTTTTGCTTTTGTAATGTTTCTATATGTTGTTTTGATATTGCAAAATGCGATTAGTGAGTACTTTTTTTGGAACGAATTTGGAGTGAAATACAATTTTATTGCTGTGAATTATTTGGTTTATACCAATGAAGTTATTGGGAATATCATGGAATCTTATCCTGTAATTCCTATTTTTTCTTGCTTATTTATCATCGCTGGAATTATAACTTATTTTATCATCAAAAGATCAAAGATTTACATTGAAAAAATCCCTACTGTTTTTGAAAAAATCCAAATCTCATTTATCTATTTTCTTTTGTTTGGACTTGCACTTTGGAGCATTCCTAAATTAGCAAAAACCGAAAATGCCTCTAATGTATTTACCAATGAATTACAAGCTAATGGTATTTATCGTTTTTATTTGGCTTTTATGAATAGCGAATTGGATTATTTCAAATTCTACAAAACCTTACCAGAGAACGAAGCTTATGCTTTATTAGAAAAACAATTACCTACTATCCAAAACTTATCTTCTACCAGAATGATTCAGTCAGATAGTGCCGAAATACATAAGAATGTTGTGCTGATAACAATTGAAAGTTATAGCGCCGATTTTATGAAAATGTATGGAAACAAGGATAATATCACACCATTTTTAGACGATTTAGCTACTAAAAGTTTAGTGTTTACCAATTTATATGCTTCAGGAAACAGAACTGTTCGTGGGTTAGAAGCCGTAACTTTATGTCTTCCTCCTACTGCCGGAGAAAGCGTAGTAAAACGAAAAGACAACAAAAACAAATTCTCTACAGGAAGCATTTTTAAATCCAAAGGATACAATGTAAAATACCTTTATGGAGGAGATGCATTTTTTGACAATATGCAAGATTTCTTTACTGGAAACGGCTATGATATTGTAGATAAAAAAACATTCAAACCGGAAGAAATTACTTTCTCTAACATTTGGGGAGTTTGTGATGAGGACATGGTGAATAAAGCCATTAAAACCATGAATGCCGAAGCGCAATCAGGGAAACCATTTTTTAATCATTGGATGACGGTAAGTAACCACAGACCTTTTACTTATCCTAATGGAAAAATAGACATCCCCGGAGATGCTAAATCACGTAGCGGCGGTGTGAAATATACCGATTATGCAATGAAAAAATTCTTTGAAATGGCCGAAAAACAGCCGTGGTTCAAGAATACAGTTTTTGTAATTATTGCTGATCACTGTGCTTCTAGCGCAGGAAAAACTGAACTTCCTTTAGACAAATACAGAATTCCAGCTATGATTTATGCACCTGGATTTGTCAAACCACAACATTATACCCAATTAATGTCTCAAATTGATATAATGCCTACTGCTTTAGGATTGCTGAACTTTAATTATCAATCGAAATTTTTTGGACAAGATGTATTAAAAGCAGATTATAAACCAAGAGCTTTGATTGCTACTTACCAAGACTTAGGATTGATTAAGGACAATGTTTTGACTATTCTTTCGCCTAAGCAACAAGTAAAACAATACGCACTTACATTAGAACCAAAGGAAGGAATTGAAGCTGATTTTCAGTTGTATTACAATCAAAAACCTTTGAAAAATGAAAGAACCGATTTAGTAAACGAAACCATTTCTTTTTACCAAACCGCTTCTGATATTTTGAAGAAAAAGAAATATCAAAAACAATAATTTAGTTCAGATACAAAATTGCCATTAAAGCCATTGAAGCAATGAATCCCCATAGTAAAATTCCTTGTATCAATGGTTTTATTCCAACGGCTAGTAAAACCGAACTACTGAGTCCTGAACCAATAAAAAACAAGGTAACAGTTAATCCAATTTTGGCAGCAGCAACAATATAAGGAGTAGCAATTGCTACTTGAGGAACATAAGTATTCACAATCATAGCCAGAATAAAAAAACCAATAAAATAAGGGATTTTTATTCTGCTTGTTTTGTTTTTAAACAAGAAACTTGTCATTAGTACAATTGGAATTATCCATAAGGCACGCGCTAATTTTACTGTAGTTGCAATGGCTAAGGCTTCTGGACCATACTTGTTAGCCGCTCCCACAACCGAACTGGTATCATGAATGGCTAAGGCGCACCACAATCCGAAATCTTGCTGAGATAAGTTTAGCCAATGTCCAATGGTTGGAAACAAAAACAAGGCAATAGAGTTTAAGATAAAAATCACTCCTAAAGCTACTGAAGTCTGTTTTTCATCTGATTGGATAACCGGAGTAATTGCTGCAATGGCACTTCCACCACAAATTGCAGTTCCGCACGAAATTAAATGGGATGTTTTTCTATCGGTATTGAGCCATTTCCCTAAAACACTTCCTAAGAAAACAGTACTAAATATTGTAGCAACTGTGAGTATGAAACTTTCTTTACTCGACAATAAAGCATTAGTAACATTCATACCAAAACCCAAACCCACTACCGAAACCTGAAGTAAAAAACGAATGATTTTATGATTTAAATGCAACCAGGGATGTCCCGAAATATTAGCAACAAGCAAACCCAATAATAATGCAATAGGCGGAGTGATAATCCCTGTTAAACAAATCAATAGCAAACAAACAAAAATTACTTGTTGTGTTCTAGTGTGTTTTTCTAAATTAAAGATTCCGTTTTCAGGGAAAATTTTGGATTTTTTTTTCAAGAGAAATCTTTTTATTAAAATTTAAAATCACTTACAACAAACCGTTGTATTTTCGAACAAACCATTCGATGGTAAAAAAACTACAAATGAAAACCAACAACCATTTCCAATCAATCAAAGGAGAGCGTTTTATATTGTTTTTTTCAATAGTTTTATAATTCTCATCGGCTAAAAGCGATTGGATCAAAGCATCTATTTGATTCGGATAATAGACTTTTCCTTGTGTCAATGAGGCTAATTGTTTCAATCGATCCAAATCAGGATTTACAAATTGCTTTTCGATATCAAAATCTAAAATTTCAAAATGACTCGAATACGCAGCATTTGAATTCAATTTTTTCACTGTAAACTGATAATTTCCTGCGGTTAATCCGTCCAGATTTACCTTGTAGGCATTGTTTCCTTTTAGTAAATCGTAATTTTTAGTTTGCTTTGTTTTAGAATTAACTAATGCAATTGTCAAATGTGCTTTTTCGTCAAATTCATAATTCTTATTAAAATATTGAGCCGTGATTTCGATAGCATCTCCTGAGTTGTAAAAGCTTTCATGATTGACAACCAAGGATTTTTTAGCATTATTTGTTGCTAAAAACTGAATGATTTTATCAATAAAAATATCATATTTTTCAAAAGACTCATTTGTAATATGACTTTCTAAACGCCATTTCCAACTGTTTTCTCCTAACAAAAATGCAGAACGGCTTCCTTGATTTTCACTAAAAGCAAGCAATGGTGCTTGAGTGTCGATATTTCTAATTTTTGAAGAAAGTAAAACAGTAGTGTTTCCATTTACTTTAATTTTTCCATAAGGATTTTGTAAAGGAGGAAAATTTTCGAAACCAATATTATCAATAGCAAACAAATTAAATTGCGAATTATATTCAGCCAAATAATCTTCTTTTTGAGAAGTCATTTTAAAATCTAAATTGCTTTGTTGTTGGTTTAAAAATCCAAAATCAGTATGTGTTCCGGTAATAAAAAATGTATTAATTCGAGCTAATTTATTCGCATCAAAAACAGATTTGAATTCGGTTGTAGGTTGGTAAAAAACCAAAACATTATAATCATTTAATCCGTTGATTTGTTTTGGATTAACTATAGTTGCTTTACGTTGTGCATTAGATTCAATGGCACGTTTCAAAGCCGCTATATCAGGATGGTTAATTGACGAAACTATGGCAACATTGGTCTTTTGATCTATAACTTCTACAGCAAAATTTTTATTATTATTATAGCTGTTTTTTTCTTTTTCATTCGAAACCAAACTCGCTTTATACAACTGCGTTCCTATTTTATTTGCTGACAACAAAAGACTAATAACAGCTGTATTTTTAGCCGCTGAAAAAAAAACTTTCTGTTTACTCAAAACTGAATTTCCTTGAGAAATCTGAAAATCGGCTGTTGTATTTTTTGTACCTGAATATTGTAAAAATACTTCTACAGGAAATTTATTCTTGAGAAAAGCATATTTATTAACATTCAGTTGGTTGATTTTTAAATCTAAAACCCTGGTTGTATCTCCTAAAACTATGGGAAAAAATTTATTAGAAGCATCAAAACTATATACATAATCATTGCCTGAAGTTTGATTTCCATCACTAATTAGTACCGTAGGAAACTGGCTGTTTTTGTTGATTGCTTTTAAATCTTTAGCAGCTACATTCAAATTGGTTTGAGTTCCTTTAAAATTTAATTTTTCTAAAAGAGAAAACTCCGAATCAAATTGATAGGATTGAATGTTGAATTTTTCATTCAATGCTTTATTATCCTTTAGTTTCAAATACAATTCAGAAGCTATTTTTTCAGCTTTTAAATAAGATATGGAACTGGAATTATCAACCACTACAGCAAGCGGTGGCTTTAACATTTCTATATTATTGGTTGTTATTATTGGATTGACTAACAACAATAATATTCCGAAAATGCTTAAAAAACGTAAAAAAGCCAAAAGTAAATTGATCTTTAATTTACTTTTGGCTTTGTAATAATATTGAAAATAAGACAACCCAGCTGCTATTAATAATGAAAGTAATACTAATAGAATGGTGTTTGTTGTCATATTTATTTAGTAATCAGTGGTCAGTTTTTTAGTAATCAGACAAGTTATAGCGGTCAATTTTTAGTATTCACTGAACACTAAAAATCTAAACACCTGTCTGCCGACAGGCAGGCTGAACACTTTTTACGTAAGCATTCCTCCGCAAACATTCAATACTTGTCCTGTAACATAAGCACTCATATCTGAAGCTAAGAATAAACAAGCATTCGCAACATCTTCTGTAGTTCCACCGCGTTTCAAAGGAATTCCTTCTGTCCATCCTTTTACAACATCTTCACTTAATTTAGCAGTCATTTCAGTTTCAATGAATCCTGGCGCAATAGCATTACAACGGATGTTACGAGAACCTAATTCTAAAGCTACTGATTTTGTAAATCCAATAGCACCAGCCTTAGAGGCAGCATAATTAGTTTGTCCTGCATTTCCAGAAACCCCTACAACTGAACTAATATTGATGATTGAACCCGCACGTTTTTTCAAAAATGTTTTTTGAATGGCTTTAGTCATATTAAATACCGATTTCAAATTCACATCGATTACTTGGTCAAAATCAGCCTCTGACATACGCATTAACAAATTATCTTTAGTAATTCCGGCATTATTGATCAAAATATCAACTGTGCCAAAATCAGCTAAAACAGTATCTACTAAAGTTTGTGCTTCGTTAAAATCGGCTGCATTGGATTTATACCCTTTTGCTTTAACACCTAAAGCGTTCAATTCATTTTCTAAAGCCAAAGCTGATTCAGCTGATGAGCTGTAAGTAAAAGCTACATTAGCCCCGCTTTTTGCAAAAACTTCAGCAATTCCTCTTCCAATTCCGCGACTTGCTCCTGTTATAATAGCTACTTTTCCTTCGAGTAATTTCATATTATGATAATAAGTTTGTTTTCTAAATCGAGGTACAAATATAAACGATTTAGCTGTTTTATAAAATTTATGCTATAAAAAAAGCCTTACCGAAGTAAAGCTTTTAAAGTTTTGAATTAAATATTGGGATTACTATAATATGAGTGAGGCTGATGCACTTAATTTTTGTCCTATTTCTTTTAAAGCAAGTGCTAGTGTTTCTAATTCTTTGTGAGTAAAATGCGCTTCTTTACCATTTACATTATTTCCATTTAACCTTTGATAAAACCATTGCGGTGTTTTTTTGAAATAATTTTTAGCTAAATAAGAAACCGAAATTACAGGTAAAATATCCTCAAGCTTTTGCTTTAACAACAATTCATCGGCTTTTTTATTACTTTCTTTTATACATTCCAATAAAGAATCTGCAAATGCATTGGGATTTTCAGTAAACAACAAATTCATTTCGCTATGAATAGAAGCGATTTCGTTTTCATTTTCTGTATTTTGATATTTTTCTTTTAGTTTTTTAATTTCATCTAACATAACTTTCTGTATTAAATTAGTAATGCAATGTTATTTCCCGAGTTCTTTTAATTTTTGAACTAACTTTTTGATTTCTAAATCCACAACCTTTTTCATTTGCGGACTTCTACCAGACAATTCTTTGTAAAACTCAAGATAAAACAATAAATCTTTTTGAAGTTTATTCTTCTCGCTTTTAAATTGTTCTTTATCATTCATAACTTGATTTTCAAATTTAATAACATTTTTGTTATTACGCAATGAATTTAACTTTTACTTCAAAATCTACTAAAATAAAAATACTATTCCAACCACGGCAAATAAATCATAAATAGAAATTCTTTACAATTATTCAAGTTTCATAGATGTTCTAAGTATTATTTCCTCAGACAGATCTAATCTATTCGTTTTTATATATTTATCAAATATTTCTTGAACAAATGGAGCTACCCAATATTGTGAATCCTCCTCTGGAGTTAAGCCTAATTCAAGACAATCTATATAATTACTTGCTGCCATATATTCTTGTTTTAACGAAAATAAGTATGAAAAATGCTGAATAAATATTGTGACTAAATCTTCAGAAAAAGCATCTAATAACTTTATTCTATAATCGTGTTCAATATCCTCTTCATTATTTAGGCACATATTAAGATAATAGTTGTAATGGGTATTATCATTACATCTATCTCTAATATTATCATAACGTTCGTCCTTTTTCAAAACACTCGTTATTTCTTTTAATATTTCAGATTCTTGTACATATTTAAAAATAGTTCCACTTCTTGGAAGCTTTTTTGTTCCATTTCTCCAATTTTCAATATCTTTAACTATAAGTCCATCTATCTTTCCAGATTTAAAACTATCTTCAATAAACAAGATTATATAAATATTAATAATAGTTACATCATAATATTTTCTCAATAAAGAATAAGCATCATTTACTCTCCCTTTGTGCAATACGTGTTGTATTGACTCTAGAGTTCCCTTAATAGAAGTGAAAGTTTGTTTGTCTAAATTAATATGATTCTTTACCCCTAAAGTAATAGCACCTATAGTAGCAAATGATAATCCATCATAAAACTCTGAAATATCTTTAAGTTGTTTGAATACTTTATGAGTTTCAAAAATTTTATTTCTGATTTTAATCAAATCTTCTTGTATATTAGCAAAATCAATAGCTGTCATACCTTTACTTATTTTCTACTATAATATTTTCTTCTCACCCAATCTATCAATTCACAAACGAATTTGTCAATTTCCTTGTGTTGTAATATCTAAACTCAATTTAAATTGTATTCGATTATAGTTAGTTGATTTTGAAATGTCTTCTTTGTCTATACCAGCGTTAAAAAAAATTACTACATTCAATTTTCCACCAATTCCTGTTTTTTCCTCTTCATTAGTTGTAACTGCAATATCGAAACTCACTTCTTTATATGTTACATCGTTAATACCACTGCCCAAACTATTTGAAACTACATATTCGTGACCACCTCTGACTCCATCAGTTATTTGTATAATAGTTTGTTTTATAAATTCGTTTAATTCCATATTTTTTTATTTTAACTTATTTCAACAATTCCAATCTCCTCCTCTCTCAACCTGCACAACTCATAAACCATTGCATGAATAGCTTTGAGTGTCAATTCTATTATCAATATACTAATATAAAAAATTAAAATTCAAAGTTTAACAAAACACAAAGAAAAGTAATCCTTACAAATAAAAATATTTTACTAGATATTTAAACAAAAAAAATGCCCAACGAATTACGTGGGCATTTCAATTATTTTATGAATTATGGTTTAGAAAGCCACATTCCATCTTGGTAATTTTGCATTTTCACTCAAAAAGTTTTGCAAAACTTGTCCTTCAACAAAAGTAGGAATCACTTTTGTATCATCGTTAAATGTTTCATACCAAACCACTTCTAAACGGCTAATTTCTTCTTTTTTCATTTGTGCAGGCCAAGAATATTTCCTTCCTGTTTTTGCAAATTGGTGACCGTTTACAATTTTGTCATACAATCCACCATTTTTAGTCTTCAAAGTACCATCATTTTGTACTGTTCCAGTAGAACCTACCATGATTAATTCTTTTGCTTCAGCAACATCAAAAACTAAAAACACACCTGAACCCTCAGTAGCATTACAAACTTCTTCTAAGCTATCTTCGATTGTTAATGAAAATTGATTTTTAACTTTGAATCCTTCTAATTCCTTATACATAATATTCTCTTTTGAATTGATTTTTCAAAAAAAGCCCAAACAAAAGCACGCTTTTTAGAAACCAATTATTAATTTTTTATTTATTTCAAGCAAAATTAGTATTCCTAATTTTAATCGAGTGCAAATGTATTTCTTTAATTCTGTTTTATACTAAAAAAGCCCCACAAATGTGAGGCTTAATTTATTTAAATTTGGTTTTAGAGATTATCCTAAAACTTCTTTTACTTTTTTACCAATTTCAGCTGGTGAATCAACAACGTGAATTCCGTTGTCTCTCATGATTTGTTTTTTAGCAGCAGCAGTATCGTCAGAACCTCCAACAATAGCACCAGCATGCCCCATAGTTCTACCAGCAGGAGCAGTTTCTCCAGCGATAAAACCAACAACTGGTTTACGGTTACCATCAGCTCTAATCCATTTAGCAGCATCAGCTTCTAATTGACCTCCAATTTCACCAATCATGATGATAATTTCAGTTTCAGGATCGTTCATCAATAATTCAACTGCTTCTTTAGTAGTTGTTCCAATGATTGGATCTCCACCAATACCGATAGCTGTAGTGATTCCTAAACCTTGTTTTACAACTTGGTCAGCAGCTTCGTAAGTTAAAGTTCCTGATTTAGAAACAATCCCTACAGTTCCTTTTTTGAAAACGAAACCTGGCATGATACCTACTTTAGCTTCACCTGGAGTAATGATACCAGGACAGTTAGGTCCAATTAATCTAGCGTTTCTCTCTTTAACGTAGTTGTTAGCATAGATCATATCCGCAACTGGAATACCTTCAGTAATTGCAATAATTACTTTAATTCCAGCATCAGCAGCTTCCATAATAGCATCAGCAGCAAAAGCTGGTGGTACAAAAATAATAGTAGTATCAGCTCCAGCTTGATCCACTGCATCTTTAACAGTGTTAAAAACAGGAAGATCTAAGTGAGTTGATCCTCCTTTTCCTGGAGTTACACCACCTACAACGTTAGTACCGTATTCAATCATTTGAGAAGCATGGAAAGTACCTTCGCTTCCTGTAAATCCTTGTACAATTATTTTGGAATCTTTGTTAACTAAAACACTCATGATATATATTTTATATGATTTTTAAATTTGTGATGCAAAAATAAGGTTTTCGAAATTATTTTGAGCGGTTTTCTTATCAAAAAAAAGATTGATATTTGACTCATTTTGTTAGCTTACTCACAAACTATTGGGTTTTTAAACAAAACACAATAATTATGGTAAGTTTTCTATTGTTTCAGCTTATCAAGAATTTCCGGAATTTTTTTGATATTGGCTAATTGTTTTAATTTTTCTCTGGATTCTTGAATTGGTGTTCCAAAATAAGTTTTCCCACCAGCAACCGATTTGGTTACTCCTGTTTGACCTAATAAAACTGCTTTCTCTCCAATGGTGATTCCGCTTGTTGTTCCTACTTGTCCCCAAATGGTTACTTCGTCTTCGATAATAACACAACCGGCAATTCCTGTTTGAGAAGCAATCAAACATTTTTTTCCAATAACAGTATCATGACCTACATGAACCTGATTGTCAATTTTTGTTCCTTCTCCAATAGTAGTATCACCAGTAACTCCTTTATCAATGGTACATAACGCACCAATTCCAACATTGTCTTTAATAACTACTCGCCCACCAGAAAGCAATTGGTCAAAACCATCAGGACGTTTTTTATAATAAAAAGCATCTGCACCCAAAATGGTTCCAGCATGGATAATAACATTATCACCTAAAACAGTATGGTCATAGATAGAAACATTAGAATGTATCACACAGTTTTTTCCAATAACTACACCGTTTCCAATAAAAGAATTAGGCTGAATTATAGTTCCTTCGCCAATAATAGCAGTTGGAGAAATAGCAACTCCTGAAAACTGAAAAGGTTTGAAATAATTAGTTAGTTTATTAAAATCTCGAAATGGATCATCCGAAATAAGAAGTGCTTTTCCTTCAGGACAGTCCACTTTTTTATTAATCAACACAATAGTAGCTGCTGAGTTTAATGCTTTGTCGTAATATTTAGGATGATCTACAAAAACAATATCTCCTTTTTCTACCACATGAATTTCGTTCATGCCCAAAACCTCAAAATTCTCATTCCCTACAAATTCACAATTAAGTAAATTTGCGATTTCTTTTAAAGAATATGCTGTTGTAAATTTCATATATTTTAATTTGAAAATGTGTCAATTTGAAAATGTGTCAATTAGAAAATAAATTACGAAACTGATATTGCATCAGCAATTTTCTAATTGACTCATTGACAAATTATCAAATTGATTCATTACTCTTTAACACGCTCCATGTAAGAACCTGAAGCGGTATCGATTTTAATTTTATCCCCTTCATTAATAAACAAAGGTACGTTAACTGTAGCTCCTGTTTCAACAGTTGCTGATTTAGTTGCATTTGTTGCTGTATTTCCTTTTACTCCTGGCTCAGCATAAGTTACTTCAAGAATAATTGAAGCTGGCATATCTACTGATAAAGGCAAATCAGTTTCAGTATTAACCTGAACCATTACATTAGTACCTTCTTTCAATAAATCCGGATTATCAAGAATGCTTTTGTTCAAAGTAATTTGCTCAAAAGATTCGTTATTCATGAAATGAAATTGATCTCCTTCAGCATATAAATACTGGTAAGTATGTGTTTCTACACGTACATCTTCAATTTTATGTCCTGCTGAGAATGTATTATCCAATACTTTTCCAGTTGTTAAACTTTTCAATTTTGTTCTTACAAAAGCAGGTCCTTTTCCTGGTTTAACATGTAAAAATTCGATAATTTTATAAATATCGTGATTGTATTTAATACAAAGTCCGTTTCTAATATCTGATGTAGATGCCATTGTTTTAATTTTTTCCCCACCCCAACCCTCCCCGAAGGGGAAGGTGACTAGATGGAATTATGTTACTTAATTAATTTATATATGTTTTTTTGCAATCTGAATTAACTCCCTCTCCTTTGGAGAGGGCTGGGGTGAGGATTAATAATTTCCTGAATATCCTTTCATAATACCGCGAGAAGAATTTCTAATAAAATCGATGATTTCATCTCTTTCTGGAGTTGCTTCCATTTCAGCTTCAATGATTCCTAAAGCCTGAGTAGTATTGTAATTCTTTTGATATAAAATTCTGTAAATATCTTGAATCTCTCTGATTTTTTCGGTTGCGAAACCTCTTCTTCTTAATCCAACAGAATTTATACCTACATAAGACAAAGGTTCTTTAGCCGCTTTAGTATAAGGAGGAACATCTTTACGAATTAATGAACCACCTGAAACCATAGCGTGATCTCCAATATTGATAAACTGATGCACTGCTGCTAAACCACCTAATACGGCGTGTTTACCCACAATTACATGGCCACCTAAAAGCACACCATTTACAATAATAGCATTATCACCTACAACACAATCATGTGCAATGTGTGCTGCCGCCATTATTAAACAATTATTTCCAATAACGGTTTGCCCTGAAGCACTTGTACCTCTATTGATTGTTACACATTCTCTAATGGTACAATTATCACCAATTATAGCCAATGAATCTTCGCCACCAAATTTTAAATCTTGAGGAACTGCTGAGATAACTGCTCCGGGAAAAATATTGCAATTTTTTCCAATTCTTGCACCTTCCATGATGGTTACATTAGAACCTATCCAAGTACCATCACCAATAATCACATTATTGTGAATAGTAGTAAAAGGTTCAATAACCACATTTTTGGCAATTTTAGCGCCAGGATGAACATATGCTAACGGTTGATTCATCTATTTTGTTTTTATAATTAATTACCTTAATTACTATTAAAAAATCTTTATAGTAACAGGGAGGGAACTGTTTCTATCTATTGTTGTTTCTTTGCTATTTGCGCCATTAATTCAGCTTCAGCAACTAATCGTCCATTAGCATAAGCATTCGCTTGCATGTGACAAATTCCTCTTCTAATAGGAGTAATTAAATCACACTTAAATATCAAAGTATCACCAGGCAATACTTTATATTTAAATTTAACATTATCAATTTTCATGAAATAAGTTAAATAATTCTCAGGATCAGGAACAGTACTTAAAACTAAGATTCCTCCTGTTTGTGCCATAGCTTCTACAATTAAAACGCCTGGCATAACGGGAGCATCTGGAAAATGTCCAACAAAGAAATTTTCATTCATTGTTACATTTTTCATTCCCACCACGTGATTATCTGACATTTCAATGATTCTGTCAATCAATAAAAATGGAGGTCTATGAGGTAACACAGCCATAATTTTATGGATATCCATCAAAGGCTCTTGATTTAAATCGTAAACAGGAACGTAGTTACGCTGTTCGATTTTAATCATTTTTGCCATTTTTTTAGCAAATTGTGTGTTTACAAAATGCCCTGGTTTATTAGCAATAACTTTTCCTTGGATTTTTGTTCCAATCAAAGCTAAATCACCAATTACATCCAATAATTTATGTCTTGCAGCCTCATTTGGATAATGCAATGTTAGGTTGTCTAAAATACCATTAGGTTTTACATTAATTGTGTCTTTACCAAAAGCTACTTTTAAATTTTCCATTGTAGTTGTAGATATTTCTTTATCTACATAAACAATAGCATTATTCAAATCGCCACCTTTAATCAAACCATTGTCTAAAAGAGACTCTAATTCGTGTAAAAAACTAAAAGTTCTTGATGATGCAATTTCAGATTTAAAATCACTTATATTTTTAAGTGTTGCATTTTGTGTACCTAATATTTTAGTACCAAAATCAACCATTGCAGTTACCGTATAATGATCACTAGGCATTACCAGAATTTCGCTACCGCTAGCTTCGTCAGTAAAAGAAATAACTTCTTTTACTACATAAACATTACGTTTAGCATTTTGTTCTTCAACACCTGCTTTTTCTAAAGCTTCAACAAAATATTTTGAAGAACCATCCATAATAGGAAGTTCTGAAGCGTCTAATTCAATGATAACATTATCTAAATCGCAACCTACTAAAGCTGCTAAAACATGCTCTGGTGTTTGAATTTTAACGCCTAATTTTTCTAAATTTGTCCCTCTTTGAGTATTTACAACATAATTTGCATCGGCCTCAATTACAGGATGTCCTTCAAGATCTAACCTAACAAAAGTAAAACCATTATTTGCAGGAGCAGGTTTAAAAGTCATTTTAACTTCTTTACCGGTGTGTAACCCAACTCCAGTTAGTGAGATTTCTGTTTTGATGGTCTTCTGTTTAACCATTGTTTCCATTTTTTTGGTTTAATATTTGTTTTTTTAATTCTTCAATTTCTGCAATAATCTTAGGGAAATTTTTAAAATGCACATAGGATTTACTAAAATCACTATAGCCAAATGTTGGGCTTCCTTGCAAAATTTCGTCGTCTTTGATATTTCTGGCAACTCCAGACTGCGCTTGGATTCTAACATTATTTCCAATGGTCAAATGCCCGGATATCCCTACTTGTCCACCAATCATTGCGTTTGTGCCTATTTTAGTAGAGCCAGCAACTCCTGTTTGAGCAGCAATTACGGTGTTCTCCCCTATTTCAACATTATGCGCTATTTGAATTTGATTGTCTAATTTTACCCCTTTTCTAATTATTGTTGAGCCTAATGTCGCTCTATCAATTGTTGTACAAGCTCCTATTTCAACATCATCTTCAATAATCACATTTCCTATTTGAGGAATTTTCTTGTACGTACCATCCGAATGAGGTGCAAATCCAAAACCGTCTGAACCAATAACCGTTCCTGCATGAATAGTACAATTATTGCCTATTATCGTTTCTGAATAAATCTTGGCGCCCGCAAAAATAGTGACATTATTACTAATGACAACATTATCTCCAATAAAACAATTAGGATAAATTTTCACATTATCACCCATAACCACATTGGTACCAACATAACTGAAACTACCTAAATATAGATTTTCACCATACTTTACGTCTTCAGCCAATACAGTATGAGATTCAATACCTACTTTAGCTGCTTTCTTTGCCTGATCATAAAATTCTAATAATTTAGAAAAAGCTATATAAGCATCCTCCACCTTAATCAAAGTAGTTTTTAATTCTGATTCAGGAATAAAAGTTGTGTTTACAATCGTTATTGTAGCCTCGGTTGTGTAGATGTAATTATTGTATTTGGGATTAGATAAAAAAGTTAGAGAACCTACTTTTCCTTCTTCGATTTTAGATAACTGATGCACTTCAGCCAGAGGATTCCCTACTACTTCACCTCCTAAAACACCCGCTATTTGTTCTGCTGTAAATTTCATTCCGACAAAAATATAAAAAAATAGATTTTAAATGTGGATTTATGCTAGTTGTTTTGGGAAACAAATATAATATTTGGTCACCGATTTTGATAAAGATTTTAAATTCAACTGATCAGATGACTCTATAACATCTTCAACAGTACGGTCTTTTTTCAAAATTCGTATAGGTTCAGCTTCCTTATCATAAGCCTGATTTTTTATTTTTCCTTTAAAAATAAAATAATTTGTATCGGCTATACTGATATTGTTTTCTAATGCGAAACGCTCTTTCAATGGATTTAAATCTTCAACAGCTACTTTTTCACTAGTTAATTTTATTTTCAATAAATCTCTATTGATAATCATTTTACTCAAAGACGACAAAATAAAATCATCGTGTCTTTGCCAAGCTTTCAATGCGCTAATGATATCAAAATCATCTAATTGAGAAAACAAATCTAAGGTTTCAGTATTAAACGATTCTAAAACAATTTTATTTTGCATAAAAAATTGTAATGGCTCGCTGCAAGGTAAAACAATTCCTTTTAAAGTCAGTTCTTTAGCACGCTTTAATATTTTTGTCAAAATCAATTCGCCCACTAAACTGGTTTTATGTAAATAAGCCTGCCAATACATCAATCGACGGGACATTAAAAACTTTTCTACCGAGTAAATTCCTTTTTCTTCAATAACTAAAAAATCATCCTCAACATTCATCATCTGGATTAAACGCTCTGAATTGACATTTCCTTCGGCCACACCCGAGTAAAAACTATCGCGTTTTAAGTAATCCATTCGATCCATATCTAACTGACTCGAAATCAATTGCAACATGAATTTTCGATGATAATCTCCTTCGAATATTTTAATCGCTAGACTTAGTTGTCCTTTGAATTCAACATTCAATTGACGCATAAATAACAGCGAAATTTCCTCGTGATGCACATCTTCTACTATACTTTTTTCCATAGCATGCGAAAACGGTCCATGACCAATGTCGTGTAACAAAATAGCAATATAAAGTGCGTTTTCTTCTTCTTCTGAAATAGAAACTTCCTTAAATCGTAAAACATCCACCGCTTTTTGCATCAAATGCATACAGCCCAAAGCATGATGAAAACGAGTATGATTCGCTCCCGGATATACTAAATATGACAAACCCATTTGTGTAATTCGACGCAAACGCTGAAAATAAGGATGCTGTATTAAGTCGTATATTAAGGCATTAGGTATGGTAATAAACCCGTAAATAGGGTCGTTGAAGATTTTTAGTTTATTGATTTGACTCACTACAACTTGAATTTTAGGTTGACAAATATAAGTAAATTAGATTTTAAAAACAGATAATTTACTAATTCTGGTTTGCCTCTCTCTAGTAAAAAGGAGCATTTTCTCCACTCCTTTTACCTCTTTTTTAAAGTTTTCTAATCCAAATATTTCTGAATTGATTTTTAGAATCATGATCTTGAAGCAAAATAACATCATCGCCATGAGACGACGGATAATTGTGCAAACCGATATAAAGTGTTAAGCCATTTATTGTTACATTATTCTGTATCAAAACACCGTTTAAAAGTACTGTAATTCTGGCTGGACTATCAATTTTTCCATCTGATTTGAATCGGGGTGCAGTATAAATCACATCATAAGCATTCCATTCTAATGGTGTTTTTACCGCGTTTACTAATGGTGGATGATCTTTATAAATACTTCCCGCCTGACCATTACTATAAGTTCTGTTATTATAAGAATCTAATATTTGCAATTCATATCTATTTTGGAAAAACACTCCACTGTTTCCTCTTGCCTGTCCACCATCTAAAACTTCATCCGGTGTACTCCATTCCAAGTGCAACTGACAATCTCCAAAAGCCATTTTAGTTTGAATCCCACCAGAACCGGGAACAACTTCCATGTAGTCTCCGTCAACAATTTTCCATGTTGCAGGTTTATTGACATCTTTTTTACTCACCCATTGATCTAAATTTTCGCCATCAAATAAAATAATAGCATCCGAAGGTGCATTGCCAAGGGTTTTAGCAGGCGTAATTATTTTTACTTCCGGTTCCCAAATTTCAGTCATTTCAGGTTTCATTGGCATCGGGGAAACTTCCGGCGGTGTGTTCACAAATTTATGTTGTGCCACAGCTACAGTAGCTGAAAATAAGGTTATCATTAAAAAAGATTGCTGCAAAATTTTAAATTTCATGGTTAACTATTTTTGGTTTGTTAAAGATGTTATCAATATTAAGCATTTTTTTGAGAACTAACTTTTAATTAAAATGAACTATTTGATGGTTGCTTTAAATTTTGCAACAAAACATTTCAGCTGTATTATAAATCCAATTAAAACAGCTTGTTAAAAAAATTAACATAAAATTAAGTTCGGTTAGTTCGGTAATCACCGAACCAATTGTAAATTTGCAAAAAAATTATCATGGATTTTAATACAGAAAGAGAAGAAATCATCGAATTGTACGGAAATCATTTTGAGAAACTATACAATATTCCTCCTCTAGCGGCAAGAATTTTAGGTACACTAATCATTGACGGATGCAAGACCGGATTGACATTTGAATCTTTGGTCGAAAAATTAAGTGCCAGCAAAAGTTCTATTTCTACCAATTTGAACTTACTTTTAAAAATGGACAAGATATTCTATTTTACGAAAGCTGGAGATCGAAAAAAATATTTCAAACCAGCTAATTTAAGTGAACGATTGGCCAATTTTCATAAATTAATTGATTCTGAAATGGTCATTATTGATCGAATGATTGATTACCGGGAAGCAACTGCCTCTTGCCCTGAAGAAAAATGCAATTTAGAAAACGTAAAAGCCTACAGAACTCACCTTATCGAAGTTGGAAAAGTATTTACCAAGACAACCAATGAGTTTAAACAAATAGAAATCAATAATAATAACAATAAATAATCCATCACAATGAAGAAACTTTCATTAACCATTATAAGTTTAGTACTCTTAGTAGCTTGTGGAAAAAAAGAAGAGCCAGCGGCACCTCCTGTAATGCCCTACAAGGTTGTTGAAATAACAAAATCAAACACTACTTTATTAGCAGAATATCCTGCCACTTTAGAAGGTGTAACCGATATTGATATTCGTGCAAAAGTGGATGGATATATTGAAAAAATATACGTTCAGGAAGGTCAGGAAGTTAAAAAAGGACAATTACTTTTTAAATTAGAAACACAAACAGCAAATCAGGAAGCTAGTGCTGCCAAAGCAAAAGTAACTGCTGCTCAGGTGGAAGTAAATCGTTTGAAACCACTAGTCGACCGTAATATTATTAGTGATGTACAATTAGAAACGGCTAAAGCAAATTTAGCCAGTGCCAGAAGTACCTATCAAAGTATTATTGAAAAAATAAATTATGCGTCTATTAAAAGTCCTGTTAACGGAATCGTTGGGACATTGCCTTTGAGACTAGGAAGTTATGTAAGCAG
Source organism: Flavobacterium undicola (assembly GCF_009909155.2). Classification (GTDB taxonomy): domain Bacteria; phylum Bacteroidota; class Bacteroidia; order Flavobacteriales; family Flavobacteriaceae; genus Flavobacterium; species Flavobacterium undicola. The sequence goes on from NZ_JAAAPM020000012.1 coordinate 121,068, forward strand.
TCAAACGGCTGAACCTTTAACTCGTATTTCAGATGTTAGTACCATTTATGCTTATTTTTCAATGAATGAAAAACAGCAATTGGATATCACAATGCATGCCGCGGGGGAAACATTCCAGGAAAAAATTGGTAAAATGCCTAGTGTCAATTTAATATTGAGTAATGGTATGCAATATGAACAAGAGGGTAAAATTGAAACTTTTAGCGGACAGGCCAATACACAAACAGGTTCGTTTAATGTAAGAGCAAGTTTCTCCAATGCAAACAAATTATTGCGTTCTGGAGGAAGTGGAACGATACAAATCCCAACTAATTTAAAAGATGTGATTTTAATTCCACAAAATGCGACTTTAGAATTACAAGACAAACGCGTTGTTCTGATTGCTGATAAAGAAAATAAAGTAAAAGCTGTTCCTGTAGAAGTTCGTGCTGTACCTGGAGGACAATTTTTTGTAGTGGATAAAGGATTGAATGTAAAAGATAAAATTCTTATTGAGGGAGTTGGTATTGTTGCCGAAGGAACTGTAATCAAACCAGAATTAGTGGATTATGCGACCGTAATTACTCCTGAAAAAAAAGCCATTAACTAACTCGAATAAATAATACTGTATGTTTTCAAAATTCATTGACAGACCCGTTTTGTCAACGGTGATTTCTATTATCATCGTTATACTGGGGATTTTAGGGTTAATCTCGCTTCCCGTTTCGCAATATCCCGAAATAGCACCTCCTACCGTATCGGTATCTGCAAATTATCAGGGAGCAAGTGCCGAAGTAGTAATGAACTCGGTAGTTATTCCTTTGGAAGAACAAATCAATGGTGTGGAAGACATGACATATATGACTTCTACCTCAAATAATGATGGTTCAGCATCGATTAATATATTCTTTAAATTAGGTACCAATCCTGATTTAGCAGCCGTGAATGTGCAAAACCGTGTAGCACGTGCGACCTCATTATTACCGCAAGAAGTGACCAAAGCCGGAGTTACCACATCAAAAAAACAAAGTGATAACATCTTGATTTTATCTTTGTATAGTGAAAATCCGGATTATGATATTACGTTCCTTCAAAACTATGCTAACATTAATATTTTACCAAAGATCAAGCGTGTAGCAGGTGTTGGAGATGCTATGATATTTGGTCAAAGGGATTATTCGATGCGTATTTGGCTGAAGCCAGATGTAATGGGAGCTTATGGTTTAGTACCTTCGGATATTTCAGCATTATTGGCCGAACAAAATATTGAAGCAGCACCCGGACAATTGGGTGAAAGTAGCGACCAATCTTTTCAATACACCTTAAAATACAAAGGACGTTTACAAAGCACAAAAGAGTTTGAAGAAATTATCGTGCGTTCTACCCCAAATGGCGAAGTGCTAAAATTAGGTGATGTAGCTAGAATTGAACTTGGAGCGGTGAATTATGCCAGTAAATCATTTACTAACGGAAACCAATCTATTGCCATTGCCATTGCGCAAACAGCAGGTTCTAATGCACAGGAAGTGATTGAAGGTTCTTTGAAAGTAATGGATCAATCGGTGGTTAATTTCCCAAAAGGAGTAAAATACACCACTTTAATTAATGCTAATGATTTCCTGGAAGAATCTATTTCAAAAGTAATTCATACGCTTATTGAAGCCTTTTTATTGGTATTCGTTGTGGTTTTCATCTTTTTACAGGATTGGAGATCCACACTTATTCCGGCTATATCAGTGCCTGTTGCAATTATTGGAACATTCTTTTTCCTAAGTTTATTTGGTTTTACCATTAACTTATTGACATTATTTGCATTGGTTCTTGCCGTTGGAATTGTCGTCGATGATGCCATTGTGGTTGTCGAAGCCGTGCATGCCAAAATGGAAGCCGGAGAACACGATCCTAAAAAAGCAGCGCATAGTGCCATGAGCGATATTAGTAGTGCGATTATTTCGATCACCTTAGTAATGTCGGCCGTATTTATTCCGGTTTCGTTTATTAGTGGTTCGGCAGGGGTTTTCTACAAACAATTCGGATTGACATTAGCCATTTCTATTGTACTTTCTGCAATTAATGCGTTGACCCTTTCACCTGCTTTGTGTGCTATTTTCTTAAAAAATCATGGCGAGAAAAATAATAAAGGATTTGTAGATCGTTTTTACACTGCCTTCAATGCCGGATTTGATACTACAACGTCTAAATACAAAAGATCTGTTGAGTTTTTGATTAAACGCAAATGGTTGGCTTTCCTAGGAATTGCTGTTTTCGCCGGGATTTTTGTTTTATTATTAAATACTACTCCAAAAGCCTTTGTACCTAGTGAAGATACAGGAGCAATCCTTTCTGATGTTTCATTGGCACCGGGAACTTCATTAAAAAGAACGGAAGAAGTATTGGTACAAATCGAAAATAAGGTAAAAGACATTCCTGAAATTCAGGAAGTGCTTCGGATTTCCGGTCGAAGTTTGATTAGTGGTACCGGTAGTAACTACGGAATGGTAATCGTAAAATTAAAACCTTGGGCCGAGCGTAAAGAGGCTAATCAGGAAATAACAGCTATTGTTCAGGAGTTGTTCAAGCGTGCCGCTACTGTTAAAGATGCCAAAGTGCTGTTTTTTGCCCGTCCTACATTGGTTGGTTTTGGTTATTCGAATGGTTTCGAATTTCAATTACAAGATCAAAAAGGAGGCTCCATTCAAGAATTAAGTGAGGTTAATAATAAATTCCTGGAGGCTTTAAACAGTCGTCCGGAAATTAAATATGCTGCTACTTCGTTTTCTCCAAATTTCCCTCAATATCGCATTGATTTGAATGTGGCTGCTATCAAAAAATCAGGTTTAACAGTAACCGATGTTTTAGGAACCATGCAAGGCTATTATGGAGGAGTTTATGCTTCAAACTTTAATAAATTCGGAAAACAATACCGAGTTGTGTATCAATCTGAACCACAATTCAGAAACGATCCAGAATCCTTAAATAAAGTATTGGTTAGAAATAATAATGGTCAAATGGCTCCTATTTCACAATTTGTGAAACTGGAAAAAGTCTTTGGACCACAAGCTATTGAGCGTTTCAACTTATTTACTTCCGTTAAGATAACTGGTGCGCCAAAAGATGGATACAGTTCCGGTGACGCCATTAAAGCCGTTCAGGAAGTAGCCAGCCAAAAACTACCATTAGGCTATGGTTACGAATTTTCGGGAATGACGCGTGAGGAAATTAGCGCTGGTGGGCAAACCTTGTTTATTTTCTTACTGTGTTTGGTGTTTGTGTATTTCTTATTGGCAGCCCAATACGAAAGTTACATCTTGCCATTTGCTGTTTTATTATCATTACCAGTTGGTTTAGCAGGAGCCTTTATTTTTGCTTATTTGTTTAAATTGAGTAATACTATTTACCTGCAAATTACGCTCATCATGCTTATTGGATTATTAGCCAAGAATGCCATTTTGATTGTCGAATTTGCTGCCGATGCAAGACGAAAAGGTTTGAGTATTTCTCAAGCTGCTGTTCAAGGTGCTGTTGCCCGTTTACGTCCTATTTTGATGACATCCTTTGCCTTTATCCTTGGATTATTGCCTTTAATGTTAGCTAAAGGAGCTGGAGCTGTAGGGAACAAAGCAATTGGAACGGGAGCTATTGGAGGAATGTTAATCGGAACTATTTTAGGAGTATTTGTAATTCCGATCTTGTTTATCGTTTTCCAAACTTTACAGGAAAAAATTTCGATAAAACCCTTGCCTGTTGCAAATGAATCAGATGTTCCATCTTTAGAGAAAGAAAATGAAAAATAAAATATATAAAATTACGTTGCTCGTACTTACAGCATCAGTAATGCAAGCTTGTTTTGTTGCCAAAGATTACAAGCGTCCGGATGTAAAAACAGAAAATTTATACCGTTCTGAAAAAGTATCAACAGATACTCTTTCTCTGGCGAATGTGAGTTGGGATAAGATTTTTACCGACCCAATTTTACAAGGCTATATCAAAAAGGGATTAGAAAGTAATTATGATGTTCGTATTGCCATGCAAAATTTAGCCGCTGCACAAGCGACTATGTTGCAAGGAAAAGCAGGCTACTTCCCTACTCTGACAGCCACTGCCGACTGGACACATCAGGAATTATCTAAGAACAGCCAAATGGGGGCTATTGTAAGCAACACTTCCATTGACCAATACCAATTGACAGGAACTTTAAGTTGGGAAGCCGATATTTGGGGTAAAATTCGAAGCAACAAACGTGGTACGAAAGCAGCCTATTTGCAAACCAACGCTGCCAATCAAGCCATCAAAACACAATTGATTGCCAGTATTGCATCTGCATATTACCAATTATTGGCTGTTGACGAACAAATTAAAGTAGCGGAAGAAACTTTAATCAACAGAGACAAAAGTATCGAAACGATCAAAGCCTTGAAAAAATCAGGAACGGTATCCGAAGTTGGTGTAAAACAAACTGAGGCGCAAAAATATGCTACCGAATTGATTATTGCCGATTTAAAAAACAACCGTATTTTATTAGAGAATACTTTGAGTGTGCTTTTAGGTCAGGCACCAACAAAAATTGAACGAAGCAGTTTTGATGCTCAAAAATTGCAACCTACCATTACGTTGGGAGTCCCTGCAAGTTTGCTTCACAACAGACCTGATGTCATTGCAGCCGAATACAATTTGATCAACAATTTTGAGATGACTAATGTGGCTAAAAGTGGTTTTTACCCATCGTTTAAAATCACGGCTACCAGCGGATTGCAAAGTATTGATTTAAAAGAATGGTTCAGCGCCAATTCTATTTTTGCCAATATTGTAACGGGTTTAACACAGCCTATTTTCAATCAAAGACAGGTGAAAACCAAGTATGAAATTGCAAAAGCCAATCAGGAAAAAGCCTATTTACAATTTGAGCAATCGCTTTTAACTGCAGGAAAAGAAGTTTCGGATGCATTAGCACAATACAACAACGAAACTTACAAAATCACGGTTCGTGAGAAACAAGTAGATGCGCTTAAAAAAGCCGCCAGTTTTTCAGATGAATTATTGACCTATGGATTAGCGAATTATTTAGAAGTTTTGACTTCTAAAAATGATGCGTTGAATGCCCAATTGAATTTGGTAGACAACAAATACCAACAATACAAAGCCATCATTCAACTATACAGAGCCTTAGGCGGCGGCTGGCAATAAGCTTAATTCTTATACCAGAATTAAATTAGGTTATATATTCAAAAAGCCATTAAGTTCAACTTAGTGGCTTTTCTTTGCTGTTATTTTTCGAATTATTTATAAGCAATTGCGGCACTTGTTGGACCTGTTAAAGCTAACAATGAAGTTGATTTAAAACCAATTTGCGTGGCCCATTTATTAAAATCATCAAATGTATAATCAAAACCATCTCCTGTTTCAATCAACATGTTTAAACTCATCATTAACCCAAAGGCATTTTGTTTTCTTTCATTGTCAATTACTGATTCAATAGCAATGAAAACGCCTCCATCAGGTAAGGCATCATAAGCTTTTTGCATTAACATCAATTTATTTTCTTCATTCCAGTCATGCAGTATATTCCCCATGGCAATCACATCTGCTTTAGGCAAAGAATCAGTAAAAAAATCACCACTAACAGCTTTTACCTGCTTCGAAACGTCAAATTTTTGAATGGTCTCTTTTGCCATAGCTTCAACTGCCGGCAAATCAAAAGTAGTACAACTCATATTCGAATTGTATTTAGCAATCATTGTAGACAAAATTCCCGCAGAACCTCCTACATCTAAGAAGGTTTTGTATTTCGAAAAATCAAACTTTTGTGCCAAAGCCATAAAATTCCCAATTTGGATACTCGTCATAGCATTTACAAATCCTTTTAACAATTCCGGATCTTTATATAAAGTAACAAAAATAGGCTCATTCCCATTTTTGGACTCATTTTGAACCAATCCCGTTTTTAAACCGTCTTCCAGATTGCTCCAAAAACCATAAAGTCGATCGTTCATCATCTCCAGCATTCCACCTACATAACTTGTCTTAGCTTTATCTAAAAACAGTTCTGTATCCAAACTATTTGAATATTTTGCAGTTTCCAAAAGTCCATCCCGTTTCAAAAAACCAAAACTAAATAAAGCATCTAAAAAATCAAATAAATGCCTATCAGTACAATTTAATTTCAGCAGGCTTTTAATTTCCTTAGCTGATAAACTTCCTTCTTTAGCCAAATGAGTAAATAATTCAAATTTTACTGCTGTAAGTAAAATTTTTGATGCCCAAAATCCAGAACCAATTTGCATAATACTAGCCGGAGAAGGCTGATTTTTTTGATTTTCCATTTTGAAATATTTTTAAGTTTAAAACCACACAACTAACTACAAGTCAGTGATATAAAATTAAACATAATCTATTTCATAAGAAAGCAAATAATATTATTTAATGGGGTTATACTTTATAAAATAATTGAGTTATACACTTAATATCTGTTTTATGTTTTTTTGATAAATCGGTTTTGCATTCACCATTCTTTCTATGGATTTATGAAAAATACTTGTTTTAAATTGAGAACGGTTTATCCTAAAACAAA
>NZ_JAAAPM020000013.1 GCF_009909155.2 Flavobacterium undicola
TTTGTTTTAGGATAAACCGTTCTCAATTTAAAACAAGTATTTTTCATAAATCCATAGAAAGAATGGTGAATGCAAAACCGATTTATCAAAAAAACATAAAACAGATATTAAGTGTATAACTCAATAAGTTTTTTTTCTTTAGTGTCTTACTTAATTAATATTATGGTTTTATAAATTAGATCATATAAGATAAAACAGTGTTTTTATGTGACAATAAATTATTCTTACGTATGCTAAATTCTTATATGTACTTATATTTTGAAAATCTAAGTTTTAAATCATGAAAAAATAAAAACTTATATGACTTATATGTTTAAAAAGACGACATTATTTCATTCTGATTACTTAACAACGAATAATTTCAATTACTACTAGATTAATCCGTTTAAATCTGTGTTAATCCGTGGCAAAAAAAATTTACAAACTAAAAGTAAAATGCATTAAAGTGTATCGTTTTGACTATTTTTGAGACTATTAAAATTCAAATCCTATGAAATCTAAAATCTTATTCTCGTTAATTTTCTTATTCACACTATTTTCCGGAAACGCCCAAACCGCAACAAATATTAAAACAGTTGAAGTTACTGCTTTCGCAAAAGAAATAAAAACAACTCAAAAACCACAAATTCTGGATGTTCGTACTCCCGAAGAATTTGCTGCAGGACATATCGACAATGCTACAAATGTAGATTGGCAAGGAGAAAATTTCGTTAAAAACACTGAGAAATTCAACAAAAACAAACCCGTTTATGTGTATTGCAAAAGCGGAAGAAGAAGCCTGAAAGCATCTGAAAAACTATCAGCATTAGGATTCAAAAAAATCTACAACCTAGACGGCGGTTACCTTAAATGGAGTGTCGAAACAAAAACAGCGCAATAAAAACCAAAAGTCATCATTCATGCTTACAAAAGAATCACTACAATTTTTAGACGATTTAAGAGACAATAACAACCGAGAATGGTTTCAGGATAATAAAAAACGCTATGAGATTTTCAAAAAAGATTATCATCAGTTAGTGAGTGTTTTTCTGGATACCATGAAGCCTATGGATCCTGCATTAGAAATGCTCGAAGTAAAAAACTGTACCTTCAGAATCAATCGCGACATTCGGTTTTCTAAAGACAAATCACCTTATAAATCGCACTTGGGGGTTTGGTTGTCTTCAGGTTTAAAAGGTCTCAATCGTGCGGGTTATTATGTGCATATCGACAGAAACGGTTCTTTTATTGCCGGTGGTTTCTATGCCCCTGAAGCCGATGATTTAAAAAAAGTGCGTAAAGAAATCGCTTTTTTCCATGAAGATTTAGAAGCTATTTTGAACGAACCCAATTTCAAAAGAGAATTTGGCGATTTCAGCCGAAATGAAAAAAGCCTGCTTAAAAATCCACCCAGAGGTTACGAAAAAGACCATCCTGCCATTGAATTATTAAAATTAAAAAGTTTCGAAACCATTCAAAAATTCGACATTTCTGAAGTAACTAAAAAAGATTTTGTTTCGAAAATGAGCCAAAAACTCCTCCTTTTGAAACCACTGAACGAGTTCATGAATCGAGCCTTAGAAACCGACGAATTTTAAAAAAGTTAACCACAGATCTGTCTGCAAAAAAAAAATCAAATTAGCTGATGAAAAAAAGAAAAATACTTTTTCTTGGTGAAACCTATCGTGCCGATGCCATAACCTGGATGAACGGCTTAAAGGAATTTGGGGATTTTGAAATTATCACCTGGGAACTGCAAACACCCAATAATTCTTTTCCAAATAAAATCCTGCGCACGTTGGAATTTCTATTGGCCATTTTCAGCATCAAAAAAAGTATTCGCCAACAAAAACCCGATATGATTATTGCCGAAAGAACCACCAGTTATGGTTTTCTGGCGGTACTTTCGGGATTACAACCTACAGCAATAGCCCAACAAGGAAAAACCGATTTATGGCCCGAAGATTCCATCACGATTCCACTTAAAAAAATCATTCAAAATTATGCTTTCAAAAAAGCTACCTTCATTCACGCTTGGGGACCTGTTATAGCTGATTCTATGCTTATAGCCAAAGTGGATATGGAAAAAGTTATGGTGTTACCAAAGGGAATTGATTTAGAAAAATTCAAAAATAAAAATACGGCTCAGCCTGATAAAATCTCTGCCATTGTTACTCGCTCTCTTTTACCGGAATACCGACATGATCATGTTTTAAAAGCATTTGGGATTTTACATCAAAAAGAAATTGATTTTAGTCTGACTATCATTGGCAATGGTGAGCAACTTCCTTTTTTAAAAGAATTAGCCAAAGAATTGAACATTGAAAACAAAGTCCTTTTCACGGGAAAAATTCTAAATACAGCCTTACCCAAGCTTTTACAAGAATCCAATTTTTATTTAAGTATGCCTATAACCGAAGGCGTTTCGGCTTCTTTATTTGAAGCCATGGCCTGCGGATGTTATCCCGTTGTTAGCGACATTTCCGGAAATCAAAGTTGGATTCGCCATCGCAAAAACGGACAATTAATTACTGTTGACGATGTTGAAATGCTTGCCAATGAACTAATTTGGGCTTTTGAAAACAAAGATTTCAGAAACAATGCTGTGCTACACAACCGAAAATTCATGGAGGATCATGTCAATTACAAAACCAATATGAAAATTATTGCGGATAAATACCACGAATTGATTGATAATAGCACAGCTGTCAAATGACAAGTTTACTAAGGTTATTTTTAATTAAAAAGTGGTCTAAACTTCATAAAAAATCATACTAGTAAATTATAATCCTTACTTTTGAACCTTCAATTCACGACTAAAAAAGCGCTTTCTTTTATGGAAATTCTAAATCATTTTTCTTTAAAAAACTACAATACTTTTGGCATTGAAGCCAAAGCCAGACAATTTGTTGCTGTTCACAGTATCGCCGAATTGAAAACCATTTTAGAACAATATTCTTCTGAGAAAAAATTCGTTTTGGGCGGTGGAAGCAATATGTTATTGACTCAAGATGTTGATGCTTTAGTGATTCATATTGATTTAAAAGGAAAGAAAATCATTAAGGAAGACGATGATTTTGTTTGGATTGAAAGTCAGGCGGGCGAAAACTGGCACGAATTTGTACTTTGGAACATCGAACAAAATTTTGGCGGACTGGAAAACATGTCGCTAATTCCAGGAAATGTGGGTACAACTCCCGTTCAAAACATTGGCGCATATGGAGCCGAAATCAAAGATACTTTCATTTCTTGCGATGCAATTAATATCGAAACCCAGGAAACAAAAGTATTCCACAACGAAGAATGTAATTTTGGATACCGCGAAAGTATTTTTAAACACGATGTAAAAGACCAGTACATTATAACTTCGGTGGTTTTTAAACTGACCAAACGCAACCATAAAATCAATACTTCTTACGGAGATATTTTAGCTGAATTAGAAAAAAACAATTCCGAAGCCTCGGGACTAAATCCTACCTTAAAAGACGTAAGCAACGCCGTAATTACTATCAGACAAAGTAAATTACCCGATCCAAAAGAACTGGGAAACAGCGGTAGTTTTTTCAAGAATCCAATTGTTTTAAAATCCGATTTCGAAAAAATACACCAAAAATTCCCGGAGATGAAATTCTATAATGTTTCAGAAACCGAAGTAAAAGTTCCTGCGGGTTGGCTAATTGAACAAGCTGGTTTTAAAGGAAAACGTTTTGGTGATGCAGGAATTCATAAAAATCAGGCTTTGGTTATAGTAAACTATGGCAACGCAACAGGACAAGAAATTTTAGCCGTTTCCAGAGACATTCAAAAGACTGTCTTTGAAACTTTTGGCATTCATATTGAGGCCGAAGTAAACATTATATAAACAGAAAAACAGACTTGAAATTTTTCTTTTAAAATTCATATTTTATCATTTTCAAATCCTAATTCTATTCATACCTTTGCACTCGATTAAAAAACCCATTAAACTCTGATGCTTATACTGATTCTTTACTTTTTTATTGCTATTGTTGCTATTCAAATTGCGTATTATTTAAGTGTTTTTGGGAAATTTGCTTTCGCCAAAGCGCAAAAAATAACACCCAAAAGAATTCCTATTTCGGTTATCGTTTGTGCTAAAAATGAAGAAGAAAATGTAGCGAAGTTTGTTCCGTTGTTAGCCGAGCAAAACTACCCTGATTTTGAGATAGTTTTAATCGACGATGCTTCGAGCGATAACACCTTAGAACTTTTTGAAGCATTCGAGAAACAATATTCTAACATTCGTCTCGTTAAAGTAGAAAACAACGAGGCTTTTTGGGGAAATAAAAAATATGCTTTAACATTAGGTATCAAAGCCGCTAAAAAAGAATATTTGCTATTTACTGATGCCGATTGTCACCCAACATCTAAAGACTGGATCACTGCTATGAGTTCGCAATTTACATTACATAAAACGATTGTTTTAGGATATGGAGGCTATGAAAAAATTGCCAATTCATTCCTGAACAAAGTCATTCGTTTTGAAACTTTGCTTACCGCAGTTCAGTATTTTTCCTGGGCAAAACTGGGACATCCTTATATGGGAGTGGGTCGAAATTTAGCCTATAAAAAGGAAGAATTTTTCAATGTAAATGGTTTTATCAATCACATCCAAGTGCGTTCAGGCGACGATGATTTATTTATTAACGAAGCCGCTAACGGAAGTAACACCACAGTAGCGTACACGCCAGAAAGTTTTACGTATTCGGCACCAAAAACAAAATACAAAGATTGGTTTACCCAAAAAAGAAGACATGTAGCTACCGCAAAGCATTACAAAACCACAGATCAATTGCAATTGGGTTTATTTTATAGTTCGCAATTGTTATTTATTGTTTTGGCAACTTTATTATTATCTTTCCAATTCCAATGGATTCTAGTATTGAGTTTAGTTGGTTTACGTTATTTATGTGCTTGGTTTATCATTGGTATTTCAGCTGGAAAATTAAAAGAAAAGGACATTAAATTTTGGTTTCCAATTGTAGAGATTGCGCTTGTTTTTACACAAATCAATGTCTTTATCACTAATATTTTTTCAAAACCAGTCAATTGGAAATAAAAACTCAAATAGAAAAAGCCAAACAAGGAGACCAAACGGCCTTTACTTTTCTATTGAATCATTATTGGAGTGAGGTCTATGGATTCATGCTCAAACGCACCGAAAACGAGACCAACGCCGAAGACATTACCATTGAAACTTTTTCGAAAGCATTCGACAAAATAGCCACTTACAATCCTGAATTCCAATTTAACACCTGGTTGATTTCTATTGCGAAGAATGTGTATATTGATATGCTTCGCAAAAAAAGATCCAGTCTTTTTGTCGAAATTACTGAACAGGAAGACCAGAAAGCCTACAATATTGCCGACACCAGTCCGTCAAAAGAAGACGAATTGATTACCGAGCAAAACCTCTCGCAATTGCTGCAATACATCAAAGAATTAAAACCGCATTATCAGGAAGTAATCCAACTGCGTTACTTTCAGGAAATGAGCTATCAGGAAATAGCTAATAAAATTGACGAACCTCTAAACAACGTCAAAGTAAAACTCCTAAGAGCTAAGAAACTATTAGCTGAGATTATCAACAACCGTAGATAATTTTTTTTCAAACCATTAAGAGATTTAAGTTGCATTAAGAATTGATTTTTAGTGTCGCTGTAAATAATACTGCCATTTCTTTTACAAGTAAGAAAAGTTTTTAAATTTGTGTAACTCAAATAAAAATGATCCGTAGAACAAAATTAACGTTGTTATACTACAGTTTTAAACAAACCTGAATAATTTTACACAAGTATAAATTAGTTTAGCGCAACCGAATCAAAGACCACTCAAAATAAATACTTATGAACGGAAGAAAATTAATAATTGTGATATTGGTATTGAGTATGTTATTCATATTTATATCTGTAATTTTATATCTATCAAAATTTGGGAGTCTAAATTTTTCAGACATTAATGATGATTGGATTAATTTTGCAAATTACTTTAGTGGAATACTGAATCCCATTCTTACATTATTAAACTTAATTATATTCGCTTACTTGAGTTTTCAATTAATAAAAATTGAAGATGACAGAAATAAATGGACTTTGCAAGAATTAGCTAGACCATATTCAAATTTATTATATGAAGATACTGGAGATGTTTTAAGTATTTCAATAGAGAATATTGGTTTAGGACCAATGATACTTACAAATATTACAATTAATAATAATTCTGGAAAAAAATTTAATGATTTCTATGATGCTCTAAGTGATATTATAGAAAATGAAGAATTTGAATATAGTGTGACACCAAAAATTGATTCATTCGCAATAAATTCTGATAGCGGTGCAATCGGAAAGGAAAAATCTCACTGTATCTTAAAGTTATATTTCTTAGACGAAAACAATCATAATCAAGACTTTACAGAATTCATTAGAATTCAGCTAAATAAGTTTTCTATACAAATAACATATAGCGATATGTATGGAAGATCAATTGATTCTATGACTGAAAAATTACACTTCAGACCTTGGCTATAATGCAATGATAGTGCGGTAATACTTCTTGAAATGAATGAATTGGAATGGGCTTTAGACCCAACCTCACGGATATATCAACACAACAATAGCGCCGGAATGTTTTCCGTGCCCAGAACGATAATCAAATAGCTTTAACACTTAATGGAGTTACTAGATGAGATTCCTCGTCCCTCGGAATGACAAGATTGCGGGTAAAAACTCCTCCTCCGGTTCTCGTTTGCAACGAGGACCTACTTTCTTTTAAAACAAAACAGAGCGTTTGCAACGCGGCTCATTAAAGAACGCATCTCACATTTAAACCCCATAATAAACGATATTTTTTTTATCATTAAGATTCTGTGTTAATTTCCAACCAAAATTTCATAATCTCTTAATGCTTAAACATTTAAAAAAAAGTTTTTTCGCACAAATACCAGAAAAATTAAAAATTTTCTCAATCCTTATAAATTTTTCTAACTACCTAAAAATTTACTCATCCACAGCCTTACATCCCTTGTAAACTGTGGATTTTTTTTACCCTAATAAGACCAACCTTAATATACTTAGAACAAATACTTACGTAAAAATACTTAATTTTTTTTCAAAAACTGCGTTTTCGCAACTTTTAATCAAAATAATGCGTCTAATTTTGCCTTGTAAATAAGTAATATACTTAAAGTTAAGCTTAATACTTAGAGATAAGTTAGATACTTAGAAAAAAAAGTGCTAAACAATTAATTTTTTTAAAAATGAGTTCAATTTCAACAAATCAACCGCTTTCTAGTTTAAACATTTTTAGTGGCAAGGGCGTTCAAATGCGTACATTCCACATTACCTGGCTAACCTTTTTCTTTTGCTTTTTTGCATGGTTTGGTATGGCATCACTTATGCCAATCGCTAAAGAACAATTGCACCTGACAAAAGACCAATTAGGTAACATTCAAATTGCTTCTGTATCGGCAACTATCATCGCCAGATTATTAATAGGCCGATTAGTTGATAAATTTGGACCAAGATTAACTTATACCTGGTTATTAGCAATTTGTTCCGTACCGGTCTTATTAATTGGTACTTCACAGACTTATGAAAGTTTCTTGCTTTTTAGATTGGCTATCGGTGTTATTGGAGCTTCTTTTGTTATTACACAGTTTCATACTTCAGTAATGTTTGCTCCATCTATTAAGGGAACTGCAAATGCGACAGCAGGTGGTTTCGGAAACGCAGGTGCCGGTTTAGCGAATATTACCATGCCTCTTATAGCAGCAGGATTCGTAGGATTAGGAGTATGTACTCAGGAAGACAGCTGGAGATATGCAATGATTGTTCCTGGAGTAATGTTATTGGTTTTTGCTTTTTTATATTTCAGATTTACCAAAGATTTACCAAATGGTAACTATAAAGAACTTGGAATTGAAAATGAGAATAAAGAAAACACATTTATGCTGGCTGTTAAAGATTACCGTACCTGGGTTTTAACCATTGCTTATGCTGCTTGTTTTGGTGTTGAAATCACTATTGATAATTTTGCTCCTATTTATTTCACGGACACTTTTGGTGCAAGTTTAAAAACAGCAGGAATCTGCGCAGGTATTTTTGGGATTATCAATATTTTTGCAAGACCACTAGGAGGAATAGTTGCTGACAAAGTAGGTAAAAGCTATGGTTTTTCAGGTAAAAATTTATTGCTCGCATTACTGCTTGTTTTGGAAGGCATCGGAGTTATTTTCTTTGGTATGACTGATCAATTAGGGGTTGCTATCTTCTTAATGTTCTTGTTTGGAATGAGTTTAAAAATGGCAAACGGTGCAACATACAGTCTTGTACCATTCATAAATCCAAAAGCTATAGGAAGTGTTGCAGGAATTGTAGGAGCAGGTGGAAATATTGGGGCAATGTTAATCGCTTTCTTGTTCAAAGCCAAAGCAGTTAAGTTTACTAAAGATGTAATTGATGAAACGGGTGTGTCTCAAACTAAAGATTTAATTGATTACACAAATGCTTTTTATATATTAGGAATCATCATTCTAATAACGGGAGCAGTTGTTTTAGCTGTAAAATTTGCAGTTAAAGATAAAGAAGCGGTAATCGAAGTAAACGGCGAACTAGTACCTGCTGTATCTTTTGTAAAATCAAAATAACATAATTTAAAATCCACAAAGGATATTAGGAATAAATTAAATGTACCCGATCGCTCGGATATATCAACACAAGGATAAGCAAATAGCTTAAACACTTTGTGAAGTTACTTAATAAGATTGTGTAAAATGAATTGGAACGGGCTTTTAGCCCGTTTTAAAATAAGAATCTAAATTGGCTTTAGCCTAAATCGTATTGATTTTGGCTAAAGCCTTATCTTTATATCAATTTCATCATCTGGCTAAAGCCAGACGCAATTGATAAACGAATCCTTAATCTAAAGGCATTAATTACCATCTTTATAATTATTCTAAATTATTTTCAAAAACACTACGGAAATTACATACTAAATCCGTATCTTAATCGTTCTAAATAAAAATACCACATACGCATACCGATTTAACTGAATCCTTAACCATTAAATCTATATCTTATGTCACATCACAGTCTTTATGAAAGCAATTGGATTAACCTAGTTTTCGAAAACAGAAACAAAGAGTACGGCGCATTTCAACTACGTCAAGAAACCACCAAAACTTCTTTTCATGCCCTTTGTATTGGTATTTTAGTATGTACCGCATTAATAATTCTACCCAATTTACTACTCCGTCCAAAGAGCATTAGTGTCCCCACCGCTCCTGATTTTACAGAAACAGTAATTCAGCTAAAAGATATTTATTCAATAGAAAATAAAAAGAAGGCTGCCTCAGCTCCACTTCCAGCAGCTCAACAGCAAAAAGCTGTCGATAAAATAGACAGCAAACAACTCATTAACCCAACCGTGGTAAGCGCAACCCAAGCCGTTGATACTAAATTTATCTTAGAGAGAAATAATCCTATTGACAATACTACCACAGGAACAGCCCTTAATGGTACTGGCACTTCAACTGGCGAAAGTGTCGTTAATGGAACAGGGAACGGAACAGGAACGGAAATTTCGAACACTAATGGAACCGAGCTTGTGACCACTGAATTATTAGACAGTAAACCACAATTCCCGGGAGGAATAGAAAAATTCTACCGCTATATTGGAAATCACTTTAACAGTCCAACATTAGACGAAAACAGAAATGTTCGCATCTTTGTTTCTTTTGTAGTGGAGAGAGACGGCAGTATGAGTAACATCAAAGTCATGAACAATCCGGGAGCTGTTTTAGAAAAAGAAGCCATTCGGGTATTACAATCCATAAAAGCCAAATGGACTCCGGGAATGCTTCATTCAAAACCAGTAAGAACGGCTTACAACCTGCCTATCACGGTACTAATCAATTAGCATTACTCTCCCATAAAATTAAAGGCAGCCATAGTGTAGTCATGGTCGGAAGAAAAATCTTCCGACTTTTTTTATTTTTATGCTAAAATAATACCATTTAGGAATATAAAATAATCCAATTTTCCAACTCCCTCTCCTTTGGAGAGAGTTGGGGTGAGGTAAACAAAAAACTGTTTTATAATTCTAAATGGTATTATACTTAAATCTTGGAACAAAAAAAGAGGTCATTAAGACCTCTTTCTAAATTATTAAAAAAAACTATTTTACTTCTGCTTAAAAACCGTTTCCTGCAATTCTTCCAAAGTTTTCCCTTTAGTTTCCGGCATCATAAACATCACAAAAAGCAATTGGAATACCATCATTACGGCAAAGATTAAAAACACCGTTCCAGCTCCTATTGTCGAGAATAAAAAAGGAACCATTGATGGAATAATGGCAGCCAACACCCAATGTGTTGAGGAACCGAATGCCTGTCCGCTGGCACGTAGATGATTGGGGAAAATTTCAGAAATAAATACCCAGATTACTGCCCCCTGCCCGATAGCATGTGAGGCGATAAACAGGAACAAGAAAATAGGCACTGCCATTCCCTGCCATTTTAGAAAAAAAGCTAGCGAAACCAAACCAAGAGAAATGATATACCCTATAGAACCAATATACATCAGTACTTTACGCCCTAAAACATCAATCAAAAACACTCCAAAAAGGGTAAACACTAAGTTGGTCACACCAATTCCAATACTGCTCATCAAAGCAGCACTTTCTTCTAATCCTGCTTCTGCAAAAATCCTCGGTGCATAATACAAGAACGCATTAATACCCGATAACTGATTGAAAAGCGCAATCAAAAAGGCTAATATCAAAGGGAATCTGTATTTCTTTAAAAAAATAGTTTCGCCTTTTACATGATGGTCTTCACCAATATGCAATTCCGCAATTAATTCTTCAATTTCAGCATCAGGATTAATTTGTTGTAATACTTTCTTCGCTTCCTCATTTCTGGATTTAGATAACAGCCATCTTGGACTTTCCGGTATCGCAAAAACTATTAATGTATAAAGAAATGCAGGAAAAGCCATTACCCCTATCATCCATCGCCAGGCATTTTCTCCTACGTCTCTCAACAAATAATTAGATAAAAATGCCATTAAAATTCCCAACACAATATTAAACTGGTACAAGGAAACCAAACGCCCCCTGTCTTTTGCAGGTGCAATCTCAGAAACATAAGCAGGTGCCGCAATAGTAGAAGCTCCAATTCCTAAACCTCCTAAAAATCTAAAAAAAGCAAATGTATAAGGATCACTAGCTAAAGACGAACCTATCGCTGAAACCAGAAACAAAACCCCAATCCAGATTAATGTTTTCTTTCTTCCTAAGGCATTGGTTGGAATTCCCCCAAAAATGGCTCCAATAACAGTACCCCATAATGCCATTGCCATGACTACAGAACCATGAAAAACATCTGAAGTATGCCATAGTTCCTGTAATTTTTTATCGGCACCCGAAATCACAACGGTGTCAAAACCAAATAAGAAACCGGCCAGTGCTGCCGTAATAGACCATAAAAGTATTTTATTCATAATATTTGTTTTATTGTTTGAATAGTAAAAATCCTGTTGATAGATTCGTTGTTTACCCAGCCCAAATCAGGATGGATTTATAATTATTATTTTTTAGCGACAATAAGTTTATTATTTTGAAGCGGAGCTAAAATATCCTTTCCTGATTTCAATTTTTTCAAACGTACTAAAGCTTCCACATAATAATAATCGGCATAAATAATCGAATAATCTATTTCACTCTTATTCGGATAATGCCCCGTTGAATGCAATAAAAAAGCTGGATTGGCATTACCGCTTTGGTATCTTGAACTCGATAATTCAGCTAACATGGCTTCCGCCTTATCTAAATAGGTTTTGGCCAATGCTTTATCTTTTGTATAGGTTGATAATTCTATTAATCCCGAAGCAACAAGTGCCGCAGCAGAGGCATCTCTTGGTTCGTTGGGAATATTTGGCGCATCAAAATCCCAATATGGAATTAAATCTTTAGGCAAACGATCTAGGTAAATTTTAGTCACCTTATGTGCAAAATCTAAGAATTTAGGATCTTTCGTTTCTCTATACACCATCGTGTAACCATAAATAGCCCAACCCTGACCTCTGGCCCACATCGAATCATCAGAATATCCCTGATGTGTCATTCCTTTTATTTTTTTACCTGTAAGCGTATCATACACCACTACATGATACACTGAATTATCTTTTTTAAACTGATTTTTCATAGTTACCTCAGCGTGCTTTACAGCCATATCGTATAAAGATTTACTGCCTCCCATTTTTGAAGCCTGAAATAACATTTCCAAATTAATCATATTATCGATGATGGTATTGTGTGGCCAATTTTTTTCTTTCACCATTCCCGGCCAGGACAAAATAGTTCCCACCTTAGGATTATACAAGGTTGCCAAAGTATCGGATGTTTTCAGGATAATATCTTTATAATCTTTATTTTGGGTCAATCTCAATCCGTTACCGAAACTACAATATACCTGAAACCCTAAATCATGATCGGTTGCAGAACGAACAGACAATGGGGTTAAGAAACGAGAATACTTATCTGCTTGAGTTTTTAAAACAGAATCTCCGGTATATTCATATAAATACCATAAAACCCCTGGCCAAAATCCACTTGTCCAATCCTCATAACCAACATAATTCCAGTTCTTAGCACCTGGAGCAATATTTCTGGGAATAGCCAGACTATCAGGTGCTACAGTCAAGGTCTTTTTGGCTTGTACCACACAATATGCTAAATTTTTATCGATGTCAAACGCTTTTGGTTTCTTATTTTGACAGCTAGCCATGGTAATTGTCATTGTCATGGCAAAAAACAATATTTTTTTCATTTTACTGATTTACTTTTACTTTACTATTTTTTCTTTTAATTTTTTAAATATATTTCGGCTTATTTTGACACTTTAAACCAATCAAAATCGGCATAACTCCCCATTCTGACAGTACTTTCACTAACAGAAAAAATTCCCATTTTAGCACTGATCCATAAATCTTTTTGCGCCTTAAAACTTTCTCCTATCGATTGAAAATGAACCCCGTCTTCGCTGTAGCTGAAGTAACAGCTGGCATCCGGAGCCTTTACTTCCATTCTCAAAAAGACCTCATTTTTTTGGATTTTTTTCTTTTCAATAACTTTTTCCGACTTCCCACTGATGGCATCCGTACAAGAGACTTGCTTCACCCAAAAATGACCGTCCTCAAAACTGATTCCAGCATAGGCATACGACTGCCCCATCATCAACAAACCAGCCGTTTTCCCGGCTGTTTCCCATTCGATATTCAACTTTACTTTGGTAGTGGTCGTGAAATTTTCTGCCGGTAATTTTTGTAATAATAAATGGGGAGCATCCCATAAATTGGGCAACTCTTTTTTACTCATACAAAAAAGCCTCAAATAATCAGTTCCCGGAATTTGTGCACTCCACTTAATAGATGGATTTCCATACCATTGCCATTGAATTCCATATTTCCCATCCTTAAAATCATCACTTTCCTGTGGTGTTTGAACAGGATATTGCTTGCCAATATTTGGCTTTTCATATTTTAAAACTGGTTCGCCAATGCCATTCCCATCTAAATCTTTCCCCAATACAGGCCAGTCTTTTTCCCAACTCATCGGTTCTAAAAACAAAACCCTTCCATACACATCTTTGTCCTGAAAATGAAAAAACCAGGAATCTCCATTAGGTGTAGTTAACCAAGCTCCTTGGTGTGGGCCATTGATTTTCGTACTTCCCTGTTCTAATACTACCTTTTCTTCATAAGGACCATAAATATTTTTGGAACGTAATACCAACTGCCATCCTGTTGCCACGCCTCCCGCAGGAGCAAAAATGTAATAGTAACCGTCCTTTTTATATAATTTTGGTCCTTCCAGCGTATGGTGTTTTTCATGACCATCAAAAACATGTTTTCCTTCGTCAATAACCTTAGTCCCTTCAGTGTTCATTTGATTGATGGTCAACAGACTATTAATTCCGGCGCGGCTTCCCGCCCAGGCATGAATCAAATAAGTTTTTTCTCCGTCCCATAACGGACAAGGGTCAATAATCCCTTTGCCTTCCATAACCAAAACGGGAGCTTCCCAAACATCGGCTGGATTTTTGGTTTTTACCATATACACCCCAAAATCAGGATCTCCCCAATAGATATAAAATTCATTATTGTGGTATCTAATTACCGGAGCCCAAACTCCTTTGCTATGTTGCGGAACATCAAAAACCTTTTCAGGAACTATTTTGTTAATCGCATAATTAATAATGGTCCAATTCACCAAATCCTTGGAATGTAAAATCGGTAAGCCTGGGGCACAATTAAAACTACTGGCGGTCATATAATAATCATCCCCCACGCGAATCACATCGGGATCGGAATAATCAGCATGCAAAATTGGATTGATAAAAGTGCCATCGCCCTGATCTGATTTCCAAACCTCAGACACATAGTTTTCTATTTTGTTTTCTTGAAGGATACGAGCATTATTTTTTTTATCAATAGAACTGCATCCATTGATAATCAAAATACCTATACCCAAAAAGAAACTTTTATTTCTCATTATTCGCATTTTATTTAATTGTAACAGCTAATGGATTTTGAATAATTTGTGCTTGTTTTTCCAACATCGCATCCCAATCTTGAACAGATTGCACCTGAGCACTTCCTGTCCAGGCAAAACCTACGTAATACGTCAATGTGTTATTTTTAGGCGTTGTTACCATCAGGATCTGACTTTGGTCAGCCGCTTTAGAGCGATGATCGATTGCTGATTTTACAACTTTGGGATCAATCACAATTCCTTCTCCTACAAAAGAATTGTCGATGGGTTCCCAATGACGAAAAATTCCGTTTTGAGCATTGATGGCCACCACTCCTTTTTCTTTATGAAGTGTAATTCCTAAAGTATAATTTGGAATTACACTGCTTGAACTTATTTTATTTTCAAATTTTGAAAAATTAGAACCCAAATCAAGAGAGATTCTTTTAGTTTCCTTAACCTCATATTTACTCCAAGGCGCATAATCTAATTCGAAAATAGTTCGCAAAGGACCTGTTGCAATTATGCGGTATTTAGTATAGTTTTTAGAAATATACAAACTGTCCTTTTCCCAAATTCCTGTTCCTCCAGAACCTCTGCTGCTTCCCACATGGTACGGATCGTATCCTTCGCCGTGTTCGATATGATAATATCCGGGAGCCACTACATTTTTGGCATACCAGGAATCAATAATCGAATGATTTACTTTTTTAAACCAAAGGTCAATACCACTTGAAAGCGTTCCGCCTTCTTTCCCTTCTTCTACTAAACGTTGAGCTTGTGGGCCATAAGTACGAAAAGCCACTCGGTCGTTTTCCCAAGCAAAATCGTCTATACGTTCTGGGACAAAACGGGCATAGGTTGTATTAGAACTCTTTGGTGTTCTAAGTTTAGAATCTGTAAAAAGAGTATAAACTACTCTAGACCTTGCAGGAACAGTCGCCTGAAACAACAACTCATCTGGAGTACCGTCAAGATTATTGTCAATTAATTGAGTTACTACTAATTTCCCAGTTGCATCTTTCACCAATACCGTACTAAAATCTTTAATTTTAGAAAGACTTTTATTGGCATTCAAACGAATACTTACTACTTCATTTCTGTCAAAATGAAGTTTGTTTTCGACTACCAGCTTTTTGCTTAATTTATTTTCGCTGGAAAAGCTGGAAAACAAAATCAGAATTCCTATGAAAGAGACTATTTTATTCATTTTTAAATTATTATGTGCTACTGTTATATTATGGTATGCTTCGCGAACTCGAATGGTTTTATATTTATCAGCTTTTTCAACTACTATTTATTTTTACAGCTATTCAATTGCTTTCATTTACTCACGTAAAATTTTCTTAAATGGCAATTTCATACTTAAATTCTTCTAGAAAGCTTAGTTTATTGTTGCCTTTGTAATAGATATCAAATAAGTATGGATAACAAAACTTCCGATTATTTAATTCACCCCATTTTTTTATAGCCTTTGTTCGTTACAGACTTTATTTATCAATTCTGTTTTTATAAATCGGGAAGTATAAAATATCCGACTATACATGTAATAAAAATAAATCCTATTAACTGCATAATTCTTTCTCCTCAATTAATTCTTTCATTAGAAAAAACATCTTTCAGTCCTAAAACAAGAACAATCAGTGCCGAAATAAATCCTAGTCCAAGTAAAAAATCTCCTATAATATTTTCCAATCTCACGAGATAAAATCCAATTATTAAAAAACAAATGCCAATCAAAAGAGAGAGTCTGTAAATAATTACTTTTGTCATAGTATGTTAATTAGAGATTATTATAATTCGTTATAGTTTCTTTTTTAAAACATATATCCTATTTCATAAATAATTTTAAGTTATATCAAATGCATTATTTTTTAATTTCGCTGATCCAAATCGCTGCCCCGCCGGACACCTTAAGATTTACTTTTATTTTCGACCCTTTTTTAACAACTACATCTTTTAAGGCTACCTGAGTTTTGGTTTTCACTTTTTCATCATCAGAATAAATTCTGGCTTTATATTCTTTTTTGGCATCCAAAAAATCAAAATTCAGTTCCAGAGTTCGTGCCTCATTATTGGTAATACTTCCCACAAACCAATCCTTTCCTGATTTTCTCGCAGTAGTGATATATTTCCCAATTTCACCGTTCAAAACTTTGGTTTCATCCCAAACCGTAGGTACTTTATCAAAAAATTCTATTTCGGGTTCCCCCTGATAGGCCAAAGGTTGATCGTACCAATACATAAACTGAATAGGACTGTAATAAACCACCGATAATGCTAATTGATGTGCATGCGTATTTTTAATTGCTTTAGAATAATAGGCTATTGTATAATCGGCTGGCCCAGCTAAAAATCGGGTAAATGGCAAAATGGTGTTATGATTAGCGTCAGGCATTTCTTCGTTTCCACGAATTCCTTCCTGGCTCATTAAATTAGGGTAAGTACGACTGAAACCGGTAGGTCTATACTCATCATGTATGTCTACCATCATACCATATTCGGCACATTTTTTTACCGCTTCATGCAACCATGTCGTCCAACGTTGATTTCCTACTTGCACAAAACCAAATTTTATTCCTTTGATACCCCATTTTTTATATAATGGCAAAATCGTATCTAATTGCTGTATCAATGCACGCTGATTAACATATACCCAAAGCCCAATCCCTTTAGAAGCAGCATAAGCAGCCAGTTCAGGAACATTAAGATCTTTTGCTTCTGATACTTTAGTAGCATCTGAACTCATCTTCATTTCAGACCCATACCAGCTGGCATCCAAATGAATATATTGTAATCCTCTTTCGGCTGCAAAATCAACACATTTTTTAGCATCAGCCTGCGTTAGTTTTGCTACGCGTATCACTTTTCCCGGTTTAATCCAAGACACGTCTTTTAATTGACTTTCAGGATTTAAATTCAAAATAATACTGTTATTAGCAATCAAATCAGTTGCTTTATCTACAGCCATAATAACACGCCAGGGAGTGGAATAAGCCGGAATTACATCAACACTGCTATAGATTGTAGCCTGAAGTGTATTCGATTTAGTCTCGTTCAAACTAAATTTCATTCGGGCGTAATCTGTCATTTGTGCTTCGGCAAGAGCCACAGTTAATCCATTACTCAGCTTCATTGTTAGCGGACGTTCGCTTTGTCCTTTCCAATCTTTTAACGGTAACAAAGAATAAGGTCCCTGTGCCCATGGCTCATAATAAGCCAAAGTTCCTTCAGGCATTGTAAATTGAGTCTGCTCACCTACTATATGAAGGAACAATCCGTTTGTTGGCTCCGGAAAATGATAACGTATGGCAATACCTTCATTGTAAGCACGGACAACTACATTCATAAAGTATCCCTTGCTTTTATCATAAGCATCTGTAGCTACTTTTTTCGTCTCGTCACCTTTACTAAAAGACAAAATCATTTCATTATAATTATCACGAATCAATTTATTTTCCCCATATACAGGTTTCCAGGTTTGATCCACACTATTTATCTGAACATCTTTAAATTTCAAATTCTCTCCCCATACTTTACAAGTATCATTAGGCACGGCAAGAGCGGACTCAAAAGTTTGATTCTCTATCAACACACCTAATTCAGACTCCATCACCACTGTTTTTCCTTTAAAATTCAAACGATAAGTCAAACTATTTGCCCCTGAAACATCCTGTTTTTGTTGTATAACAAACTCATAATTTTTATCAGGGGAAGACAGTTTTTTTTCAAATAGCGGTTTAATTTTAGAAGTTTGAGCCGTAGTGACAACAACTATTAAAAATGAAAGAACATTAAAAAATAATTTTAGGGTTTTATGCATATTTACATTGTTATAAAGTTGATTGATGATGGCTTTCAATCTTTTAGAATATTAAGTTTCAAAAAGAAATAAATCAAACAGAATTCTTACATTTAATTATTGATAAAATCTTTTTTTACAATCTAAAAAAGATTAAAAAAATAGTTCTTCTCCAAGATTAATGGAAAAGCCAAATTTGGTTATTGGAAAATTAAAGTTTAAATAAACACCTATTTTTAAAGTATAATTTGCTACAATTACAAAATTTTTCATTAATCAATAAATGTCTTTTTTATTCTACTAATTTGGTGAAGAACCAAAAAAAATTCTAAATCAATAGGATCTAAGAATTATAAATAATGATATGATTAAAAATACAATCGTTGCTATAATTTTTAAAACTGACTTAAAAAAAAAGATAAAATTAGATTTACTAATTTTATTAAATTTTCTCCTGAAAGTCTTAATTTCTTAATTCAAACAATATTTTTAATTGAAAAAAAAAGATTAAAAGACTATTAGGTAAACAACTTAAGAAATTAAACTTATCTAAATGAAGTTACCTAATAGTATTTCAAGCTCTTACTATTCTAAAGTAAATAATAAAGTACCAAAACCAAGTGAATCAAACCCTCCACTGTTTCCTCCATAATCACCTCCTCCACCTTCAGGCTGAGCTGATTTCACTCCTAAGGAAGTATAATACACACTCGCAGCAGGAAGTTTTTTTATTTTAGCATAATGATTGTAAATCATTGCCCACATTGGGCGGTTACCTCCCCTACCTGAAGATCCAATAGCAGGTAATTCGGTCAATTTTACTCCACATCCTGTCCAAGGATCTCCTTCATGCCAACTATAGACCGTATATGGAACGTCCAAATAAGCTACATTGTATTTAGCAACATATTCACTAGCTTTCAAAACAATATTATCCCTAAATCCCCATAAATCGTCTCCCTGTGTCCAAGCAATCTGACAAACCGTAGTTAACAATGCTAAAGACAACATACAATGTCCTTGATCCCTTCCGCTCTCTTGCATTTGAGCCATATTGGAATTAGGACTAGGAAACGGTTCAAATATGGTAACAAAATTATTTCCACATCCTTTCCCGTTCTGATAATAATCAATCACATAATTATACATAGATCTATCATCTACTAAAACAGAAATAGCCATAACCGAGGCCATATTACACAAATCCCAGTTAGACCAAGCATGCTGAGGATGACAACCAAAATGAGTCGACAACCAACTATAATTTAAATTATAAAATACAGTACGCATCCACTCTTTATATTTAGTAAAATCAGCAGCAGCCCAACCAGAATAATTTCTCAACTGTTCACCAGCTATTGCAAATTCATACCCATAAATCCCAGCTGCCAATGCTGCATTTGAATCCCCAGAAATCCTGGTACAAGTTGAAGCCCAGGAATTTAAAATATTAACAGCGGCTTGTGCATATTGAGCATCACCTGTTAACTTCCATCTAAGGCCTAATTGGTAAGCAGCTGCCACATCATTCATCGCACGAGAATAATTGTCTGGCAGAGGTTCTTCTGCCGAACCTCCTCCTCTTATTAATGTTGCAACAGGATTGGCAGTATAAGTTGATTGAGCATGCGAATTAGCTATCAACTTATTATATCCAGAAACCCAAGGTTCCTGATTAGCATCAATCTTCGCTTTTATACTTACAAAATCAGCATCTTTAACATAGCCACCGTGTTTCAAGGGAACAGAAGGATCTAATGTCTTTATCTGGTCAACTGTTGTTACTGGTGGAGTGATTGTAGTATCCGATTTTTTCCCATCTTCTGATGAACAACTTGTAAAAATAGCTGCTCCTGCAACTATTTTACAAATCCAGTTTATTTTTAATTGTTTCATAATATTTAATTTTGTAATAATATTCCAGAAGTATTTATAGTAATAAAAGTTTTTCTAAATCAATTAACTTTCTGCATTTTTACATTTCAGGTACTTTCCCTGAGATAATTTATTTGATTATTATATAATCTGTTAATCGTTTAATTTGTAATCTGATTGAATTCCCATTCAATTAAAATTTCTTTCTTTATACAAACCAATAAAACACATAATTCATAAGACTATTACTGATTTTTATATATGCAAAAATTGTTTTTTAGCATTCATATACGTTATTCTTCAACAGTTTGTTAGCGCTCGCGTTGTCATTTTATTTATTAGTGTTTGCTTACGTAAACTTGTTGTTAATGACAATTTCATTTGTCATCAGTTTAAATAAACTAACATTGGAGATCAAGTATTTATAATAGACAATAAAAACATTTTAAGAATTATCTGTTTAAATATTTTTTTGGCCTGTCTATTTATAACTATTTTAAAAAAATCAGCCAAATAAAACAGACAGGGGATTTTTTTAATACCCCTGCCTTATAATTCCAAAATTAATTTTTAACTAATTTAATCCCACCCACATTAAAATAATCGGCTTTAGTAGTAGCTCCTGCCATATTAGCTAAAAATCCTATGGATACTTTTTGAGAAGTAGCTAATGTAAAGTTAAATTGTGTTGTTACAAGTGCAGTTGCACCAGTTGAACTATTTGGAACAGTTGCTCCTACTGGTGTACTATTCCAGGTACCAACATAACCTAAAGCAGTACTTAAATTTGCTAACGAAGGCAATCCATCTCCTGCAGCTGCCACACAATAAACAGAAGATGTTGGGTGGTTTTCTGAATAATAAGTAAATGATACGGTATAACTACCTGCTGGCAAAGCCATTGATGTTTGTTGATATACCTTTCCATCGACAACCGGTGTATCACCCCAAGTTTCAAAACAAAGACGACTTCCACCATCTTTAGACCATCCACCAACTTTTACCGATGAAGCATTGGTTTTATTTTTAGCACCTGCATTAGTTATCCAAGGTGCTCCTAATGTACCCCATCTATTACTAGCATACGCATCTGTATTACTAACAAATCCACCTCCGGAAACAAAATTCCCAGTATTACTTAGAAAATATGGAGTTATATCACCCGCTGCTGTTGGGTTAATGATGGCAGGAGTTCCCTGAACAGTTAATCCTCCCATAGTAATTGAAACAAAACCAGTAGCATAATTTGCTGGTGCTGTCACAGTAATTTTATTATCGGCAATGGTTTGTATCGTCGCTGCAGTTCCATTAAAACTTACCGCTACTTTTGATGCGTCTGTACCAAAATTAATACCATTGATAGTTACGATATCAACTCCGGGAAACGCAACGGTATTAATCGTATTACTTGAAACAACTGATGTAATTGCCGGAGCAGGCAAAACGGTAAATTCTGCAAAAGAATCATTAAGATGTTTCCACACTTGTAAACTTACTTTTCCACTAACTGCTGCAGCAGGCACCTGAACTACAATTTTAGTATCCTCACAGGAAACTACATTAGTAGCCAAAATACCTCCAAAATATACTTTTACAGCACCTTTTAAAGTCCCAAAATCAGTTCCTGTAATGGTTACATTAATACCAGGGTATCCAGAAGTATGACTTATTCCTGTTGCCGTTTGTTCAGGGTACTCCTGAATTCTAAAGTTTGGACCTTCTTCACAGGCCGTAAAAAAAGTAAAACAAATAACCATCATGAATCCTCTGATGAGGATACTATTATTTTTAAATATTTTCATAATTCTTGTTGTTTAAATTTTATCTATTATATGAAATAATTATAATATTATTTTTAATCTCTGGTATACAAAAGTGTTCCAAATCCTAATTGGTCAAACCCTCCACTATTAGGACCATAATCACCACCTCCACCTTCCGGTAAAGAGCTCATTAAACCCATTTTAGTATATTTTGTAAGACTTTCTGAGATGTTTTTAATTTTTGTATAATGAAAATATGGCGCAGACCACATAGGACGAAATGATCCTCGAGCAGCGTCACTAATTTGGGTATGTGTTTCCACTCCCCCACAAGCACTCCAGGCATCTTTATAATTCCTAGTGTACTCGAAAAACGGGACATTTAGCCTTGCTATATTATATTTTGCCGCATATTCACAAGCTTTTAAGAAGCGGTTATTATCCAATCCGTAAAAATCATCTCCCTGATTCCATGTTAACTGGCAAATCTGTCCCATTAATGCAATGCACAATGTTGCATGCCCTTGATCTCGTCCACTTTCCTGAAGCTGAGCCAAGCCCGCGTCATCTCCATCAAAAACATGGTTTATGGCTTTATACCAATTTCCATTGCCATTACCTTTCTGTAAATAATTAATGGCATAATTATAAATAGTTCTATCATCTGTTAAAATACCTATAGCCAATACAGAGTTCAAGTTAGCCAAATCCCAATTAGCCCAATAATGAGATTGGCAAGTACCCCAATGGGTTTCTAAAAAGGCCTTATTCAAATTATAGAAAACATCTTTCATCCATTTTTGGTATGCCGCAAAATCAGTTGGGTTCCAACCCGGATAACCTCTCAGCATTTCTCCCGCAATAGCAAATTGAGAACCGTATATCCCTGCCGCCAAAGCGGTATTGGAATCTCCACTAATACGGGTACATGTTTTTGCCCAGGCATTAAGGATATTGACTGCTGTTTGTGCATAAATAGCATCTCCACTTATCCTCCATCTTAATGTCAGTTGATAAGCTGCAGCCGCATCATTCATAGCACGACTATAATTGTCTGGCAGAGGTTCTTCAGCCGAACTTCCTCCTCTTATTAATGTTGCAACAGGACTGGCGGTATAAGTTGATTGTGCGTGCGAATTGGCTATTAATTTATTCCATCCAGACGTCCATGGCTCTGCTTGTACTGCAATTTTAGCTCTTATCCTTGCATAGTCTTCTTCGGTATGAATCGCACCAATATGCTTCATGGGAACAGAAGGGTCCAAAGTATTAATAGCCAGCACGATTGGGGTTGGGGTTGGGGTTGGGGTTGGGGTATCTCCCCCACTCGAAGGGCTTGAACACGCAATCACCAGACCAAATACACCTAAAATTAGTGTTGGCGCAACTAACCGGTAAAAATTAAATTGTTCCTTTTTCATAATTACTATTTTTATAAACAAACCTTACAGGCATAAAACCTGCAAGGTCTATCAAATTTCAGTTTACTAGTACCCAGGATTTTGAAGTAACTTATTATTCAACAACATTTGGCTTTGAGGAATAGGGTACAAATAATGTTTTTTAGCCACCGTATGGTTTAATTTACTATCAATTACCACACAATTCAACACCCCTTTCGGAGTTTCTACTGTCTCTTCACCAAACACATAGGTGTTTGCTTTATAAGCAGCTGTAGGATTACCGGAAGCATCTTTAAAAGGGGTTGTGTAAGAAGCACTGCCCACTACTCTCCCCAAACGGGATGGATTTAAAGATTCTTCTAAAATACCCCAACGCTTCAAATCATCAAAACGTTTGCCTTCACGATATAGCTCAACAGCACGCTCTCTCCTTATTTCTTGTTTCATATCTAAGCCATTGGCTGAAGCCAGCGCATTAGTCAAGTAAGCTACCTTTGCACGGTCTCTTAATTTATTAATTGAGGCATTCAATTGCGTGTCCGTAATGCTTCCGTTTAGTTCGTACAATGCTTCTGCATACATTAAGTACACTTCTGCCAATCGAATAATAGGCCAGTTGGCTGATTCGGTATTATCTAATCTACGAGTACCAAAACCATACACGGCATATTTCGAGTTACCGTAACCACTAAATCCTAAGCTCCCAAAATCTAAAGTAACAGAGGTTGGTGCCGTAGTTGCACTATATAAATAGTTTAACAAACGTAAATCTCTGGCTTGAAATTCAGAGGTTGTTGTTTGATACCCCTGAAACAAAAGTGATTTAGCTGCCGGTAATCCATCCGTACATACTGCCATATCAACAAATTTACGGCTTGGATACAATTGCCAGCATGTCCAACTTATATTTTTTCTGGACTGCTTAAGTGTATAGTCATACACGCTGTATAAAATAAATTCCTTATTTGTAAATTTATCATAAGCTCCCGGGTTAGATCCTGCATCCTCAAGATTAAACAAATACCAAGAACTTAAATTAGTCATTTTGGAATCAGCATTCTTGTTCCACAGTTCGTATCCCCCATTATCCATGATTTCTTTACACATTGCTGCGGCATCTGCCAGGTAAATATTTACGTTAGCAGTATTGTATCCTGTTGTTCCAGCACCAATTGCAGTACCATCTCCATCAGCCTGCTGACCTACATATTTTTCCCAGGTGGCTTCATATAGTTCGGCTTGTGCTTTTAAGGCCATAGCTGCCCATTTGCTTATCCTGCCTTTATCAGTAGCTACCAAATTCTGTTCGGTTGGAAGATTTGAAATGGCTTTATCTAAATCACTTAAAATTTGCGCAACTACCTCATATCGGCTGTTTCGAGGCGCAAATAACTCAGGAGAATTAGTATCCAAAACTGTTGTTACCAAAGGTACACCTCCAAAAGTTTTTAGTAAATTAAAATAAGCATAAGCGCGAAAGAAATGAGCTTCACCCACATACTGGCTGATACTTCCTTCTCCTGTATATTCATTTGCTTTAGCTAATAAAATATTACAAACACGAATCCCAGAATAATCCCAATTAGTACTGGCTGTTGCAATTGTTCCTTGTCCTAAAGCCGTACCATTTCCATTGGCATTAGCCGACAAATCTGAACCATTATCCATGTTTCCAAAATCCCATCCTTGTAATTGTCCGTAAAAACCAGTAGTATATGCTTTAAAATCACTAGGTTTTTTGAAATAAACTGCATCTGTAAATTGTCCTTCTGGATTTAAATCAATAAATTCATCCTGACAACCCGACAAGCCTAAAAAAAGACCTCCTAGAACTATATAATTCAATATTTTTTTCATCATTTTTTAATTTAAGTTATTAAAAACCAACATTTAATCCAAAAGACCAAGTACGACCAAAAGGATATCCTGCATTATCACCATCCGTTGCATTTTCACCTGCTTCAGGATCAAATCCATCTTTAATAGATGATGCTTCCCATAAATCATTACCAGAGAAATAAAACCTTACTTTATCTAACTTCATACGTTTTATTAAGCTTTCCGGTAGTGAATACCCTACTACTAATGTTTTTAGTCGAATGTAACGGCTATTCTGTAACATAAAATCGTTATTGCCATAGTTCCATCCTGCACGGGTTGGGTTAACCGTTAAACGAGGATACATTGCATCTGGATTTTCTGCTGTCCAGGTATTTCCCAAAAAGGTTGGATTCTGGTTGGTAAATAACGCCCTGAATGGATAAGCCATATATCCCGAACGCATGATATTTTGCTCCAGATGACCTTGAAAAAAAGTATTTATATCAAACCCCTTCCAGGATGCTCCCATGTTAATCCCATAAGTGTAATGTGGTGTACCATCTCCCATATAAACCAATGAGCTATTCTTATTCCCATTAGCTGTAATATTCCCTGTTCCTGCAACATCCACTCTTTTTGTATCCCCGGGACGTAAAGCAACAGCCTGATTGTTTTTTGGCATACCTGCCAAAAGATCACTACCACCATAGGCTTGGTAATAGGCATCTACATCAGCCTGATCTTTAAAATAGCCATCCGTCTTGAATAAAAATATAGGTTTCCAAGGAAGTCCATTTACAATTCCATTTGTACCTGCCCCATAGCTATCAGCACCTTCTACCCCACTTACCATAGTTTTTGCATCACCCATGTTAAAGGATACATTATAACTAAAATCTTTCACATTGTCTTTCCAGCCTATAACAAATTCCCATCCCTTGGTATTGAAATTCCCACTATTGGTTTTAGGTGGAGATCCTCCCAACACAGATGGATAGGTTACACCAATCAACATCCCTATATTTTCTTTTTCATAAAGGTCGAAAGTAGTAGTCAAACGATTCTTGAAAAATCCAAGATCTATACCCACGTTTTTTTGTGTCACTCGTTCCCAAGTACGTGTTTTGCTGATCAAAGCACTATTATAAGATGCCGTTTGTTGTGAAGCTGGCTGACCTAAAACTGTAGAACCAATACCTACAAGAGAAAGGTAGTCAAATGCTCCTAATCCTTTTGCCTCATTACCTGTAGATGCAATACTTCCTCTAATTTTACCAAAATTGAGAATATTGCCAATAGAACTTAAAAATTTCTCTTTTGTAAACACCCAACCTAATTGAGCCGATCCAAAGTTTTTAAACTTGTAACCTTCTGCAAAACGAGAATTACCATCCCTTCTTCCTGTCAATTCGGCAATGTATTTTTCATCATAATTATAATTTAATCGGGTTAAATAGGAATAACGACCGTTAAGATCTTTATAACCACCATTTGTTTGTGTAGTAGTAGCTCCTAGACTGATATCATAAACACCTAAATCTTCAAATCCTACTCGGGATGCACCAATCCCTTGAGCTGTCCATTTTTCAGCACTCACGCCACCCATAACCGAAACATTATGTTTCTCATTAAAGGTTTTATCGTAACGTAATAATGCCTGATAATAATGGTAAAATTTAGACTCAGCACTAGCTTCATAAACATTGTTTACTCCATCAGTTTGATAAGCATTCCCTTTAGGATTCCCATACCAATCATATAATCTTACGGGTACCACATATCTTTCATGAGTAAATCGCTCATTTTGAATAGAAGCCAATCCTTCTGCTGATATTCCGTTCCATATTTTATAAGTAGCTTTTAAATCAATACGACCTGTTAATTGTTTTTTAACATATCTACCTCCATCTGCAGAAGTTGCAGCAGCATTTTTAATAGCCCCACCATCAATCCCATTAAAAGGAGCAAACCATTGACCATAAGGATTTTTTGCCGGGTAGAAAGGCATATCTGTGGAATAAAGGATATTTCCTAACCCTTTAGAAGGCTGACCTGTATTAGTATTAGTAATACTGATACTCGATTCTAATTTTAATCTTTCCGATAAATTGTAGTCGTAATTAAAACGGGCATTTAACTGCTTCTGACCATCATAAGCCGTTGCTAAATTACCCTGATTATCTGCTACCCCTAAAGATAAGCGATAACTCGATTTATCACCTCCACCAGAAACACTAAGGTTATGCTGGTAGGAATAACGGGTAGAAAACATTTCTTCAATACGGTTTGCATTGAAGATAAAGAAATCTGTACCAAAAAGATCGTATTTTCCTTCAACTCCCTTCTGCATGTTTAACAAATTATCTTTATTACCCCAAATCCACCAGTTAGGTGTAGTCTCTTCTTTGTTGGCCTCTAGCCACATTGTAGCATATTCCTGCATAGTAGGTGAATAGCCAACCAGACCATTGGTAACAAAACGAAGATTAGTACTAAAGTTCACTTTAACCTTTCCTTTACCTCTTTTGGTAGTTACTAAAACAACCCCATTAGATGCACGAGAACCATAAATAGCAGCTGAACCATCTTTTAAAACTGAGATACTTTCTATATCATCAGGATTCATATTTTGAAAAGATTGAGCATTTAATACCGGTACTCCATCTACAATAATCAATGGCTCAGACCCATTGACAGAAGAAGCACCACGAATTTGAAAATTAAGTCCTTCATTACCTGGTCGGGCAGAACTTCTGGTAACCACTAAACCTGGTGTTTGCCCTTGAAGTGCCAAACCAACGTTTGTAATTGCACGATCTTCAAATACCTTAGAGCTTATCGTTTCTACCGCTCCTGTTAATGTTGCTTTTTTCTGGGTTCCGTACCCTACAACTACTACTTCATTTAAAGTTGAAACATCCGCTTTTAAAGTAACATTGATTACTTTTTGCGAACCCACTTTAATTTCCTGGGTTTTTAAACCAATACCGCTAAATACTAATACCGCATCAGTTGACGAAACCTTTATAACATATCCCCCATCAAAATCAGTACTAACTGCACCTTTAACTCCTTTTATGGAAACGTTAACTCCGGGAATCCCCATATTATCATCGGCAGAAATTACTTTCCCCGTTATCGTAATGTTTTGTTGCACGCTTTCTAGCCTAACAACATTCAAACTTAGATTAACAGAACTATCAGAATTTGTAGCGTATACTTCCCCTACCACACTACTTCCTAATAATAACGCTAACAAAGTTGGTTTTGATAAAAATTTCAGCTTATGCTGAATGATTTTTGGTCTGTTCATAAAACAATTCATTTTGGTTAATAATTAATTTAGTCTTTTAACTTTAACACTATTGGTATTCATCAATAGCATTATTCTGTATAATTATGATGCTTAAATTGTTTGATTGTTCTGAACTAAAACGATATCATAAAAAATATCATTTTTAATTCTGACAACAAAAATCTCACATCTTTTTAATCTCATTTCTGTCACAAAGAATAACAACTTAAAGCATTACAATGATTTTCGTACAATCACATTTAATGGTTCTAAGAGTTGCTTACTTTCTTTATTCAAAATGATATCGGCTAGCTGATATCCGATTTTTTCAAAAACCCGGCTTATTACCGTAATTCCTCCTGCTAGCAATTCTTTTAATGGATTATCATCATAGGATAACAAACCGATATCTTTTCCGAGTACAAAATTAGTACTGCTAATTTTTTTTATCAGATTTACCAAACTCACATCATCATCAAAATCTACATATACTATATTTTGTTCCAGCTTTTCATTATTCAAATCTTCTACTATTCCGAAGTTATAATTGTATTGAAGACAAAATTTTTCAAAAGATTGTCTAATTTCATTTGGCATGTTATTGTTCTTTGGCAAAACCAATTTGATCCCTTTGTATTTTCTCCAATGACTTTCTAATTCTTCTAATGCCTGAAAAAAATCAGTTTCTAAATTTTGATAAATACAAGCTACCTCTTCCTCTAATTCTTCCGAACTACCATTAAGCAATATCAACTTATCAACAGGCACTTCATTTTTTATAAAATCGATATAGTCTTTATCCTCAAAATTTGCATCCAAAACATAATGGGTGTATTCTTTTGAGTTATTATCCAGAATATGGTTTTTAAATTGATTATAATCGTTTTGATAAATGTAAAAATCAATATTTGCTCTATCCTGAAGTGCCTCAGCAAAAGCATCATAAATTTTTTTCATTTGCGGACTTAAGCTATTGAACAACAAAAAAACTTTAGCCTTGTACGTATTTGTTATTGATTTTATATAATAGCCTTTTCCTGGAACTGAATCTATAATATCATTCTCTTTAAGAAAAGTATAGGCTCTTACCACCGTATCTCTTGAAATATTACAATCAATAGCTAACTCATTAACCGAAGGCAATTTGTCATTTAATTTCAACGAACCAATTGTTGTAGCACTTAAAACAGAATTAATAATCTGTCTGTGTTTACGAACTCTAGAATAATCGCTTATTGATAGTATATCTTTAAAACTGTTATAATTTCTCATACGATTCACACATTAAATACTTTATTAACTTCTTTAATCAAAATTTGTCTTTGACATGATCAGCCTAACTTTTTGCTTTTTAGCTTACAACTACCAATCTTGTAAATCAGTAGTTGTAAAAACTAAAAATCACTAACCAAACTAACGTTAACTATTCCTGTACAATTACAATAATAATAGGTAGGTATAAAATGGACTGTTTTTGATAAACAGCTGCCAATACTTTTAATCAGCAACCGCTATGGCAAAAACTACAAGCCAACCAAAAACTGTAATTATTTAAATCCAATCCATTTTTTCAAATACCTACTTTTAAAATTGACATCAAACAATAAATTAACCTTAGATTAACAATTTATCCGATTATCAACATATCAAAATTACCTAGAATGTCTTTTTTAAGAGATAAATTATCACCCATTCTGCATAAATTATCACCCATTTACAGCATTAGCGCACAAAAAAGTAAGTATTTTTCACGATATCGTATTTTTATTGATAAATAATTTCATTTTACACATTATTAAAAACTAAAAAAAACATTAACTTAATTTTATAAAATTCAATCAAAAACTACTGTTGCCATTATACTTTTATTGAGATTTTTTTGAATCAAACAATCATTTTCCAATTGAATTAAACAACATAAATACTTCAAATAATACGTTATCATAAACTAAATGCTTTATTCAGGAGCACACTCAATATATACCTGAATCCACTCTTTATTCCCTATACAATTACAACAAAAACAAGCCGTCTTACTTTCAATAATTTAGATAACTAACAAAAAAAGTGGTCGGAATTACTTCCGACCACTTACACTTACATTAAAACCAATTTATTATATCTAAAATATCAGAGACTATTATCTAATACATCTTAATTTCCCATAAACCTGGTGCACCTGACAAAATGGTTAATTTAAGGAAACGGGTTTTTCCTATTTTATTAATAATTTCTGGAGATTGAATTAGTTCTGACATAGCTGTATTTACTGTTTGCCATTCCTTGCCATCCTCTGACTTCTCAATTTTAAATGTATGTCCCAAAGTAGATTTCAAGAAAAAGAGTTCTAGACTCTTCACTCGCTTTACAAGACCCAAATCAATTTGATACCAAGGCTGCTTATCGGCAGTATCACACATCCAGAAGGTTCCGTTTGAACCATCAATAGCATTTTCTGGTTTAAAATCCATAGTTCGCTGAACATTTGCCAATTCAGATTCAACAAATTTTGGAGGCATGTTGATTAACTTCTCGATTACCGTATCGATAGTAGTTTTAATAATCGTATCTCTCCTTACACTCGAAGCTGTAACTTTAGCAGGACGAATAAGAGCCTTTTTGTTCAAATTAGTTATTTCTGAAATACCAGTAGTTGTTACCTCAACAGGCTTAATAGTTCCATCGGCATTAAATTGTAAGCGGTTAACATAAACTTGACGAGTAGTATTTCCCTGACCGTATTCCAGATAAAAAAACAAATAGTCATCTGTCTTTGGAATATGTAGCACATTTCCATGACCTGGACCCCAAACTCCTTTTTCAATATTTGATTTAGTTATCATGTCCTGATCTGGAGCAAAAAATGGTCCTAAGGGCCCTGTTTTACTCATCATGTAAGCATAAACATAATTAGCTCCGCCTGATAAAGTGTACAAATAATAATAAATCCCTTTACGTTT
Source organism: Flavobacterium undicola (assembly GCF_009909155.2). GTDB lineage: Bacteria > Bacteroidota > Bacteroidia > Flavobacteriales > Flavobacteriaceae > Flavobacterium > Flavobacterium undicola. The sequence continues at coordinate 31,446 of NZ_JAAAPM020000013.1, forward strand.
AAATAAAAAGGGACCTTCTGAATAGCCACCTCTTTTAGTTGGAATAGTAACTTCAGCACCGTCAATTGTTTTCCAATCTTTACTTAATTTAGCAGCTTTTCTTCGGCGCCAGTAAATATAGGCCTGACCATCGTCATCTACAAAAGGATCTCCATCTATATCTGCAAAAACAGGCTGAGTCTCTTCTTTTTCTTTTTCTGGCTCATTAAAGAAAATCCCTTTCCCATTGCTAAATTCAAAAGGACCTTCCGGACTTTTTGATGTTAAATGGTACGTACCCAATTTATTATCCGGCTTTAGAATTGTAGGATACAAATGGTACAATTTATCTTTTTTGATTACAGCACCAGGAGCCCAATACCTGAAATAACCCGTTTTCTTTTTTCCTTCAGGACCAAAAGTATGAGCCTTTTGCCAATCAAAACCTTTAAAAAGTACTCCTTTATAACTCCAATTTACAAGGTCTTTAGACGTCCATACCACCGGTGGTCCCATTTCCAGCAAACCATGGTCAATATCGGACGTCCCGTATAAATAGTAGGTCCCATTAAAGTAAGAAACAGAGGGATCAGCAACATAATCCGGTATAACCGGTTGTGGTAAAGGCAGATTTTGTTGTGCTTCAACCTGATAACCAATAAACAATAAGCATAATAGCTCTAAACTCTTTAAAAAATTATTATTCATACACATTACTTTACTAAACTTTTAATTTTTATCCAATGTCAATTTGCTGCAAGATTACATGGTTTATTATCTCATCCGAAAGAAGATATAATAAAAAATGCTATTTAAGTGAATAGAAATTTATCCTATTCTTATTTCCTTTTATTAATTGCTTGCTTATCTAGTTTAACATACACTGGTTTATCTCTATCTACCGAGATAATTCCATTTTTATATTCCAGCTCAGCTACCTGAATTACACTCCTACGAGTTTCAACATTATCAGCATATTTTTTAGTAACTCTACCGGGATGAGTAAAATAATACACAAAAGCCCTATCACCTGAAACCACTACATCTGCATGACCTCCAATAGCCTGATCTTCCTTTCCTTTACCCGGAAGTTCTAAAATTCTTTCTCCAGACTGCTTAACCCAGGTAGTTGCATCATCGGAAGAATAAAAACTCATACCAGCCCAGTTATCAACCAACATCCAATATTTCCCTTTCCAACGAAATACTTTTGGCCCTTCTCCTCGTTCTTCTATAACTTTGCCTTTCAGATCCCAATTTTCGAGATCTTTACTATCTGCATAATAAATAGTTTTCCCATCTTTTTCGTTATTATACCAAAGTCGCCACGTACCATTTGGTAATTGATATACTGTTGCATCAATAACATTATTATTAACCAATTTCAATGTTGATTTATAATCCCAATTCAAAAGATCTTTACTTGTAAGATGAATGATTTCACGGGGATGATTCCAACTGGCAAAAACGCCGGGAACATAAGTCAGATACATGTGATATACTCCTTTGTGTTCAAACACATCGGGTGCCCAGTGCGTATATTCCTTTGTTGGACGATACTTAATGTTCGCCGTATCCCGATACTTCCAGTTTGCACCGCCATCAGTTGATTCAGCAATCCCAATTCGTGTCCCATGTACCCATTTAGATCCTTCCTGAGTCATATCTGTCGCACGACGATTGGTATAAAACATAAACCATTTTTTCTCTTTTTTATTCCAAATAATTACAGGATCAGCCGCACCATCATAAATTGGATCACTAAATACCGGCTTATTAGCCAATTTCCCCTTATTTTTTTCCTGACCAAAAGCAACAGCAGATACCAGAATACTACAAAGTATCAGGAGCATACTTTTTCCTTTTGCTTTCATAATAACTTGTTTTATTAAACTCATTTTATTTATAAATTATTTATATAAAAATCAAACATTAGCAGTTAAAACCTTTATGGAAGCAAGGGCTTTATAAGAAAACTAAATTCATAATTCCCATATGGCATCAGGTACTGATCCAAAGGTTTTGCTCCCCAACTATCCAGACCACCAACACCCATCTGTTTTAAATCAATATTTAATTGCGTTTGTGGACGCGGATCAACATCTGTTGCATGGCGTTGATTTCTTTCATCCCCACTATCTAAATCACTGTCAAAATAATGTTTCGCACTTATGCTCAAAGGCTGTACTCCTCTTATTTCAAGGCCTGCTCCTTTAACATTACTTATTTTAAGCCATCTCAAATCTGTTTTATTACCCGTTTCCTGAGGCGTAACATAAGGAAAATATTGATCTTTTACCGATTGTTTGTAAATCCCTAAATGTGCGCTAAAATTTCGATCGACATAGTTTTCATGAGGACCGCGTCCATAATATTCAACAGATTCGAAACCTTGAGGTAAAACCCATTGCATCCCAAAGCGTGGAAGCATTTCAACTTTCTTACTGCTGTCTGTTACCGATAATTTCTCATTAACAAGGATTTCCCCAGAAGCATTAATCAAATATTCGATGTTAAGATTAGCAAAAACCTGAGGAAGCTCATACTTAACTTTTACAATGACACCATTTTTTTGAGTTTCAGATGAGATTTCTTTCAGTACAGGATTTAATCCTGCATCTTTCCAATCTTTCAGTTTCGTTTGAAATTTGGCTCCGAAATCATTATCAGTTGGTGCTCTCCAGAAATTTGGCCTGAACAAATAATTTTGATCCAGTAATACTAAACCTCCAACTGTATATTTTTTCAACATTCCTGTTTTCTTATCAAATGCAATAGAAACCTTATCGGAACTGATATTCAATTCATCCGAAGTCTCGTTTTTAGAGATATTTCCTTTATTCGCCAAGGTGACATCATTTTTGTATTCTCCGCCCAGTTTTAATTGTTCAATTGCAATAATGTGTCCAGCTGGTTTTAAAGGCTCTTCCGATTTAAGGCTATAAGTTAGATTTAGAAATGCCTCACCATTATTTAATTTCATGATTGGCAGCGTAATCGACGTTGAATCCTGAGGATTAACTTTTAATGACAATACATCTCCCTGCTGAACTGTCTTACCATCTACTATTACATCCCAATGCAATTTAACATTATCAAGGTTGGTAAAGAATTTTTCATTGTAAATACTCAAACTTTTAGTTTCCTCCAATTTTGTGTGAATATCCTGGTATACTTTTTTCATCTCCCATGCATGCGGATAAGGAGTTCGATTAGCATAAAAAATTCCTTTTGCAGCAAAATTCCACTTAGTGGCTGCTTCTTTAGGTTCATAATCCCCTCCATAAGTATATACTGTATCACCTTTGGCATTTACACGCTCGAAACACTGATCCACAAAATCCCAGATAAAACCTCCCTGGAAATGCTTTTTATTGCCGCGTATCAAATCCCAATAATCTTTAAAATTCCCTAAAGAATTCCCCATAGCATGAGCATATTCACACATGATCATAGGTCTTTGAGGTGTTGGATTTGCCTTTATATAATTCAACATCACATCAAGAGTTGGATACATCGGATTTATAATATCTGAATTCCAATCCCAAGTCAATGTTTTATAATCAATCCAGGCTCCTTCATACTGAATAGGTCTGCTTTTATCGCGTTCTTTCAGCCAGAGATTGCAGGAATAAAAATTATATCCGTTCCCGGCTTCATTTCCTGTACTCCAGATTACAATGGATGGTTGGTTTTTATCTCGTTCAACCATTCGCTGCACTCTCATCAGGTGTGCATTTACCCACGTTGGTTTATTGGCAAGCGTTTTAGTAACATTAAATCCCATCCCATGAGATTCAATATTTGCTTCACCCACTACATAAAGTCCATATTGATTACAAAGCTCCAGCCAGATTTCACTGTTTGGGTAATGAGAGGTACGGACAGCATTAATATTAAACTGCTTCATAAGCTTAATATCACGGATCATCGCTTCTCTTGAAATTACGTGACCAGAAATAGGATCTGATTCATGACGATTAACTCCTTTTATCAATACGGGTTTTCCATTCACTAAAAACAAGCCGTTTTTAATTTCAACTTTTCTAAATCCTGTTACTTGAGGAATAACTTCAAGAATATTTCCGGCGGCATCTTTAATTTTTACTACTGCCTGATAAAGATTAGGAGCTTCTGCACTCCATAATTTCGGAGCATTTATTTCAAGTTTTGCAGAAGCATTAACAGAATTATCGAATACTAAACTTTTCGAACTGATTAACTTTTGCCCATCTCTAAGCTCAAATAACGCTGTAAGCGGAGCAACAGGCTTTTTATTCAATTTTAACTTGATATCCAAAGTAGCATTTTTGTAAACTGCATCCAAATCAGGAATGATTTCAACATCATATAAATGAACCGGATTTCTGGCCATCAAATAACAATCGCGGTCAATACCACTAAGACGCCACATATCCTGGTCTTCCAAATAGTTTCCATCACACCAGCGCATTATCTTCATCACTATCAGATTTTTTCCCTTGGTCAAAAAAGGAGTAATATTAAACTCCGAAGGAAGTTTACTATCTTCTCCATAACCAACGTATTTGCCATTAACCCAAACCGAAAGATTTGATTTTGCAGCTCCAACATGCAATACAACCTCTTTAGCATTCCAGGATGGATCAAGAATAACCTCCCTGCGATAAACAGCCGTAGGATTATAATCCATCGGAACAATAGGTGGCTGCTTACCATTCTTTAACAAGTAAGTAAATTCAAAACCATTTGTAGTGTATATTGGAAATCCGTAGCCATTCAATTCCCAGTTTGCAGGAACATTAAATGATTTCCATGAATTATCGTTAAAATCTTTGGACTCAAATCCTTTAGGCATTCCCTCTGGATTTTCAGCCCAGAAAAATTTCCATGCTCCGTTGAGACTGGAATAATTGGAAGACTGTTTCCAATCATTCTTTGATGCTGCCGCATCCGATTCATAAACAAAATAAGAGGCGTGCATCGGAAGCCTGTTTTCTTCATTTTTGGTTTCGTCAAGCCACATTGCTTTTTGTGCTTTTGAAGCCCCGCTTGTCAGTAAAACTAAGACAACGGCAAACATTTTAAAAAAATCACTCATAACTATTTTCATATTTATTTATATTTTAAACAAGCCAACTGAGCCTGTTTAACAACTTTTATTTATTTCACTTTTTTAAATCGCAATACCGAAAAAGAATAGGCAGGAATTTCTTTATCAGCCACCTCAGACAACGAAATGCTATTAGTCACAGGAAGAAGCTGTTTGTCTTCAGGACGACCACTCAAACAAGTATAAGAAACTTTAGTTTCCAAATTACCTAAAGAACTCAAATCCAGTTTAGTCTTAACTGATACAGGAAGCAAATTAACAATCTTAACTATATAATCTCCAGAAGCTTTATCGTGAACTACAGAAACATTAATACGTTTCTTTACAGCTTCAGATCTATCAGATAAGTCTAATGTAGTAGGAATATAAGTGTCTCCTCCATTTTGCCCAAACATTTTTTGCACATAATAACCCACTGTTGGTTTTACCTCTGTATTATTAAAATAAATCATATCGGGATTCCACTGGGTAAAATTCTCTTTAGCCAATAATGGAGCATATGAAGTCATGGCCACCACATCACCGTTGCGTTCTATATTTGATAAATGTAATGCCTCTGCCAATGCCGACTCCAAGTTAGGACCACCCTTAGCACGAGCGGCGTATTCTCCCAAATATACCTTGGCTTTATTTCTATCGTAGCTATCATAAAAATCCTGATTATTAATATACCAACCTACAGATTGATAGCCATGCTCATCCACCATTGACAAACCCAGTTTGTCTGCAATTTTCCAACCTTCCTCATAATCTGTACCATCTAACATAGGCCCAGTTGTTCCTATTACGGTAATTTGGGGATATTTCTCTTTGATAGCTTTGTAAATCATCGTAAATCGTTCTTCGAATACATCAGTTATCATATCTTCATTACCCACACCAATGTATTTCAAATTAAATGGTTTTGGATGTCCTGCTTCAGCACGTATCTTACCCCATTTGGTATTTACTCCTCCATTAGCCCATTCGATTAAATCTAAAACCTCTTGCACATATTCACCCATTTGCTCCATTGGTATTCCACCTTGTTGCCCTCCATGTGAATTTTGACATGGTACTCCCGCTGCAACCACAGGTAAAGGTAGTGCACCAATATCTTCACAGAATTGAAAATATTCGAAATAACCCAAACCTACCGTTTGATGATAATTCCAGATATTTCTTTGCGGTACACGGGCTTCCAATGAACCAATAGTATTTTTCCAACGATACATATTACTTAAACCATCGCCATGTGACAAACAACCACCAGGAAAACGCATAAATTTTGGTTTTAAGTCAGCTACAGTTTGTGCCAAATCTGCTCTCAATCCATTTTTGTGTCCCTTAAAAGTTTTCTGTGGAAACAATGAAATCATATCCACTGCCAGAGTTCCCTTAAAAAGTGGACAAATCTCTAACTTTGCATCAGCAATAGTTTGATTAACATTAAGAACAATTTCTTGTTTCTTCCAGCTTGCAGAAGTACATTTTATTGTGTTTTCAGCACATACACGACCTAACTTATCAACTAACCGAATTGATATAATACCTCCTTTACCTTCAAGTATTTTACCAAAAAGAGAAAAATCATACTTCTCACCCGCACGTAAGGATATACCACTAAAACCTTCATTTACCAAAGCTGCATCAGCTTCTTCTAACTTTAATTTACCGTAATGTTTATTATTAGGATGAAGCGGAGACAAACTATCTACCACCCAAGAAGCTCCATTTCCTTTCAATTCCCACGCTTTACGGCTATTCCAATCATTTTCTTTGATTTCCTTATCACTCGCTTTATATTCGAAATCACGATTTTGAATCAACTCAGCATAAAGTCCGCCATCAGCTGCGTAATTCAAATCTTCAAAGAATATCCCTATTAACATATCACTAATAGATTTACTTTCAGCACTATTTAGGTTCACTTTAGCTTCTATCGGTTTCAAATAAGCAAAACGATTACTGTCATCCTTTGTTGATTCTCCTTTCAACATTCCTTTGTAAGCTGCCATTTGTTGTGTTTTTAATAAACCATCAACAACATTCCATTTCACCTTATGCACCGTTCCCGTAGCATTTTCTCCATTGATATTTATAGTAGTACGTAGATTTGTATTAACTCTGGATGAAACTTCTTTCACCTCCGAAAAGCCTTTAAAATCACGTGTAGTAACCGAATAAATTTTCTCCTTTCCGCTTAACTTACCTCCCCAAGTCAGATTATAACCATCTCCTTTTTTTACTGCCTCAATTGATAAACAATTATCGTCAGAAAGCATTTTTATGTAGGATTGCCTTTTCCATTTTGCTAAATCCTCCGAAGCTGCATGTGCTAAAAGCCCTTCTTTTTCGTTCAATGTCCAGAAACAATGCCAAATTCCTTGTTCATCTCTCAATAAAAAAGGCTGTATGATAGTTTTATCATGGCTGTAGTCGCTTTTTAAATATTTGTACTCATTTCCTATAGTATGCCATTTTTTACCATCAGGACTCCAAGCAAACATCAAACCATTTGCCCTTTTTCCTTCATTTTTTGTATAGGCAAATAAATAAACTGAATCTGGTTCTTTTGCCCAAATAGATGAACCTAACTGTCCTATGAAAAAAATCAACAAGAGCATTAAAATCCTTTTCTTGTAATTCGTTTTTTTATTATCGCTAATTATTAAATCTCTTACTTTTTTCATTTTAAATAGTTGGTTTAACTTTTTTTATTGTTCCGTCTTTTTTAAATTTTAATTTATCGATACATACTTCTCGATTGAAACCTGCTTCTGTACCCATTTTAATCCCATTCGGTCGCTGAAAACGATGATATACAATATACCATTTGTCTTTACCTGGTATTTGTAAAACAGAATGGTGACCTGTAGCAAATATGCCTTTATTAGGTTCTTTTTGTATGACAACCACACTTTGAGAAGAATCTATTGGTCCAAGTGGCGATGTAGCTTTTATATACCGAACTTCATAATCTTCACTTCTTGTGTCATTTTTTGACCAGGAGAAATAATAAAAACCTTTGCGATAAAAAACAAATGGCGCTTCGCTATAATAAGTATCATTCTTTATTATAATTTGAGTAGTATTGGGTTTCACCGAAATCATATCGTCATTTAACTCACAACCCGCCATAAAATAATTTCCCCAATACAAATAAAATTTTCCTGTTTTTGGATCCGTAAAAACATCCGGATCAATATTTTGTCCGCGATTCATTCCTTCAGGAAATTTATCAATCAACGCCTTTCCCGAATCTATAAAAGGGCCTGTAGGATTATCAGCAACAGCAACCCCTATTTTTTTATTCGCAGTGAAATAATAATAATATTTGTATTCCCCATTTTTGTCTTTTTTTTCAACAATACTTGGCGCCCACGCATTAGCATTAGCCCATGAAACATCTTTTTTTAAATCCAATATAACACCTTCATCTTTCCAATTTTTTAAATTATCCGAAGAGAAAACTTTAAAATAAGTTCCAGACCAATTTTTAAATCCATCAGATGTAGGATAGATATAATATTTACCAGTCTTTTCTGCATATAAAACATGTGGGTCTGCATACAAACCAGGCAATATTGGATTTTGAGCATAAATATTATATGAGCAAAACAATAGCAGTATTACCTGAAGATTAATTTTTTTCATAATTTTCACATTCACTATACAGTATAAATTCAACCCTATTTAAATTTCAACTGAAGTTTCCATTTTTCGGCAAGCTTTGCTGCTTCTTCTTTTGTCAAATGAATTACTGCCGCATGTTTTGGAGAAGTAAAGTTGGTTGTTTTCATCACCCCTTCGTTAAAATGACCAAGGTCTTTGAAATTCACAAAATCAGAAGTTTCACTGAAACCAAAGTTATGAGGATCAATACCATAGATATCATACATTAGTACCCATTTATCTTCACCAATTCGCTTCCATACATTTGGTGCCTCACATGGCTTAGGTTCTGGATCATACCACCGTGGATCGTATTCATAGCCTGCATTTATTTTATCAGAAACCGCCTGCTTAATACCCGGAGTTCCATCATGGGCCACATAAAACATCCTGTATTTATCCTTTACTTTTGTAATATCTGCATCAATCGCCGAAACTTTATAATCCGGATATTCAAATAACAGTTGTGGTATTGATTCTAGTTTATCAAAATCATCGTTTACATAAGCATAATATAATTTGTTAGCTTCGTTTTGAAAACGCATGGTAAAATAGATCATTAATTTCCCTTTCTCTTCATCATAGATAACTTCAGGTGCCCAGGCACAACCTATTTCACTAAATGCAGCTGAAAATTCATTAAGGTAAATATTTTTACGCTTCCAGTTAATCAAATCCCAAGATTTCATTAATACCAAACCTTTATTATTTCCCCAACCATATTTTGCTTTATCACGCTCCCACTCGGTATCGCGGAAACCATCTCTTTTTGCAAATACATGAAGGTCAGTCATAGCCAAATAAAATGCTCCATCAGGACCACGATAAATATGTGGATCACGAATCCCTTTTTGACTGGCAATAGTATCGCCTCCAATTATTGGTTTACCATCATTTAATGCTGTAAAACTGTATCCATCAGGACTCAAAGCCATGTGTAAACTATGTGTTTCATCTTTATGAAAAACCATCAAATAAGCACTCATATCCTTCTCTGTAGGAGTAGCATTTGCGTAGCGAAAATCTTTGAAAATACTTTTTCCTTTTCCAAAAGAAATCAAACCTGGTCTCAAGGCGTAGAATCCTTTGTAATTATTATGATGCATTTTAGAAACATCAATATCCTTAGCTATAACTGTCCACTTTAATCCATCCTTACTCGCTAAGAAAGTACAGTTATTTCCTTTGTTTAATATTTTTACAAAAAAGTGTTTTCCAAATTTATTTGGTATTTTAGTGTTGTGTTCCGCGTCTTTATAAACGGTGAAATTTTTACCGTCTGAAACAATCCCTGAAAAAGCTTTCTCATTATAAAACAGAATCAATCCTGCCTGATTGTCTTTATCAACCTGAACCTCAACCTGAGTTACATAAGATTTATCAGTTGGAGTAATTAATAATTTTCGTGCATTATCCGGAGAATCTCCATTTGCTTTTACCGTAAGTGATTTATTTTTTAATGTTAGAGCCTCAGGCGCATACTCTTTCCAAAATGTCCATTGTAAACCTAATTCTGAACCTTTAAAATCGTCAGACAATTCAAGTCCTTGTTTTGTTGTTTTATTGGTTACAATTGGATTTGCTTTTTTTATAGTACGATACCAGCCATCTGAAGTCCATTCAATAGGCTCAATTAATGTTTGACGACCCAAAGTATGGTAACCATTAGCATAAGCGTGATACACAATCCACCAATTTCCGTTTACATCATCTACTAATGTACCATGACCTTTTGACCACCAATTGTCTGTTTCACTATAAGTATGCACAATTGGGTTATACGGAGAATTCTCCCAAGGACCAGTAGGATTCTTAGAACGTGCTGTAACGACCATGTGACTTGTTGCCGGACCTGCTGTTCCTCCCTCAGCTGAAGTCATATAGTAATAGCCATCTTTATAGGTTAATTTAGGAGATTCTAAACACATACATTCTGTTTTCCAACCTTTGGGATATACCCATCCGTCATAAACTGATTTAAGTTCTCCAATAGTACTCAAACCATCATCCGAAAGACGAATTACTTTTCCCTCATTAACATATAAAAAACGTTGTCCATCCTTCCCTACCACATGTCCAGGATCAATCCCAGGAACTTTTAAATCAATTGGTTTACTCCATGGCCCTTTAATATCATTAGCCCAAACTACCCAGTTTGTTTGTGCTGCTGGATAATAAAGATAAAATTTACCGTTATGTTTTACAAGATCAGGTGCCATAGCCGAACCCTCATACTCTGGTATTACACGGGTAATAGGTTCCCAATTAACCAAATCCTGAGAATGCCAAATCAAAAAACCCGGCTTATAATAAAATGGAGAATGTGTCATGTAATAATCCTTTCCATCACGTAAAATCGTTGGATCAGGATAATCTCCAGACAAAATAGCTTTGGGATATTCCTGAGCTATTATTGTTAAAGTACAACAAAATAAAAAAGATAATAAAAGAAAAAGAGATTTAATTTTGGTCATATTTTAGTTAGTTATTTATTAAGAATTTAAAAACATTGGGGATAATCATTAAAACAACCGATACCCTCTTGTAAGATACAACATATTCAAAAAGTCTTTTTTAACAAAAAACCTCTTTTCACTTTGACTCATTAAAATCATGACTTTTTTAGCATTAAAAAACATCAAATAGATTTAAAATGATTATATTTTTCAGAAGCAAATTATTATTAATGTTAAATATACACTTATTTTAAATGTCTAATAAACAAAATTAGCCAGAACCGTTAATTTTGGAGATAAATTATCATTCATAATTTATAAATTATAGACCAATTATAGCATTAACTTACTAAAAACAAGGCTTTTTTTTGTGATACTATATTTTTAAGTAAAAAATAATTTCATTTTACAGATTATCAAGAATAAATAATTAAAAATCATAAATTGATTATTTTGGAAAATTGACCGTACAAATCTTTTCACCAATGCATATTTAAAAATTAGCCAGGTTCAAAATTCAATCTGAACCTAGCTTACTTTATTTAGTAGTTTCTATTTAGTAACTGGATTTATTCTTACTTAGATCTATTTTAAAACATTATCTAATGTAATCCAGTGTACATCCAAAAAAACACTTTATTTTACATTAGGAATTGGAGCCCAATAATAGGTATGATTTGTATCATCTGGATGATTGATTAAAGGTACTTCAGATGGATCACGATCAATAAGAGCTTTTGCAACAGTTTCAGTTCTAATAAGATCAAACCATCTTGCAGCAGGTTCACCTCCTGTAAATTCCCAACCTCTTTCAGCTACAACTGCAGCCTTAAAATCAGTTGGAGACAAACCAGATGTAAGATTAGCTAAACCTGCTCTGGTTCTTACTTCATTGATAGCTGCATAAGCAGTGACATCTGGACCAGACGACATCGCTTTTGCTTCGGCGTAGGTAAGTAATACTTCAGCATAGCGTATAACAGGAACAGTCATACTTCCCCACCAATTTGCAGCTGTGTGAGTTGTTTTATTGTAACTATCATCAAAACGGTATTTCAAAAAATAAGGATGCTTACGCAAATTTTGAGTGTAATCTCCAGGAGTATTAGGATTTCCATTTAAAAAATACACTTTTTGATAGGTTGCATCTTTTCTAGGTCCTGCAGGAAACTTGTTGTAAAAGGCAATTTCACCGTAGCCATCACTCCAACCACCTTCATCTTCAGGAGCATAAGAATTTGGACCGGTCATACTACCATTTTCAAAATTAAAAACAGGTAAATTATTATTGTAATAGCATCCGTAAACGGTCTCATGATTATACTTATTTTGTATATCAAACAAGTCAGCACTATTAGTTTCTAATTTATAGCCCCATGTTCCTTTATTATCAATAACTTCTTTAGCTTTTGCAGCAGCCAATGCATATTTATCGGTTTGTTTAAGTGGCCATCCCGCCATTGTAAGATAAACATTTGCTAACAATGCTTTAGCCGATCCACTGGTAGGATAAATATCAACACCGTTTTGAACTCTAACACCACTCCAATGTGCAGGTAACATAATCTCTGCCTTTTTTAAATCTTCAACAATCAAGGCATAAACATCAGTAGGTTGAGAATTTGGTAAATCAGTATAAACTTTTGATTCAGTTGGCAGAGGCACTGCACCCCAAACTCTGGTCAAAAAGAAATAACTAAGTGCGCGACTAAAATAAGCATATCCGGCAGTATTGTTTCTTTCAACTTCACTAGCTTGTACTGCATTTTGATAATTTGCAATCAAGGCATTAGCCGATTTAATAGTGGCATAGAAATTATTCCACCATGCAGTCATCCTGTCATTAGATGATGTAGCATTAAAGGTGTCGAAGTCTGAAAAATTAAATTTATTACCTGCTCTTTGAACAGAGAAATCATCTGCACCATAACAAGTTGCAATACCAGATGACGTATTAAATGCACCATTAATCTTAAGACTCAATGCAATAGTTGCCATATCCAGGTCACTACTTGTTTTGTAAAAATTCAAAGGGGTAATACTCCCCTTTGGAGTTTCGTCTAAATAACTGTTGTCACAGGATGAAAAACCAATCATCACTACGATTAAATATATATATAGTTTCATTTTTTTAGTTTTAATTAAGTTGAATTTTCTACAATCCAATGTTTAGTGATAAAGTGACTGTTTTTGGAGATGGATATGCTCCCAAATCGATTCCGGCATCGGCATCACTACTTGATGAAGTTGAAGATGCTTCAGGATCAAATCCTTTGTATTTAGTAAAAGTCAAAAAGTTTTGTGCACTAATTGATATTTTAGCTGATGATACATTAACCACACTTTTTGGTATAGAATATGACAAACTAATATTTTTAACTCTTACATAGCTTGCATCTTGAAGAAAACGAGTTGATTCAATAATATTTCTATTTGTGGTACTTCCCGGATTAGCCCAAACTGCATTTGTATTTTGAGGTGTCCAATAATTAGATACTTCGTTCAAAGTAGGATAAGCAACATCTGATGTTGGTACTGCAGTTGCAGCATAGGTAGCATTAAACATTTTGTTTCCATGTGCTCCTTGAATAAATATATTCAATTCGAAATTTTTATAACTAAAGTTGTTAGTAAATCCCCATTGATATTTAGGTGTTGCCGAACCTGAAATCACTTTATCCTCATCTCCAATTGAATTATTTCCACTTACATCAGTATAACGGTTATCCCCAGCTTTGAAACCAAGTGTAGGATCGTCATTTTTATAAATACCAGTCCATGGTATTAGGTAAAATGAACCTAAAGGTTCCCCTTTTTTAATAGCTTGAATCGGATTTGAAATTAAACCATTAATTGGTCCTCTCAATACTATAGACTCATCACCTAAACTCATTACTTTATTTTGATTGGTCGAAAAGTTACCACCTAATGACCATTTGAAATTTTCAGATTGAATAGCATCAAAATCAACAGCCATTTCAAAACCTCTATTATTTACTTTTCCTACGTTTTTCAAGAATGTACCACCGCCACTGTAATTTGGGATATTGGTAAATAACAACAAATCGCGAGTATCTTTATTATAATAATCAGCAGTAAAATTTAATCGGTTATTTAATAAACTAACATCAATACCCACATCTACTTGACTCGTTGTTTCCCATTTTACATCCGGAGTTGCGGGATTACCTATGGAATACCCTAAATATCCAGTAGGCGTACCATATGAATAGGTAAAAGGATTAAGTAATCCAAGAGTACTATATGGAGGTACAGATTGATTTCCTGTAATTCCCCATCCCGCTCTTAGTTTTAGAGTTGAAAAAACATCCATATCTTTTATAAATGACTCTTCAGAAAGTTTCCATCCTAAACCAACAGATGGAAAATTACTCCATTTATTTTTCCCTTGAAATTTAGACGAACCATCTCTTCTCATCGTTGCAGTTAAAAGATATTTACTATCATAGGCATATTCAAAACGTCCCATATAAGATAGTATGCCCCAATTTGTATAATTAGAAGAAATACCCTGACTGGCATTTAGCGATAGATTATCATATCCATTGATAGTAGATGAGAGACCAGAACCGCTGGCACTAAATCCAGAAGTTTTATTTGAAGTATTCTCATAAACAGCTGTAACTGTTAAGTCATGAACAGTATTAAATGTTTTATGAAACGTAAGAATATCACTATTTTGAAAAGTATAGGCTTCTCTATAGCTTTGACCCGATCCCATATTACCAGGGCTAATCCATTGATTGTTCAAGAATGCACCTTTAGAAATTTTCATATCTAAACCTGTATTAACTGTAAAAGTCAACCAATCGGTAATTTTGTATTTTAATTTACCATTAAAAATACCCACATTTGAAAAATCATTGCTATTTCTTTCTTTAAGTATCATATAAGGATTTTGCCAAATTGGTGATACCGCTCTAACATTATATAAACCATTGGCTTCATCATCATATATTGATTCTGTTGGAGCCCAAGTCATCCCTGACATCACGGGATTCCCTTTATCTCCTATATCAGTATTGTTTTTAGAATTAATTCTGCTAACAAACATTCCAAGATCTAAATTGAAACGCTCACTCAATTTTATTCCTAAATTAGAACGAAGTCCAAATTTATTTTGATTCGAATTTAAAAGTAAACCTTCTTGATCTGTGTAAAATCCAGAAATAAAGTACTTAGTATTGTCGGTTCCTCCGGATACTGTAACTTGATGGTTTTGTGTTACTGCATTAGCAAAAATCTTATTTTGCATATCAGTTGTTTTATTTGCAAATGAATCAGGATTTGGAAATACAGTAGTACCTGCAGCAACATTGGCTACTTTAGCATAAGTTACTGCATCCATCAAATCATATTTCTTCATAGGGCTGTTAAAACTAACAAAAGAAGAATATTGAATTTTTGTTTTTCCGGTTTTTCCAGATTTAGTAGTAATTAATATTACACCATTAGCCCCTCTTGATCCGTAAATAGCTGTACCTGAAGCATCCTTTAAAATTTCCATGGAACTAATATCATTTATATTAACATCCTGAAAACCGGAACTACTTAAAGCAATACCATCTACAACATATAAAGGTTCATTCCCTGCATTAACAGAATTTGCACCTCTAATACGGACTTTTATACCTCCTCCAGGAGCACCCGAATTATTGTTTACAGCCACACCGGCAACACGACCTTGTATAGCAGCTGCAGAATTTAGAACAGGTTGGTCTTTATAACTATCCGAAGACAATGTTGTCACAGCTCCAGTTAAGTCTTTACGTTTTTTGGATCCGTAACCAACTACCACCACATCTTCTAATTTACTTGTTTCTTGTAGCAGGACAATTTTTAAGTTTTCCGATTTAGAAACTTTTACTTCTTGGGTGGCAAAACCGATATAAGAAATGACTAATGTACTTTCGCTATCTGCGGTTTTTAATTCAAAATTACCGTCAAAATCTGTAGTCGTTGCTTTTTTTGTGTTTTTAACAAGTACTGTAACTCCAGGTAAAGGAGCTCCTTTTTCGTCAGTAATTTTACCTTTAATTATATTTTGCTGTATCGACAAATTAGTTGATTCTTTTGCCTTTTCAACTTTAGGAATTAAAGAAATTGTTTTTCCTTCAATAATCCATGTAATTGAAGTTTCTGCAAAAGCTTGTTCCAGCACCTTCTCAATCGGGGCACTTACAACATTAATAGAAATTGGCTTAACATTTTTTAAGATAGCCATGTCATAGAAAAAAACATAATTAGTTTGACTTTTCATGACCGATATTACTTTCTTAAACGGAACATTCTTTCCTGAGAAAGTAATCGTTTGTGAGGACACTGCTGCTGAAACTTGGAAAGTCAGCGCGATAACTAATATGGATGTTAATTTCATAACTTTCCAGGCGTTAGTAGTTAGCCAATGATTTTTCGGCTTGATTTTTGGTAATAATTTCATACTTTTGGTAATGGTTTTTGGTTAATAATAAATTCTCCTTGCTTGGTTTATCTATCTGTTTTCCATAACTGTTCCTTTTTATTTTAGGAACAAGCCAGCAATGCTTCCAACATCTGCTGGCTTTTTTTATTAATAACAAATACATATTTTATAAAAAAGGGTTTCCCCGTTCTAATCTAATTATGGCATCACTCTTAAAATATTTCCATCGATTTTAAAATGTACCTTATTCTTTTCTAAAATTTTTAATACTTGTGATAACTGTAAATTCCTTTGTATTTCTCCTTCAAATGTTCTTTCAGGTATTCCTTTTTCAAATACAACATCTACATCATACCAACGGCTTAGTTGTCGTAAGACCGTTTGAATACTAGCATTTTCGAAGTAGAACACGCCATTTTTCCACCCCATCACTTCTTCTAAATTCACATTATCATTTACGACAATAGGACCTAGTTTTTGTTTTTGAGCTTGCTGCCCGGGTTTCAACAACACTTTTTTACCTTTCTCAGTAAGCAAAACACTTCCTTCTAGAAGGGTGGTATTTACGGCAGCTTCATCATCATACGCATTTACGTTAAAATGAGTCCCTAATACATTGACCATCATATCATTGACCAAAACTCTAAAAGGTCTGGTTTTATCTTTGGCAACTTCAAAATAAGCTTCCCCGGTTAGGGTTACTTTTCTTTCGTTTGCCGCGAAAGAAGTTGGAAAAGTAATTGATGAAGAGGCGTTAAGCCATACTTTTGTACCGTCAGATAATTCCAGATTATACTGTCGCGCTCTGGGAGTGGTCATGGTGTTGTACACCGCTTGCGCACCACTGCCAGCCGTATATACAACCCCGCCATTCTTTTTTGAAACAGCCGTATTGTTTTGATTGGCTAACAATCCATTCCCTGCGCTATCCAAAACAATTTTGGAACCATTGGAAAGGGTCAGTATCGCTCCCGTTTTTCCAGGCTCTTTATCATTACTTTCTTTTGAAGCTACCATCACAGGAGATTGATCTCTTTTTTGAAAAAGAGCAAAAGTTCCAATACCAATGGCTACTAAAACACTTGCAGCTACCGCTATTTTTTTCCAGTTAAATAACCTTATAACAGACGACTCTTTTGTTTTTGAAGAAGCATACATTTTCTTCCTAAGTTCTTCGATAAACTTTTTAGTTACATCAGGACTAACTGTAGGAATTTCTACAGAGTCATAATTTTCTCGAAGAATCGCATTCAGTTCCTCCGAATATTGGGGATTATCCAACATCACGAGTAGCATTGTTTTACCTTCAGGAGTAATCTCTCCTGAAATAAACTGCTCCATAAGTTCTTTAAATACTTCTTTTTGATACATAATATAAGGTTTTGGGGCGACCTAATTCAAGTCTCTATATATAAAGACGCAGATCGGTTACCAAAGTGGCAATGAAAAATGAAAAAATTATGAAAAAAATTTTAACCCTAAAGAAATTAGCGTTAATAAATTGATATTATAATGCTTATGAAGGTAATTTCTAAGAAAATTTAAAGCCTGTACCAAGTGCCAACGAACGGTTCTTGTAGCAATCCCCAATTCTTTACTAATATAGTCGGCATCCCTACCTTCCATGCGGCTTAACAGGAAAACAGAGCGTCTGGGTTCTTGCAAAAGTGCAGCCCCTTCATTTATAATTTTGACCAATTCCTGAAACTCATATTGCTCGTCTGGTTTTAAAAATAGCTCTTGAAACTTTTCTCCTTTTAGCGAATCCGTTTCTATTAATTTTTTCCGTATATGGCTAATAATTAAATTGCGACTTGCAATAAAAAGGTAGTTTTCAAAACTGTTTACTTCAGATAGTTTTTTTCGTTTTTCCCAAATCTGAATAAAAACATCTTGTGTTAATTCCTCGGCAACCGGATATGATTTCACAAAACTGAGAGCATGTTGAAGCACCTTTTGCCAATATTTTTCAACTAGCAAGGTATAAGACGATTCATCGCCTGCCGAAATACTCACTAAAAGAGCAGATTCATTTAAAGATATCAAATTAGAGTTCATATTATATGATCGGCAATTAGTTTTAATGCAATACGATTAGAGCAAACATAGCTAAAATAAATAAAAGTATAGAAGTTAAGAATGGGATTTGTTAAATCATTCGTATAATTGATTTCTTTTATCTTTATTAAAAATTCCATCCTAAGTCTATCCTTTAAATAAAAAATAAACTTCGGACTTATAAAATTAAAAGTATGAATTCACTCTTTAAAAAAACCAAATCAGGTATTTTTATTTCTCTTCCTGACTTTGTTCCACAAATTGAGTTGGTGTCATACCAAAAAGTTCTTTAAAAGTTTTGGTGAAATAAGCCGAAGAGTTAAACCCACACATATGTGTTAGTTCCTTCACCGAATATTTTTTGGTCAACAATAATTCCGAAGCATATTTTAAACGAATGGTTCGAATAAAATTACTCGGATTTTGTCCTGTAATCGAACTGATTTTTCTATAAAACTGAGATCTACCAATTCCTAATGATTTTATGATATCTTCTAAACTAAAATCAGGATCGGAGATATTATCCATCACAATTTTAGTTGTTTTATCTAAAAATGCTTCATCAATAGAGTTGGTCGTTATTTCGCTCGAAGGCAGAATCGTCCCTATAGAAGCAAATCGTTCCTTAGCTCTTTTTCGGGCTTCCAAAAGATTTTTAATTCTAGCTTTTAAAACATTAATATTGAATGGTTTTGATAAATACTCATCGGCTCCTGTATCGTAACCCTCGATTCTATCTTCTTCCAAACTTCTTGCTGTCAACAAAATAATAGGAATATGACTGGTTTCAATATCATTTTTAGCCTGGCGACACATTTCAAATCCATCCATTTCAGGCATCATTACATCGCTAATAACAATATCAGGATAAAATTTCTTAATCATTTTTAATCCAAGAAGTCCATTGGCGGCTTCTTTAACCTGAAACTGATAACTCAATTCACTTTTTAAATGATTACGCAACTCTTTATTGTCCTCAACAATAAGCACAACAGGACGATTACTTTTATCAGTAGTAACCGCTTCATCATCTACGTCTTCATTAGATATCGCAATTTCATATTCGGCAGAAGTGATAGAAACCTTATCAATTTTATAATTACCGGATTCGTATAAATCAGATTGATTTTTCTCAACGGGAAGATCAGCCGGTAATCGCACTATAAAAGTAGAACCAACCTGATATTCACTTTCAACCAGAATTTCTCCTTGATGCAACTCGACCAAACTTTTAATAAAATTCAGTCCAATTCCAGTTCCTGATTTAGAACTATCGGCGTGGAAAAAACGCTGAAAAACGGCATTCAATTGCTCTCTCTTTAATCCTATTCCGGTATCAGCTACTCTAATTTCCACATCCCTTTCTACTGTTTTTCTTTTAAAAAATCTTAAATAAGTATGTTCTTTCTCAATCATTACTTCATGTATTGACAAAGTTACTTCGCCTCCTTTATCAGTAAATTTAAGTGCATTAGAAAGTAAATTAGTCAATATTTTTTCGATTTTGTCTGGATCAAACATGCCGTACAATTGCTTTTTAGGTGCATCAAAAACAAAATCGATTCCTTTAGCTTTAGCCAAATCTTCAAACAATAAAAAAATATCTTTACTGAATTTCACAATATTCATACGGGAAATCTCCAAAGGTTTTTTCCCTAAATCCATTTTCCTAAGATCTAATAACTGATTGACAAGATGTAAAAGTCTTCGGCTACTTCTTTGAATAATAAGTGCCGATTTTTTAACCTCCTCAGGATCATTAAAAGAAGAAAGAATTTTATCAACCGGATTGAGGATTAGAGTCAAAGGTGTTCTAAATTCATGAGAAACGTTGATAAAGAAGTTTAATTTCATTTGATCCAATTCCTGTTCTTTCTCTTCTCTAACTTTTTTAGTATAAAAATAAATTGAATACCACAGGATAAATACAAATACCAAAAGATACAATGTATAGGCCCACCAGGTTTTCCAAGGCGGCGATTGTACTTTTATTTTCACAGCAGTTTTTCTCGCCTGATCCCATTGTCCGTCAATAGAAGCCATTACTTCAAAAGTATAGGTTCCAGGCTCTAAATTAGAATAGTTCGCCACTCTGGTATTTCCAGCATTGATAAAATCCTCATCAAGCCCTTCCATTTTATAAGCATATTTTACCCGTTCCGGATTTTGATAATTTAAAGCGACAAAACCAAATGAGATATACCCCTGATCATACTTAAGTTCTATCTCTTTAACTTTAGTTACCTCACTATCAAGCAACACTCTGCCATTAATGCTTTCTCCCGCACTTACTTTTTTATTAAACAATCGTATTTCAGTAATAACCGGATTTACAACATTTGATTTTAAAGAAATAGCATTGGGATTGAAAATATTAAATCCATTTATTCCTCCCACAATAATACGTCCATCATGAGTTTTTCCAATAGATTTACTTTGAAATTCAGTTCCTTGTAATCCGTCATGAGTATTGAAATTTTTAAAAATTCCAGTTTTAGGATTAAAATAAGTTAATCCTCCCTTACTGGTAATCCATAAATTTCTATTATTATCTTCCTGAATACCTACCACTAGATTATTAGGCAACCCATTTAAAGAAGAATAAAAGTGCTTTAAATTGAATCTGGAATCCAATTCATACAATCCCATATCAGTACCTACCCATATGTTTTTTTTATAATCTTCAGTAATGTAGTTAACACGAGTTCCTTGAATATTCTTAATTTTAATTTCAGCAAAATTAATTTTACCAGGAATCTGTCCTTTTATACGGTTTAGATTGGTAACACACAAACCCTGTGAGGTCCCTACGAAAAGTCTATTTTTAGAATCTATAAAAAGCGAAAACACAAAATTACTTATTAGACTTTTTGAATCTCCTGGTACATTTTTATATTGATAAAATTTTTCCGCAACAGGATCAAACAAATTCAGCCCGCCTGTTGATGTTCCTAACCAGATACGTCCTTCTGAATCTTTTTTAGCATTCCAAACCGTATTTTGTCCAATAGAAAAAGGATTTGTTTTACTATACTGATAAGACTTTGCCATACCTGAATCAGGGTAAAACTTATTAAGTCCTCCATCCCAGGTACAAACCCACAAAACTCCATTATCCCCTTCTACTAAATTTACAATTTTATCAGAACTCAACGAGTTTGGATCTCCCTGTCTAGCTCTGTAATGCTTAAAAGTTCCATTTTTTTCATCAAAAAGATTTAATCCTCCACCATCAGTACCTATCCAAATTCTTTTTTTACTATCCTCCAAAACAGATTGTGCTATTTTAGCACTCAGCCCCTCGTTACTCTCAGACTTATAAAAATAATGTCCAAAAGAAGATTTAGAAATAGCCAGTTTATTCAGTCCTGTATTGTAAGTTGCAATCCAAAAAATTCCATTTTTATCTTCCAAAACTTCTGAAGCTTGGTTATTAGACAATGAAAAAGGATTAAATGGATTGTGTTGTAAATGCTGCAGTAAACCCTTTTTTTTGTCTAAGAGAAATATTCCATCCCCATCTGTTGAGGCCCAAATGACTCCTTTTTTATCTTGATATAGGTGAAAAATCGGAACTCTTTTATTTAAAGGAGATACATTTTTA
The DNA here is from genome assembly GCF_009909155.2 of Flavobacterium undicola. Classification (GTDB taxonomy): domain Bacteria; phylum Bacteroidota; class Bacteroidia; order Flavobacteriales; family Flavobacteriaceae; genus Flavobacterium; species Flavobacterium undicola. Next base: position 53,732 of record NZ_JAAAPM020000013.1, read on the forward strand.
ACAGTACCCTTATTAATATCTAACAGAAATAAATGAGAGATATCATTCCCAATCCAAAAATCTCCATCTTTATCGATAAGAACTTGTTTAGGTAAATGATTCAAATATTGGCTTCCTTTGAAATCAATCGGAAATCTTGTAAAATTATTTGTATTAGGATTGTATCTATGCAAATGGTTCGCTTTAGTTGCAATCCAGATATTCCCTTTACGATCCTCGATAATACTTGTAACATCATTACTGTCTATTGATTGAGGATTCTTTGAATTATAACTATAATGACTAAAATTGATTTTATCGTAAGTACTATCTTCTATGTTGTCCAACAATAATTTAGTAACCCCATTTTTAGTAGCTACCCAAAGGGTATTATCATTCTTATGATATAAAAGCCCATTGATTTCTTCACGATAATTTACTCCTTCTTTCTTTTTTTTGTATAAATCAATCTTGTAAAATTTCTCCGTATTCCTATCAAAAATATTCAGTCCATTACTGGTTCCAATCCACAAACGCCCCTGCTTATCTTCCGTTATAACAGTAATTCTATTATTACTAATTGAATTTGGATTGTCTAAAATATTGCGATAAATTTCAAAATCATATCCATCATACTTATTTAGACCATCAATAGTTCCAAACCATAAAAATCCTTCATGATCCTGAAAAATATCAACACAAGTACTGCTTGAAAGCCCTTTTGAGGTATCAAAATTTTCGAATTTCAAATTTGAATATTGAGCTTGAACGTAACAAGTAAATAATACAAATAAGAACCCAATTTTATTTTTTATTTTCATTCTATTTTTTTCCTAAAACATTAAATAATTTCTAGGATTACAGTTAATATTATCAAAAATAAGTAAATTAAATAGGAAAACACTAGCTTAAAAATTCTTTTTTAAGTTTGTTTTTTAATGTTTCATTTGTGTGTAAGAAAAGAAAGCTGAATTTTCATTTTATATGTCGAAAACGCATCTTCATAAAAAAATTAGAGCAAAAAACAATATTGTTTTTTACTCTAATTTAAAAATGATTCTTCATTTTAGAAATAATTTAAATAACTTTTTATCGTCCAAAATCGTCCTGCAAACGAACAATATCTTCTTCATCAGAAGGATTATTAGAATCTGTGTGTTGCCAAATTTCAGCTACAATTCCCCAAGAACCTAAACCTATCAAACGATGACGTTCGCCTTTATTCATTTGAATAAAACTTCCCTGATTAAGTTGTTGAAGTTCTCCTTCCTCATCTGTAGCACTGGTTTTCACTCCTACTGAACCCGAAAGAATTGTCCAAATCTCAGCTCTTCTAAAGTGATATTGCCAAGACAAACGCTTATTGGGTGCAACAACCAAAATTTTCGGACTCAATTTATTGGTAATCTGAATTTCAGACATTTCAAGATGCGGGAAAAATTTGGCAGCAAAAGCTTGTGCCTGCTTTTCATCTATTACAAAAAAACCTCCCCAAGGTCTGGTTTGATCCTGTTGTACTACGGTAAAATTTTCATCTTTCAAGAAAGAAGCAATCTGTTCAAAAACGATGTCCTTTTCTAATTCTTCAGATAAATTAAAATCCATTCTATTCTTTGTTTTTATTTAGTGTTTATATATCAATATTAAAAGCGATAAAATTATTCATTTAAAATAAACTAACCGTTCTGAACTATACTGAGTTCAGAAAATATTAAAAATAACAAATGATCACACTTTTTTTACCGTAAAAATGCGGTGATAAACTTAGTTAATCACCGTAACTTCTTTTTTTCAATAAATTTACAATTGGTATATAACCGCTTCATAAGGTCTTAACACCCTATCTTTAGCAACACTACCGTAATTATCAATCAAGACTTTTGCCTTTTTGATATTTAAACCAGTATTTGCTTTGGCGTTTTTGGTAGAAAAATTAAGCAATACCAATACTTTTTTTCCTTCTAATTCCCGGGTATAGGCGAAAACATCAGGATTGTCCTTGTCTAGTAAGCTGAATTTTCCGTAAATCAGGATGGGATGAGTTTTGCGCAATTGGGTCAATTTTCTAAAGTAATTCAAAACCGAATTAGGATCTTTTTCCTGTGCTTCCGCATTGATGAATGTATAGTTTGGATTTACTTTTAGCCATGGTGTACCTGTTGTAAAACCGGCATTAACTGTAGTATCCCATTGAAAAGGAGTTCTTCCGTTTTCTCTGGCCGTTTGTTTTTGTTCTTCTAAAAATGCTTTTAAATCCCCACCGCGGTTTTTTAATCCAAAATATTTGTTTCGGGTATCTACATCATGATAATCCTCTATGGAGTCAAAACGAATATTAACCATTCCTAATTCGTCCCCATGATAGTAATAAGGTGTTCCTCGCATGCTCATTACAAAAGTCGACAGCATTTTGGATGATATTTCTCTGAATTCAGGAGCATCGTTTCCAAATTTACTGACCATTCTTGGTTGGTCATGGTTTGCAAGGAAAATGGACAGCCATCCTTTGTCTTTAAAAGCTTTGTCATATTTGGAGAAAATCTCTTTGTATTTTACCAAACCAAAATCTTTTACATGCCTTCCAATATCTACACTTTCAAAATGATAGGCCATGTTCAGTTCGTTTCGGTCAGGATCTACAAAAAGCATAGCATCTTCCGGAGAACTTCCTGCTCCTTCGGCAACGGTCATTATATCATATTTATTGAAAACTTCCCGGTTCATTTCTTGTAAATACTCATGCAAATGCGGGCCTACGCCATAATATTTTATGATGTTCTTTTCGAAACCTTTTGGGAGTTCAGGCCAAGTAGTGTCTTTGGAAGCAAACTGAAAAGCATCCATTCTGAATCCGTCGATTCCTTTATCAAGCCAAAAACGCATGAGATCATAGACTTCATTTCGCACTTTTGGGTTTTCCCAATTTAAATCAGGTTGTTTTTGTGAAAAATAATGCAAGTAATAAGCATCTGTTTGTGCATCATATTTCCACGCATCACTGTTTACATCAAAAAAGCTCCACCTGTAAGGCGGTTTCCCTTTTTCGGCAGGCCACCAATGGTAATAATCTCTATAGGGATTGTTTCTGGAACTTCGGGATTGCTTGAACCATTCGTGTTCATCACTGCTATGATTGACCACTAAATCCATGATAAGTTTGATGTTGCGTTTGTGCATTTCTTTCAACAGCAGATCAAAATCTTCCATGGTTCCAAAATCGGCCATGATTTCACGATAATTACTGATGTCGTAACCATTGTCGTCATTTGGTGAAGTATAAATCGGATTCAGCCATACCGCGTCGATTCCCAAGCTTTTGACGTAATCTAGTTTAGATATAATTCCTTTTAAATCGCCAATGCCGTCGCCATCGCTATCCTTGAAACTTCTCGGGTAAATTTGATATACAACTGCTTCTTTCCACCATTTAGGATTTGTAACTGCTTTGTTTTCTTGTGCATTGATTGGGTTTGTTGACAGCAATCCCAGGAAAAGTAAAGGAAGTGCCATGCATTTTGAAAATTGTAATTTCATTTGGTTGGTTTTTAGTTTTTGTTTTTTTAATGAAACCAATTCATAAAAAAGACAAAATAGGTTAGTGGTGTTTTTCAATTGCGAACAAGTAAAGTTAGCTGCTTTACTCTCCTTAGGTTTTTGCTGTTGAAAAAAAGTAGATTTCAAATCATCTATTTAATTATAAAATTAAAGAAATCAACAACTTAAAAAACACAGCTAATAAAAAAAAGTAGCAATTTTAGAATTTTAAAAGGTTCATTTACACCTAATCTGAGTAACCAATAGTTTACAAAACAGCTTTTGACAGTTTCAATAGGTAATGATAATTTTTTATAAACACATAAATTCTATCACTAACGGGCAAATCTTATTTAGAGACATTTTAAAAAAAAAAGTAATCAATTTTTAAAAATCGGTCATTGTTGATAGCGTGACCCAAAATCAGAGTGAAGATAAACTCAACGAATATTTTGACGAATCAGAGTTTTTGACCTACACCATCAGTGCTCATATAGTGAAGTATTTTTTTACAAAAAATAGACAAATCCAAGTGAGGAAAACAATAAAACCAATTAATTATAAAATAAAAAGATGGATTTTTAATTTTCATACCTGCCTCCACGAACAAGGGCTTTTACAAATACTATATTTTCTAAAATCATCTCACCTATTTTAAGAATTAGCTATTCAAGGAATACAAAAACACTGCTAATATTTTCAAAAAAGAACAACCTAGTAATTGATAATATGGTTTTAATTTCTACATTTGCTCTATTTTTATTTATTCTAAATAGAACAACAGGATTAAACCATAAATAAAAAACTATATCTAATCGAAAAATAATAAAAACAATGAAGAAAAATCTATTTGTTTCGTTTGCATTAGCTGCTACTTTTTTAGCAACTGCCCAACAAAAAAACTCACTATTAGAGCAATCTTTTTGGAAAACATCTCCTGATGTTGCAACTCTTAAAGCAGAAATAACAAAAGGAAACAATCCTTCTGAAAGTACCAATAATGCTTTTGATGCTGTAGTTTATGCCATAAACAATGATGCTCCCACTGAAACAATTAAATTTTTATTAGAACAACCTGGAAACACAGTCAGTAAACCAACGCATGATAACCGCATTTATCTTCATTGGGCTACCACAAAAGGAAATGTTGAAATAGTAAACTATCTAATTGCAAAAGGTTCAGATATAAACCTTGAAGATAGCCACGGAACAACTCCAATTACCTCTGCAGCTAGTAGTGCCCAAAGTAATACTGCCGTTTATGATGCCTTTTTTAAAGCAGGTTTAGACCCAAAGAAAAAATATAAGGATGGTGCAAATCTTTTGCTTATGGCTATCCCTAGTGACAAAAACTTAACCCTAAGCAATTATTTCATATCTAAAGGATTGTCTCTTAAAGACACTGACAACTATGGTAATACAGCATTTAATTATGCTGCAAGAACAGGTAACATAACTCTTTTGAAAACATTATTAGAAAAAGGAGTGAAATACACTGATAATGCGCTTATCATTGCTTCTCAAGGATCTCGTCGTGAAGCGAATACCTTTGAAGTTTATAAATATTTAGTAGAAGATTTGAAGTTAAAACCAACTGTAATTTCAATTGATGGAGAAACTGTTTTACACAATTTAGTGCGTAAAGCAAACCAAACTGAAATTATCAATTACTTTATCAATAAAGGAGTTGATATTAACAAAGCAGACAACGACGGAAATACTGCTTTAATGAACGCGGCGACTGGAAGAGATACTCAGGCTCTCGAATTATTACTTCCTAAAGTAAAAGACATCAACACTCAAAATGCAAAAGGAGAATCAGCGTTATCAATTGCAATCCAATCAGGAACTCCAAAAGCAGTAGAACTTTTGTTAAACAAAAAAGCTAACATTAATGTTCTGGATAAAGACAATAACAATTTGGGATTTTATTTAATTCAATCGTATCGCCCACAAATGATGGGAGGACGTAGCCCTGAATCCAGCAATGCACCTACAGAAGATCCTTTTACTGCAAAAGTGAAATTACTACAAGATAATGGATTAAACTTGGCACAAGCTCAAAAAGACGGAAGCACTTTGTATCATTTTGCTGTGCTGAAAAATGATTTAACTTTGCTAAAAAAAATAGCCGATTTAAACATTGATGTAAATGCTAAAAACAAAGATGGATTAACCGCTTTGCATAAAGCTGCCATGATTGCAAAAAATGATGCTGTTTTAAAATACTTACTTTCTATAGGAGCTAAAAAAGATATTAAAACTGACTTTAACGAAAGTGCTTATGACTTAGCCAAAGAAAATGAGACTTTAACCAAAAACAACGTTTCTGTTGAAATTTTAAAATAATAAAATGAACTCAATACTTAAAACTGTCTTCGTAGGCGCATTTATCTGCCTTATTTCTTTTCAAGCTACCGCTCAAAGCAGCAAATACAAATGCATGCTTCAAATGTCTAATTATATGGGCGAAGGTGCTTATGTAGTAGTCTCTTTAGTAAATCCTAAAGGAAATTACGAAAAAACACTTTACGTAATGGGAGATGATAAAAAATGGTACAAAAGCTTGAAAGAATGGCATAAATTCTATTCGAAAAAGCCTTCAAATATCAGTGCTATCACAGGAGCTTCTGTTACAGGTGGGGACCGTAGCATTACAACTATCGAAATTGATGATTCTAAAATTAATAGTGGTTACAAATTGCGTTTTGAATCGGCAGTAGAAGATCAAAAATATTATACTTCCGATTTAGAAATGCCTCTTACTACAGCGGCTATGTCTGAAAAAACAGAAGGAAAAGGATACATTCGTTACGTAAGATTAAGCAAAATATAACAGCATAACTAGATGACTCTTTCTTTTTGGCGGTACTCACACCTCGCTTTGGCGGTATTTTCTTCTCTATTTTTAATCTTAGCATCCGCAACAGGTACTATACTTGCAGTTGATGCCATACAGCAGAAAATTCCGTCTCATCGGGTGGAAAATTTCAACGAAATTACATTAGCTCAGTCTTTGCCTAAGCTGCGTAAAATCTATCCCGAAATAACCGAATTAAGTATCGACCACAATCAGTTTGTAACTTTACAGGCTATTGATAATGATGGAAACGACGTCAATGCCTATATCAATCCTGCAACAGGGAAAATTATTGGTACACCAACTAAAAAAAATGATTTCATTAATTGGATTACCAGCCTGCACCGCTCTTTATTTCTACACGAAACAGGACGGCTTTTTATAGGCATTAATGCTTTCCTTTTATTTTTAATTGCAATTTCAGGTTTTGCTCTTGTACTCAATAGACAACGAGGTTTACGCAACTTCTTTTCTAAAATTATAAAAGAGTATTTTGCACAATATTACCATGTTTTATTCGGCCGTTTGGCTTTGATTCCCATTCTGATAATAACACTTTCCGGGACTTATTTGTCTATGGAACGTTTTCATCTTTTCGAAAATAAAGATGAAACTGAAAATAAAACTGAAGCCAAACCTACAGCTAATTCAAAAAAAACTTTCGATTTAAAAAATACCTCTTTAGCAGAAGTTACTAAAATAGAATTCCCTTTTTCTGATGAAGCTGAGGATTATTATACTTTCGAATTAAAAGACCGAAAAATCGAAGTGGAACAATATTCCAACGAGATTATTTCCGAAGAACAATTTCCAACAACAAAATTAGTATCTGATTTAAGTTTGGATTTGCACACCGGAAGAGCAAATAGTATTTGGGCTTTTATCCTTGGATTAGCTTCTTTAAATATCCTGTTTTTTATCTATTCCGGCTTTGCAATGACTCTTAAAAGAAGAGCCAGCCGCATTAAAAACAAATTCAAAGCTAACGAAAGTCAATACATTTTGTTAGTGGGTTCAGAAAATGGAAGTTCGTTACGATTTGCCAATGCCATCCTGAAACAATTAAATGACCAAGGCAAGAAAGCACACCTTGCCCAATTGAATAATTACACGCTTTATCCAAAAGCCGAACATTTACTGATTTTCACCTCAACTTATGGTCTTGGTGATGCACCATCTAATGCTAATAAGTTTGTATCACTTTTAGAAAAACAAAATCAGCAACAACAAATTAATTATTCTGTAATTGGTTTTGGCTCTCAATCCTATCCTGATTTTTGTGGTTATTCACGTGAAATTGATACGCTATTGTCAACGCAAACCTGGACAAATCGCTTTTTAGATTTACAAACGGTAAACGACAAATCGGCTGAAGAATTTGTCAATTGGATCAAATTATGGAGTACAAAAACCGAAATTCCACTAGCCACCACGCCTTCTTTATACAATCATATTCCAAAAGGATTAGAACAGCTGATGGTTTTGGAAAAAACAACTATTTCAGATTCTGATCAAACCTTTTTGCTGACTTTACGTGCCGGGATGCGAAGCAAATTCACCTCAGGTGATCTTCTGGCAATTTATCCCGCTAATGACAACAGAGAACGTTTGTATTCTATTGCAAATAACAAAGGAAATATCCAATTGGCAGTGAAATTACATCCTCATGGTTTGGGTTCTGAATTTTTGCACAATTTGGAAGTTGGCAAAACAATTAAAGCCCGAATTATCAATAATCATGCTTTCCATTTTCCAAAAAAAGCAACTAAAGTGGCTCTGATTTCCAATGGAACCGGTATTGCTCCTTTTCTTGGAATGATTGCACAAAATAGAAAAAAAACCGAAATCCATTTGTATTCCGGCTTTCGCCAAAAAACCGAAATCACAGCTCATTACCAGGATTTTGCTTCAGAAATGAAACAAAAACAGCGATTACATAATTTTCATTTGGCCTATTCCCGTGATGAAAACCATCATTATGTAATGGATTTAATTAAAATAGATGCTGATTTTTTTACCAATTTATTAAACGATGGCGGGGTAATCATGATTTGTGGCGCACTAGCTATGCAGTTTGATGTTGAAAGCGTGTTAGATAGTATTTGCATTGCTAAAAACAACACTACCCTTTCTGAATACAAAACAAAAGGACAAATCCTGACTGATTGTTATTAAACACTATTTTGAAAAAATTATCTTCTCCAATGAAAATCAAATCCTTAATAATTGTAAGCTTTTTTACTTTTCTGCTATTTGGTTTTTCTTGTCATTCGCAAGTCTTACGAAAAAGGACGACAATGCTTATGGGAGGACGTTTTGATATTAGTATTGTAGCTCAGGATTCGCTTTCAGCCGAACAAAATATTGACATTATCATATCCGAAATTAGTCGAATTGAAAATCTAATCTCCGATTGGAAACCCACTTCACAAGTGTCCGAAATCAACCAAAATGCGGGAATTCATGCTGTAAAAGTGGACAAAGAAGTTTTTGAATTAACTAAAAGAGCTTTACACTTTTCTAAAATTACTAATGGCGCTTTTGATATTAGTTTTGCTGCCATGGATCGAATTTGGAAATTTGATGGTTCGATGACTGAAATGCCAACTCCAGAAGCGATAAAAAAATCAGTAGAAAAAGTAGGTTATCAAAACATTATTTTAGACAGCATCAATTCGACTATTTTCCTAAAATTAAAAGGAATGAAAATTGGATTTGGCGCTCTTGGCGAAGGTTATGCCACCAATAAATGTCAGGAAATGATGCTCGCTAAAGGCATAAAATCCGGAATTGTAAATGCTTCAGGAGACATGAGTGTTTGGGGAACACAACCCAACGGAAAGCCTTGGAACATTGGCATCACTAATCCGTTTCATCCCAAAGACATCTCAGCAGTTATATCGTTGAAAAATACTGCAATTACCACTTCCGGTTCTTACGAAAAATTTGTGATTTTTAACGGCAAACGCTATTCTCATATTATCAATCCTGCAACAGGTTATCCTGCAACAGGTTTGTGCAGTGTAACGGTTTTGGGATCTAATGCTGAAATGGCAAACGGTTTCAGTACCTCAGCTATGGTTTTAGGGCAAAAAGAAGCCATAAAACTGCTGAATAAATATCCTGATTGTAGTTTTATTCTAATTACCGACTCGGGTAAGATGATAAAATCAAAGAATTTCCCCAAACATCAATTAAAGAAGTACAAATAATACCACACTTTGATAATAGAGCCATAGGCTCGAACTATTATATAAGGCTGGACTTTAGTCCAGTTTATAAGTCAAAACGCAAAAAAAGAGCCGTAGGCTCGGTACAATTTATTTTATACAGCTTGTTATTATTGCTTTAATTTTATCGTCCATTCAAAATCCATTTCAGAAACCTGTTCTCCTATTTCATTTGTTCCAATAGATTTTAACCAAAAAGTTTGTCCTTCCCCAGTGGCTATTGTATTCTGGATAGCTGTTTCTATTTGATTTGCATTTTGACATTCAAAAGTAATTCTTCCTGTTGCTTTTTTAGAAAACTTACTTTTATTACTCGCAACCAGCATGGCAATATTTCGATTACTGCTTTGTATATGCAGCATCACTAAAGCTCCTGTTGATAATTCGGCAGCCATAGCCTGAACAGCAAAATACATCGAATTAAACGGATTTTGGTTAATCCATCGGTGTTTTACCGACACAGTACATTTATCAAAAACTATTTCTTTTACCCGCACTCCACAAATGTATGCCGATGGTAATTTGAAAAATAAAAAGCGATTGAGTTTTGTAGCTGTGAGTTTCATTGTATTGGGTTTTAAACCAATATACAAAATAATTAGTTCCCTCGATTTAATTTATTTTTGTTAATTTTTTGTTAATATTTAGTACTTTGCAATACACAATACCTGCTTTAAGATATATATTTGTATAAGAAATTACTATACACTATAAAAATGGAAACCAAAAACGAAAAAACCATAGCGGCATTAACTCATTTAAGTGCGCTATCCCAGTACTTTATCCCTTTTGGAAATTTTATTCTTCCAATAATCATTTGGAGTAGTAAAAAAGACAAGTCTGATTTTATTGATTGTAACGGAAAGCAAGTAATCAATTTTCAGCTTAGCTTATTGCTTTATTCGATTGTATTTATTCTTATTGCTGTTCCCACATTGGCAACTGTAGTTTTTAGCAATATGAATTGGAACGAACTACTAAACAATCATTACTTCTTTTGGGATAAAATCAATATAGCTGACAATATTGGATTAATAACCTTAGGAATCGTCTCGATAGTGTTAGTTGTTCTATTAAAAATAGCTGAATTTTTCTTAATCATAATCGGGGCTATAAATGCTTCCAATGGAGAAAAATACAAGTATCCTCTAACGATAAACTTTATTAAGTAAAAAAAATGACAAATCATGAACATTGAAAACACAAAAGCCCAGATGCGTAAAGGTGTTCTCGAGTTTTGCATCTTATCGGTTTTAAAAGAAAAAGATGCCTATACATCCGAAATATTAGAGACATTAAAAAACGCAAAATTATTAGTCGTCGAAGGCACCATTTATCCTTTACTAACCCGACTAAAAAACGACGGATTATTAACCTATCGTTGGGAGGAATCAACTTCGGGACCACCAAGAAAATATTATGGCCTAACCGAAACCGGACAAACTTTCTTAAACGAACTGAATGGCACTTGGACTGAATTGTCTAATGCTGTAAATTTAATCACAAACCAAAAAACAGAGTCATGAACAAAACTGTAAACATAAACCTAGGCGGTATGTTTTTTCATATAGACGAAGACGCATACCAAAAATTATCACGCTATTTTGACGCCATAAAACGTTCTCTTAAAAATTCTTCCGGTCAAGACGAGGTTATTAAAGACATCGAAATGAGAATTGCTGAATTGTTGAACGAAAAGCAAAAAAGCGAAAAACACGTAGTGGGTTTAAAAGATGTAGACGAAGTTATTGCCATAATGGGACAACCTGAAGATTACATTATAGAAGACGAACCGAAGAATTTCGAAAATCAATACCAATTTAATCCTTCAACAAAATCAAAAAAACTATACCGCGATAGCGAAAAAGGAATGATTGGCGGTGTGGCAGCAGGATTAAGCCATTATTTTGGAATTGATATCGTATGGATTAGAGTGATATTAGTACTCTTCGTATTTTTTGGATTTGGAACAGGAATATTTGCTTATATCATTCTTTGGATTGTAACTCCAGAAGCCCAAACTACTTCTGAAAAACTGGAAATGACAGGCGAAGCGGTTAACATTTCGAATATCGAAAAAAAAGTTAGAGAAGAATTTGAAAATGTTTCTGAAAAAATAAAAAATGTTGATTATGATAAATATGGCAATCAAATAAAAAAAAGCGCTAACAAAGCAGGGAATTCATTAGGAAATTTTATCATAAGCGTTTTCAAAATAATAGCTAAGTTTCTTGGAATCTTATTAATAATTACCGGTTTAACCACATTAGTGTTTTTATTAATTGGTGTTTTTACCTTAGGAACTAACACCTTCATTGATTTTCCTTGGCAAGGATTTATAGAAACAGGTAATTTCACCGATTATCCTATCTGGGCATTTGGCTTATTAATGTTTTTTGCCGTTGGAATCCCTTTCTTTTTTCTAACTTTATTAGGATTTAAACTATTGGCTCCCAATACCAAATCAATTGGTCCTATTGCCAAATATACTTTATTAGCGCTTTGGATTATTTCTATTGCACTAGTGACATTTTTAGGAATCAAACAGGCTTCAGCCTTTGCAATGGATGGTAGAGCAGTTAAAAAAGAAACCTTAAACATTCCTGTAAAAGACACTTTGCTTATTAAATTCATACACAATGATTATTTTTCGAAAGATATTCATGACCGTTCGGAATTTAAAATCACAACCGATTCAACTAATAATGATATTATTTATTCAAACGAGGTGCGTTTTCGAATAAAAAAATCGAATGAAAATTATTCTTATATCCAAATCGAAAAAGAAGCTAAAGGAAAATCTTTTTCGGAAGCCAGACAAAAAGCAGAACAGATTCGTTATGAATATAAAATAATTGGAAGCCAACTAGTTTTCGACAATTATTTATTAACTGATTTAAAAAATAAATTTAGAAATCAAGAAGTAGAAATTACCTTATTTCTAACCGAAGGAACGCTTTTTAAAGTGGATGATAGTGTTCGTGATTACGATCGATCTGACGATGACTTTTTTAATTTAGATTATGATATTAATCAACCTCTGTATAAAGTTGGTTATTCGGAAACATTCTGTTTGAATTGTTCTGATGATTACACCGAAACTCCAGTACAAAACGCACCAGTTGGTGATCCTTCGGTAACCAACAATAAAGCTGGAATTACAACAGCTAATGACAGTGTAAATAGTCTTTCGAAGTTAAAAGTGGATAAAGATGGTATCATTATTAAAACCAATTAGTTATGCAAAAAACTAAATTCAAGACATCTATTTTGTTCTCTTTTGTAATATTGTTGTTTACTTCGTGTATCAATTATGAAAGAAATGAAATCGTAAGAACGGTAGAATCTTCAGGAAATATAAGCCGTGAATCCAGACACTTTGATGAAGATTTCGATAAAATCAATGTAAATAGTGATATAAATGTAATTATTGAGCAGTCTAACAACACTGAAGTTACGGTAATTACCAACGAAAATTTTCAAAACCAAATAAAGACAAAAGTAGAAAATGGTACTTTGTATATTTCAAACAATACAAGCAAAACCACATTTTCAATATTTGGATACAAACGCACTAAAATTCATGATGCAGCTACTAAAAAAATCATCATTAAATTACCTTCAATAAAAGGATTAGAAGCAAATTCTGCATCAAAAATAGAAAACAAAGGAATTTTAAAAGGAAATACAATTACATTAAGATCATCGAGCGCAAGTGAAATAAAACTTAAGTTAGAATTCGAAAAAATAGACGCCGAATCGAGCAGTGCCAGTAAAATTGACCTCGAAGGAATGGCGCTCGATTTACAGGCAAACGCATCAAGCGCAAGTAAAATAGAGGCCGAAGATTTACTGGTAAACACCATTACAGCACAATCTTCCAGTGGATCAGAAATAAGCATCCATCCTATTGTCAGTCTAAAAGCTGACGCCAGTAGCGGAGGAAAAATTGAATACAACAACAATCCGAAACAAATTGAAAAATCAACAAGTTCCGGAGGAGATATCAGCCAGGAATAACAAAAATTCTCGTTAAAAAACTAGAAATCGTCTATTACAAATAGGCGATTTCTTTATATTTGTAAACAACCTAAATGTAAATGAACATGCAAAAAATTACTATCCTTCTTTTAATATTTTTATCTACTTCAATTGTTTTAGCTCAGAAAAAAGAAAAAATAAGCGGTTCAAAAACAATAATCAATAAACAAAAAAACATAAAAAATTTTAGTACTATTGAGATCGAAGACAACATAGAAGTTTCGTTAGAAAGAGGAGAATATCCCGAAATTAAAATAGAAGCCGATGACAATTTAATTGATGTTATTGATATTGATGTTACTGACAACACATTACATCTTTCGACTTCAAAAAAAGTAATAAAAAGCAAATCTTTAAAAGTAAAAATAACTTATACGTCAGAACTGAATACTGTTACAGCAAAAAATGACGCAGTGGTTAAAGCTATTCAAGAAATCCTTACAGACAATCTTACCCTTAAAACTTTTGACAATTCTAAAATATTTATGAATGCCAATACAAAGAATTTTGTTTTACAAGCTGATGGCAATTCAAAAATTGAATTGAATGTAACCAGCGAAAAAACAAAAATCGAGTTAATTAAAGATGCCGAATTAAAATCTTTAGTTACAACAACTGATTTAGCCATAGATATGTATCAAAAAGCAAAGGCTAAAATTGAAGGAACAGCGAATACTTCTATCATTCGATTAGAAAACAATGCTGTTCTTGAAGCCCTTAAATTAGAAATAAACGGCATCGAATTAATTGCCGAAGGACAAAGTAAGGCTATTATAAATGCAAAAACAGACATCATTATTAATGCCAGCGAAAAATCAGAAATCGAACTTTATGGTGAAGCCAAAATCGAGATGAATAAATTTATGGATAAAGCCAAATTGTCTAAAAAATAAATATTTAGCCAAATTACTAAATCAAAAAAGAGGCTGTTTCACACCATGGAAACAGCCTCTTTTTATTAGCATTAAGGTTTTTACGCCCTTTGAATCATCAAAAAATAAAATTAGTGATGAATTTAAGATTTACTTGAATCGAAATCGTTAAATACATTTTCCACTAATTCTTTTCCAGCCAAATATCTTTCAGCATCAAGCGCAGCCATACAACCTGTACCCGCAGCAGTAACTGCCTGACGGTACACATGATCAGCAGCATCTCCCGCTACAAAAACCCCATCAACATTAGTTTTTGAAGTCCCCGGAGTATTGATAATATATCCTGTTTCATCTAATGTTAAATAATCTTTGAAAATATCTGTATTTGGTTTATGACCAATAGCCACAAAGAAACCTGTTGCCTGAATATCGTAGGTTTCATTTGTAGTTTTGTTCAATACTTTGATAGCTTCCACTACTTGACCATCTCCTATAACTTCAACTGTGTCGTGGTTTAATAAAATTTCGATATTTTCAGTTCTACGAACACGTTCTTCCATGATTTTTGAAGCTCTGAATTTCTCACTTCTTACTAACATGGTTACTTTTTTACAAAGTTTTGATAAGTAATGAGCTTCCTCACAAGCTGAATCTCCTGCCCCAACAATTACCACTTCTTGATTTCTATAGAAAAACCCATCACAAACTGCACAAGCAGAAACTCCACCACCCATTTGCAAATAATGTTGTTCAGATGGTAATCCTAAATATTTAGCCGAAGCTCCTGTAGAAATAATTACCGTTTCACAGTGTAATTCGATAGTATCATTAATCCAAACTTTATGAATATCTCCTGAAAAATCAACTTTAGTAGCCCATCCATCACGGATATCAGCTCCAAAACGTTCCGCTTGTTTTTGCAACTGCACCATCATTTCAGGCCCTGTAACTCCGTCAACATATCCAGGGAAATTCTCCACTTCATTAGTTGTAGTCAATTGACCACCTGGTTGCATTCCTTGGTATAAAATTGGATGCATATTAGCTCTGGCCGCATAAATTGCCGCAGTATAACCCGCAGGACCAGAACCGATAATAAGACATTTTATTTTTTCAATCGTATCAGACATAATAATTAAGGTTTAATTTTAAAAACAGCACAAAAGTAAGTTTTTATTATTGGAAAATCAGACTAGAATAATCAGTTTTTATTATCCTAACATAGACAAATAAAAACATGATTATCCTTTAATGTTTACCAAGTCTTTTTTTACAGCTAATTTCACATATTTACACATATTTTATGAATGACCATAAAGAAATCTGTAAAAATCTATGAAATCTGTGGCTAATTTTAAGCCGTTGGGTTCAATTCAAATAAAAAACCATTAAAACAATGATTTTCAATGATTTGTTTCGAATTTAGATTTTGGATTACAAAAAACAGCAAGCTTAAAAAAGCCATTTTAAAATCATAAAATAATTTTTTTAATATATAAATCAAGATAAGACTGTAAGCTAAATCAATTATATTTACGATTCAATTAATCAAAAGAAACGCAGTTCTAAGGTTTTTAGACGAGCTGGGGTTAGCGGCAACTTTGCAAAAAAAAAGAATTTCAAATGAAACTCAACATTACTATAATACTTTTATTCATTATATCAAGTGTCATATTTGGACAAAATGATAATCGTGACTATAGAGTTGAAGTGTTAAAGAAAGATATTATAGGGAAAGAATTTACGTTTGGTAAATGGAATGAAGAAGTCACAAGTGAAACTAGATTAAAATATTTAGGAACAGTAAAAACAGAAAAAGGAAAAGTTTATAAAATAATGAATTCAATATGGATATGGGGATTGTCAAAGCGAGCAACGAACAGAATATTGATATTTAATCAAAAAAATCAGTATTTGGGAAACTACTACATCACAATGATAAATGAATTACCAACGAAAGTCAAAAATGGTTATCTTATATTTAAAAATATTGATACCGATTGCGACAAGAATATTGAAACAAAAATTAATTTTAAATACGGAATTCCGAGAACTATATTTAGAAAATGTAATAATGAATCTGGAGAGGAATATAGTTTTGAGGAATAAACAAAGTAGTCACTAACAGCAGTAATATTAGATAGCATAAAAAACTTCAAAAAATGAATAAACTCTTTATTAAAAATATGGTTTGCAACCGCTGTATTATGGTGGTTCAAAATGAGATAGATAAATTAAATTTAGCTGTTAAGCATATTCAATTAGGAGAAGTACTATTCGAAAATGAATTATCCGAAGAGCAAAAAAAAGCAATCGATAAAGCCTTGTCTCCATTAGGATTCGAACTCATTGACGACAAAAAGAGCCAGATTATTGAAAAAATAAAAAACACGATTATCAAGCTCGTACATCATCAGGATAACGAACTAAAAAACAATCTGTCTGAAGTACTCAGCAGCGAACTGCATCACGATTACAATTATTTATCCAATCTGTTTTCGGAAATTGAAGGAACTACTATCGAAAAATATTTTATTACTCAAAAAATAGAACGGGTAAAAGAATTATTAGTCTACAATGAATTGTCTTTAAGCGAAATTGCATTTCAACTTAATTATTCGAGTGTTGCTTATTTAAGTAACCAATTCAAAAAAGTAACCGGACTTACTCCTAGTCATTTCAAACAAATCAAGGAAGACAAAAGAAAACCTTTGGATCAATTGTAAATCTTACAAATCAATCCCAAAATTCCACAATAGCCCTTTTTGATTTTATTGCCAACTTTGTATGTATAATTTAAATTAGACATCATGGCAACAAATTCGAAACCAACACTATATCTACCCTTAGAAAACGTAGAAAGCGAACATTGCGCACTAATAGTAGACAAAGGTATTGCACAAATTAAAGGTGTTGAAAGCCATAAGGTAGAACTCAATAACAACAGAGCGGTCATTACTGTTAGCAATAATGATGTGGTTTCCCAAGCCATAAAAGCCATCAAAGATTTGGGCTATGGAGTAACCACAGTTAAAAAAACCTTCCCTGTACTCAATATGTCTTGCGTTTCCTGTGCTGTTAGTGCCGAAAGTATTGTAAAACCAATTGACGGTGTTGTAAATGCCAACGTCAATTTTGCCACTGCAACCCTATCGGTAGAATACCTGCCTAACATGACTAATCCTTTAGCTTTACAAAAAGCAGTGCAATCCATAGGTTATGATTTATTGATAGAAAGCGAATCAACACAGCAGGAAACGCTCGAAGCCATTCACGAGGAAAAATTCTATTTGCTAAAACAAAAAACGCTATGGGCTACTATACTATCTCTCCCTGTGGTTGTAATTGGAATGTTTGCCATGAATATGCCTTATGCCAATGAAATCATGTGGTTGTTTGCAACTCCAGTCGTACTTTGGTTTGGAAAAGATTTTTTCATCAACGCCTGGAAACAAACAAAACACCGCTCAGCTAACATGGATACCTTAGTGGCACTGAGCACTGGTATTGCTTATATTTTTAGTGTTTTCAATATGTTTTTCCCTGATTTTTGGCACAAAAGAGGCTTACACGCTCATGTGTATTTTGAAGCTGCTTCGGTAGTAATTGCTTTTATTCTTTTGGGGAAATTATTGGAAGAAAAAGCCAAGGGCAACACCTCATCGGCTATTAAAAAACTAATGGGATTACAACCCAAAACAGTCGTTTTAATCTTGCCTGATGGACAGCAAAAGGAAATAGCCATAGAAGAAGTCAATACAGGGGATACAATTCTGGTAAAACCGGGTGAGAAAATAGCCGTTGACGGAATAGTACTCTCGGGCAATTCTTATGTAGATGAAAGTATGTTAAGCGGCGAACCCATTCCTGTCTTGAAAACTATAAACGAAAAAGTCTTTGCAGGGACCATCAATCAAAAAGGGAGCTTCCAATTTAAAGCCCTAAAAGTAGGCAAAGAAACCATGCTGGCTCAAATCATCAAAATGGTACAAGATGCCCAGGGAAGTAAAGCTCCTGTGCAAAAATTAGTCGATAAAATAGCCGGAGTTTTTGTTCCGGTTGTAATAGGAATTGCAATTCTCACTTTTATAATCTGGCTAATATTTGGTGGCGATAACGGCATAGTTCATGGCCTTTTAGCCGCAGTGACGGTATTAGTCATTGCCTGTCCCTGTGCTTTGGGATTAGCCACTCCTACTGCTATTATGGTAGGTGTAGGTAAAGCAGCCGAACAAGGAATTTTGATTAAAGATGCCGAAAGTCTCGAACTCGCTAAAAAAATTAATGCCATCGTTTTAGACAAAACAGGAACTATTACCGAAGGTAAACCCAAAGTAACCAACATAAAATGGCTGAAAGAAGATACTACAAGCAAACAAATTTTATTAAGTATCGAAAAACAATCGGAACATCCATTAGCAGAAGCTGTTGTGAATTATTTTACTGAAGAACAAAGCATTTCAATTCTTTCTTTTGAAAGTATTACAGGTAAAGGAGCCAAAGCAACCTATGCTAACGAAACTTATTTTGTAGGGAATAAAAAACTAATGACAGACAACAACATTGCTATGGCTGACGAATTACAACAACAAGCCAATACATGGAGTAATGAGTCCCAAACAGTAATTTGGTTTGCCAATAGTCGCGAAGTAGTAGCTGTAATTGCTATTTCAGACAAGATAAAAGAAACATCGGTTATCGCTATCCAAAGATTAAAAGAAATGGATATTGAAATCTATATGCTTACCGGTGATAATGAGGCTACAGCCAAAGCAATTGCAGCCCAAACAGGCATTCAGCATTATAAAGCAGAAGTATTACCTCAATACAAAGCCGATTTTATAAAAGAATTACAAAGCAAAGGAAAGATAGTAGCCATGGTAGGCGACGGTATTAATGATAGCACCGCTCTGGCAACCGCCGATGTAAGTATTGCAATGGGAAAAGGAAGCGATATTGCGATGGACGTTGCTAAAATGACACTAATTTCATCAGACCTTATCAAAATACCGCAGGCCATCAAATTGTCTAAACAAACTGTGGCCACTATTAAGCAAAACCTTTTTTGGGCATTTATTTACAATTGTATTGGAATCCCAATCGCCGCAGGAATTCTCTATCCCATAAACGGATTTTTACTCAATCCGATGCTTGCCGGAGCAGCAATGGCAATGAGTAGCGTAAGCGTTGTAAGCAACAGCTTAAGGTTGAAATGGAAAAAATAAAAACCGTAAATGTCACAAATAAAATAGGAAATAGCGCAATAAACACGAACGCTAATTTATCCAACTTTGTATAAGTAAATCACATTTAATTTTTAAACCCAATGGAAAACAAACATAAAACACTTCAATTCAAAACGAACATTAATTGTGGCGGTTGTATAGCAACAGTAACTCCTTTTCTAAATGAAACCGAAGGCGTATGCCATTGGGAAGTAGACACCACCAACAAAGACAAAATTCTGACTGTGGAAACAACAGAAATTAACGAACAACAAATTATAGAAACAGTCCAAAAAGCAGGTTTTAAAATTGAACCTTTAAACTCTTAAATTCAAAAACCATGAAAAAGAACTTATCACTATTAGCAATGTTACTGTTTGGATATTCAGTATTTGCTCAAAATACAAATACACTTTTGAATAATTACATCAGTGTAAAAAACGCCTTGGTAAACAGCGATACTAAAATGGCCAGCCAGGCAATCAAATCATTATACCAAGGTATTAAAGAGGACGGCAATTTTAAACAGAAAGAAACATTGCTGAAATCTACTGAAAAAATGAGTAAAGCAACTGGCATTGAAAAACAAAGAGCCGTCTTTAATGAAGTATCAACCAGAGTATGGGAAATCGTTAAAAACGCTAAAAAAACCAACAAAACGGTTTATTATCAATACTGTCCTATGAAAAAAGCCTATTGGTTAAGTACTGAAAAAGAAATAGAAAATCCCTATTACGGTGCGGCTATGCTGAGCTGTGGTTCAGTTGTAGAAACAAAACAACAATGATTTCTAAAAGCGTAGTGCCTCAGCTACGCTTTTTTCTCCTTTTAAATAAAACAAGATCATGAATACTCCTTCTTTTTTAAAGCAAAAGTTTCTCCTACTAACTTTTTTAACGTTGTTTATAACACAATCGGCTTTTTCTCAAAAAGTAGTTCGTTATGAGCTGAATGTAAAAGACACCATAGTAAACTACGCTGGAAAAAACAAAAAAGCTATTGCTGTAAATGGACAAATTCCCATGCCTACTCTTACTTTTACCGAAGGAGATACTGCCGAAATTGTTGTCCATAACCAACTAAAAGAAAATACCTCCTTGCATTGGCACGGGGTATTTTTACCAAATAAAGAAGACGGAGTTCCTTATCTTACTCAAATGCCTATTAAACCCGGAGAAACACATACCTACCGCTTCCCTATTATCCAAAACGGAACACATTGGTACCATTCCCATTCCGGATTTCAAGAGCAAATTGGCATGTATGGAAATTTTATAATGTTGAAAAAAGCTAATGATAAAACTTTTCGAAAAGGCATTGACGATTTACCATCTATTCCAATAATTCTAAGCGAATGGACAAATCTAAAACCTGATAATATTCAGAGAATGTTGCGCAATGCCAATGACTGGGCTGCCATTAAAAAAGGAGCTACACAAAGTTATGCCGAAGCCATCAGAGAAGGACATTTTAAAACAAAACTCACCAACGAATGGAAACGAATGTTAGCCATGGACGTGAGTGATGTGTATTACGAAAAAATATTGATGAATGGCAATCCCGAAACTACTTTAAAAACCATCAACGGAAAAACGCTTAAAGCTGGTGATAAAGTGAGGTTGCGAATTGCTAATGGAGGCGCTTCTTCTTATTTCTGGCTTCGCTATGCCGGTGGAAAAATAACTGTAGTTGCCAATGATGGAAATGATGTAATACCCGTTGAAGTTGACCGATTGCTTATTGCGGTTTCAGAAACTTATGATGTTGTTGTAAGTATCCCTGAAAATGGAAAATCCTATGAATTTATCGCCACAACCGAAGACCGTACCAACTCAGCCAGTTATTTTATAGGAAACGGAATTAAAGAGTCCATTGGAGCTTTGCCTCGTCTGAAATATTTTGAAGGAATGAAGATGATGAATGACATGATGAAAATGAACGGAGATCTTGATGATATGGGGATGAATATGAGTCTCAATAAAATGGATATGAATATGGTAATGTATCCCGAAATAACTGGGGAAACGGCCAGACAAAAAAAGAAAACACAAGCTGAAGAATCGGACGATAACCCTAACCATCACAATGCAAATACCTTAGAGAAAAGTGTGACATTAAACTATGCTATGCTTCAATCTCCTCAAAAGACCAGTCTACCACAATCGGCTACGGTAAAAGAATTGAAATTTACCCTTACGGGAAATATGAATCGGTATGTTTGGAGTATGGATAATAAAATACTTTCTGAGACCGATAAGATTCCTGTAAAAAAAGGCGAAGTACTCCGCATTACGCTCTACAACAACTCAATGATGCGGCATCCTATCCATTTGCATGGTTTTGATTTCCGACTTTTAAATGGTCATGGAGAAAATGCACCGCTCAAAAATGTATTGGACATTATGCCAATGGAAACAGACACTATTGAATTTCTAGCCAATGAAGAAGGCGATTGGTTTTTTCATTGTCACATTTTGTATCACATGATGGCCGGAATGAATAGAGTATTTGAAGTAGGCGATTACAAAAACCCACTATTACCGAATAAAAAAGAAGCCTATAAAATGCTTCAAAAAGAAAGTGATATGCCTCACTTGATGGCTACAAGCGATTTTGCAAACAATGGTATCGACGGAGAAGCAATGCTCCAAAAATCGAGATGGAGTTTAGGCACCGAATGGCGTTTGGGTTACAACAAAATGCACGGTTATGAAGTAGAAACCCATCTGGGAAGATACATTGGAAAAATGCAGTGGTTAATGCCTTTCATAGGTTTTGACTGGCGTTACCGCAAAATGGGAATCGACGAGCAAGAGACTAATTTATTTCAAAAAGTCAACAAAAAAGACAATCGAAGTGCTTTAAGCCTGGGAGTTATGTACACACTTCCGATGTTAGTTAATTTTCAAACAGAAATTTATCAGGACGGAATTATACGCTTATCCTTAATGCGTGAAGACATTCCTATTTCTAAAAGATTAAGAGCCGGTTTTATGGTAAATACCGATAAAGAATACATGTTGGATTTGCGCTATATCATTAATAAAAACATCGGTATTCGTACCCATTATGACAGTGATATGGGCTTTGGCACAGGATTATCAATAAATTATTAAAATGAATAAAGATGCTATTTCTTATCCTATATAATCTAAGATAGTTTTTTTAATAAAGTATAAGAATACCTATCTTTGCGCGCAAAAAATTAATTATACAAAAAGACATAGCATGAGAAGTGATGAAGTAAAAAAAGGACATCAAAGAACCCCGCATAGATCATTGTTTAGAGCAACAGGATTAGTTGATGAAGATTTCGAAAAACCATTTATTGGAGTTGCCAATTCTTACATCGAAATTATTCCTGGACACTTTTTCTTGGACAGAGTATCAAGAGTAATCAAAGAAGAAATTAAAGCCAATGGTTGTGTCCCTTTTGAATTCAATACAATTGGTGTAGATGATGGTATTGCAATGGGTCATGATGGAATGCTTTTTTCTTTGCCTTCAAGAGAAATTATTGCAAACTCTATCGAAACTGTAATGAATGCACATAAGTTAGATGCTATGATTGCAATTCCTAACTGTGATAAAATTGTTCCCGGAATGATCATGGGAGCCTTAAGAGTTGATGTTCCTACTATTTTTGTAAGTGGTGGACCAATGAAAAAAGGACATACTAAAGATGGCGTGCCTATTGACCTTGCAACGGCTTTTGAAGCAGTTGGAAAACACGAAGCGGGTGAAATGACCGATGAAGAATTAAAAGACATTGAGTGTAATGCCTGTCCTAGTGGAGGAAGTTGTTCTGGAATGTTTACAGCAAACTCCATGAATACCTTAATGGAAGCTATGGGAATTGCTCTTCCTGGAAACGGAACTATTCTAGCATTAACTAAAGAGCGTGAAGAATTATACAGACAAGCTGCAAAAAGAATCTGCGAAATTGCAAAAGACAGCGCACAAACGGAAAAATTCAAACTGAGAAATATCCTTAACGAAAATGCAGTAAGAAATGCTTTTGCAGTAGATATGGCAATGGGTGGAAGTTCGAATACCGTGTTGCACATGCTTGCTATTGCTAAAGAAGCAGATGTTAATTTTAACTTAGAAGACATCAATAAAATCTCAAAAAGAGTTTCTCATATTGCTAAAATTTCTCCAAGTTTATCAACCGTTCACATGGAAGACATCAATACTGCCGGTGGTGTAAATGCGGTGATGAAAGAAATGACAAAAAGAGGTGATGATATTTTGTTAGACAATCTTACCATTACAGGAGAAACCATATTAGAAAAAATCAAAGATGCCTATATCAAAGACACTAATATTATCCACACTATAGACAATCCATATTCTCAAGTAGGTGGTTTGGCTGTTTTGTATGGTAATTTAGCCGAACAAGGTGCTGTTATTAAAACGGCTGGTATTACCGGAGACAGAGTTTTCACTGGTAAGGCAGTTTGTTTTGACGGGCAACCGGAAGCTATCGAAGGAATTTTGGGTGGGAAAGTAAAAGCGGGTAATGTAGTTGTTATTCGTTATGAAGGTCCAAAAGGAGGTCCGGGAATGCAGGAAATGTTGGCACCAACTTCATTAATCATGGGAATGGGACTTGGAAATTCAGTTGCATTAATTACTGATGGTCGTTTTAGTGGTGCAACCAGAGGAGCGTCTATTGGTCACGTATCTCCGGAAGCTGCCGAAGGCGGAATGATTGGATTACTGAAAGATGGAGACAAAATCCATATTGATGTAGACCAATACATCTTATCAGTAGATTTAACTGATGAAGAAATTGCAAAAAGAAAAGCCGAATTTGTTCCTCTTAAAAAAGAACTAAACTCAAAATGGTTAGGACAATACCGTTCATTAGTAACCAATGCCAGTAATGGTGCTATCTTGAAATATGATTTATAATATCTGAATAAATTAAAAGGGTTAAATTCTTTTAAAATAATAAACCTCGTTTTTCTCAATTTAAGTTTGAGATAAAACGAGGTTTTTTTATGCTTTAAAGTTTCAAATTATAAATGCCAATTCAAAAAAACCACAAGCAAGAAAATATTTAATAAATTAAGGCAACCCCTGTTTAATTGTAGCTTTTTATTTATATATTTGAAATCTACCATTAAACCAACCATCATGAAAAAAACCACGATTATTATCCTTTTAGTATTACTAGGCTCAAGGGCATTTGCACAGCGGATTATTGAAAATCCGGCATTCGAAGTTAGTAATAGCGGAATAACACATATTTCAAAAATTGAACTAAATAAAGACGCAACAAGAATACATATCCATAATAAATTCATACCAAATTGGTGGGTAATGTTTGAAAAAGATGTATTTATTCAATTGGATAACAATATAAAACTAAATGTTGTAGATATAGAAGGTGCCAAATTTGGTGATAAAATATGGATGCCTGAATCAGGAGAAAAAACAATAGTATTGATATTTCCACCTATAAGCGAAGAGGTGAAAAAAATTGACTACAATAACACCATCTTTGGAATTTCATTGGTAAAAGGAGCTGTAAAAAACAAGAAATCTCAAGAAATACCTGAACATGTTTCAAAATGGATTGATAATGAGCTCAAAAAGGCAACTAACAAACCATTAGCCAATTTAGATTCAAAAGAATTCTTTAACAAATCAACTGGCAGATTGATTGGATATATCAAAGGTTACGATACTCGATTAGGTTTTAAAACAGGGATTATGTACACTACCATTGACGTTTTTGTCTAAAAAATTGATTTTCAATTATTTAGACAAAACAATATATAAAAATAATACGTCATTTTATATTGCATTTTTTTGTAAAAAAATTATACCTCGAAATGACATTACAAGAGAGGATTATCCCGTAGTTATCGAAATTCATCCTGATGGCCGTTTCGAAGCTGATATTCCTTTAACAAATCCTTCTTATAGTTATTTTGGTTTTAAAAACAAACCTATAAAATTTTATTTAGAACCGGAACAAACCTTAGCCATGATTTTAGATTGGGATGAATTTTTGTATGCCGACAGAATGCGAAATTCACTTCATAATTTCAAAAACATAGTATTTAAAGGTCCTTTAGCAAAAATAAATGAAGACTTAATTGGTTTTAATCCCAAAGCATTTGATTATAAATCATTTGACAAAAAAAGAAAAGCATTATCTCCTCAGGCATTTAAAGAAGAGGAAACAATCGATCATAAAAAAAACTTAGAAAATTTAGAAACATACCTAAAAAACAATTCAATATACGATAAAGCAAAAGTTTTAATAAAAAACAACATCGATTTAGAATACGCCAATCATTTGTTCGATTTTGTTAGTAATAGAGATTATTACGCCAAACAAGATACTACCAATGTAGTTTTAAAAATACCAGTAGAAAACAACTACTTTGATTTTTTACAAAATTTGGATTTAAACGACCAAAGTCTTTTAGCCTTAGAGGAGTTTTCGACTTTTGTTAATCGATTAGAGTTTGCCAAACCTATTTCAATTTACCCAAAAACAAACTCATCTAGTTTTACAGCAGAAAAAACTTTTGAGCAATATTTAGAAGATGAAAAAATTGTAATTTCTGAGAATGACAAAACATTAAACAATAGCATGAAAACTAAGGTTTTTAAATCAGCTGCCGAGGTTATGGAGTTTCAAAAACAATTTAGTGAGACCTTTATGAATACTTTAAAAGCATATTCCAAAAAATATGTTGAGCCATTTATTAGTATGCCAAAACCTGAAAAAGTGACTATGGAAAAGTGGCAATTAAGAGATTCGGTTGTTAAACATGTATTTCATTTAGAAAAAAATCTTGTTTACGAAGTAATAAAAATTCGAGCTATAGATTATGATATAAAAAGAAGCAATTCAGAAAATGCACATGCCTATTGGAACGAATTACAAAAAGATATTACACATCCATTTTTAAAAGAAGAAGGCCAAAGAATTGTAAACAAACAGTATCCAATTACCTCCTTTCAAAATAATTCTTTGACTGATAACTTAAATCGTAATGTAAAGATTAGTGCGACAGCTACGCAGAATAAATTACCTGAAGGCAAAGCAACCGAAATTTTTAAAAATATTATAAAAACCCATAAAGGAAAAATACTTTTTATTGACTTTTGGGCAACAAGCTGTGGACCTTGTGTTGGTAGTATAAAACAAATGAAAGAAAAAAGAAAGGAATATAAAGATGATGAGAATTTTGAGTTTGTATTTATTACTGATGAAAGCTTATCTCCTCTTGAACCTTATAACAATTTTGTTAAAGAACAGGAATTAGAAAAAATTTATCGACTACCTTCAGACGATTATAATTATTTACGTCAGCTATTTAAATTCAATGGCATACCACATTATGTTGTTATTGATAAAAAAGGAGAAGTCATAAATGATGATTTCCCTATGTACAGTTTTAATAGTTTATTGAACGGAATTCTTGAAAAATACAATTAGTAAATAAGCCAAAAACAATCTTATTTAAATATTTTATTATATTTAGATAAGATTGATGTAATATCATTTCTACACAAATCAATAAATTGGAAACGAGTAACCACAGAACAGAAACAAAAAGTCTTACGAATAACAAATAAAAAAACATACAATGGGATTATTTTCAGCATTACTTGGAAACGCAGGAACAGTTAGCCAGGAAGATTTACAAAAAGATTACGGAAAACTATTAATTAATGGAGAAGAAATCGAATTAGGATTTAAGTTAATTAGAGATACGTTTATTTTCACCAACAAAAGACTTATTCTGGTTGACAAACAAGGCTTGACAGGCAATAAAATCGAATACCAATCGATTTCTTATAAAAGCATTTCGAGATTTAGTATTGAAACTGCCGGAACTTTTGATTTAGAAGCCGAATTAAAAATTTGGATTTCAAGCGAACAAACTCCCAGCATCAAAAAACAATTCAACAAATCGGTAAATGTATATGATGTGCACAATGTTCTAGCGACACACGTACTAAAATAAGCTTAATTTATTTATCAAAAAACAGCAAAAAGCCTGTCTCAAAGTTTTACACTTCGGGACAGGCTTTTTTTAACAATCAATAGCATACAAAAACAATAATTTTCATAACTTAGTTATACTTACTGAGAAACTCTTTTGAAATAAAACCGTCTAAAGAAAACAAACTCACAACAGTTCAAAAACAAAACACTTAACAGATGACAACAGAAATTATAAATGCAAGTCCTGACTGTGAAATTGTAACTTCCAGAGTTTTAAACCACGCCAGAGAAATTGTTTATCGTGCCTGGTCTGAACCTGAGCATTTAAAAATTTGGTGGGGACCTAACGGTTTTACAAATACTTTTAATGAATTTAATTTTACGGTAGGTGGAAAATGGAGCTTTATTATGCACGGCTCTGACAAAGGGAATTATCCAAATGAATGTGAGTTTATCAAAATAGAAAAACCAACGCTTATTGCATGGAAACGCCATTCAAAACCACTTTTTCAAGTGGTTGTAACATTTGAAGAAATAGACGCTATAAAAACAAAAGTAATATTCAAACAACTTTTTAATACTGCGGAAGAATGCAATAAGATCAAAAAATTTGTAATCGACAAAAACGAAGAAAATTTCGATAGGCTTGAAGAAGAATTGAAAAAAATGATCTAAAAAAACACTAAAACATAAACCTTTAAATTAAATTCAAAATGGCAAACGTATCAATTTACCTCAACTTTATGGGCAACACTGAAGAAGCCTTCAGTTTTTACAAATCAGTATTTAATACAGAGTACGAAGGTCAAATCATGTATATGAAAGACGCTCCTCCACAGGAAGGAATGCCTGCTCTATCCGAAAAAGATTTAAATTCAGTAATGCATGTTTGTTTACCAATTCTGGGAGGAGTACGAATTATGGGAACTGATGCATTAGAAAGCATGGGACATACATTGACAATTGGTAACAATATAACCATAAATCTTGAACCCGATTCCAGAGAAGAAACCGAAAGATTATTTAATCTTTTAGCCGAAAGTGGTTCAGACATTGTACCGTTGAGCGATCAATTTTGGGGTGCTTTGTGGGGTTGTTGTATGGATAAATTTGGAATTCGTTGGATGTTTAATTTTCAGGAAAAAAATAATTTAGCGTAATGAACACCATAGGCTATTTTGAAATTCAATCTTCAAAACCTGACAGAGAAATTGAATTTTATAAAAATATATTCGAATGGACATTTATCAGAGAGGAACAAATTTCTATAGAATATTACCGAATTGAAACTAACAGTATCAATGGCGGACTTTTACAGCGACCCGCAAAGACACCTCCTACCGAATGCGGAACAAATGCTTTTACTTGTTCTATCCAAGTGAGCAACTTTGATGAAACTGCCAATAAAATTCTAGGCAACGGCGGACAAATAGCAATGCCAAAATTTGCCATCCCTAATCGTTGTTATCAGGGCTATTTTATTGACTTAGATAACAATGTTTTTGGAATCTTTGAAGTAAATGAAAATGCTTCATAAGAAATATAAAATTTGATCTCTTAAAAGCTAAGTCAAAATGGAAAGAATTAATGAACTTATAGATCTATTACCTCCGGATTTAATCAATTTTGTCTTGGTTGTGCTATTCTCATTATTAATTGGACTAGAGCAAAGAAGACAATTTTTAAATTCAACAATAGGAAGTCGTTTTGGAACTGACCGAACTTTTACCCTTATTGGTATTCTTGGCTTTATACTTTATCGATTATCTCCTAGCACGCTAATTGCATTTCTAGGCGGAGGATTAATTCTGGGTTTATTTCTTGCGATATTTTATTTCAATAAAGGATTCCAGCAAAAAGAGTTCAGTTTGACATCAATAATTGTAGCACTGATAACGTTTTGCCTTGCTCCAATTATTTACACACAACCCGATTTTCTGGTGATTTCGATAGTGGTTTCCGTTTTGATATTAGTCGAAATAAAAGAAGTTCTATTTGATTTTTCTAAAAAGATAGATGATAACGAATTCATCACTTTAGCAAAATTTCTTGTAATCGCCGGCATCATTCTTCCTTTACTTCCTAACGAGTCCATTTCTGAAATAATAAGTATTTCACCTTATAAATTTTGGCTAGCTATCGTAGCTGTTTCCGGAATTTCTTATTTCAGTTATTTGCTTAAAAAATTCGTTTTTACAAAATCAGGAATTGTACTCACAGGCATTTTAGGAGGACTTTATAGCAGTACTGCTACTACTTTTATTTTAGCTAAAAAAAGCAAAGAATTAGAGGAAGACAACAAAATAACAGCAGCCATAATCTTGGCAACAACCATGATGTTTATTCGCGTTTTTATTCTTGCCTTACTGTTCAATAAATCTATTGCGATGCAAATTGCTCCTGCCTTTGCCATTTTTGCAATTGTTTCTGCATTGATTGCTTTGTATTTTATTTGGTTAGATATACAAACAAATAAAACAGAAACGAAACAAGAAATAAATTCGATGTCCAATCCTCTTGAATTTAAGACCTCATTGGTCTTTGGGATTCTCTTTATTGTATTTGTGCTACTTACAGGATTTGTCAATAAACAATACGGAACTTCGGGAATCAAAACTTTGTCTTTTGTAGTGGGTGTTACTGACATTGATCCTTTTATTATGAATATTTTTCAAAGTAAATGGAGCACCACTAACGGAGTTTTGGCTACAGCTGTTATTAATGCTGTAACGAGTAATAATCTTTTGAAAATGATTTATAGTATTACGCTTTCTAAAAAAAGCATTCGAAAACCAATTCTTTTTGGTTTTAGCATACTTATCATTATTGGCTTAGTAGTTTCGATTCTATTTTGAAACTAGAAAATCAAAAAAGGCTGTTCAAAGTTTTATACTTTAAACAGCCTTTTTCTATGAATTAAGCTTTGAAATTATCTGGAATAATTTGGAGCTTCTTTAGTAATTGTAACATTATGAGGATGACTTTCAGAAATTCCACTTGAAGTTAAACGTACAAAACGTCCTGTTTCTTGCAAAGTAGCAATGTCTTTGGCTCCACAATATCCCATTCCGGCACGAAGTCCACCTACGAACTGTAACATGCTTTCGTTCAATTCTCCTTTGTAAGGCACACGACCTACAATTCCTTCCGGAACTAACTTCTTAACATCATCTTCCACATCTTGGAAATAACGGTCTTTAGAACCTGTTTGCATCGCTTCAACAGATCCCATTCCTCTATATGATTTGAATTTTCTTCCTTCAAAAATAATAGTTTCTCCCGGAGATTCTTTTGTTCCAGCTAAAAGTGAACCCAACATTACACAATCAGCTCCTGCAGCAATTGCTTTAGGGATATCTCCTGTGTAACGAATTCCACCATCGGCAATTACAGGAACACCTGAACCTTTGATAGCGGCAGCTACCTCTAATACGGCTGAAAACTGAGGAAAACCAACACCTGCTACAATTCGGGTAGTACAAATAGAACCAGGTCCAATTCCTACTTTCACTCCATCAGCTCCATTTTCAACTAAATATTTAGCAGCTTCTGGCGTAGCAATATTTCCAACAATAACATCTAAGTTGGGAAATTTAGCCTTAACTAATTTTAAAACATCAACCACACCTTTAGTATGTCCGTGAGCTGTATCGATAATTACAGCGTCAACACCTGCGTTTACTAAAGCCGTAGCTCTTTCAACTGCATCGGCAGTAACTCCTAAAGCAGCAGCTACACGCAAACGTCCGTATTTATCTTTATTAGCATTTGGTTTTTGATTCAATTTAGTAATATCTCTAAATGTGATCAAACCCACTAATTTATTGTCTTTGTCTATTACAGGAAGTTTTTCGATTTTATGTCCTTGCAAAACTACTTCTGCTTGCTCTAAAGAAGTTCCTTCAGCAACAGTAACTAAGTTGTCCTTAGTCATTACCTCAACAATAGGTCGGGTACTGTTTTTTTCGAAACGCAAATCGCGGTTGGTAACAATTCCTTTTAATTTTTGATTTTCATCAACAACAGGAATTCCACCAATACCGAATTCTTTCATTGCCAATTTTGCATCAGCAACAGTAGCATTAAGAGGCAAAGTAACCGGATCGATAATCATACCTGATTCGGCACGTTTTACTTTTCTTACTTTAGCAGCTTGCTGCTCAATAGTCATATTTTTATGTAAAACACCTATTCCTCCTTCTTGTGCCATAGCAATTGCCATAGAACTTTCGGTTACGGTATCCATAGCTGCAGATACAATAGGAACGTTAAGTGTAATGTTTCTTGAAAATTTTGTTTTGATACTCACTTCGCGAGGAAGCACATGGGAGTAATTAGGAACTAATAATACATCATCGTAAGTTAAACCTTCGCCGATAATCTTGGAGTTGTGTGCTATCATGTTGCAATTTCTAGTTGAATTGCGTGCAAATATAGCAAATTATTTTGATTTAATATAATTAGAAATCCAATTAATTTAAGATGCTGTTTTGGAATCTAATCTCTCTTTATACCAATGTCTTTGAATAGCCCAGTCCTGTCTGCCGACAGGCAGATAGTAATGGATAGCTGGATTAGCTCCTTCTAAAAATTAGAATCAATACGGTGGCTCGTTACTGTCTTTGAAAATGAAATTAAATCCAAATTGGAACGAAAGACTTTTTGCCTTGGACACATCGCGGTATGCTAACAGATTGTCTGCCATAAAATACATATTGAATAGTCCTAAATTTGCTGACAATCCAAGTCCAATATTGGTATAAGAATAAGAATCTAGCGTATAGGTTGCCTTGAGTTGTAATTTGTCTGAAAAATTTCTTTGATAAAAACCCGTTAAAGCGGTAATAGGCAATCTTGGCGTACTCATCATAAACAGCTGTGCTCCTACAGCATTTTTATAGCGTTTTTCCATTGCTGTACATACACAATCTTCTTCAGTTGAAATTCCATACGAATATTGATAAGAAGCATTTAATTTAATTGGGCGCCAAGTGGTGTATTTATTGTACAGTGTATCTGACTTAACGGCATCTTGAAAATCGCTATACACACTTCCTGGATCATCTAAATCAGTAAAACCAGGATTGATACCTTCGTATTTATAATAGCCTTTGTAAGTGAAATTTTCCACGTCTTTAGTGTGCCTTATAAAACCAACATCAAGAATACTGGCTGTAATCTGGGTGTTTTTTTTAGGATAATACGTAAATCCTAAATCAAATCCCAAGCCCAAATCGCCGCCAAACAACAGTTGTTTTCTAACATCCGTCGCTACATCGCCATTGTAATTATCGGCTGTGTATTTTGAAATCCCGGAAGTTCTTAATTCTAAATCTGAACTGATAATTTGTTCGTACATCGTTGTATTAGATGGTCGTGTAACTATGTATCCTGAATTTCTAGTCGAAGTGGCATTGAATCCGCTAAAATAAATTTTTCCCCTTGCTCCTACTATCAGTTTTTCGGAAACATTTTTATGATAACCCACATGCAACACCGATAGCATTTCGGCTTTCGCACTCAAATCAGATAAATTAAATGATTTACCTATGTAATTTTGATTACCATCCAAGGCTAAAACAACCACATCCTTAGGCATATAACTCCAGAAATCAAATTCCTGATACATTCCAAACGAAAGATAACCTTTGTCTTCAAGCCAGTCTCCTAATTTAATTCCGCCATTAAAAATCTCGATTTGCTCGTTTATAGCCAGATGATCATTTCTGTTTGTGGAATACACTGCATTTCGCAACTTCTGATTAAAATTGACTCCGTCATTGGCAAATAAATCATAAGTAGAAAAACCGCTCGACCCCACTTTAAAGGACATGCCCGAAAGTAAGGGAACTCCAAAATAATACCTATACTTGAAATCGGCTCCCGGATTAGTCATTAACGACTGAGGAACTGAAGTGAGATTATACAATATTTGCTTGTTTTGAGAAAAGCAACTGATCGAAATAAAAACTAACAAAAATAAAAATCCTTTTCTCATTATATTGTCAAATAAACGGTAGCGCTAGAGCGCAATACTAAACTTCCCGGACTATTTTGATTCAAAGCTGGCCCTGGAGCCTTCTCAATTAAGAATCCCATTTTTGTGGCTCTCTTCAATAAATCTAATCTTGCATTTTGAAAAATTTCAATACGCGTAATTGTATTAGCAGAACCTGAATAGGCCGGTATATCAAATTTTATGGTAGTCAATGGGTTATTATTGGAATCTGATAAAACAATAGTAAATTTAAAAGCGCGGTTAATAGTATTATTTATTTCAAAATAAAAATCAGCTCTTTGCAAATAACTCTTAAAATACTTATCTCTAAAAACATCAAACTCCTCATCGTCAAATGCTAAATCATATTCAGAACCATCTGGGGCAATAAAGGCTGATGCAGGAATATCAAAATGACTAAAATTCCCCACAATAACCGGTGTTAGTTTTAAATCACTGGCCTGATTAAAATCTAAATCACTGGTACAGGAAAAAGAGCACATTAAAATAAGTGCTAAACAGATTCTATTTAAGTAATAATTTTTCATTGCGTTACTTTCAATTTCATTAAGCTAAAAACGAAATTAGATTATAATTATTATAAATGCAGCTCATTAATAAAACGTCCCAAACAACTTGGATGCTTCATTATAAGCACTTTCAAAACTCAAAGGATTCAACTTTAAATTTTCTTTATTTGCTGTAAAATAAGACAAGAGCTTTTCGGTAGGCATATTGCCAGTCAATTCGTCTTTAGCCATTGGACAT
The DNA here is from genome assembly GCF_009909155.2 of Flavobacterium undicola. Lineage (GTDB taxonomy): Bacteria > Bacteroidota > Bacteroidia > Flavobacteriales > Flavobacteriaceae > Flavobacterium > Flavobacterium undicola. The sequence goes on from NZ_JAAAPM020000013.1 coordinate 88,220, forward strand.
CCTCCAAAACCCTGAATAGCACCATCAAATCTTCGACAACCCGCCTGATGTGCCGCTTCTATTTTTTCAAACCATTTATCGTAAGTGGTATGCAAATGGGCACCAAACTCAATTTGAGGATATTTAGGAATTAAATTCGAAAACAAATACCGAATCACTTCTGGCGTGGAACTACCAATAGTATCTGACAGCGAAAGTATCTTCACTCCCATAGCCGCTAATTTTTCAGTCCACTCACTCACAATATCCACATTCCAAGGATCTCCGTAAGGATTTCCAAAACCCATAGACAAATAAGCTACCACTTCTTTGTTCTTCTTATCGGCTATTTCCAGAATTTCTTGTAAACTAACAATCGATTCGGCAATAGTTTTATGGGTATTTCGCATTTGAAAATTTTCCGAAATCGAAAAAGGAAAACCTAAATAGTGAATGGGTTCAAATTGAGCAGCCAGTTCAGCTCCCTGAGTATTAGCAATAATGGCTAACAACTTACTGGTAGTTTTAGATAAATCCAATTGGTCTAAAACCGCTGCGGTATCTTGCATTTGCGGAACAGCTCTTGGCGAAACAAAACTTCCAAAATCGATGGTGTCAAATCCTACTCGCAATAAAGATTGAATGTATGCCACTTTCCTTTCCGTAGGAATAAAGCTTTTAATGCCTTGCATGGCATCACGGGGACATTCTATAATTTTTATTGGTTCCATAGATTTCAAAGATACTAAAACTTGCAAAGTGGCAAAATTTAGAATCAACAAAAAAGCGCAACTCTGTTGAAGAATTACGCTTTTATAATTTATTCCACTATTATGCAAAGATTCGCAAAGAAAATTAGAAAACTTTAACTGCAAAGTTTGAAAAAAGTTTTCGCAAAATTCACAGAGTTAAAAAACAATCCGTTTTATCAACTATCCATTTTAAAGTAAAAAACTTAGCGAATCTTTGCGTTATAATCCAGTCATTAATTACAAACGACTTAAAATCTTTTTATTGATGGCTTTTACCAAGGCTGGACCTTCATAAATAAAACCGGTGTACAATTGCACCAAACTAGCTCCCGCTTCTAATTTTTCGATAGCATCATCGGCAGAATGGATTCCTCCTACTCCAATAATTGGAAAAGCCTTATTGCTTTTTTGCGAAAGAAAACGAATTACCTCAGTAGAACGTTTGGTCAACGGTTTTCCAGATAATCCTCCCATTTCTGTTTTATTTTCCGACTGTAAACCTTCACGGGAAATAGTGGTATTAGTTGCAATTACACCCGCAATTTGGGTTTCCTTTACAATATCAATAATATCTAATAATTGCTCATCAGTTAAATCAGGAGCAATTTTTAATAGAATTGGTTTTTGTTTGGCTTTCGCTAAATTCTGATTCTGCAAAGTTTGCAACAACTGAGTTAACGGTTCTTTATCCTGTAAAGCACGCAAATTTGGCGTATTAGGCGAACTCACATTCACCACAAAATAATCGACATAATCATATAAAGCATCAAAACAGATTTCGTAATCCGAAGTAGCTTCTTCGTTAGGAGTTAGTTTATTTTTACCAATGTTTCCACCAATTAAAACCCCAGGATTTGATTTGAGCCTTTCAACCGCTTCCAGAACACCGCCGTTATTAAATCCCATTCGGTTAATAATTGCTGAATCTTCTCTAAGACGAAACAAACGTGTTTTTGGATTACCTTCCTGCCCTTTTGGCGTTAAAGTTCCTATTTCGATGAAACCAAAACCAAAGTTAGACAACTCCTTATACAATTTGGCATCCTTATCAAAACCGGCAGCTAAACCTACAGGATTTTTAAATTTTAACCCCAAAACTTCCGTTTCTAATCTTTTGTCATTTACTAAATAAAGCGACTTATAAATGGCAGAAAAACCAGGTATTTTAGAAGTAATACGAACTAATGAAAAGGTAAAGTGATGTATTTTTTCTGGATCAAAACAAAAAAATAGCGGTCGGATAAGCTGTTTATACATAGGAGTTTAATTTGTGCTGCAAAAATAGAATTATCTAATGGATAATTAAATATTTCTAAAAAAATTATAACCCCCGATTTGATTTGGCTACAGCCAAAGAATAAACACCTCAAATAAACATTAGTTAAACAAAGCACAAAACCCCGACAAAAAACAATACAAACCACTAAATAACAAATACTTACAACAACACCATTCTACCTACTATATTCAAATAAAAAAAGGAGCGTTTTTCAGTGATTTTTCTTATGTTGTAAAAAGCAAATCAATTAGTACAATCTACTTTTTATCAACTTAAAATGCATCATCATGAAACTAAAATCAATTTTCACCATCGTAATGCTTTCTAGTTTTCAACTTTTTCTGACTCAGAATACTACAAATGACACTATAAAGTTAGCAACAAAGACTACTATAACTACAGTAACGACGGTTAAAGACACGATATAAAAGTTATTCCACAAGTAAGTTACCGCTACAGTGGCTAGTGATTCTGAAAAAGAAGCATTAAAAAAAGATTCCAAAATCCTTAATGCAAAAATAAAAGAGGAGAAAATAGCATTGAAAGAGTCTAAGAAAACCGAACAGGAACAAAAAGAATTTGAGAAAAAACAAAAAGCAGGCGAAAAACAGCAGGACAAAATTCTTTCAGGCGAAAAATCGGTTAGCAAGTTGAAAGCTAAAATTTCTAATGAAGAAAAAAGTTTATCCAACAATAAGGAAAAATTCGAATTTCTTCCATCATTTTGAATAATAAGCAATACTACCTCTGTATCTGTTACTCTCTTTGTATAATTTATCCTATAGTCGAAATGACAAAATCATTTTATAGCATTTTTTATCTTAACAAAAAAAGTACAATAAGAAAATTTTCTCATTGTACTTTTTTTGTAACCAGAACCTAAAAATTACTTATTAGGCTGTGGTGTCATTCTTAAGTAATATTTAATGCGATTAAATCCTTTTGGGAATTTCGCTGGAATATCTTCATCTGGTATTGATGGAGAAATAACCACATCCTGACCGTCTTTCCAGTTGGCTGGTGTAGCTACACTATAATTAGCCGTTAATTGCAAACTATCAATTACACGTAGCAATTCGTCAAAATTTCTTCCTGTCGAAGCTGGATACGTCAAGATCAATTTTACTTTTTTATCAGCTCCAATAATAAATACTGAACGAACGGTGAAAGTATCATTCGCATTTGGATGAATCATATCATACAAATTAGCTACTTCTTTGTTCTCGTCAGCGATAATTGGGTATTGTAAAGTTACATTCTGAGTTTCTTCGATGTCTTTAATCCAGTTTAAATGCGACTCTAATCCGTCAACACTTAATGCAATAACCTTGGTATTTCTTTTTTGGAATTCAGGGAAATAATTTGCCACAGTTCCTAATTCTGTTGTACAAACTGGTGTAAAATCAGATGGATGCGAAAATAAAACACCCCAAGAATCTCCTAACCATTCGTGAAATTGTACTGTACCTTGTGTAGTTTCTGCTTTAAAATCCGGAGCCGTATCTCCTAAACGTATTGTTGCCATTTTTATCTATTTTTAATTCCGAATAAAGTTAAACAAAAAACACTGATAGCGGTTTAATAAGAATAAAATATTTGTTAAAGAAGAAATGGCTTTATTTGGTACGTTTTAATTTCACGGGACTTTGGCGGGAATCAAATACGTCAAAAATTTCGACAGTATTATTTTCGCCATTAACCCAATAAATAATCTTATAATTTTTGTAAACTAAATAACGATATTCTTTAGAACTATTTTCTAAATACTGTTCTATTTGCCCAATTCTTGGTTGCTTTTTTAGTTTTAGAGTTTCTTTAGTAATTCCAACAACAAGCTTTCTAGCAACGTTTATACTTGCTTTTTCTTTGTAGTAATCAAATATCTTCAAAGTTCATTTTTAGAAAAATCTGTCCAATAAATTTTCAACTCCATTTTTCTATCTCAGAAAGTAATTGATTTGATTCAGTTAAGCGACCGTTTAGAGAATCATCTATGGATTGATCGATTCTTTTTTGATATTCCTGCAAACTCATAGGAGAAAATTCAGAATCATTTTTTGTTTCTTTCTCTAATAATTTTTCCAAAAGAAAAATAGCCTTCTCACTTTCTAATTTTAGAAATTCTTGAACAAATAATATTTTTCTAGTTTGCAAGTCCATTTTTTAATCTTTTTTCAAATTTACAAATAATCTTGGAAAAGGATTAATTGTTAACCTAATCTTTCATCAAGGTTACATAACCAAATAGTCTACAAACCCAACAAAATCAACCACACACTTTAAAAAAAACTACAAATAGCTACATTAACATTTGTAAACATAAAACTTCAGGAAACCACTTTTTTATTAAGCTTTTTCTAATCTTCGATGAATTAATGAAATTGTTGACATTATATCCAAAGCATCTTTCTCATTAATTTCCCATATTATTTTTGGCGAATGAGCTGTTGTATTTCTAAACATTCCAAAAACACCTTTTATTAAATTAGCAAAACCTTTTTGCTCACTTTGTTCGGTTTCATTAGATAGATTATTAATTTTAATTATAGGATTTTTTATTGAAAAAGCAATATCTATTAATTCACCACCATCTTGAGAAAGTCCAGTTTTTTGCCTAATTATATCAGCAATACTCTTTACAGCTTCGAAAACTGAATGAAAATATTTTTCTGCTAATAATTCGGCTCTACAATACTCAAAAATTTTATTATGAGTATCTCGTAATTCTAATTTACTTTTAAATCTATTTGCTTTTTGTTCAACTTCTGTAATTGTTGTGATTATCCCTGTTGGAGCTAACTTTCCATTTTCTTTAAGTTGTAAACCTGAAAAAGATAAATATTTATTAAGCTCGAACCTCATATTTTCAAACTTTTCATTTCTACCAACAAATCTAGCGGGACTCATTGATTTAGTTATGAAACTCAAAATATTATTCGAATTTTTAGATTTATTCTGATAATTAACGAATGCATTAAATAATCTTTTCCATTTAGTAACCCCTGGTTCCGTATCAGTTATAGATGATTCTTGTAAAAATTTTGATATTTCATCACCAGTCAATCCGTTATTAGTTTCACCTAAAGTTCTGCTGATTCCTTCAATTACACTTCCTGAAATTGGTTCAAATATTTTCATTTAGTTATTTTCTAATTTCGTGAGTTTCAAGCAAATAAATTGCTAATGTAGTGGATGCTCCAACAGCTAATTTAGCGTGTCTTGGTTGCAAACCTTTAAATCCCCCATCTTTTCCATGTCCACTTCCATATTCATTTCTGATTTCACCAATCCCCTGTACGACAGAAGACAAACTACCAAGAATTTGCTTAATAGAACTTGAAGCTTTGGCTTCATTTGGAATATCTTCAGGAGTCAATTTTAAAAGCTTCGTTGTTTCTTTCATTAATTTAGGCAAATCCCAACTCTTATCATAATTAGTATTTCTACCTTCAAAAATGGATTTACAACAAGTTTCAATAAGTTCTTTAGCTAAACCGATTGATATATGTGGCGAGTTTTCAATTGACGATTCCATTAAATTAATTTGCTGAGTAACATACTCAGCATTCAACATTCTTTTTAAGTCAATTCCTTTATTGATAAGCGATTCTTTACCCGTAATTTTTAATCTTCCAACAAAAATTGGCTTGCCTGATATTTTTGTTTTTTCAACAATTTCATAATTATCTTCTTTTAGATTTTCATTAAAAATTTGCAATAAACGATTAACATCTAATGAATCAATCCTAACAATCGGATGAATCATTTCACATAAAAAATTCAAGAAATTTGAATCATCACAATTTAATAAATTAAAGCGTGAATCATTAAATACCCAATTATCATCCCAATCATTTGGATTGTTAATTCTGTGTTGCCAAATATCACCAATAGCATTTATAAATCTACTATCAGATGAAGGTAGTTTCTCCAAATCGTACATTCTAGATAAAAAGTCAGTTTCTTCTAGTCGTCCTGACCACCAGAATTTTTCAACTTGAATATAATCAAAAATATTTCTTCTGGTTAATTGTGTAATTTTATTGTTCACGATTTTTAAAATATAACTTTTCTAAGTAATACAAACCTTCGTATAAACACACCTTATCTTAAGTAAACAGGTATAATTACACCCTCCAAATATATAAATAATTATTTACAAGATTCAAAAAAAACAGATATAGAAATCCTAGTATTAGAAACAAAAAAACAAATATTTTGTTTAGATAAATTGCAAAATAAAATACCAAAAAGCCAGTGTAATAAAAGAAATAGGAATTCCAAAACCAATCATCATACTACTCAATCGGGGTTTTAGACCATGAGAACTAGCCACAATACTTGCCATAATCATTGGTGCCATTGCAGCTTCTATCAAAGCTACTTGAATCATTAATCCATGTTGTTTTAAGATAACAACATACAACACAAACAATATTGCTGGAGTGATGAACAACTTATAAGCTAATCCTATCCAAAGAAATTTCCAATGCTGACTTCGGCTATCAAAATGCAATTGCAAACCTACCGAAATAATAGCTAAAGGTGTAAGTAAGCTACCTAACTTTGTCAATCCAAATTGGACATACTCATGAAAATCCAAACCTAAAACATTAGCAATACAAGATACCAAAAAGCAAATAAAAGGTGGAAACAACATTACTTTCTTGACTATTGTCCCTCCGCTTGTTGCATCTTTAGAATACATCGTAGCCACAACTACAGCAAGAGTAGAAACCACCACAAAAGTCCCTGGCTGATCGACTAAAATAGCCATTTTTAAACCTTCGGAACCATAAAGCGCATTCACTATAGGAAAACCTAAAAACGAAGTATTTCCTAAACCTGCAGTAATAATAAGACAGCCAATTAATTTTTTAGACCAACCGTATTTTTTCCCTATAAAACGAAATAAAAAGAAAGATATAGCAAAACCAATCCAAGTTACCCCAATAAGGTAAAGCAACTTATTATCCCATTGTATTTTTGGAATATAATACAAAGCCAAAGCTGGAAGACAGACATTAATAACAAACTTATTAATTAGTTTATAACTATTGGTTGGAAACCATTTGACGTATTGCAAAGCAAGACCTAGAAGTAAATAGACAAAAATTAGAATTATATTGCTCATAGTGCTACAAAGATATTCACTAATTTGTAAGTATCACAAACATATTAGCAATATCACAAGACAAACGCAGCAGTTAAAAAACTTTGCGAACTTTGCGTGTCATCCTGAGCTTATCGAAGGACTTTGCGAATCTTTACGGTTAATTTTCAACCACAAATTACACAGATTAACACAAATTATTTTAAAAAAACTTTGAGAACTTTGCGCAATTCTTTGCGAATCTTTGCGTTAAAAAACAGAAAACCTTTGCGGTTAATAATCCATGAAATCCGTGGTAAAAAAATAACTATTGATTTTCCTCTGAATGTGTTATTTTTACAAAAAGCATTCTGTATTTTGAAAAAAGATAAGCCTACCTCAGCCGACAACGAAGACAGCCCTGAAATTTTCAATACTGCTGTGTTGAAAAAAATTCAGCAAGCCCGAATGGCGCAACCCAACACCGAAGAACTTATTACTCACTTATTGGCTGGAGAAATTAGTGCACTCAGTAGAGCCATCACTTTAATTGAAAGCAGCAATCCCAATCATTTTTCGAAAGCCAATGAAATTATCAATGCCTGTTTGCCACATGCGAATCAATCCATTCGGATAGGAATTACAGGAGTTCCCGGAGTAGGAAAAAGTACTTTTATTGAAGCTTTTGGAAAACACCTAAGTAGCCAGGGCAAAAAAATAGCCGTGCTAACGATTGATCCCAGCAGCTCAATTTCCCATGGAAGCATTCTGGGAGACAAAACGCGGATGGAAGAATTAGCCAAAGATCCCAATGCTTATGTGCGTCCTTCGGCATCAGGAGAAACACTGGGCGGAGTGGCTCGCAAAACAAGAGAAACCATAATTCTCTGTGAAGCCGCCGGATTTGACACCATTATCATAGAAACTGTTGGCGTGGGACAAAGTGAAACCGCTGTTCACAGCATGGTTGATTTCTTTTTACTATTACAAATTGCAGGAGCCGGAGATGAATTGCAAGGCATAAAAAGAGGCATTATGGAAATGGCTGATGCAATTGTAATCAACAAATCAGATGGGGATAACATCCCAAAAACCACACAGGCAAAAACCGAATTGGGTCGTGCTTTGCATCTTTTCCCTTCAAAAAAATCAGGATGGATTCCAGTAGCTACAACTTGTAGTGCGAAAACAAACGAAGGAATTATTGAAATAGAGCAAATGATTTCAAAATATATGGAACTGACAAAAAGCAATGGTTTTTTCGACAGCAAAAGAGCTGAACAAAATGAATTTTGGCTGTTAGAAACCATCCACAATCAATTACAACAAGATTTTTATACTAATTCTGTTATTCAGGATTTATTAGAAAAAACTAAAAAAGCGGTGCAAAACAATGAATACTCACCTTTTGCAGCCGCTCAATTATTATTGGAAACTTATTTTAAAAATAAGCCTTAGAATATCGTTATTCTAATAAATATCGTCTTATCTAATATTCCCTACCGAATTCTTAGCCGTATCGTGTTTGGTTTTCAAGATTCCGTTTTCTACCGTAAAACCAATACGAACCTGAGTCTTTAAAGTATCTTTTAGTCCTGAAGTGGCTTTTTGCGAAATCACAAATACTAATTCAAATTCTCCATCAGGCAATTCCATTACAGCATCAGTATCTTCATCTTGAATCGTGAATACTTTCTTTGCACTTTTAGCATAGGATGCAGCTGCAGCACCTCCACCAGCACCACCCGCTAAATTGCCCACACTGGAAACTGCAGCCGAGATAATAGCACCTCCTGGCAAAGCACCTCCTAATAATGATGCCCCTTGCGATAAGGAGCCACCAGCCGCATGTAAGCCCTGATTTACTTTTTCGCCAAAAGTAGAACGCTCAGTTACTGTCAAGTCATTGATGCTATTGTCCTTTACATTAATTTTATATCCCGAATTAAGAGGAAGTAAAACAACACAGCCATTTTCAATCAGCCTAATATTTATCTTACCAGAATTTACCTTTTCTCCAAATGTTGCTCCTTGCGTCTGTTTAGCAACAGTAACATTCATCGAAATCCTATTTGGCATACTATTAGGATTTATGCTATTTATACCGCTTTTTTGGTTAACATTTGCCGAGATATTTTCAGTAGCAACATCGGTATTAATTGCTTTTCTTGCTACAAGTGGTTTGTCTTGGGCATTTGCTAAACAATACCAACCTAAAGTCAAAACAACAGTTATTTTTTTAAAATTTTTCATTTTTGTATTTTTTAAGTTTATTATATATCAATTACTACTTGATTTTGTTACCCTTATTTTAAAAAAAAATCTTGAAAGAAAAAAAAGTGGCTATAAAACGATTAAAATTAATCATTTTACAGCCACTAAACTGTTAATTTACAACTATTTTAAAACACTATTCTTTCTCGTAGCGTTCCATTTCTCTATCATAAAAAGTATTCGCTTCTTCGATTAATCCTTCCATTTCTGCATTCAGTTCAGATTCGTCAAGATCTTCGGCTTCTTCTAGAAATTCTACTTCATCATCTTTTAGATTTATGATAAATCTTGGATAATCTAAATGAATGATAAAAATATCATCAGGAAAATCAGTGTTGTCGCCAAGTAAAAATTTAGGTAATTCCATTTTTTAATTATTTAACCGCAAAGTTCGCAAAGTTTTTCGCAAAGATTGCCATATTTATTTATTATTTATCAGACAAAATGATGGGAGCATTGCCTTTACTATTCATAAAAATGATTTTAGTATTGCGAGAAGCAGCCAATTCTTTTTGAGCTTTAATCGATTCGTATTGCAATTGTTTATCCGATAATCCTGTTGAAATAATTCTTTGGTAATCGGCAATACCTTGTGCTTCTACTCTTTTTCGCTCCGCTTCTTGTTTTTCTTTTTGTAAAACGAATTGCATTTTTTGAGCATCTTGTTCTGCATTAATTTTGCTTTCAATTGTTTTCTTAACTGATGCCGGAAGATTTATATTTCGAATCAACAATTGCTCTAAAACCAAGCCTCTATTTTTAAAATCGGCTTCAATGTTTTTGAAAATCCTTCCCTGGAATTCATTTCTTTTTGTTGAATACAAGGCTATTGCATCATAATAAACAGCATTGTCACGAATACGGGTTCTGGTTACCGGACGCACAATTTTATCAGTATAATTCACCCCAATTTGCTTAAAAATATTAGGCGCATCTTGAGGAGAAACACGATACAAAACAGTCAAATCAATTACTACTTCCAGTCCATCATTCGACAAAACGCGTATGGCATCGTCGCCTTCTAAAGCGCCTTCTGAATGATCAGCAGACATGGTGTAATTTTGTGTCTGAATATCAAATTCAGTCACATCTAATAAAGGATTAATCAGGTGTAAGCCACTTTCTAAAATACCTGGTTCTACATTTCCATATAAGGATTTAACACCAACTTTTCCTGCATCAATTTGTTTAAATGCAGAGGATAGCGCACCTAAAACAATCAACAAAAAACCAATAATTTTAAGAAGTCCCGAAAATTTTGAAAACGGACTTAGATTGTTTTTAAAATTAAAACTGATTATAACGAGAACAATCCCAATAATAATAAATAGTATCATTTATTTTAGTTTAGTGATTCAACACAATCAACTGCTTTGTTAATCTAATGAAGCGAATATACAAAAATAAAGCTGCTGTTGTTAATCCTGCCAAAAGTCCAATCCAAATTCCAACCGCTTGTAAACTGGTATAAAATCCCAGATAAATAGACACGGGAAATCCCACAATCCAGTAAGCTACAAAGGTAATATACATGGGAACTTTAGCATCTTGCAAACCTCGTAATGCTCCTAAAACTACCGCCTGAATTCCATCAGAAATTTGGAAAACTGCCGCGACCAATAGCAATTGAGCCGCTATGGTTATCACTTCGGTATTGGCAACCAAATCTTTCAAATTCCCCATATCTACAAACAAGACTGGCATTTGTTTATGAAACAAAACAAAAAACAAGGCAAAGAAAATCTCTAATAAAACCGCCAATAGAAAAATAGAAAAAGCCACTATTTTCATTTTCTTGTAATCGCCTAAACCTTTTTGATTCCCCACTCTAATGGTAGCGGCAACGCTCAATCCCATGGCGAACATAAAGGTAAATGAAGCCAGACTCAACGCAATTTGGTTCGCCGCCTGATTTGCAATTCCCAATCGTCCTGAAAGCCAAACCGCTGCTGTAAACAATGCTACTTCAAAAAACATTTGCATTGAAGAAGGGGCTCCTAAGCGAATGATTTTTAAATTGATTTCTTTCTCTATTTTTTTAAATGAAAAGCCTTCAAAAAAAGGATAAAACTTTACATTTTTTTTCATCTTATAATGCATGTATGCCAGCATTATAAAACGGGAAACAAGAGTTCCAATGGCTGCGCCAAGCATTCCCAGTTCAGGAAAAATCCAAATTCCGTAAATGAATATGTAATTCAAAATTACGTGGATAACATTCGCTAAAATAGTCGCCCACATCGAATATTTAGTCTCGCTCATTCCATCGGCAAACTGTTTGTATCCCTGAAAAATAATCAATGGAATTAATGAAAAAGCCACAATATCCAAATAGGGTTTAGCCAATGTAACCACATTTTCAGGTTGTCCCATAAAGCCCAGTAGCTGTTTGGCAAAAATGACCAATGCAAACAGAAAAAAGCCTAAAAAAGTACACAAATACAAACCATGATGAAACACGCTTCTACCCTTTTCAATATTTTGTTCACCATCGGCCTCAGCTGCTAAAGGAGTAATGGCAGTCGAAAAACCAATTCCTAACGACATGGCTACAAATACAAAACTATTAGCCAAAGAAACTGCCGCTAATTCAGTAGGACCTAATTTTCCCACCATCACATTATCTACAAGTCCTACCACAGTATGCCCAAGCATTCCCAAAATAATAGGATATGCCAATCGTAAATTATAGGAGAACTCTTTGGTATAAGTAGCTAAAGTCACTTTGTTTTTTTTAAGGCGACAAAGGTAAGCAGAAGCGAAGCGATAGCAAGGTTTGGATTCAAATATTATTTTTCAGCTCCCTCTCCTTTGGAGAGGGTTGGGGTGAGGTAACAATTTTTATTTCAAATATTTTTTATCCATCAGGGTTTTCATAAAATCAACCAATTGTTTTTTCTCTAAATCAGTCAGGTTCAATTTATCCTCAGGTAAGGTTTGATTTTCTACTGAAAAACCCAATCCTTTCCCTCCTCCTTCGTTATAGAAATCGACAACTTCTTCCAAAGTTTTAAAAACACCATTGTGCATATAAGGCGCTGTTAATGCTGCATTTCTAATCGTTGGCGTTTTAAAAGAATAGTTATGAATAATCGCTCTTGTTAAATTGTATTTTCCTAAATCGGCATCTAATTTTCCATTAGCATCAGGAACTCCTAAAACTTCACTTTCCGATTTCATGAAATTAGGAGGCACCGTTCCATTAGTCAACGGAATAAAATGGCAAGTAGCACATTTGGCTTTGCCGGCAAAAAGATTAAAACCTGCTTTTTCATTGGCTGTAAAAGCAACCTCATCACGCATATAAGCATCAAATTTAGAATCGAATTTACTTAGTGTTCTAATATAAGAAGCCAAAGCATTCTTGATTTCAAAAGCGCTAATCTCCTTTTGAGGAAAAGCAGTTTGAAACTTTTCGATATACATTTTATTTTTCCTGATTTTCTTAGCCGCTTCTTCTAAAGAACCGTGCATCTCATCGGCATTTGTAATCACGGCTACCGCCTGATCTTCTAAATAATTCACTCTCGAATCGGAGAAAAAAACGCGTTGGAAAGCAATATTAGTGAGTGTAGGTGTATTTCTTTTTACAAAAGATTTACCATCAAAAGAAACCGCTTTGTCTAAACCATCGGTAAAAGCTTTATCGGCATGGTGGCAGGAAGCGCAAGACCGACTATTATCTCCCGATAAAATAGGATCGTTAAAAAGTAATTTTCCTAAAGCAGCTTTCTCCTTTGTTGTTTTGTAATCCGGAAATCCTGAAAAAGCTTCTTCATCAAAAACTTCTTTATCAAATAAAGTTTGGGCGTTAGTTTTCAATCCGCGCATTTCATTAAAAAACGGAATCTTCAAATCTTTCTGACTTTGATATAATTTTCGACTCAACGGATTCGCATAATTTTGAATAAAAGCTGCACGATCAAAACGATTAAAATCAGGATTGGCTTTTAAATAACTAATTGCCTGACTGATGATTTTTAAACCTGCATCCGATTCATCAGCAGTATATAAATTGTAATATTTCTGTATTCCTTCCAATGAAGCCACTGTTTCTGAAATAGATTTTTGTGCTATTGGCGAATCAAAGCCTGTAATTCCCATGCTTATAATTCTAAAAACTTCCAGTCGCAAGGCGTCAAAAATATGAGCATCAGTCAATTCATTCGTTTCTGCTATTCGATTCAAACGCTTTAAATTAGCCGATAGAATTCCTATTTCTTTCAACAATTCGGCTTTAGATTTCTTATCATACGCCGGAAATAAAAATTCTTCAACTACCTGAAATCCTTGAGGTGCTAATATTAATCCATCATTTTCCTCAAACTCTGGAAGAGCTGGTCCATTAATGGCCTTAGAAACTTCCGGGAAATAATATTCGCTAAAAACTTCTATTCTTTTATAATTTTGGTGTGCTGCTAAAAATTGTTTTTGAAGTTTATTTTGACTTGCATCTGACTTTATTAAAGTCTCTAACTCCGTAACTGATTGCACTAAAAGCGTGATGTCTGATTGAAATAATTGTTTTACTTGTTCAGTTTTAGAAACTTCCTGACAGGAAACCACAACCAACAGCAGTAAAAAAAAGAATATTTTTTTCATATGTTTAAAATATATTTTTCAGAGGTAACATATGTTATCGCCTTTTTAATCATTGGTGTTTGCTTACGCAAACTTGTTGTTAGTGGCGATTTCATAATAAATAGAAACGTAATTGGAAAACAAAAGCCACGGTTCCCTATTAAGAAACCGTGGACTTTTAAAAGTATTTTAAATTTTAATTATCTCGCTAATCCTTTGATTAATACAATTTGGCTGGCCTGTATCTCATCAGGACGACCTGTTCCTCCATCAACTCCTTTGTATTTAACTCCATTCCATGTATGAGGTTGAACGCTCAACAAGAAAGTATCATCAATTCCTAATTGCTCAGAAACATCTATCAAAGCACCATATTCCCATTCTCCAAATTTAGAAGTTCCACCTACGTTGTATTTAGCGGCATCCGTTTCAGTACGACGGTGGTCTAATTCAACCACTACTTTCATTGTTTTTTTAGCAATATCATATTGATAAATGTAAGCATCATGCGTTTCATCTCCATAACCATTAGCATCTTCCTGAACATATACATAGTTCTTAGTCACACAAATATTATCCGGATTTTGGAACGTTTTAGCAATTCCGTTACGATCATCTCCATCAAGTAACACTCTTAAAGTTCCTGACAATGGATTGTTTTCGTCTAAATTCAATTGGTACACTCTACCGTATTTAGTTCTGGAAGCATCAGCATTAACACCTATTGTGTTTTGACCGGTTACATTGAAATAAACTTCTCTATCAGCCGCTTTTTCTCCTTTTCTATAATCCAAATCCTCTACTCTACCGAATTTAATCGCTTTTAAAGTATTCACAGCAGCATTAATCTGAGCACCTGTTAGAGTAGTATGATTGTCAATTTTCACAAAGGTAACTGGGTAGTTTTTACCAGCAATCATATCTTTTTCTCTTTGATTCTCACTATTTCTTTTCATCATATACAAAGAACCACTTGTCAAATCACCTACTGTATTAGAAACATACATAAATACTTGTCCTCCATTAGTTCCTGAATCGTCATCACCAATTACAATAACGGTTTTTCCGGGAAAAGCTGATGCTTTTAATGGCAATGCATTCTCAGCACTCAAACGTCCTAATCCTGGCAATTCTTTTGAAACATTATTTGATTCTACATCTCCATAAGGATTCACTCCATGTGTACGGGATTCTTCACCCGACTCTCCACAAGTTAAATACAATGGTCCAAAACCATTAACTGCCGGAGTAGCCATTGTAGCTCCACATAATCTCCAAGTTCCTCCATTAGAGTTTAATAAATATTCTCCCGCTACTGGTTTAAACGTTTTATCTAATGTAATTCTGGAAACAGCAAAATTATCTTCATTGTTTACCAAAAAAGTAAAAGTACCATCTTCATTTTTCAATAATCCGCTACCATCAGCCGAACCACCAAAAACGAAATTTGGAGTCTGTGGCAACACATCATCAGAAGTTATTAAAGAAAATAACTCTAATTTTTCAAAACCTTCTTTTTTCTTTAATAATACTGGTGTAGCCGATTGATCTGCTAAAACTACATCCGTTTCGGTTTTATCATTCTCACACGAGAAAAAAGCCGTACTTAAAAGTAACCCTAAAATAATTTTTTTCATCTTGGTATGTTTTTAATTTTTCGAAGCAAAGAAAGCCTAGGGATTTTAAAACGGGATGAACTAAACATTACCAAAACTTAAAGAATTATTTTGCTTTTTGAATTAAAACCCCAAAAATGACGCTCTCATTTTACCTAAACATTGCCTCTATATTATTACAGCATTAGTCACAACACTATTCCATAAAAAATAAGACTTCACAGTACATTGACAGTCAACAGCTGTCCGTTTTTTGAAACAAAAAAGCATAAACAATCACAACATTTGAATACAATTGCCGTTTTTTAGCACTAGAACCGCTTTTTAAGTTCGAAAAAATTAAAAATTAATTATTAAAATCCCCTCAAATCATGAAAACAACAAAGAAGATTACCGCTGCCTTTCTATTTGCCCTGGCTTTATTCTCTTTTAATGGAGCACAAGCACAAGAAACACAAAATTACGACCAAGGTTTCCGACTTGGATTTGGTTTAAATGCTGGTTATGCCACCGAAAAACCATACAAACTGGCCTTAGGTGCTGACGCTCGTTTGCAATATGACCTGACAAAAAGATATTCTATCACACTAACTACAGGTTTCAATAACATTTTTGTGAGTGAAAATGACGGTGATGATTTAGGTTTTATTCCTGTAAAAGCAGGTTTAAAAGCGTTTGTATGGAATGACCAATTTTATATAACTGGCGAAGCAGGTGCTGCCTTTGCTGTAACTAACAATTACAACGACACCTCTTTATTATTAGCTCCAGGAATTGGATATGCAAACAAATACATTGATATTTCTGCACGTTATGAGCACTATTCTGATTTCCCAACCATCAACAACGATGGAACTGCTGGAAAAGGTTTTGGTCAGCTAGCTCTTAGATTAGCTTATGGTTTTAAATTGTAAAACCTTTTATTAAAAAACACCCGATAACTTTTAAAAAGCTGTCGGGTGTAAATATTAAATCTTATCATTTTTCTTTACTCAACTGCTCTTTGTACATCGCAAAATTAGCTTTTATCTTATCGTCTAATTCCGGTTCTTTGATATCTGTATATTTCTGCATTTCCTCCCAAATAATCTTTGCAACAATATAACGACACATTTCTTTGTCATCGGCAGGAATTACAAACCAAGGTGCATTTTTAGTAGTTGTTTTATTAATTGCCTCTTCATAACAGCTAATATAATCATCCCAATACTCACGCTCTTTTAAATCAGCTGAAGAAAATTTCCAGTTGTGTGACTCTTCCTCTAAACGTCGCAATAAGCGTTTGCGTTGTTCTTCCTTACTCATGTGAAGATAAAATTTCAATACAATAGTCCCGTTTTGCGTAATATGCTTTTCGAAATTAGTAATCTGTTCAAAACGGTTCTCCCAAAACTGAGGCGTAATATCATCCACACTTTCAATTCCAGGTAAATTTTCACTCAAAATATATTCCGGATGCACTCTAGTAACCAAAACATTCTCATAATGCGTTCTATTAAAAACGGCAAACTTCCCTTTTTCTGGCAAGGCTAGATAATGTCTCCATAAATAATCATGCTCTAATTCGTTAGCATTGGGCGTTTTAAAACTATGCACCACCACCCCACGCGGATTAAATTCCTTAAAAACCTCCCGAATCAAACTGTCTTTCCCCGAAGTGTCCATGCCTTGCAAACAAATCAAAACGCCATATTTATTGTGCGCATACATTACATCTTGCAATTCGCTCAATTTTGCCTGAACCTTATCTAACTTCTCCTCCTTATCATCGTCACTGGCTTTATTAAATAAATTCGTGGGCGTTTTAGACAAATTAATATTTTTAGTTACTCTAAAATCATCTGGATTAATCGATTTCATATATGTAAAATTTATTTTTTAGCGGTCATATATGGTATCGCCTTTTTATTTATCGGTATTTGCTTGCGCAAACTTCTTCTTAATGGCGATTTCATAGGGAATATTTTAACTTTATACTCTCAAATATAAGGAATAAATACTATAATTTTAGCCTTTTAAGCTTCAATGTCAGGAGCTGTTTCCGGTTATTCGCTATATCTTTAGCTACTTAAAGAAAGTAGCTAAAGGATGCCGCTTCTACCCGGGCTAAGACAGCTGCTTTCAAAACAACATCTATGGAAAAATTCACACTCGATTTATTATTTCACATCATCGGAATTGGTTCTGCCTCAGGACTCCTTTACAAAGACAATTCCTTATTCGTTGTTGGCGACAACAGCGGTTTTTTATACGAATACCATCTCGATTCTAAAGATTTAAAACGCCATCCGTTAATAGAAAATCCCTCCGAAAATATTCTCAAAAAAGACAAACCTGATTTTGAAGCCATTACTGCTTTTCAAGACACGCTTTACATATTTGGTTCGGGTTCCACTTCAAAAAGGAATTCTATGGTCGAATTTGATTTGGCACAAAAAAAGAAAACCACTGTCACCAATCTAACCGAATTATACGCTGTAATGCAAAATTTTGCTTCCATCAAACCCGAAGAATTCAATATCGAAGGCGCTATTCACGATGGCGAAAACTGGTATTTTTTGAATCGTGGTAATGGAATTTCGAACAAAAACACGCTTTTTAGTTTTCATACTAAAAAACTAGACCAGGAATTCAGCTTATTATCAAACGACTATAAACTCCCAAAAATAAAAGGAGTACGCACTAGTTTTACAGATGCTGTTCTAGTTGATTCTAAAATCTATTTTTTGGCGACAGCCGAAGATACACAATCCACTTATGATGATGGCGAAGTACTGGGAAGCACCATTGGACGAATTGATTTGGAAACCATGAAAATTGATTTCACCAAAAAAATCAGTGCAACCCACAAATTTGAAGGAATTACTCTTTTCAAAAAAGAGAATAACAAGATTGAATTTCTACTTTGCGAAGACAGTGATTCTGAAACCCTACAAAGCACTATTTACAAACTAACATTAAACAAAAAATAATGAATACCCTGTTAAACAAAAATCTATTTCTAGTTAAGGAACATCTTGGTCTTTTTAAAGCTGCCAACAATTACGATATTTTTGACCCTGAAACTAACGAACACATTTTAAATTGTAGAGAAAACAACCTTGGTTTTTTTACCAAAATTTTTCGCTTCTCCAAATACAAAAGAAACACTCCTTTCAACTTAGAAATAGCAACTGTTTCTGGCGAAAAAATAGTTACTATGAAACGTGGCACAACAATATTTCGCTCTGATGTAGAGGTTTTTAATGAAAAAGAACAACTTATTGGACTCTTCAAACAAAAATTTTGGTCTGTGGGCGGAAAATTTGAAGTAACTAACGAACATGGAAAACCCGTTTGTTTGTTACAAGGAAAATGGACCGGTTGGGATTTTAAACTCACACAAGACAATAAAGAATTAGCACAAGTAACCAAAAAATGGAACGGACTTGGCAAGGAACTTTTTACCACTGCCGATAATTATGTTTTACAAATCCATAATACTGTTCCTCAAGACCACAAAGACCGAAAATTAATCCTTGCAGCCGTACTTTGCATCGATATGGTACTTAAAGAATAAAACACTAACACCCTAAAAATAATACAATGACCGACTTAAAAAACAAAAATGCTCTGATTACGGGCGCAGGAAAAGGAATTGGTAAAGCAGTTGCTATTGCTTTAGCAAAAGAAGGCGTAAACATCATTTTAGTAGCCCGAACGCAAGAAGACATTGACAGTGTAGCATTAAAAATAAAATCTTTAAGAGTAAAAGTATTAGCAATAACTGCTGATGTTTCCGATATTAATTCCGTTAATGCTGCTGTTGAAAAAGCCCTAGCCGAATTCAAAACCATTGATATTTTAATCAATAATGCCGGTATTGCCGCTTTTGGAAAATTCCTGGAACTGGAACCAACGGAATGGGAACGCATCATTAAAGTGAACCTAATGGGAACCTATTACACTACGCGCGCCGTTTTACCTAATATGATCGAAAGACAAACGGGTGATATTATCAATATTTCTTCGACTGCGGGATTAGCTGGAAATGCTTTGACGAGTGCTTACAGTGCGTCTAAATTTGCTGTTCTGGGACTGACTGATTCGCTTATGCAGGAAGTTCGCAAACACAACATACGGGTTACGGCCTTAACACCAAGTACTGTGGCTACTGACATGGCTAAAGAATTAAACCTAACCGATGGAAATCCGGAGAAAGTAATGCAATCGGATGATATTGCCGAATTAATCATCGCTCAATTAAAACTCAACCGACGCGTATTTATCAAAAACAGTAGTATTTGGTCTACCAATCCTTAAAATTTTAAATTCCAATAATTGGAATTTTATATTTATTAAAAAACGTAACAAATGGAACACTATTTAAGACAACTAGTTTCAATAGAATTTCTGGATAAAAAAGAAATTTTCACCGGATTTCTTATAGACTACTCTGATGACTGGATTTTATTAAAAAACAATCCCGTTGACTATATCATTGACGGTTTTGTTATTCTTAAAAACAAAAACATAGAGCGCATTTACAGAGATACGGATCATGAATTTACTGAAAAAGTAATTCGATTGAAAGGATTAAAAACAAACGCCAAAGACATCATTCCTATCAAAGATTTGACATCTATTGTTAGCTTTCTGGATAAAAAATATGGTGTTTTTCAAATTGCAAAAAAATCAGCTAAGTCAGCTTATTTAGGAAAACTTATTGAGTTGAATGATGAGAAACTTATAATTGATTTTTTAGACACAAAAGGTCAATTTGGAGGCGAATTAGGCTTTAATCCTGAAAAAATAAGAGTAATTGAATTCGATACCGATTATATCAATTCGTTGAAATTAGTCATTCAGGATAACCAAAAATAAACACCAAACTCTCCAAAAAAAAAGAAACCATTAAGGAATTAAGTTTCATTAAGTCTATACTTAATTTTCTTAATCTCTTAATGGTAAAAAAACTTATGTGTCTTATGTGGTAAAATAAAAAACCGACTCATAATCAAACACATACAGTTATTTGATTGTTTTATTAAAAAAAAAACACTTCTCTCCCAACCTTTTTCCTTTTTTAATACTCTTTATTATTAAAGACCATATTGTGATAAACGAAAATCTAATATTAGCCTGCAAAAAAATGCAACGAGATGCCCAGCGTCAAGTGTATGAGTTTTTGGCGCCTAAACTTTATTCTAGTTGCAAGCGCTATTTAAAACAGGAAGAGGAAATTGAAGAAGCCTTGGCAGATGCTTTTTATATCATTTTTACCAAACTAGACCAATTGAAAGAAATAGGTGCTTTTGAAGCTTGGGCTCGAAAAATAGCGGTCAATCAATGTTTGGCAACTATCAAAAAGAAAACCAACTTCAATATGTATCTCGATGATGTCAAAACATTGTCGCAACCTTTTACAGATGAGATGACGAATCTTGAAGAAGAAGATTTACTTGATTTACTCAATCATATTCCTGTGGGATGCAAGACTATTTTTAACCTCTTTGTAATTGAAGGATACAGCCACAAAGAAATAGCCAGCATGCTTAACATTTCTGAAGGCACTTCAAAATCACAATTGAATGCTTCAAAAACAAAATTGAAGGAATTAGTAAATAATCTGTATTACCAAAAATCGAATTAGTCATGGACAATCAAGATAAAATAATTAACAAAATCAAAAGCGCTGCTCAAAAGGCAGAACACCAAGATTTTCCTGGAATGGATAAAGTTTGGGGACGTGTAGAGGACAAACTCGATCAAAAAGTATTGGAAACTAAAACGAAACTATGGAAAAAATTAGCCATAGCTGCTTCACTGCTATTGTTTATTTCTTTGGGTTACCAATTTTTCAAAAAGGACTCTAAAAACGATGCTATTATCGAAAGTACTTCTATCAAAGTTGCCGTTCAAAAAGAAAAAACTTTGAATGATAGTATTATTCCGTCTGATAAAATCAAACCGGAAGCGACTGAAATTTTGCAAAAACAATTAGAAAAGAAAAATCCGGTTGCAGTAGTTGAAAATCCTACTCCAAAAAATGACACCAAAATAATTGTTTCTGATAAAAAGGCTGAAGAATCCAATATTCAGGCAGACGGAATCATCAGTCAGGAATCGAATAGTATTTTAAGTGTAGCTCCAATGGCTTCCGTAGCTGCAAAAAGCCTTGCTCCGGTTGCCAATGAATATAAACAAAAAGCCGAAATTGTTTCTGCAGATAAAAACACAGAAAAAACCATTACAGGAATCATTACCGATGAATCCAATATGCCACTTCCGGGAGTAAATGTTATCATTAAAGGCACAAAAGACACAGCTGTAACTGATTTTGATGGAAAATTTAGTATCGAAGCCGAAAAAGGAGAGCAACTAATTTTCAACATGATAGGATACAATAGTGCTTATGCTACCGTTGAAAAATCCAATGAAATAAACAAGAAATTAAACCCGAATTCAGCAAGTTTAAATGAAGTGGTTGTAGTGGGTTATGGAACAGCCAGAAAAAACCAGCCAAAAAATACTGCTCCGATAGCTAAATATGGGACAACCAAATTTTACAAACCAGAAAAAGAAAAATCAGTTCCACATATTAAAGATGCTTTGTACATCATCAATGGTGTTGAATACAGTGAAGAATCCTTATTTGGCTCTAATCCCACAAGCCCTTACGCTCCTTTAAGCAAGCAAAAAATTGAAACAGTTCAAATTTTGCAAAGCAAAGAAGCTACTTCTATTTATGGAAACAAAAGTAAAAACGGAGTAATCATCATTACCACAAAAAACGGAATTCCACTAAAGCGTTAATACGCAAAAAAACTGTCTAACATTTTAAAATTTTGAGTTAGTCATTTAGTTTCTGTATTTTTATGTCTTTAAAAACAGTCGTTATGGAAGTATTTGAAGGACAAAGCATACTAAACTTTATAAAAGAATTGCCAAATGATGAAGCTTGCAAAGCTT
>NZ_JAAAPM020000014.1 GCF_009909155.2 Flavobacterium undicola
TTGCAAGCTTCATCATTTGGCAATTCTTTTATAAAGTTTAGTATGCTTTGTCCTTCAAATACTTCCATAACGACTGTTTTTAAAGACATAAAAATACAGAAACTAAATGACTAACTCAATAAATTTAATTAGGGATTTACAAAATAATCATCACACTGAATTACTTGGCCAGTAACTTTGTTTGTCAATCTGCACCAATACCCGGGACTTGGATGACACCATGTATCGCAAGTTGGAGTAGTTTCCCCTTCAGCATGTGCTACATTCAAATTTATTAAACTGTTTAAATTTAAATCTGCAACAGAACTATTCACAGCATTTGCACTAAAAAACATTGCTACAGCAATTACTGCAACACCTAAAACGCCTATTATTTTTTTCATAATTTTTATAATTTAAATTGTTATTAAGGGCTATTAACCCTTTATAAACTTATTGTTTTTTTGCAAAGTGGTATAGGAATGCTACTTTTGCTGAACATTACAATTGCTTACACGAAAGCAGTTGTACGAAATTATAAAGTTACTTTGTTTATAAATTCTTCCTCTGGGGTTGTGGTCTATATCATAGGCTACTTTTTTATAATTAATTAATGTGAGAGTTTTTTAGTTTTTAAAACCCCGGAGGGTTTTTATATTTTGCGAGGATGTTTTTCATTTCTCCCTGTATTTCTTTAATGGCCGTAGAGGGAATTTTTATTTCTTTATTCATTAGTTTCTTGGCCATGGCCACTGCTTTATATTCTTGGCCGGAATCATCGTATAGTTTTGCCAATAAGTAGTTGGCGTAAAACTTGCCGGGTGTCATGTTTATTGCCTGTTGGTAGTTGGCTTCCGCTTTGTCATATTGTTTCGTAACTTTATAACTATCACCCAAGGCGGTTGCTATAACGGTATTGTTTTGATAATGTTTGGCTTGTTCTAATACTACAATGGCTTTATGAGGTTCTCCTGCCATAGCCAGTGTTTTGCCATAATTCATCAAGAAATCCCCATCCTTTTTGAAAATAGGATACGCCAATTCAAAATCAAGAACTGCCCCTTTATAATCTCCGTATTGATAGCTGATTAAAGCATTGTTCCAAGTAATAAATCCTTGACTTAAATCTTTTGTGTAAGTAAAGATTTGGTATATACCAGCGCAAGCCAGTAGAACAATTGTTAATTTATACAAAACACTATTGACAATTGTTCTACTAGTTCCCCTCTCCCTTAGAGATGGGCTAGGGGTGAGGATTTTAAGCTGAAAGGTATCGGCAGTACTATTTGACAGCATAGCAAGTAAAACCACTAGAACTAATTTTATAGGGAGGATTTGCATAGGATAGGAAAAGCAGGCAAAAACCCCAATAGTCAAAAGTCCCGTTTTGGCTTTAAAAGAATTGAGTTGATGCCCCTCTTTTACTTTTGTTTTAGATATAACATACACTACAATCATTAGAAACAATAATCCCAACAAGCCGTTTTCTGCCACAAACTGTAATCCTTCATTGAAAGCATAATAGGTGTTGTCAGCTACTATTGCTTCTGACGTTTCACCGTTTTTTTGGAAGTATTGGGCTTGATACTCCATATAATGTGTCTTGAAAAGGTCAAACCCCACGCCAAAAACAGGAGCGTCTGCAATCATTTCGGTGGTTACTTTCCAAATAAAGGCACGCCCATCCGAGGATGCCTTTTTATAGTGATAGATACTAATAAGCCCAGTGCTTATAATCCCGATAGCGAGTAGTATTAGAGCTGTTTTTTGGAGTTTGGCAGTTACTTTTTCAAACAACCTACCTAAAAAATGGTATCTTAATTCCACTACAACTACGCTGCTCACTAGGACAGCAATCCAAGAAGCCCTGGATTGTAACGCGGGAAGTACTATGGCTATACTAATGAGTCCCAGCAACGGAATGTACTCAAAAGTGTATTTTATGAATTCGTTAAAAAACGGAGTATTGTTTTTTGTTTGTGATTGCACTTGAGTTGTTATGCTATCTTTAAACAAATACATCCCCAAAGCAACAGCCCAAACACTGATCAAAAAACCGGCATAAGGTCCCGGGTTAAAAAAACTGCCCGTCATTTTAAATCCGGAATGGTTGGAGGGATAATAACCCAATAACTGTAAGTTCCCATACACCGCTTGCATGATTCCAGAAATAATCACAGATAATAGTAACCAATAATAATTTTTGGCAGCAATATTTCGCAAAACAACATACAGGAAGCTTAGTCCCAATAATTCCATATAACGAATAGAAAAGCTATAATGAGATGGAATGAAATATCGATTTATAGTGATATAACTTAACAGCGCAAAAAGAGCGAGGTCTAATTTAGAAAAGGAGTACTGTTTTTTTTGGTCACTAACAACATGAAGAATATAAAAGCCAAGCAGGGCGATGCAGGCGTAAATAAAGTAAATAAACTTACTTGTAATAGTGGATAACACATATTCTTGGATATTAATCTGGGGCAGCATCAAAAAAAGTGAAAACAGTATAAGTACAAGAAAAACCCTTGATATATTTGACAATAGAATAGCCGTTTTTAGCATTGTTTGAACTTACTGATTAGTATTAAATTATCCTTTGTATTGTAAGAATTTTATAATATTCCAAACCTATGAATTAATTACGAAGCAACTGTTCTGAACTGTACTGAAATAATGTATTTTTTTACAAATATTTTTTTAATCAATTGATTTTTAATTAATTAACTAAAATTATTTTAATACTAATTTTTTAAAACTCAGTAAGTTCACAGCTGTTTATTAAAGGAATTTAGTTTTCTCAATAGAAAAAAAAGAATTTTTAAAAATATCAGAAAAAAATTACTTACAATAACTCTAATTTTGTACTTTGGCGCACTTAATTCCGAGTTTAAATAATCGGACAACACTGATTAAAATTTAATAATATGAAAAAAGCAGCTTATTTGTGTATTGTCGCACTAGTTTTGGTTTCCTGTAATAAATATTCAAATGGCACGATTAGAGCATTGGATGAAGCGGGAGAGAATAAACAAGAGTTGGAAAAAGTCTTCAATTTTTACGAGACCAATCCCGCTGACAGTCTTAAGTATAAAGCCGCATTATTCCTTGTTGAAAATATGTCCAATCATTATTCACATAAGTCCGTTACAGGATTTGAGGATGCTTTTGACAGCATAAGCAACTATCCCATGGATGGATTGCGTCGTGGCATTTTTGAAAAAATGTTAGATTCGGTATCAAAAAAGATCAGTTTGAGAAAATCCGAATTAATTCCGGATGTCAAGGGTGTTACCTCTAAATATTTAATCAAAAACATTGAATTATCATTTGAGGCCTGGAATAAAATTCCAAAGAACAAGAAATCTTCCTTTGATGATTTTTGCAACTATATTTTACCTTATAAGGATAGCGATGAACCTATTGAGGTAGATGTCCGTGAAAAATTGGCCAAAAAGTATGCATGGGTTTATAAATACCTCAAAAATGGGGCTTCTTTACGTTCGGCCGTGGATTCCATCAAATCCGAATTTAGGTTTACAGTTGTAGGGCAAATGAGAGAACATTATCCCATTCCATTAAGCATTAGCCAAATTGAAAAATCCAGAATGGGGATATGCGATGATGGAGTAAATTATTTAGTGAATGTATTTAGATCTTTGGGAATAATTAGTGCCAAGGACATGATATCTCATTGGGGGAATCATTATTCCATGGGACACTCCTGGATCTATGTTAAATATGGAGAAGAAGAGTATTCTACGGATGTATCCAGAAAAGGTGATGTAAGAGAGGAATATTTGGGAGAAAGTATTCCAAAAGTAAATAGGGTAACTTATGGTTTTCAAAAAGACTATACGTTTTCACCATTTGCAAAAGATGTGACAGCAGAATATGTTCCAACGGTAAATATTACTATTAATAATATTCTAAATGCACCTCATTCTCAACCTGTATTATATGTTTTTGATAGAAATAGTCAATGGGCAGCTGTTTCCTATGGTAAAAACAAAGATGAAAACAATACATTTAATAACGTAGGGGTTAATGTGCTATACTTGGCGGGCATTCAAGAAGAAAACACGATTATGCCGATTAATTATCCATTTTTTATAGATAGCACTAAAAAAATTCAATTTTTCAGACCTTCCAAATCTATTTTGGATTCAGCTCCATTAGTTCGAAAATATGGATTAACTACCGCGAGAACTAAAACAAAATTGGATTGGATGACAAGTCTGAATGATAATCTAATTCAGGGAGCTGATAATCAAAATTTCCGTAATGCAAAAACGTTATATCGCATATCAAATTTTAACAGCACCCATTTAAAAAAGATACTAGTAAAGCAGCAGGAAAAATTCAGGTATGTTCGTTATTATTCCAATAAAAAAGAATCTTTTTTGGTTAAGTTGGCTTTTTATGGTGCTAATGGAAAAGAATTGAAAGGAGAAGTTGTAAAAGAAAATAATGCAATTTTGAAATGGGAAGATGGTGCTTTTGATGACGACCCTGGTTCGTACTCTGGAGGTAGAGATTTTACACTAGGACTAAAATTTAAGAAGCCTACGCTTATTCATTCTGTTGGTTTTCAGGCAAGAAATGATAGTAACCATATAAATATAGGAGATGAATATGAGTTGTTTTATTGGGACAGGCAATGGAAAACTTTAGGCAGTCAAGTTGCCAAGGATACAGTTCTTTATTATAGTACACCAGCTAATTCTCTATTGTGGTTAAAAGATAATACAAATGGTAAAGAAGAACATGTGTTTACAATTGATAAAAACAAAAAACAACGATGGTTAGGATTTGATAATTATTAAATTGGTTTTATTTTATATTTTAAAGTTTTAATAAAATGAATTAAATTTATTGAACACTAATAATAGTGTTTGGAAAATATTAAAACTGGGCTGGAAGAAATCCAACTGTTTAAAAAAGGAGAGTTAAAAACTACTTCAGCTAAAGATTTTTTGAATGAGTTATAAAATAGAACTATCTAAAAAGAAGTCTCCCCTCTTTAAATAGGCATTAAGTTTGTTAAATACTTTGTTTTAAAAACTTAATATATAGTTGAACCCATGTACATTGGGTTAGTTATGAAATAGCTCTTAAATATCTAAAAATTTAAAATCATTAATTATGCTAGAAAACCAGAAAAATGGTAAAATTGAATTTAATGAGAATTACGAGGAACTTTTCAACTTACACAGTTAGTGAAACACTACCAGATAATTAGATAGATATATAATTATAAAAGTATAAGAGGCTGTCCGAAAAGGCAGCCTCTTATACTTTTATAAAATACCACTACTCTCTTTACATAATTAACTTATTTCAGCTATTCTCCTTCACAACTAGGAAAATGCAAAATTGGAAAATTACAGGAATTCGCAATAAAACAAAGTTCGTTTGCTTTTGTGTGCAGGCTTAAAGCTTGGGAGATTTTTTCTTTTTCTTGGATAATTACTTTAGGAAATAATCGAACTTCTATAAAACGTCCAGAGCCATTTTCTGAAACTTCTAGCGTTGCCTCAGCGTCATCCTGATATGTAACCACCGTTATACCATTTTGTGAACACGCATACAAATACGACATCATGTGACAAGAAACCACGCTACTCAACAACAAATCCTCGGGATTGTATAAACCGGGATCTCCTTTGAACGCTTTGGCAGCCGAAACATCTAATAATGCTTTTCCATCAATGGCAATTTGGTGTGTTTTACTGTATTTTTTTGAATTAGGAATCGTTTCTTTTGGAACTGAAGTCCAATTTAATTTTGCTTTAAATAAATGCTTCAATCTCATATTTACTTATTTATGAAGAACCAAATATAGCCAAATAATCCTAGCCGTTTAAATTTGAAACGCTATTGAAAAATTAGGAAATTATAAACAATGATTGAGTAAATGCTTTTTTATATTTGTAAAAGCGGTAAAGACTGGAAATTATATTTTCGGCTTGTATTACTGAAAATTTATTCCAAAATAGAATCTCCACTTAAAAATTGAAAATGAAAAACTATTTTACTAAAATTAGTCTATTCTTCGTTGTTTTACAATCCTTTTCATGCAGCAGTAGCAAAAAAACAATTGCCGATAAACCTTCTGATATTGTAGAAAAATATTGGAAATTAATTGAAATCAGAGGTCAAAAAGTAACTGCTGAAAATTTTGCTTCTAAAGAACCGCATCTAATTTTGAAATCAGCTGATAATAGAGTGACTGGAAATGGCGGCTGCAATTCTTTTTTTGGAACGTATGAACTTCAGGCCAATGTTAACCGAATTTCATTTTCAAAAATAGGTTCTACCAAAATGGCTTGCATGAAACCTACCGTTGAAAACGAATTTTTAAACGTATTAGAAACTGTAGATAATTACACAGTAAAAAACGATACCTTACAATTAAACAAAGCCCGAATGGCTCCGATGTCCAAATTTGTAGCTGTATATCTTAAATAAAAAAACTATGCTAAACTGGAACGATCTTATAAAATTTGCCACACATGGGAATCCTACTCCACCAAAAAGAGTAGAAAAAACAGAACAGGAATGGAAATTAGAATTGAGCGATGAAGAATTTTATGTAACTCGTCAAAAAGGAACAGAAAGAGCGCATAGTTCAGAACTCTGCAATCTTTTTGAAGCCGGAAAATATGCCTGCAAATGTTGTAAAACTCCCCTTTTTGATTCTACAACTAAATTTCAAAGTGGAACGGGTTGGCCATCCTTTACGCAGCCTATAGTTATTGAAAATGTGGCTTACAATAAAGATGTAAGTTATGGAATGATTCGCATCGAATGTGTTTGTAATATTTGCGATGCGCATTTGGGTCATGTTTTTCCTGATGGACCAGAACCTAGTGGTTTGCGGTTTTGCATTAATGCTGTTTCTTTAGAAAAAATAAAAGAATAGTAAAAATTATTACGCAATAATGATTACACAAAGTTTCGCTAAGAAAACACAAAGTTTCACAGAGCTTTTTTTTTAAAGATTTAAAAGATTCTCTTTTCTCTCTCTTTTGTAAATATTTCTTTGAGTTCCTTTGCGGTTTACTTTGAGAATCTTTGCGTTACAACTAAAACAAAAAAATCGCTTCGATAAAACACGAAGCGATTTTTTTAGGACTAGACAATCTAAGAATAAACTATTCCATCAAAAAAACGGTCAATCCTCTTGCTCCATGAGCTCCAAGAACTAATGATTGCTCAATATCGGCAGTTTTAGAAGGTCCTGCTATAAAAGTACCAAAACCATAATCTAAATCACCAATGCGCTCATAAGCCTGATGCATTGTAGCTAAAATATCTTTTTTATTGACAATGATAGTTAAATACTGCGGAATAAAAGGAGAAACTCTTTGTCCTAAAATAGCATCGGTTACCCAAAGTCCTGAGTTTTCAGCAACACCAAAATGTGCTTTTATAATAGCTAATTCTACATTTTGTAAACTATGTGGGTCATCATTTGTCCATTCGGTTTCAGCAATATCAGCTAATTCCGGAATGGTAGTAATCTTTCTTTTATCTGCTGGATAATGCGTAGCAATGTAGGCTTTGACTTCGTCTAAACTACTCACTTCTTCACAAAATCCACCAATACCTTTTAGTACTGTTTTATAGGTTTGAATTACATCAATTTTGTCTAATCCTAAAAAACTAAGACTAGGCAATTCGCTCACTGATGTAGGCTGATTGTTTTTGATTTTACTTAAAATACTATCTCTACTGCTCATTATTTCTTGTCTTTAGATTCTTTTGCTTTTTTAGCATACCATTCTCTAAATGATTCTTCTGGCGGTGCTGGCATTTCTCTTTGCTTGTACCAAGCATTAAGATTGTTGTTTACCATAAAAGGCAAATTCTTCATTACAAATCGACCTGCTTTTCCTGCAATTTTAAAAACGGTTGGATTAGCTAAGACAGCCGACATTCCTTTCATGGCCATTGTTTTAGAACTTGGCGTATAACCTTCCTTAACTAAAACCTGACGCCATTTATACAACTGGTCGTGAATATCAATCTTTACCGGACATACATTAGTACAAGAACCACATAGCGTACTTGCAAAAGGCAAATCGGCATTCTTTTTCATGTCTAAGTTTGGTGCCAAAATAGAACCAATAGGACCTGCAACCGCATTATGATAACTGTGTCCACCACTTCTTCTGTAAACCGGACAAGTGTTCATACAAGCCCCACAACGAATACATTTTAGAGAGTTTCTAAACTCTTCACGTCCTAATTGCGTACTTCTGCCATTATCAACAATCACAATGTGCATTTCCTGACCATCTCTTGGCTTTTTAAAATGACTTGAGAAAGTAGTAATAGGTTGTCCTGTAGCACTTCGAGCCAATAAACGAAGAAAAACACTCAAATGTTTGCGTTGCGGAATTAATTTCTCAAATCCCATACAAGCAATGTGAACGTCAGCAAGATGCGCCCCCATGTCGGCATTTCCTTCATTGGTACACACCACAAATTCACCCGTTTCAGCAACTGCAAAATTCACTCCTGTAAGTGCTACTTTTCTAGTTAAGAAAGTATCTCTTAATTCTTTTCGAGCCGCTTCGGTTAAATATTGAGGATCGTTATTCCCTTTTTCTGTTCCAAGGTGTTCGTGAAAAGTATCACTTACATCTTCCTTTTTTAAGTGAATAGCAGGCAATACGATATGACTTGGTGGTTCTTTTCTTAATTGAACAATAAATTCCCCTAAATCGGAATCAATTACTTCAACTCCATTCTCTGCTAAATATTCATTCAAATGACATTCTTCGGTAAGCATTGATTTTGATTTTACCATTTGGGTAACACCATGCTTAGCAATGATAGAATGTACTATTTTATTGTGTTCGTCTCCATCAGCAGCCCAATGGATAATAATTCCGTTTTCTTTGGCTTTAGCTTCAAATTCGACTAAATAATCGTGAATATTTGAAAGTACATTGTTTTTAATATTTGAAGCCGTCTCACGAAGTGCTTCCCATTCCGGGATAGCATGAGCTGATTTATCTCTTTTTGAACGAACAAACCAAAGCGTTTCATCATGCCAGTTTACACGTTCTACATCTTTATTAAAAATAGCCGCTGCGTGACTATGATCTATTGTATTTTCTTTCATATATGTGAAAGTTTATTTTTTATTGTCATATATGTTATCGCCTTTAATTCATCGGTATTTGTTTTCAACAAATTTGTTAATAGTGGCGATTTCATATTGAGTTTAAAATTTCTGCAATGTGAATTACTTTAATATTGCTTTTTTGTCTTCTTAGAATTCCTTCTAAATGCATTAAGCATGACATATCTCCACCGGTAATATAATCTACTTGGTGTGCTGCGTGATCTTCTATACGGTCTAGTCCCATTTTCACAGAAACGGCTTCTTCGGTAACACAAAAAGTACCTCCAAAACCACAACACTCATCTTTTCTGCTTAAGGATACTAAATCCAAACCTTTTATCTTACTCAATAACTGTTCAGGTTTAGAAAAAGGAGCCGCATTTAATTCACTCATTTGTGAAAGATGTAATCCGCGTTGACCGTGACAACTTTGGTGCATTCCTACTTTATAAGGAAAATTCCCTTCGATAGATTCTACTTTTAATATATCGGTTAGAAATTCTGTTAGTTCATACACATGCTTTCTAATATGTGTAGCAGCAGCTTCATTCTCCTTAGAATGAAGGTGTTCCTTCACATGCATTGTACAACTTCCAGAAGGACAAACGACATAATCAAATTCAGAAAAATTATTCACAAAATTAGTATCACATCCTCCGGTTAAATGAGAATAACCGCTATTAGCCATTGGTTGTCCACAGCAAGTTTGATCCATTGGAAAACTTACTTCACATCCAAATTTCTGTAATAACTCTAAGCTTGCAATACCTATTTGTGGATAAAATTGATCCACATAACAAGGTATAAAAAGTCCAACTTTCATATGCTGTTGTTTATTGTTTAACACTTTAATTAAAATTGCCTATCAATATTCGTTTTAAGATTGAATTATGATAGGCAAATTTAGATATTAATGTTTGTAAAATTTTAAATCAATTAAATCATTTTGAATTGGTTTTGTATTCCAATTTTTATGAATGGCTAAGGCAGCTCCTAGTGAACTGGCTTGCGCCATGGATGCAGCATATACTTCCATTTCAGGGAAAGCTTCCGCTAACAAGTTCATATAAATCGAATTTTTACTGAAACCTCCATCAACAAAAACTTTCTTTACCGGACTATTATAAATTACTAATTTAGTCGAAACAATTTGTTGAGCAATTAAATCCAACATTAACTGATGGTACCCTTCATCATAATTTTCAAAATCAGATAAATCTCTTTGGTTGAAAGGACAATCTTTTAGAATCGTACTATCTTCCTTAGTATATTGTTTGAATTTAGCTCTTAACTTAGTAATAATATCTTTATCGTAAAGCACGTGTTTGTAAGAATCTAAAGGAGCATTAAAATGTGTTGCCAATTTTACTGACTGAATTTCATGCTCATTTCCTGCAAACAAACGAGAAGCTTTTACCGGTTTTCCTTTATAATGTAAAAAGCACAAGCAATCATTTTGCAATTCCTCAAAGGTAAGCTTTTTATCATTAAACGGATTCATAGTAATAACCCAAGTTCCAGTTGACAACAATACAAATGGATCTTCAAAATTGATAATATAAGGAATCAAAGCCGAAGAACTATCATGCAACCCAATTCCAACT
The DNA here is from genome assembly GCF_009909155.2 of Flavobacterium undicola. GTDB lineage: Bacteria > Bacteroidota > Bacteroidia > Flavobacteriales > Flavobacteriaceae > Flavobacterium > Flavobacterium undicola. The sequence continues at coordinate 10,726 of NZ_JAAAPM020000014.1, forward strand.
GCAATATCATTCTCGATGGTTATAGCATCTTCAGAATCATGAATTGGTGGCAGTTTTTCATCTATATTTTGCTTTCTAATCCATTTGTGGTATTTCATTTTATTGAAATTCCAAAGATTAGTGTGACAACCAATACTTGTGATATCTGTAAAACCTTGTTTAGTTAAAAGAAAACTCATGTATTGTGGCAAATGCAAACAGTATTTTACCTTATCAAAAACCTCAGGGTTTTCTTTTTTCAATCGGTAAATTTGCATTCCGGAATTCAAACTTCCTAAAACCGGAGAAGCAGTTTTCACTGCGAAAACTTCTTCTCCTTGGTATTTAGAATAAAATTTATTTTTAAGCTTTTCAGGATAGGGTCTTAGATAATTGTACAAAGGCGTTAAAGGATTTCCTTCTTCGTCTACGTACACAAAACTGGCACCATAAGTACTAAAATTCACTGCTTTTAAATTGTATTGTGTTTGAGATTTCATCTCTTCCCAACATCCCAAAAACCAGTCTTTTAGTGCTACAATATCTTCGCAAGGAAATCCATCTTCATCAACTGTTTCAGGAAGATTTACTGAGTTTTCCCAAACAATTTGATAGCTTTCATTAAATAGAAAGGCTTTTTTATTTGTTTTTCCAATATCGAAAATGGCTACTGCATTCATTTAATGTTGTTTTTTATAATCCTGTTGCTACAGTTTTCAATCCTCTTTCTCCAATTAAAGCATCACGTACAGCTAACTGGCGATATAATCCAACTGGATTCAACGCAGCACCTGAACGCAAACGAGCTTCAGCTACTAATGCACGAACATCAGTACGGAAAGCATTTTGTAAAATTTCCTGAGCTTTAACAACATCATTTTCATTTTGAGCAATTTCTAACGCTTTTCTGTCAACAGAAAGTGCCTGAGCATAAGCAATCATAATAGCTTCAACAGATTGTAATAAATCTTCCATTGGATCTTTTACGTTATGAGAAGCATCAATCATCCAACCTAAGTCAGTTGCATGGTTCATTCCTCTGGCATCCATTCCTTCTACTAATTCGTTGAAGATTAAGAATAATTGGTAAGGTTTTAATGCACCAGCAGTTAAATCGTCATCTCCGTATTTAGAATCATTGAAGTGGAAACCTCCTAATTTATCTTCCATTAATAATAAAGAAACAATTTGCTCAATATTAGCATTTGGAAGGTGGTGACCTAAATCAACTAAAGTTTTTGCTTTATCTCCTAATTTTTTCACATAAGAATAAGATTGTCCCCAATCAGCAACTGTAGTAGAGTAGAAATTAGGCTCAGCACATTTGTATTCTAAGAATAATTTCCAGTCAGCAGGCAATGCAGCATAAATTTCTTGTAAACTTTCTAATGTATTTTCGTAAGCTTTACGGAAATTCAATTGTCCTGGAAAGCAAGATCCATCAGCTAACCAAACAGTCAATGACTCAGAACCTAACTCAACACCTTGTTGAATTACGTCGATATTGTGTTGAACCGCTTGTTTACGGATTGCTTTGTTTACATTTTGTAATGAACCAAATTTATAAGAGTACTCACTATTCGCTTGGTCTTGAAATGTATTAGAGTTAACTGCATCAAATTTCAAATTGTGTTGTGCTGCCAAAAATTTAATAGCATTATAATCAGTTGCTGTATCCCATGGAATGTGTAATGAAATAGCTCCAGAAGCATTATTCAAAGCGTGTAGCAAACCTACATCTTCGATTTTTTCTTCTAATGAACGAGGCTCTCCACCACCTGGAAAACGTCCAAAACGAGTTCCTCCAGTTCCCAATGCCCAAGAAGGAATTGCGATTTGGAAATCGATTAATTTTTTAATAATATTTTCTGTTTCAGCAATTTCAGAAGCAGAAAAAACTAATTTATTTTTATGAGAAGTATAAAGCCCATCATTGTGAGCAGCAATTTTGTTAGAATCTAATATCATGATAATTATAAATTTTTAAGGTAAATAAAAAACTTCTTTGAGTGAAACACTCACTGGCGAATTGTCTGGATTTGCATCCATAATATCACCCATATATTTCCACCATTTTTGCATAATAGCGTGCTGAGGAAGTTCGTCTAATCGACTAGGATCTTCAATTTTTAAAACACCAAAAAGGGCATGTGTATCTTCATCAAAAAAAATAGAGTAATCCTCTACTCCTACACTTTTTAACAAATCGGCTAATTCTGGCCACAATTCATCATGTCTTTTTTGGTACTCTTGAACCTGACCTTGATGCAACTGCATTTTAAATGCTACTTTTTTCATAATTTATGGTGATTATAAGCGGTAGATTTAAAAACAATGCTAACCACCTAAGTTGCTATAAAGAATAATTGCTTTTTTAAAAGAAGATAAAAAAATAAAGATGTCGTTAGTAGATTAAGAAAAATCTAACGCCCGAAAGAATCGGACGTTAGATAAATCAATCTAAAAACTAACATCTAAAATTATCTATAAAAGCCCATAGATACACCACCGTCAACATTCAAAGCATTTCCTGTTGATTTGCCTAACAAACCACCAACAAAAGCAAAACATGCATTAGCAATATCATCTGGCAATATAATTTCGTTTAATAAAGTACGTTTAGCGTAGTAAGCTGGCAATTCAGCTACTGTAATACCATACGCTTTTGCACGTCCTTCAGCCCATCCACCTGACCAAATATTTGAATCAGAGATAACAGCATCAGGATTAACTGTGTTCACACGGATTTTATCAGCTCCTACTTCAGCAGCCATCAAACGTGTTAAGTGAGCTTGAGCCGCTTTAGCAGATCCGTATCCAGCGTTGTTTGGTCCTGCAACAACTGCATTTTTAGATACGATATTAACGATATCTCCACCAAAACCTTGTTTACGCATTACTTCGATTCCAGCTTTAGAAACAATAAATTGTCCTTTAACTAAGATATCATATAATCTATCCCACTCTTCTAATGAATGCTCAGCAATAGATTTAGAAATACTAATTCCTGCATTATTTACAATAATATCAGCACCACCAAATGCTAAACAAGCAGCATCTAAAGCTTTAGCTGTACTATCAGCATCAGTTACGTTTAATAAAGTACTAGAAACAGCATCTTTACCAAAAGTTTTGATAAAATCAGCAGTTGCACCTTCTAAACGCTCTTCGTTGATATCGTTGATTACAACACAAGCACCTTCTTCAGCAAATTTCTTAGCGATAGCCTTACCAATTCCACCTGCAGAACCTGTAATCAAAGCGATTCTTCCAGATAATGCTTTTGGTTTTGGCATACGTTGTAATTTAGCTTCTTCTAACAACCAATATTCGATATCAAAAGCTTCTTGACGTGGCAATGAAGTATATTCTGAAACTGCTTCAGCACCTTTCATTACGCTTACTGCATTGATATAATATTCAGATGCCAAACGAGCCATTGTTTTGTCTTTTGCAAAAGTAAACATACCAACACCTGGATATAAAATTACAACCGGGTTTGGATCACGCATTGCTGGTGAGTTTGATTTTTTACAAGTGTTATAGTACTCAGAGTACATTTGACGATACGCTTCAAAAGCTGGAGCTAACTTAGCTTTGATAGCATCAACATCAGATAAATCTTCGTTTGGAGCTAATTCAATTACTAAAGGACTGATTTTAGTTCTCAAGAAGTGATCAGGACAAGAAGTTCCAAGAGGAGCTAATGTTTCTAAATCATTAGAATTGATGAACTCTAAAACTCTGGCATCATCAGTATAGTGACCAATCATTTTACGTTCTGAAGAACAGAAACCTCTTAAGATTGGAGCTAATTTAGCAGCTTGAACCTGACGAGCTTCAACAGCTAAACTTTCGATTTTTTGACCTCCAAAAACTGGACGTGTTTTTCCGTAGTTAGACTCTAAATACTCAGCACATTTTTCAATTACTTCAAGAGTATTGATATAACTTTCGTATGAAGTATCTCCCCAAGTAAACAAACCGTGAGATCCTAACATTACTCCTTTTAGTTTTTTCCCTTTAGCAGCAGCTTCTTCTAAACAAGCACGCATTTGCAAACCAAGGTCAAAACCTGGACGTTGCCATCCAACCCATCCAATCTCTCCGTTGAATAATTCTTCAGTGATTTTTGCACCATCTTTTGCAGCAGCAATAGCAATAGCAGCATCTGGGTGCAAGTGATCGATGTGAGCAAATGGTAAGAAACCGTGTAAAGGTGTATCAATTGAAGGCGCTTTTGAAGCTAAATCAAAAATACAGTGGTTGAATAATTCCACCATTTCGTCTTCATGCTCAATTCCTCTATACACGTTTTCTAAGTTGCGAAGTCTTTCTAAGTAAAGAGCAGCACAACCTGATTTTGTTAATGTTCCAATATCACCACCAGAACCTTTAATCCACATTACCTCAGTTGCAGCTCCAGTTAATGGATCTTTATCAGTAATTTTCACAGAAGTATTTCCACCTCCATAGTTCGTTAATCTTAAATCTGCGCCTAATAAATTAGAGCGATAGATAAAAAGTGCCACTTCATCTCCTGCTAATTCAGCAGCTTTTGCATCATCCCAAAGGTAACTTACGTGCTTAAAAGTCATTGTATTTGTATTTGACATTATATATAAAATTTAAAATTGTTAATCTGTTTATTATAGTGAATTTCCGATTCCTACTAACACAATAGAAGCTAGAATCAATCCGATACCTAATAAGAATGTTCTAAAAGTCTTTTTAGACACTCCCGTCCATTCTTTCAAATAAAATCCCCAAAAATTAGCAGTCAAAATAATGGTCGCCATGTGTAAAATCCATGAACTTGCTCCATTTCCTAATTTACTTTCTCCCATTCCGTAAAAGAAAAATTGTAAAAACCACATAGTACCTGCAAGAGCTGAAAACATTATATTTCTGGTAATAGGCGTACTGCTATTAGTGTAATCTTTAAATGTTTTATTTCTAAAATTAAGGTACATACACCAAAGGAAATTAGTAGTAAGACCTCCCCAAAGCAATACTACATAAGTAACATTGTTTTGAAACAAAGGGTTAAACCCTAATCTCACTGCTTCTTCAGCCATTGGTTTTCCAGCTTCAATTCCAAAATTGAAAAATGAACTTAAAATCCCTGAAATAATTGCGATGATAAGTCCTTTTACCAAGCTAAATTCTTTGTCTTTATCTTCGTGACCTACCGCAAAATCTTTTTCTTTAAGCATTCCTGCTTTACCAGAAAATGCAATCCCAATAAGACAAACCAAAACCCCTAACAATACTAATTGTCCTCCAGTGTTAGACAACATATCAGTAAAAGAAACTTTACCTTCTGTTGGATAAAAATTATAATAGATAGAAGGAACTAATGCTCCAAAAGCAGAACAAAAACCTAATGTAATTGAGTTCCCTAATGACATTCCTAAATAACGTACTCCTAAACCATAAGTCAATCCACCGATACCCCAAATCAATCCCATAGAATAAGTAACTGCCTTAATAGTTGGCGCAGCAGTACTAATAATCTCAGCAAAACCAGGAATTGTTAAATAAGCAGCAACAGGTGGAACAATCAACCAAGAGAAAAATCCTCCTACGATCCAATAGCTTTCCCAAGCCCAACCTTTAACCTTTTTAAAAGGCATATAAAAACTACCTGAAGAGAAACCTCCAATTGAGTGAAAAAGAAGACCGAGAATTGATTCCATTTAATAATTTGGTTTAATGTTTATAATTTTTCGATTTGTAAAATAATAGAATATCTGAAACATAACTGTCCTGCACAGTCATGACATTATTGGCTTTTATGCAATTATTCCAGAATAAATATGTTTTTTTACATATTATTTAACTGATTCATTGTCATTTAAAGCGCAACCACTTATAATTATAACAGATTATATTGATTTTTTTAAATAAATTACATCTGCATTTCAAAATGATACTTTCCTGAGCCTACTATTTTGCTCTTTTCATTTACAATAAGGTCATTTTCTTTTATCGTCTCCACCTTATTTGTTGGAAATACAATCGTTGCATTGGTGTTAGCAGGAATCTCCACATCCAAAATCAATTTGCTGTTTTCTATTTTCCAAGAAGAAGAGACCAAACCATAATTGGTTTCCAAACTTCCTTTAGCATACGTTAAATTCCCTCCCAGTTCCGGTTTAATGATAATCTCTTTATAACCGGCTCCTTCCGCTTCTTTAGTATCAATACCAGCAACGGTTCTGTAAATCCAATCTCTTACTGCTCCATACGCATAGTGATTGAACGAAGTCATACCAGGATCCTGAAACGTTCCGTCTGGCTTCATAGAGTCCCAACGTTCCCAGATGGTCGTAGCCCCATGCGCTTTTATTGGATACAACCAAGACGGATAGGTATCCTGAAGCAAGAGTTTGTATGCCACATCATTTCTACCAAAACGGCTTAACACCGGATTTAAAAATGGAGTCCCTAAGAATCCGGTTGTCAAATGATATTCATAACTTTCAATATTTTTCACCAAACGCTCCACAGCTTGCAATCTTAAATCCTCTGGAAACATATCAAATTGTAAAGCTAAAATATAAGCGGTCTGTGTTTCTGAAATTAACTTTCCTGATGCCGTCATATATTCGGCCTGAAATGCTTTTTTAATGCGTTCCAAAAGTGCTTGATATTCTTGTACTTCATCCGTTTTACCCAATAAAGCAGCTGCTTTTATCATTATTTCAGTATTGTAGGCATAAAAACATTGGGCTACCAAATAATTATCCGTAATAGCCGATTTCATTCCAATCATTCCTTGTGAATCATCTGCTCTATAGCTCAACCAATCAGCAAATTGAAAACCGGTATTCCACAAATCCTTTTTAGCAGCACCGCGCACATAATTCAAATAGGCTTTCATACTTGGATATTGTCGTTCTACAATTTCCCTGTCTCCATAACTCACATACATATTATAAGGAATAATAATACTGGCATCTGACCATCCTGCAGCCCCCACAGGCATATCAAAACTAGTTCCCTTTAGAGTATTCGGAATAACAAAAGGTACCGAACCATTTTTATTTTGATCAGCAGTCACATCTATCAACCATTTGGAAAAAAACTGATTGACATTAAAATTATAAGCCGCTGTTCGCGAAAACACTTCAGCGTCACCTGTCCAGCCCAAACGTTCATCACGTTGCGGACAATCGGTAGGCACATCTAAAAAATTCCCTTTCTGTCCCCATTGAATATTACTTTGCAACTGATTCACCAATGGATTTGAACATTCAAAAGTCCCGGTTTGCTTCATATCCGAATACAACGCAATGGCGGTAAAATCATTTGGATTGATTTTTCCTGAAAGCCCTTCCACTTTCACATAACGAAAACCGAAGAAGGTAAAATGAGGTTCCAATATTTCAATTCCATTTCCACTTAATGTATAAGTAGCTTGTGCTTTGGCAGAACGCAAATTTTCAAAATAAGGCACACCTTTTTTGTCTAACATTTCCACATGAGAAAGTTTGATTTGCTCACCGGCTTTTCCTTGAATGGCGACTTTTACCCAACCTACTAAATTCTGACCAAAATCCAATATGGTTTCTCCTTTCGGGGAAGTCAACACCTGAATCGGTTTAAAATTTTCATGTTTTCGAATAGGTTCATTGATAGCAGCCGTAATATAATCCTTCGGAAAATCTTTAGTCACCACACTTGTCTATTTGCTGTCATCAAAATCAGCAACGCTGTATTTTTTTTGTTCAAAATTCATATCCTGAATTTCACCATTATAGATTTCAGAATATAGAATATGACTCTTAGCCGCTTTCCAGCTTCCATCAGAAACTACTGTTTCTGTAGTTCCATCAGCATATTTGACTACCATTTGAAAAAGCAAAGCCGTTTCTTTTCCGTAAATATTTTTTTTATTGGCCCAAGTTAAACGCGTTCGGTACCAACCACTTCCTAATAAAACCCCAATGGCATTGTTTCCTTGCATCAACAAATCAGCCACATCATAAGTCTGGTATTGCAAATGCTTGTTATAACTGGTCCAACCCGGAGATAAATAAGCGTCTCCCATACGCTTTCCATTGATTTGCGCGTCGTACAATCCTCTCGAAGTAACATAAACTTTAGCAGAAGTAATTTTTTTAGAAGCCAAAAATGATTTTCTAAGTATTGGTACAATTCCATTAACTTTATCCGTTTTTAATCCTGATGAAATCCATGAGGCCTTCCAATCCTTTGAATCCAATAAGGCCGTTCCAAACGAAGCCGTTGCCCAATTAGAAACATGTCCCTGATTATCCCAAACCCTTAGCTGCCAAGTATATTGAGAATCCGATTCTAATGGAGTACCTGCATATTTATTAAAGATAGATGTTTCTGAAGCAACTTTCCCAGATGCCCAAACAGTATTTTTACCATCTATAACCTGAATTTCGTAAGCCGATTGCTTTACATTTCTTTTATCAGAAACTAATTGCCAACTAAATCGCGGTGTTTTTACTCCAATACCAATAGGATTGGAAACATTTTCAACTGTAAGGTTGCGAAGTGTTAGCTGCCCGAAAGCTATCGAACTAAAACTGACTAAAATCAAAATCAGAATATTTTTTTTCATTTTTTTAATTTAAATTAATTAACGATATACATTAAAAAAAGGTAATTATAAAAAAGTCGAAATAGTTGAGTTTCAACATCAAAAGACAAAAATAGATCTTTAAAAAAACCAAAAACTTCGTGCCAATCAAGGCGAAAAAACAGGTAAACAATCAAGACACGAAGGACTATGAACAAAGAAGGATGCCGTTTTTAATAATATCTTTTTTTTTGCGAAAGCAGAAAAATTATTTTTTCGAATATTCATTTTCTAAAAACAAATAACGGGCATCATTTTCTGCTTTTTTTGATTTTGAATTTACATCAATAACCATAATTTCTGGATTTTCTTCGTTTTTTGCGACAGGCCAAACAGGAAGTTTATCACCGTTTGGATTTCCAGTTTTAATGAAATTGGCAAAAAAGTTCATCATTGTATCCGAAACTTTATAATCATCGGCTGTCCAAGCATAATTTTTATTGGTTGCTAAATTTCCCATGGCGTATTCTATTTCTGCAGAGTGAACAGCTCCTTTTGGTATAGGTGCTTTTGGAGTATTTTTGTCTTTTTTAATGACGCCGCCTGCAAGAGCTGCTTCAAGTTCATTGTCGCGTATTTCGGGTCTTGGATGTGTGTAATAATAACGATATACAGGCTGTGTGCTGTTTTTTCGATGCAAATCAAACCATTTCCAAGTGCTGTATGCAATAAAACGGTCTCCTGCTAAATCTGTGGCTGATTGCTCCGTTATTTCAGAAGTGCCTGCTGGATATAATTTCAATACTTCATCCGCTTTGTTGCCATATAACTCCTTGATTTTTTGAGTATAATTTTCATTGTTCAAATCTTTCCCCGTCATTAAAGCACGGTAGTTCATTTCCTCTGAATTCCATCCCAATAATAAAGGAACCATAGCTTGTTGTTTGGCTTCAAAAATTTCGGGTAAAGATTTTGGTAAAAAATAGCCGTCAATTGTTGTTTTGAAAACACCCAAACTTGTTCCGATTGATTTTTGATACAATTCAAAAGTGGACATATCTCGAAGATCTTTTAAGGATGATGCTCCTATTTTTTTGGCAAATTCAAGACCTGTTTTTTCAGCTTCAGCTAAAGGGACTGGAGATAATGTAGGGAAGATCGAACCACCACTTTCTCCTATTGCTCCAGCAATAAGTTCTTTTGATAATGGCGAGGCCATTTGAGCACTAACGGATATAGAACCAGCCGATTCTCCTGCTATAGTTACGCGTTTTGGATCACCTCCAAATTTTGAAATATTGGCCTGTACCCATTTTAAGGCAGCATTTTGATCCAATAACCCATAGTTTCCTGATGCATGATTAGGGGATTCTTTGGTTAATTCCGGGTGGGAGAAAAATCCCCAAATTCCTAATCTATAGTTTACGGTTAAGGTTACTATTCCTTTTTTGGCCATATTTTCTCCATCATAACGATTTTCGGAACCATCGCCAGCGGCAAAACCACCTCCGTAGAAATAAACTAAAACGGGAAGTTTTTCATTGGCAGATTTAGCTGGTGACCAAACATTAAGATATAAGCAATCTTCGCTCGTCCCGTCACTTCTAAAACCCATATCTCCAAATATGTAGGATTGGACTGCTCTTGGTCCAAATTTTTTAGTTTGTTTTACACCAGTCCAATTCGTTAAAGCTTGGGGAGCTTTCCATCGTAGATTACCAACCGGTGATTGTGCAAAGGGAATTCCTTTGAAACTTTGAATATTTGTTTTTACATCAAATTCACCCTCTATAATTCCATTTGCAATGGTTATCTGAACAGGGAAAGCATTTTGATTTTCGGCATGTTGCGCTTTGGAAAAGAAAGGAATGGCCAGTAGCATAAACCCAATGCATTTTATTTTTAGATTCATAAATTTATATGTTTTATTATACAATTTCATTTATTTTAATAAAGGCTAAATAATTCCAAAAAGAAACTTTATTTAAAACTAAACTATTTTCCAAACATTCCATTCTTAAATGGAAAGTTAGCTAAAAAAAAAACAGATAAGACAAAAGTTCTTATCTGGTTAATGTTCACATAAAAACATTAAAACTTATAGGTAGCAGTAATGAAATAAGCTCTTGCCGGTAAACTCAATGTAGAATACACTACATTAGGATTGGCATTCAATTGTTCTTTTGTAAAACCTTGTCGGTCTAAGGCAGCAGGGAATCCTTCTGGCGCTGACCATCCCATCACTCCTAATTGATTAAAAAGGTTATTGATATTAGCCTGTAATTGTAACTTTGAAGTCAAATTATATCCTAAATTCAAGTTGGTTTGCTTGTAAGCCGGTAATTCAAAAGCATTCGGAACGTTAGCCGCACGTTTTCCCATATAAGAGAAATCCAATGAAGAATAAAACTTACCAGAAGTATACGTAGGTGAAACTCTGAAAATTACTTTCACATTATTATCGGTTTCGTTTCCGGAATAATCAGCAATTATAAAGATCCTCTAAGAACCAGTTCAAACGGATTTTCGATATGTTCTTTTGAACTATTCAGAACCAATTCGGCTGCTGTTTTTCCCATTTTGGCAAAATCGGTAGAGATAGTTGTCAAGCCGTTCATAATAAATTTTTTGAGTGGAGTTTCATTATAAGATATTACGCCCACTTGCTTGCCAATTATTAAATCCAATGATATAATTTTGTCTAATATTTTAACCAAATCAGCTTCCATTAAATTGATATAAACCTCACCTTCATTGACTTGTTCCTGATCTAAGTCATGTACAATCTTATAATTAAAAGCAAAATTGTAGCAAAAATTCTCGAATCCTTTGGCGATTTCATTAGGGAAGTAACTGTTTTCAGGAAACAATAATTTCAAGGTGTGGTACTTACTCAAAGGCTCAATTGCTTTGCTCAAAGCATTATAGATATCGTCTTCAAAGTTTTCATAAACCGCTCCATAATTCCCTGTGATTCCTTCAATTTTTTTCCCAACCAAAATCAGTTTTTCTTTTGGAATTTCATCAATCAGCATTTGATAGCCTTCTGATTTTTCAATAAAATGGGGAATAATCACATAATGGGAATAATCCCCTTTTTGTTGGCCTAATAATTTTTTGAACAAGCCATAATCATTGTCATAAATATAAAAATCAATCGCCGCCTTTTCACCCAGTGCATCGACAAAAGCATCGTAAATAATTTTCTTATGGGCACTGAGTTTATTGAACATCAGGAATATTTTTAAATCCTGAGAAACATCGGTATTGGCAATAAAATATCCTTTGCCGTGAAAAGCTTCTAATATCCCCATTTTACGGAGTTTATTATAGCCTTTTTCAATGGTAACTCTGGAAATTTCATACTGAAAACTCAATTCATTGATTGAAGGCATGGCATCCCCTTTTTTAAGCTGACCTTGTTTTACCGCATTGAGAACGGCATTAACTAGCTGTTGGTACTTTGGAGTAACTGAAAATTCATCAATGCTGAGATAATCAATTTTCGATGGTTTTTTCATTAATTTATAAATACTGAAATTAAAAAATAGACTCAAATATAGTGATTTAAAAAAAAAGTAAAGAGGCTATCTCAAAATTCTTGAAACAGCCTCTTTAGATCTTAGATAATTATAGATTTATTAATACTTGATCAACTTCTTTTCTCCATTTGCTAAAGAAACATTGACTGTGTTTTCTTTCGAAGAAAAATTAATCTTTTTCACTGCTAGCAATTCTTTGTTACTCCATTTTTCGCCTGATTTTTTCCATAACATTAATGTAGCATAAACAGTAGATTGATCTTTTTGAGGAATAAAATTATTCGAAAGATTAATAACCGAACTTTCATTGGCTTCAGGGTGCAAGCCTTTAGCCTGAACCACTAGGGATTTATCCCAACCTAAAAGCGGAATCATTGCCAATTGGTATTTCCCATTATCAATAATGGTTACCTCGTAGTTTTTTATTTTCCGAACAGTCGTTTTAATTTCGCTTCCCAATTTTGGCAAAGCATAATGTCCTAAACGCATTGCAAATGATGTTGAACTATTATTCTTGTCTACTCTTAAAATTCCGTTTGCCAAAGGAATTTCAGCCAAATTAAATTTTACATTGGCATCCGTTTCTAAAACTACGTCTCTGTAATAAATTCCGTCTTCAAATTTTTTGAAAGTATACAATCGAAAGGCTTCCCATTGATTCATTTTGTTTTTGATGACATAATTCATCGCCACTTCCCCATTTTCACCATCGGCTTGCCAAGGAAAAGCACTACTATAAGATAATCGATTGTAGTTTTCTGTCGATCTGAATTTTTGCCAATCATCTTTTACTTTTGCATTACACCAGGCTCTTACTTCAGAAGCTCCAATGTTAGGATAATCAGTAATCAGAATTTCAGAAACGCCTTGGAATTTATTATACACTTTATTTTTCTTGAATTCCGTTTTCCAGGCTCCTTCGTTTTCTTTCGCTGTCCAAAACGGATTATCATCAGGAACCAGTAATCCTAAAAATATTTTCCCCATCCAATACACACTTCCACGACAGCTGTACACTTGCACCGAAGGTTCAAAAGCACCATAAAATCCAAGTGTTGGAACATTGTCTTTCATAAAATCAGGATGCGTAAAAAATTGCTTAATCACTCCCGAAGCGATTCTTCGCATCCAACCATAATTAGTTGTAGCATCCCCTTCAAATCCCATTAATGGAAACGGAACAACAGCTCCCGTTCTATAACTGATACTTCTACCCCACATAATCATTTCGCCATTTTGGCTAAACAAATAAGGATAATTGTTTTTTAAATCTGCGAAGTTGTTTTTAAACTTGCTTGCGTATTCCGGATAGTTTGCTTTCCCAAAATATTCTGACCAAATCATACCGTACATCTGGAAAGCCCACATGCTGTAATAATCATAAGCAGGGCTGTCATTGTACCAGCCATTACCTCTATAATCCAATAAGGATTTGTCTAAATATTCGACTAATAATTTTTCGTTTACTGCATATCCTTTTTCTTTAAAGAAACTCAATACAAAAATGTTAAAGAATTTCCAGTTCGAATTCACCGTTGGTCCATCGCCATAACTTAACATGGTTTTAGCCAAAGCGTCTTTTTGTTGCTGAGTCAAAGGATCCCACAACACCTCAGAATTGACTAATAAAGAAATAGATAAAGCTCCAAATTCAACTAAATTTTGGCTTGGTCCGCCATTTTTAGAACGGGGAACAATATAAGAAGCACTTTGAGGATCGGTTAATTTTGTTATTTGGTAGCGGTAATAATCGGCAACTTTTATATTATTGATAGTTAACGACGGATTTTCTTTTAAAAGCGGAGCTGCCACAAACAAAGTTCTGCACAAACCTTCCAGTTTTTCGGTAGGTACTTTGGCCTCATCTTGCGGATAACTTTTTCCTTCTTGTTTTGGAAATTTCATTGGATCCTCTAACAAATGAATGTAGCCAAAAGCACCTTGCAAAAGATACAAAGCGGCATCTTTCCAATGTTGTTTGGTCATTCCTGTTTGAGGACTTAATTGAAAATTGGGATTTTTAATTTCGAAAACAGTATTAGCCGATTTCTCAAGATTTTTTTGACTTTCTGATTGTTGCGCCCATATTGGCAAACCCAACAGTAATAATAAAACTAGGAATTGATGGTTCTTCATAATGGTTATAAAAATTTTAAAAGGAATTTTGGTGATAGTTGTTTCCAAAGATAAAAAGTCAATCAAATAAACAGAACTACACCCTACCAGTTTGTTGATTGTATAAAAAAAGGAAAGCTACTTTAAATAGTGCTTTCCCTTTTAGTACTTTTCTTTTTTAGAGGCAAAAAATTTTTATTCTTTAATCTTCTTCACAGGATTAATTCCTGCATGAGTAGGAACAACTTGTTTGATGCTTCCATCGGCATTGAATTCGAGTTTATCGATGGCCACTTCACGATGAAAACCAGCTGCACCACCCATACTAATCCCGGTAGGGTATGAAAAACGGTGATAAACAATATACCATTCGTCTTTTTTAGGAACTTTCACTACCGAATTGTGTCCTGTTGCATAGATTCCTTCTTCTTTATTTCCTTGGATAACAATATTATCTTTTGGAATTTCAATTGGCCCCAAAGGTGATTTTGAAATACCATATCTCACTTTATAATTTGAACTTCTAGTGTCGTCTTCACTCCACATAAAGTAATATTTACCATTTCGATAAATCACATAAGTTCCTTCTCTAAAAGTGTTATCCACTTTAATGACTTTAGTGCTTCCTGGTTTAATTGAAACCATATCAGGATTTAGCTCGGCAACACCCATATACATATTTCCCCAATACAAATAGCTTTTTCCGCTTACTGGATCAGTAAAAACATCCGGGTCAATTTCCTGACCATCTTTTATACCTTCAGGCCTGCTACTTACCAATGCTTTTCCGCTATCCTTGAAAGGACCTGTAGGATTGTCTGAAACTGCTACTCCTACTTTTTGTGCTCCTGTGTAATAATAGAAATATTGGTATTTCCCTTTTATCTTTTTCTCGACAATACAAGGAGCCCAGGCATTTCTGTTTGCCCAACTTACATCTTTCCTAAGATCTAAAATAATTCCTTCTGGTTTCCAATCTACTAGATTATCTGACGAAAAAGTTTTAAAATAATTCCCTGACCAACGATCAAATCCATCACTGGTTGGGTAGATATAATATTTACCTGTTTTCTCAGCATACAAAACCTCCGGATCGGCATGATAACCTTCAAGAGCAGGATTATTATTAATTTGAGGATAGGCTGCTGGCTTTCCCCATTTGGCAATCAGTCCTTTCAATTCAGAACGTGTAATAGGTAAAATCGTCCCGTGACGCGGATGAAAATCCATTGAAATTTCGTTATCAATTACCGTAAAATGTTCTAAATCTTTTGTTTTTGTAAATTGATATTTTCCTTTCATGTACATATCATACATCAGAATATATTCGTCAGAATGATTTAACTTGAATACACTTGAACCTTCAACACCTTCTTTAGTTTGTTGCAAATAATTATCGTTTTCTGTCCAATTTCCAGATGTTAAATCAGATGTTATAGCCACTTTAATTCCCGGCGTATTGGTTTCGGTTTTATAAAAAAGATGATAAACGCCGTCTTTTTCGATAATATCGCCATCAATACAAGCATTTCCTGCTTTTGGAACAAACAATAATTTTGGCTCACTTTCTAAAGCCGTAAAATCTTTATTGGCGTAAGCATAATAAATCTTATCCGGACCACCCGCATGTTGCATACTGAAATAAATCATGTATTTACCTGCTTTTGCATCATAGATCGTTTGTGGCGCCCAAACTCTTTTTAAGTTTTCGTTTCCGGGAAAAGTCGTTTGAATATTGACAATACTGCTTTTCCAGTTTACCAAATCGGTACTTTTTAATAATACCATCGCACGATTGCTATCCCAACCTTTAAAAGAAGTCATATCAGTCAAAACCATATAAAAAGTTTTACCATCGTCACCTCTTAAAATATGTGGATCACGAACACCGCCTGTAGAACTGATAATTTTACTATCTATTACTGGTTTATTATTATTTAGATGGTAAAAATGATAACCATCGGCACTAATAGCATAGCGTACTGCTTCCTCTTCTACAGCATTTCCTGTGAAATAAACAAACAAGTAAGATGTTAAATCCTTTTCGGCAATAACAGGCGGAACGCCAGTTTTATTTTGAGCCTTTGAAAAACTAATGAGTGTTAAAAATAAAACTAAACTGAATTGTATTTTACGCATTATTTTTTCGCTTTTAATTTATACAAAACTGAAGCATGTTCTTTTAATGAAACAGTAACTTCGCCTTTAACAGCACCTACTTTTTTTCCAGTCCACATATTAGTAATTTCAGCATTATTGATTCCTAAATCAGCTAAACGAACTGATACTTCTTTAAGATCTCTGTCTGAAATATTAAATAATGCTAAATAAATACTTCCATCTTTTGGGTTTTTTGAAGTCACTGCTACTTTTCCATCTTTTTGAAAAAGTTGTTTTACATCAGTACTTTCACGGTGCATTTTTAGTACTTCTTTATTCGTTAATAATGATAAAGTAAACGCATCATTACTTGGTAAATCTCCACCAAAAAACAACGGTGATTTAAAGATGTTGAAAAAAGTAATCAAGGTGTATTGTTCGTCTTTTGTTAAACGAGACATTCTGTCTTCTCCACGTTCTCCTCTTAACGAAATTCTCCCTAACGGAATCATATCGCAATCAGGCCAAGTTCCTGCTGCAATGTGTGGATACCATTTTTGAGCAACATCCATTAAATGAGTAATGTGTGGCCAGGTATCCCAAACATCATCCACCATACGCCACATGTTAGCGTGTGAACTTACGTGAGCAGCTACCGAAATTGGCGTTTCTCCAGGCGAAGTACTTAAAACTATTTTGCGACCACATTTGTCAATTGCTTTTCTAATCAAATTGATTTCTCCTTCGTGATACGGTCTTGACAAATCATCAATTTTGATAAAATCTACTCCCCATTGTGCATATAATTCGAATAAAGAATCATAATATTCCTGAGCTCCCGGTTTGTCAGCAAGAATAGTATAATTGTCTTTCAACCATTCGCATTGTAAGGCTGTAGTGTATATTTTGTCGGCAGTAATTCCGTTTGCGCCTTTAATTGGCAACTTTTCTTCCACTGCTTTTTTAGGAATTCCACGCATGATATGGATTCCAAATTTCAATCCTTTTTTATGAATATAATCGGCCAATGGTTTAAAACCTTGTCCGTCTTTTGCCGAAGGAAATCTATTCAATGCAGGAAAATATCTTCCGTATTGATCCATTACATAACGTGGATCTTTCTGGTTGTAACCTCCTGCTTTATCATTTTCTACAAACCATCTGATGTCTACTACAATATATTCCCAACCTGATTTTTTTAAGTTTTTAACCATATAATCAGCATTGGCTTTTACTTCATGCTCCTCCACTGTCGAGCCATAACAATCCCAACTGTTCCATCCCATTGGAGGGGTTTGAGCCCATTGTTTAAATTCTGCATTTTTGAAAACTGTTTTTTGAGCATTGGAAGAAACCGATACCAAAACAACTCCTAGTACCAGAGCAATTTTATTCTTTATTCTCATTTTTTGGTTTTTATACGTGTTAATATTACACTTCAAATGTAATGAACTTTTTTATTATAAAAAATTAACCTGCCTACTAAAAAAAAGTAAACAGGTCAATTTATAAAATAGCATTATTTTAATTATTTCTCTTTTCGAGAAAAACAACTTACTTTACATTAATAGTCACTTCAACCGATTTTAACCAAGGGCTGGAAAATTGAACTTTAATAGGTGTTTTATCTCCATTTGCCTGAATATAAGCTAAAATATGTCCGTGATATGCACGTTGCTCGTTATCAGTATAATCAGTCATATCCGAATTATTTCCTGCTTCTAATCCTAATAAACTTGCTGAACCACTTAGAATTTTACAAGTTATTTCGTTATCAGAAATCATTACCGGAACTCCGTTTTCATCAACTACTTGTAAAACGATTTCGGCTACACCTTTATCTTTATTGATAACTGCATCAGCACTTTTCACAACAATAGCTTGCGGTTGTTTTGAAGAAGTAATAGCATAACGACTCACTTCTTTATTATTCTTATCCAATCCTACTGCCTCTAATTTACCGGATTGAAACGGAATATCCCATGAAATAATTCCAGTTTCCTGATCGTAATCTTTTGCTTCACCCACCACTTTTCCATCTAATTCAAGACGTGCTTTAGCCGCATTAGTATAACAAACCACTTTAACTTTTTGTTCTTCCTTGTAATTCCATATTGGCCAAGCGTCCATTGATAGGTCTTTTTTGTTTGGATTATTCGAAAGATAAGTTCCTATATAAATCATTGATGTATCAGACCAAAGTGATTGACGGAAATAACCTCTTGGCTTAATCGCTCCTGAAAAATCAACTAATCCTGAATAAAAACCTCTAGATGGCCAGCTTCCTGATTCTCCTAAATAATCAATTCCTGTCCATAAGAACTGTCCAAAAATATGCTCATTATTTTTCACCGCTAACCAAGCTTCATAATCATGACGATTTTCGCTACCAAAAATCACTCGTTTAGGATATTTTTTATGATCTGATTGGTATTTACTTTCAGTGTAATTGTATCCTGTAATATCTAAAGCTCCCGGATATTCTGTTTCATTAGACATCGCTACTCCGGCTAAACCAGCAGTTGTAGGACGAGATTTGTCGTATTTTTTAACTGCAGCAACTAGGCGTTTTGCAATGGCTCCCAAACGCATTGCATCTGGAGCATCTTTTTTATAACCTCCGTAAGCGGCTTGTGAGAATCCTGTATCTCCTCCTCCAGCTAATACCGGGTGAGAATACGGATCATTAGGATAATCTACTTCGTTACCGATACTCCAGGCAAAAACAGAAAGGTGATTTCTATCACGACGCACAAAATCTTCTAAATCTTTTTCGGCCCAATCAGCAAAAATATCGAACGAACCTTCAAATCCAGGTGTTCCCTGATTCCAACCTTCTAACCATTTGCGTTTTGGGAATTCCCATTCGTCATAAGCTTCGTTTAAAACTAACAAACCAAGTTGATCACACAATTCATAAAAATCAGGTGCCTGAGGATTATGACTGGTACGTATTGCATTTACACCAATTTCTTTTAAGGTTTTCAATCTTCCCTCTAATACTTCACGAGGAACTGCTGAACCTAATACTCCTGCATCATGATGCAAACAAACTCCTTTTATTTTCATCCATTTGCCATTTAAAGCAAAGCCTTTATTAGCATCGAAAGTAAAATTTCTAAAACCTGTTTGAGTTATCGAATGATCAATTACTTGTCCATCTTTTAACACAGTAGTTTTTAATTGGTACAAATTAGGATGTGCTAAATCCCATAATTGAGGATTGTTTACTTTTATTTTTGCAGCAATTTTCCCCGATTGATTGGCAGCAATTGCTATATTATTAGTACTCTTTGCAACTGTTTTTCCATCATTAGCAATCAATTCATTAACAACAGTTAAATTGGTATTTCCAGTAGAAGCATTTTCGACATCCACTTCAACATTCAAAATTCCTGTATTTTTACTTACTTCCGGATAAGCATAAACACCCCATTGTGCAATATGCACAGGGTTAGCATACACTACCCAAACATTACGGTAAATCCCTGAACCTGTATACCAACGAGAATCGGCACTTTTACTGTGATCCACACGAACAGCAATCGTGTTTTTTTCACCATATTTAATATACGGAGTCGCATCATAAGCAAAAGAAAGATACCCATTAGGGCGTTTCCCTAAAGACTTTCCATTAACAAAAACTTCGCTTCTGTTGTAAACGCCTTCAAAATATAAGTATACTTTTTGACCTTTCTTTGCTGATGGCACATCCATTGATTTTCTATACCAGGCAATTCCTGCCGGCAAAAATCCTGTAGCACTTGCTAAAGTTGGACTCAACTGTCCTTTAATGCTCCAATCATGAGGAAGTGCAATATTTTGCCACTTACCATCGTCAAAACCAGCACTCTGAAAGTCTTTATTGTCTTGCAGAATAAATTTCCATTGTTCATTAATTTTTTGAGAATCCCCAAATCCTATTTGACTAAAAGCAGACACATAAGAAAAAGCGAGAATTGCTAGAAAAGTTCTTTTTGTTGTTAACATAATTATATTTTTAATAAAATAAGTGCGCTATATCATTCTGATTTTCTATAAAGATAGCTTACAGAAGCAAAGAAATGATTAAATAGCTATTATAAAGAGGGTTAAATTCGTAAATTAAGTACTATAAAATATACTTTTTAAATTATTACTCTGATTTGTGATACAAAATTTTACTTATAAGTTCCCATATAAGTAACTACTGCTCTTGCTGGAATTTCAAAACCTGTAGCAACTACATTAGTTCCTTTTTTCAAACTCATTGTTTCAGAAGTAGTATAAGGAGTCAATGTATTGTTTACTAATGCGCCTCCCGAAAGATTTAAATTGTACGTTCTTGCCGAAGTACTAAAATTAACTGCTACAATAACCAGTTTTTTTGCAACCGCATCTTTGTAAGCCGTCAGCATCACATCTTTAGTAGCTGTTGAATTATCTAAATTAGGTATTTGAACTCTTTGCATTCCTGGTTTTACGAAGAAAGAAAAATTTCCAAAAGCCCAAAGAATTTTAGAATCTCTAACAAAACCATCATTTTTACAATAATTAGCATCGCCAGCTCCTTTTGTCAATCCGTTGTCAACATGCACTAATCCATCTTTATAATCTCCACGGCTTACTGCCGTCCACCATTGCCAAGAAGTAACACCTCCAATGGATATATCAGTACTGATAATACGTGCTACCCAAAGCGCTGTTTGCATTCCTAAATCTCTTCCTGGACCAGCTCCTCCTGGAAGTTCTGCTGTTCCTGGGCTTTCAAGGATAGAATATTCAGAAGCCCAAACGCTCAATCCAGGAACCGTATTTGCTCTGGCTGCAACAGATTGTCTAGATGAAATTAATTCGCTCAATGGCCAAGCTTGCCAGTAACTATGTCCTGAAATTGTTTTCTTTACATTCGTTAAGCCAGCAATATTTTTAGTCGAATTTACACCAAAGAAATAATCAATCTGGTTAGAACGATTTTCTTTTCCTGTAACTGTTTTATACAAAGGCTCAAAAGCACCCGCTTCGCCCACTACAATTTGTGAATTTAATCCTTTTGCCTGTAATTTTGGAGCTAATGTATTTACAAAACTGTAAATATTAGCATTAGAAGCCGGTGAACCTTCTTGTCCAGAACCATCCCATTCGTATTGTGGTTCGTTAAACGGACTTAAATAATCAATTGTTAAATCATGTTCCTTTTTTAATTTATCAATAGCATTAACCCAAAAATCAGCTAATTCAGGCATTTTACCGTCTTTCAAATTGTAAAATTCTTTGATACTAGCATGTGCTTTTCCATTTTGAGTTAAATAAACAGGCGCGCTATTAGTAAAAGCTAATAATTTATCTACTCCGCGCTGTTTAGCTGCTTTCATAAACCATACTTGTCCAGCCTGCTTACTCATGTTGTAACTTACCCCATCAGTAGTAAAACACTCCGTACGTCTCCACTCATCAGTTATATCACTTGCATCACCTTGCTCTGTACTACCAGCACCAAGATTAAAACGCCATAATGACAAACCAATTCCTTTTGGATTTCCTTCACTATCAACTTCTCTACTGAATAACAAATCGGCAATTGCATTTTTTTTATTTGTAGGCCAATTTTTTCCGATATTATTACATTGCCAGGCATCAGAAGCTCCAAAGCTTTCCATAGTTTGAAGATTGGCATCAAGATTAATTTTCAGTTCTCTTGTCGTTTCAACAACAGGCTCTGAATTTTCACTAGTATTATCAGATGAACAGCTAATTAAAGCCGAATTCATGGAAAGTAAGCCTACAAACAGTAGGCTTACTTTATATTTTTTTATCAAATTCATATTAATAATTTGGGTTTTGAGTAATTACATTATTACTTAAATCTCTTTCTATTTGAGGTATTGGCCACAAGAGGTGTTTACTAGGGTCAAAATTGATTCCTTTATCTTGTGATTCTCTTGTGTTAGTTTTTTCAAAAGGGTCATTTGAATTCAAATTATACTTTACAAAAGTTCCATTAGGCCCCATCAAAGATTCAATAACTGCTTTTCCTGTAGTTGGATCTTTTTCTCTTCGAATATCAAACAGGCGCAATCCTTCAAAAGCTAATTCTAAGCGACGTTCCTTATAGATTTTTCTCAAAAGATTAGGACCAGCCATTCCTTCTACTAAAGGTAAATCTACACGATCTCTAACCACATTAATATCATCCATAGCTCCACCAGCATTATTTAAATGATAATTAGCTTCAGCTCTGGTAAGATACATTTCAGCCAAACGAATCAATGGCACATTTAATGGCAAGTGACCGTCTTTTTTATCTAATGCACGACGCGTAGCGATAGGAATATAATATTTACGACAAATACGTCCTGATTTATTATCATTCAAACTGAATTTATGAGTTGGATTTAACACTTCGTCTCCATAAGCAGCTTCCCCCCATTTAGTGATAGTGCTTCTACGACGAATTACATCACCCTCAGAAATATAAGCGTTTTCTAAATCACTTGTAGGCATACACCATCCCCATCCATCAATAACATCCTTAGTGTCATTACTTGGAAAGTTTTGTTTGTCTTCCCCTCTAGCTCCTGAAAAAGTAGGAAGAGCAGCTCCTAAAGATCTATCTTGTACAGACGAAGTTTGTGCCTCTAAAATTGATTCAACTCCGTTATGGTTATTTACATTCCAGATATTTAAGAAATTTTCTTCAAGTTGAAAAGGTCCTTCAGCAATTACTTTTGTTGAATATACTTTAGCATCAGCCCATTTTTCCTGGAACAAAGACACACGAGCTAATAGAGCATAAGCAGCCCATTTATTTATTCTACCGTTTCTTGATGCAGTAACGTTTTCCAATTTTGCTGCCGATTCTTTAAGATCAGATTCAATTTGCGCATATACCTCAGCTGCTGAACTACGAGATAATTTCAAATCACTCGTACCAAGAGATGTTGTATACAAAGGAACTGCTCCAAAAAGATTCACCAATTCATAATAACAATAAGCACGAACGAATAATGATTCTCCCATATACTGATTTTTTTGAGCATCAGTAATTGGCGAAGTAGCCATTCTCTCTAAACCAATGTTGGCTGATTGAATTGTATAATAGTGTGCTGTATATATACTATTCATAGCTCCCATATTGTCTGGAGTTACTACATATTGCGCACAAGGTCTAAACGCACTATTGTCCTGACCTGTGTTACCCATCCAGGCATCATCTGTAGCTGTTTCGTTAACTAATCTTGGAGCAAGTAATGTATACCAATCTTTAGCTAATAATAATCGCTGCGTTAATTCATTGGTATAATTTTCACATTCCTGTGCTGTTTGAAAGTAATTTTCTAAAGTTTGAACTCCTCTTGCATCTTTCTCGATAAAATCGCTACAAGAAACTGCAACTGCAGCAAAAGTTAGTATTGATACTATTATTTTTTTCATGTTCTTTTATTATTAAAATGCTACATTAATCCCCATTAGAATTGTTGGCAGAACTGGATAATTCCATCCTCCAAAACCTGATCCTTTCACTCCATCATCTTTATTGGTATCTCCTCCACCTACTTCAGGATCTATACCTGTGTATTTTGTCCATGTCCATAAATTTTGACCTGATAATGAAATTCTTAATTTATCTAATCCAAATTTATTGTAGAAAGAATAACCTAATTGAAGGTTTTTCATGCGTACAAAAGAACCATCTTCAACATATAATGAAGAGAATTTAGAGTAGTTTTCATTATTATCATCTTTAGACAAACGAGGAACATAATTAGTAGTTCCCTCACCATGCCAAGCCATTTGATCTAATCCGCTTACTTTGTTTGTCAAACTGATACCATTGTATAAATCTGAAATATTTTGATTTACTAAATCATTACCAATACTTGAATAGAAATTAGCTACTAAATCGAAATTTTTGTAAGCAAAATTCAAATTCAAACCAACATTGTAATCAGCCCAAGGAGAACCAATTTTTGTACGGTCTTTATCATCTAATTTTCCATCTCCGTTAACATCTTTAAAACGAATATCTCCAGCTTTAGCATAAGGCTGTAATT
The DNA here is from genome assembly GCF_009909155.2 of Flavobacterium undicola. GTDB lineage: Bacteria > Bacteroidota > Bacteroidia > Flavobacteriales > Flavobacteriaceae > Flavobacterium > Flavobacterium undicola. The sequence continues at coordinate 35,052 of NZ_JAAAPM020000014.1, forward strand.
TAGTTCCGTGTTCGTCAGTGTGAGCATTCAATTCCGTTTGATTTTGAAATAAACCATCCGCTACATATCCATAAAAATACCCTGGTACTTCACCTTTTACAGTCAATGTTCTGTTACCTGCTCCATAAAGTCTTTCTCCTTCAGTCGATAAAGACAACATCTCTACATTAACAGTAGTAAAAGTTACATCTACCCCATAAGAGAAATCGCCTTTAGTATCCTTATAAGACAATAATAAATCAATACCACTAGATTGCATTGAACCTACATTTGTCCAAATTGTAGAATATCCTGGAAAACCACTGTAAGTAGGAAACTGTTTTTTGAACAGCATATCATTTGTTTTTTTCTGATAATATTCTAATGAACCTGAAAGTTTATTTTTCCACAATCCGAAATCAAGTCCAAAACTGATATCCTCAACAGTTTCCCATTTAATGTCTCTATTAGCCATAGTGGATGGATAAGAAGTATCTACAACTTCACCACCAATAACATAATTTCCTTGTCCTATATTAGATTGATAAACTGAAGCCGGTAAATTTTGATTTCCTACTTTACCCCAACCTGCTCTAAAAGTTAAATTGTTAAATATCGAATTTTCACTCATCATGAAATCTTCATTCGAAATTCTCCAAGAAACGGATGCAGCCGGGAAATTAGCCCATTTGTTATTAGACATAAATTTAGAAGAACCGTCACGTCTAAATGAAGTGGTTAAATAGTATTTACTGTCATAGTTGTAAGAAAAACGCGAAATATAAGACATCAAAGAATTAGACCAGCTGTTACCCTCACTCTTATAATTTTTAGTTGCTGCATTCAACTCTCTCATTGAATCAGAATTATTAGGCACTCCTTCTCCATATCCCTTCACATCATTACCATTGTACTCTTCCATTGTACTACCAATCATGAAAGAGGCATTGTGTTTCTGAGCAAATGCTTTAGAATATGTTGCTGTAGTTTGCCATGTCCAGTCAGAATTAGTAGATGCTTTTCTTTCAATGGTATTGATTTCTGCTTTTTCATGAGCTGCGTCAATCACAAAGTCTGGAGTAAACTTACTATTTACTCTGTTTCCAACTTCTATCGATCCTTGCGTACGAATTATTAAACCCTTAATAGGCTCATATTGCAAATAACCATTTGAATTTAAATTGTATTGATCTGTATAATCATCATATCTGCTTACTGTAGCTACAGGATTCCAAACATAAGAAGGAGATCGTGCATAAATACTGTATTCATTTTCAGTTCCATTTAATTGGCTTGCTGGTTTGTAGATTGGTGTAATTGGATCAATCTTAACAAAATCAGCCCAGTTCCCTGGAGATCCCCAAGTTTCATAACGAGGATTTAAAGTTACTCCTGCCGAAAACTTATCGGTAAATTTAAAATCATTAGCAATTCTGGCTGTAACTCTTTTCCAACCTCCAACATCATAAAACGAATCTGAATTGTAATAGTTCAAACTTATAGCATAAGTGTTTTTCTCAGAACCACCTGTAACACCAACAGAAGTATTAGTAACCGATGAAGCTTTATTAATTCCTGCTCCCCACCAATCGGTAGTTTTTCCTCTGTATTGTTCTGCATTCGGTAAATATTCCGAATAACCTGAATTAGTATAGGCATTATTCAAGATAGTAGCATAATTTTCAGCATTAGCCATATCATAAGGTTTCTCCATGATTTGGTAACCTGTGCTTAAATCTACTGTGAATTTTGGTTTTCCAACCTTTCCTTTTTTGGTAGTAATTAAAATAACACCATTCGAAGCACGAGAACCATAAATTGCACTTGCAGAAGCATCCTTAAGAACATCCATAGATTCAATTTCATTGTTACTCAAAAAATTGATACTTGTTCCCATTGGAATACCATCTACTACATAAAGCGGATCTGTACTCAAATTGATTGTAGATATTCCACGGATAAGTACTCTTGGTTGAGCGCCTGGACCACCGGCACCTGTAATTTGAACCCCAGCCACTTTTCCTTGCAAAGATTCAGTAACGTTTCCTACTGTCATGGTTTGAAGATCTTTTCCTTTTACAGAAGCAATCGAACTGGTAACATCTTTCTTTTTTACAGTAGCATATCCTACTACCACAACTTCCTCTAATGTTTGATTGTCTTCCGTTAAGTTCACATCAACTACTGTTTTTTGATCTACTTTAATTGTTTGGGTTACAAAACCCATAAAAGAAAATTCAATTTGGGCTTCTTTATTAGGAACTACAATAGCATATTTTCCATCAAAATCAGTTGAGACTGAAGTTTGTGTTCCTTTTACAAAAACATTTACACCTGGAATTGGTATAGCCGTTTTGTCTTTAACAGTTCCTTTTACTGTAATTTGTGCAAAGGCTGCCGAGCTACATAAAATAGCAATTAGTAACCCTATAAATTTATATTTCATATCAAGATAATTTATTAATTAATGTTATATCAGCTATAACAAACTATTTTTTAGTGATAAATGCCCTTTCTAATTCTGTATCCAGAATCACTTTATAAACACCCGGAGCAGCTGGATATTTAGCATTTCCGTTTGCACCTGGTGACATAGTAGCAATACCATTTTTTATTAATCTCCAAGATGGACTCCACCATTGACCTGTAAAAGTTCCTTCCATGGTACCTGTAAGTGTATATTCACCTACTAATTGATATGGATTGTTTGGATTATTGGCTAAATGTAATCCTGTTTGAATCCAAGCATTCCAAGTATCCCAATTAGCTCCTTGAATTCCTCCACCAGCGATACTTACAAAAGGTTTTCTCAGCGCTTCATTATCATGCCATAAACCGTTTGCTACATCAGCCCAAACTTTACTAGATGGAGTGTATTTAGTCACAGTATAAACTAATGTACTTGGATTTACTTTTATTTTATAATATCCTTTTGTAGGTAAAACAATAGCTGAAGATGTAACATCATCAATTAAATTTCCTGAGGCATTCAATCCAAAACAATGTGGTGCAAAATCAGCTTCTTGACCTAAGAAATAAATTTGTTTATTATCAGTATCAGCATAATATTTAAATTCAAAGTCTTGTCCCACTTTTTCATGGAAATACATAGGTACTCCTACAGCATCTGTTGTTAAATTAGTTCCCTTTGGTTGGTCACATAAATAAATTGCTGGATATTCATTAGTTGCAACAATATTGATATTTAATGTTCCCATATTCGGAATTGCAAATTTATCTTTTGCGGTAATGGTTAAAACATATTGAGCAGCAGTTACTGGTAAAGTATAAGTCTTGTTGAAAGTATACGATTGAGGAGCTCCTGTTAATTGAACCATTTCGTTGATACCTAAGGCTGCACATTTAACCTGAATATAATCAATCCCTGAATCGTCATTAACTACAAAATTTACTGGCAATTTATTACTGGAAGACAATAAGATTACGGCTCCTTCTTTAGGCGTAATCATACTTATTGCTGGAGCGTTAAATTCGCCATCCAAACGTAAGTTAATATTCTGATCTATAGCATTACCTGAAACATCAGTAATAGTTAATTTGATAACAAACCCCTCAGAAGCACCTCTATTAGCAGGAACTTCAAAAAAATAACTCAAATCATAAGAAGTTAATAAAGGATCTGTTGCAAAATTGATTACTTTATCTAAATTTAATTCAGGAATTTGAATTCTTACATTCTTTAAACCTAAATCATCTGCCAAAGTGGCTTTAATCTCAAACTTTCTGTTTGGAGCTCCATATATTTCATTTGTTGAAACGACAACTGTAGGATTATCCGAAGAAGGAAAATCGGCTTCATTTTCCTGACATCCTGTAAAAAGGATAGTAAAAAATGTAAGCAAAAATAAAAACGAGAGTTTATTCATATAGCTTTAGTTTTTAAAGTTGTTTTTTAATTAATCTTCTGATTTTTTAAACAACTTGTTTTGGTTTTTAATTGTAATTTGTATTTCTTGTTTTTGTCTTAATAATGTAATTTTTCATTGTGTTCCTATACTTTTCATAAGCTTAATTTTAGTGTGTTTGGTTAATAATTAGTGTGTATTAGTTTGTTTGTTTTTATGATAATTTAACTTAATAGAATCGTTAAATTCTAAATAGAAAGCTACCAGAAAAGCAAAGAAATAACTAAATACTAATGATTAAAGGGGGAGAAATGGAAAAAAAAGCAGGGTAAATTGGAAAACAATAAGGACATATTCGTCAAAAAAAACTATTTAACAAAAAAATAGCTCTTTATTTATCTTATGCTAAAATTAAAAGCGATATTTCTTCAAATCAACAAAAAATCCTAACCATATTATTAATACGATTAGGATTACAACATTAGTAGCATATTTTAATTCAAAAAGCGAAAGTAAACGTGATAAAAATCCTTGCTTTGATTAAATAATAACTATTTGATAATATTCAGATCTTTATTAAATGAATCTTTATATTTCTTAACATACATAGAAGGAGTGATACCAAATAATTTTACAAATTGTTGTCTAAAATATTTTTGATCCTCAAATCCTACTTCAGCACTAGCCTGAGTAATATTCATATCTTCAGTAAGCAATAATAGGGCTGCTCTTCTTAAGCGAATAGATCGAATAAAAGCATTCAAAGTCTCCCCTGAAATTATCTTTATTTTGGTGTACAAAGTACGGTGACTCATTCCCATTTCGGTAGCGAAATTTTTAATTGCAAAATCTCTATTCCCCATATTTGCTTCTATAATATCAATACATTTTTTTAAAAATTCTTGATATTCTGCTGGCACCTTTTGGTCATTTTCCTTTAAGGTGATACTATCCAGAAAATACTTCCTTAAATTCCCTCTGTTTTTCAATAAAGTATTTACTCTTGCTATAAGTAAGTCATCATCAAATGGTTTAGTGATATAATCATCAGCTCCGTCTGTTATTCCTTTCAAATGGGTTTCCGGATTATTTGTAGCCGTCAATAATATTACCGGAATATGAGATAAATCTTCACTTTCTTTTATTCTTTTGCACAACTCCAATCCGTCCATCACTTCCATTGCAATATCAGAAATCACAATATCCGGCATATGCTTTTTAGTTAATTTTAATCCTTCATGACCGTTTACTGCACTGTAAACCAAATGAGTTTTGGAAAACAACTGAATTAAATAATTCCGAATTTCAGTATTATCATCAATTATCAAAACTGATTTTTTATCCGTAAGTATTTTTTTATTGAGTTCTTCCTCAAATTCATTCGCATTTACAGCTTCATTTTGTTCTAAATCATCAACTAAAAGTTCTTCTACTAATTCACTCATTTTTGGAACATTCGAACTAATAGGCAAATCATCAAAATGTTCCTGACCTTTCAAGAAAGTCAATGTAAAGCAACTTCCTTTCCCTATTTCGCTCACACAGGCAACAGTTCCTTTGTGTTTATCTACAAAATACTTCACGATATAAAGTCCAATACCAAAACCGGTACTCACAGAAACCTTCGAATCTAATTGCTTGAATTTTTCAAAAATAGCTTCAATATTTTGCTGGGCAATACCTGATCCAGTATCAGAAATAGCTACTGACACTTCTTTTTCCGTTTCTGTTAGTTTAACAACAATATTTCCTCCATCAGCAGTATATTTGAAAGCATTTGAAACTAGGTTAAACAATGAAATTTCAATCTTTTCATAATCACCAATTATCGAAACAGATTGTTGAGGAATTTCGATAGTATAGTCTATTTTTTTATCCTTGGCCTGTGTCACAAAACATTGATACACCTCCTGACATAAATGATTCATATTTATTTCTGACAGTCTCAATACATCTGCGTCGTTTTCGGCCTTACGGAAAAGCAACAATTGGTCTACAAGACTTAAAAGTCGTCTTGCATTTCTATAAGCAATTTGTAAATCGCCCTTTGAAGGATCATTTTGAACATCCTCTTTTTTAATTACTTTTTTCAAAGGATTGATAATGAGTGCAAGAGGTGTACGGAATTCATGAGAAATATAAGTAAACATCGACGATTGTTTTTCGGCAATTTCTTTCTCTTTTTCTCTTTCTAATTCTGCTATTTTAACTTTATACTTTAAACGTTCCTGGTATTTACTGTATCTTACATAATTGTAAATAATGGCTCCACCAATAATCAAATACAAAAGATAAGCCCACCAGGTTCTATACCATGGTGGTAAAACTATTATTCGAATCAAAGTCTCTGCTTTACTTAATTCATCTTGAAAATTGGACGTTTTTACTTTAAAAACATAAGTTCCTTCAGAAAGATGGGGATAATTAACTTTTCTGTTTTGTCCAACATTACTCCATTGATCGTCCCAACCGTCTAAGAAATAAGCATAATTAATTTTATCAGCACCCGAATAATCTAAAGCAACAAACTCTATAGACAAAGTAGTTTGATCATAAGGCAATCGTATTTCTTTAATTTGATTTTCTTCAGTCCACTCCGAAATTAAATCAGGTTTAGTTGCAATTGGCTCATTATTTACACTTAAATCAGAAAGAAGAATTTTAGTATTCGAAACAACTTCTTTTATTGATTCGGGATAAAACAAATTAAAACCATTGATTCCTCCAAATAAAAACTCACCCGTTGCTAATTTCAAACCGGCATTGAAACTAAACTGATTGCTTTGTAAACCATCATTTTTAGAAAAAATCCTAAAGGTTTTAGTCTTGATATCTAATCTACTCAAACCATTATAGGTACTCATCCACAAATTCCCCTTTTTATCTTCTAATATTCTTAAAATGGTATTGGAAGATAAACCATCAGCAGTAGTAAACCTTTTGAAAGTGTTGGTTTTTCTATTGAACAGCAACAATCCGCCTTCTTGTGTAGCTACCCAAAGTTGTTTATTTCTATCTTCATGTATGCATCGCACGGGATAACCAATATTGACTTTACCCAGTTTTTTATTCGCTTTATCTATCCATACAATCGAAGTATAATTTCCTCCCCAAAGCTTTCCATCGCTGGTTTGAGTTAAACATTGCAAATTATTGATTCTTCTGTCATAAAGTAAAAACGAATTTTTACTGCGATCAAAAAGATACAAACAGCCCTCATTAGTGGCACTTGCCCAAATATTTTTTTGAGCATCCTCGAAAACCAACCAAATATTTTTCTCTACTTGTTTTGTAAACGGATTATAACAAGAATAATGACTTATCGCATTTGTTTTAGGATTAATCCGATTGACTCCTCCAGCCCATGTGGACAGCCATATTTCATTATTACTGTCACGAATGACATTAGTTATAAAATTACTGCTAATATAGTTTGCCGAGTTAGGATTGTTATTATAAACAGTATAAGTGTCTTGTTTTCTATTCCAATAACGCAATCCAGCCCCATCTGTTCCAATCCATAAATTTTGTTTTTCATCCTCACAACTGGATAAAATAAAATTTTGAGCCAAATTGTTGTCTTTAGCATTGTATTTAATATTTTTAAAATACTTAGGAGTAGAACTAATCATACTGATTCCGCCACGAAGCGTTCCAAACCAAATATTTCCAAAATAATCTTCATAAACACTCCAAACCGAACTACTTTTTATAATTTGCTGCGCATTATTCTGACGATAAGGAACGGTCATTTTAGTAATCTTATCCAAAGTATAAAGACCACAACCATCGGTAGCTAACCAAAGTTGATTTTTCTTATCTCTAAGAATATTGGTAACAATACATTTATTAGAAAAATAATTTTTTGAAATTGCAAAAGTGGAAGTATTAAATAGAAAAAGTCCTTCATCTGTACCTATCCAAAGATTTCCATTGCTATCACTATCCATGCACTTTACTTCCATGAGTAAAGGAGTAATCAATTTCATTTTCTTCGAAAGATAATTGTAATTACAAATACCTAAATCCCTAACATATACCCAGCAAGAACTCCCTTTTTTATCCTTTTGAATCGCTAAAGCATCATAGCTAAATGCTTTCTTTAATTTAGTTATCGGAACCGTTTTCCCTACAAACGAATCTCCTTCAAATGCTACTAATCCTGAATTTTGCGTAGCCAATAAAACCAATTCATTAGATACAGCTTTTATTTGATGTACTACATTTTTTAAAACTACAGCAGTACTATTCTCTTTTTCTTTATACTGAACAGTATAAAATAAAGCTTTTGACTTATCATAAACACTTGCTCCTTTGTTTCCTCCTACCCAAATATGTCTTTTTGAATCTCCTTCTAAGGAATAAACAGTATTGTTTGATAATGATTTTTCGTTATTGATTTCATTTCGAAAAACCTTAAATGTATATCCATCATAACGATTCAAACCGTCGTAAGTTCCAAACCACATATAGCCATCCTTATCCTGATAAATCGTAGTAATCGAATTATTTGATAATCCATCTGAAATATCAAGAAATTTCACCGAGTACTCTTGTGAAAAACCTAGAAAAGGACAAAAAATCAGTGTTAGTAATAGTGCTAAATACTTCAAAATTATCGATTTAATGTTAGCTTGATTGATTTTGATTGAACAGCACAAGATATAATAAAATTAGTTAATCTCATAAATTCCTCGTTTTTTTTAAACATCAATTTTTATTCAAAAACGGTTTTAGATTATAAAAAAAGTGCGAAATAATAAAATTATTTCGCACTTTTTTATAAATATAATTTATTAAATATACTACCAGAACTTCACGTACAAAGCAGCAATAATTAATAATGTTATAATAATTAATACTGTAGTTTGTGGTTTTACCTTAAACATTTCAGTATCCAATTCAAATGCTTTAGGATTTACTTTTGGTCCAGCAAAACTGATTCCAATCATAAGTAGCATTGTAAATAAGAATGATAATCCCATACAAATGTGGAACGGAATTTCGAAACCACCTTTACCATTTGGCCAAGCCGTGTATAAGAAAGTTTCGTTTCCAAACATTGCTGGTGCAAATTCATTAAATAAAACCGACAATAAGAAACCTGCAATTACACCCACAATAGCAGCTGTTCCTGTAGTTCTTTTCCAGAACATACCTAAGAAGAACATAGCAAAAACTCCTGGACTAATAAATCCAGTGTATTTTTGGATATAAGTAAATCCTCCTACTCCACCAATTCCTAATACATCATTCCAAGTAAACAATACTGCAAGAACCATAGCTGCAAAAACGGCATATCTACCAATATTTACCTGATGTCTGTCTGAAGCCTCTTTTTGAATGTATTTTTTATGAACGTCTAAAGTATAAATTGTAGAAATACTGTTTACTTTACCTGCTAACGAAGCCACAATAGCAGCAGTCAAAGCTGCAACTGACAATCCTTTTAATCCTGTTGGCAAGAAAGTCAACATAGCTGAATAAGCGCCATCTTTTCCACCAACTAATTGAGGTAAATGTCCTCCTTCGTATAAAACATAAGCAGCAATACCAGGTAACATTACAATTACAGGCATTAATAATTTCAACATACCTGCAAACAAAATCCCTGTACGAGCCGTTTGTAAATCAGCTCCCAAAGCTCTTTGAGTGATGTATTGGTTACATCCCCAATAGTTTAAGTTGATAATCCAGATACCCGCTAAATAAGAAAGAATCCCTGGAAAAGTAAGATATTTATCAATCTCTAATTGAGAAGAAGAAGCCGTTGGCCTAGGAATAATCATTTTGAAATGCTCTGGTGCTCTTTCCATTATTACTTTGAAACCAGCAATAGCATCTTGTCCAAAACCAAAATATTGTCCCACTGTTGTTAAAGCAATATAAGAAGTTACTAAACCTCCAATAATCAACACAGCAACCTGAATAACATCAGTATAAGCCACCACTTTCATACCTCCAAGAGAGATAATTAAAGCAAAAATTGCCAATCCTAACATAATAACATGAAGGTATTCTCCTCCTGCTAATCCATTAATAGCAACCGCTCCTAAGTATAAAATAGAAGTTAAGTTTACAAAAACATACAAAAACAACCAGAAAACAGCCATGATTAATGCCGTTGATTCGTTGTAACGTGTTTTTAAGAATTGAGGCATGGTGTAAATCTTGTTTTTCAAATAAACAGGAATAAACCAAACTGCCACTATAATCAGCGCAATTGCAGCAACCCACTCATAAGCAGCAACAGCAATTCCTAAAAAGAACCCTTCACCACTCATTCCAATAAACTGCTCAGCTGAAATGTTTGAAGCAATTAACGAAGCTCCAATAGCCCACCATGTTAATGTTCCTTCTGCCAAGAAATACGCTTTGGCGTCGTGTTCGTTTTTTTCGCGCTTGCGATAGATAATATATCCGTAGATTGAGACTACTAAAAAGTAGACGATAAATACTGCATAATCTGCAAATTCGAGACTTGAGCTCATAAGAAAATGGGTTTTTAGTTAATTAAATTATAGTTTTTAGTTTTTAAATACAGCTTTTTGTTTTAAATCAATGTAATCGATTGTTCTTTGATTATTGAGAATAATACACAACTAAGATTTATCACTTCAGAATTTCGTTAAAAATCCTATTATAAAATAGTACATCAATTATATTTCAATACTTTTTTTACGAAAAACGAAATCCAAAAGTAAAATAAAAATACTTATTTACATCATTTTTTTAAATGTAAATTTAACATTTATAAACACAAAACAACATAACAAACTATAAAACAACCAATTAAACCTTTTTGTTTGTTGTTTATTTTTTCACAATTAAGCTGAAAAAACAGAAAAAACAGCTTAAAATTGCTTGAAAAAACTAAAATCAAGCCTTAATAAAGCATTTGAATTTCTTTAAGGCCATACTCAATTATACTATCATCTTCTAAAAGAACAATCAGCTTTCCTGCTGCCGAAACTCCTTGGATAATTCCCATAAAAGCTTTTTCGGTTTCTTTTTTAAAAGGTATTGGAACACCTTTCTTAAACAAGACTTCAGTGTATTCCTTCCATAAATACTGAGGATTCGAATTAACAAGTTCCAAATTAATTTTTAATCGTTCCACAATTAAGACAACCAGTTCTTCTTTATCAAAACTGGAATTAGCAATAACTGCCATCGAGGAAGCTTTAGGTAAATTTTCAAAGTTTGTTTGATTCACATTCAATCCAATGCCGATGACAGAAGAAATGGTGTCATTACTTTTAAAACTATTTTCAATAAGAATGCCAGCAATTTTTAAATTGTCTGACATAATGTCGTTAGGCCATTTAATCCTTAAATTCTGAATATCAAAAGTTTTTAATACCTGAATCAATGCTAAAGCAGTTGCAATATTCAATTTGTAAATATCCTCTACACCTACTAACAAATCCCTAACAAAAACACTCATTATTAGATTCTTAGACTTTTCAGAATTCCAAACAGCTCCCATCTGACCGCGCCCTTTAGTTTGATTTTCAGCAGTAACAACAGTGTAATTTTCTAACTCCTCAGTTGCCGACAAGCCTTTAAGAAAATCATTTGTAGAATCTATGGCATCGAGTTTGATTAGTTTCATTAGCAATTATTTTTGAAACATTATTTAATATTATGTTAAGGTTCAAAAATAATCACAAAAAATGGTAACTTTACACACTTATTATAAAAATAATTCATGGCAAAAAAGACTGTAAATAATGATGACCTATTGGCAAACATTATCAAAGGAATAGAAGAAGTAAAAGGAAATGACATAGATATTCTCGATCTTAGAGAAATTGATACCGCAGTTTGCGACTATTTTGTTATCTGCAACGGAAATTCAAATACCCAAGTTAACGCAATTGTTAACTCCATTCAAAAAATTGTTTCTAAAGAAATCAAAGACAAACCTTGGCATGTTGAGGGAACTGACAATGCTGAATGGGTACTTATGGACTATGTTAATATTGTAGTTCACGTTTTCCAAAAACAAATTAGAGAATATTATAATATCGAAAGTTTGTGGGGTGATGCGAAAATCACTACAATTGCAAACAAATACTAAAGAAAGATAGAAAACAATGGCAAAAGATAACAATCCTAATCCTAATAAATTCAGGATAAGCCCTTGGTTAGTGTATACTACCATATTACTTATTTTCTTATTTATTAGCTTTGTAACTGGCAGTTCGAGCTTACAGGAACCATCTCAATTAACTTCTTCTAAATTCAACATTTATTTAGAAAAAGGACAAATTGAAAAAGTAATTGTTTACAACAAATCAGAAGCTGAAGTTTTTTTAAAACCAGAAGCTTTAAAAGAAAAAGAGCACCAAAGAGTTGCTAAGGATATTTTTGATCGTCCTAACAAAGGACCTCAATATACTTTTGAAATTGGTAATGATCAAATTTTTCAAACCAAATTAGAAAAAGCAGTTGCTGAAGGCAAACTAAAAGATTTTGATTTTTTAGCTAAAAGCAACTGGTCTGACATCCTTATTAGCTTACTTCCTGTAATCATCATCATTGGAGTATGGATTTTTATCATGCGTAAAATGTCAGGTGGTGGCGCTGGTGGTGGCGGACAAATCTTTAACATTGGAAAATCAAAAGCGAGACTTTTTGACGAAAAAAACGATGTTAAAACTACTTTTAAAGATGTAGCAGGACTTGAAGGAGCTAAAGAAGAAATACAAGAAATTGTAGAATTCTTAAAAAACCCTGAAAAGTACACCAATTTAGGTGGTAAAATCCCTAAAGGAGCTTTACTTGTAGGACCTCCGGGAACAGGAAAAACCTTATTAGCAAAAGCAGTAGCTGGTGAAGCTCAAGTTCCATTTTTCTCATTATCAGGTTCTGATTTCGTTGAAATGTTTGTTGGAGTTGGTGCTTCAAGAGTACGTGACTTATTCAAACAAGCCAAAGAAAAATCTCCAGCAATCATTTTCATTGACGAAATTGACGCTGTAGGTAGAGCTAGAGGAAAAAATAATATGTCAGGCGGAAACGACGAACGTGAAAATACTTTGAACCAACTACTAACCGAAATGGATGGTTTTGGAACAAATACTAATGTAATCGTTTTGGCAGCAACAAACAGAGCCGATGTTTTAGATAAAGCTTTAATGCGTGCCGGACGTTTTGACAGACAAATATTTGTAGACTTACCAGACATTCGCGAACGTGCTGAAATTTTCAAAGTACACCTTGCTCCTTTGAAAAAAGTAGAAGGTTTAGATTTAGACTTTTTAGCTAAACAAACTCCAGGTTTCTCTGGTGCTGATATTGCCAATGTATGTAATGAAGCTGCCTTAATTGCTGCTCGTAATAACAAAACTGCTGTTGACAAACAAGATTTCCTTGATGCTGTTGATAGAATCGTTGGTGGTTTAGAAAAGAAAAACAAAATAATTACTGCAGAAGAGAAAAAAGCAATCGCAATTCACGAAGCAGGTCATGCTACAGTGAGCTGGATGCTTGAACACGCTGCCCCATTAATTAAGGTAACTATAGTTCCTCGTGGACAAAGTTTAGGTGCTGCCTGGTACCTGCCTGAAGAACGCCAAATTGTACGTACAGACCAAATGCTGGATGAAATGTGCGCTACTATGGGTGGTCGTGCTGCCGAAAAAGTAACTTTTAACCGAATTTCAACGGGTGCTTTGAGCGATTTAGAAAAAGTAACTAAGCAAGCTCGTGCAATGGTTACGATCTATGGTTTGAATGACAAAATAGGAAATGTCACTTATTATGATTCATCTGGACAAAGCGAATACAGTTTTTCAAAACCTTATTCTGATGAAACTGCAAAAATCATAGATACCGAAATATCAGCACTTATCGAAAGCCAATACGATAGAGCGATCAAAATCTTAGAAGACAACAAAGACAAATTAAATCAGCTTGCTGATATTCTTATCGAAAAAGAAGTGATTTTCAAAGACGATTTAGAAACAATTTTCGGAAAAAGAAGCTTTGATAAAAATCTGGAAGAAGTAGTCTCGTAATTAGATACTTGAGATAAATTATTTAAAATCTTAATTCAAAACAGCGTTTTGAATTAAGATTTTTTTATCTTTGGACGGTTACAAACAATATATCAAGTACCTTACAAAATATGAGTCTCTTTAGAAAAATTTTCGGATCTAGTATTTCGGCATCAGATGAGGAAAAAGAAAATAAAAACAATAATTTCTTTCCTGATAATAATATATCTGTTGACGAACGATTTATCTACAATTTTAAAAAAAATGGAGGTAAATTTTTATACTGTGAAAATGCTAAGGAAGTAAAAGACCAATTTGAAAATATCCTAGAAGAAAACGACTGGTTTGAAAGTGAAGTATTGTGCTACGACACTAATTTGTTTGGATTATTAGACGAAAACAAACTTACTTATAACAAACCTGCGAACCCTAAGTTTTTATTGTCCAGCTGTGAAAATTTGATTGCTGAAGAAGGTTCTATTCTTTTTTCATCTAAACAAATCAAACAACACAAACCAAACGAATTACCTACTAACATTGTAATTTTAGCAACTACAAGCCAAATCCTTGCTATGAAAAGTGATGGCCTTAGTGCTATAAAAAAGAAATACGAAAGAGATTACCCTACCAATATTACAGCTATTAAATATTTTGAAAAAGCAAAAGAAGAAGACTTTACCCAATACGGCAGTTCTGCTAAAAATCTTTATTTATTGCTTTTAGAAGATCTTTAAAATGAATGAAACTCTAAAAAGATCAATATCAGGAGCCGTTTATATTGTATTATTATTAGCTTCTATTTTATTTTCAACCGAAAGTTTTTTTATACTCTTTGGCTTATTTTTAGTCATTGCTATATATGAATTCTGCAATTTAACCCATGTAAGCAAAGCACTACCGTTAATTGCTGGTACTTTATTGTATTGCACAATAACATTAATCAGTCATTACAATAAAATTACTACCGAAACTATCAATCAAATTTTTGATACTAATGTTGAAATTACTATCAACATTGAACAACTGAATATTGTTTTACTGGCAACAACCCTGGTTGTATCCATAAAATGCATTCTTTTTCTATTTTATGATAATATTCAAAAGATAAGTACATCATCAAAATACCTTTATTTATTTGGTTACATCATATTACCTTTTATATTTATCACCAAAATTTCTTTTGGAATAAAAGACTACAACCCTAAAATTATAATTGGGTTATTTCTGTTAATTTGGACTAACGATACTTTTGCTTATATCGTTGGAAAATCAATAGGAAAAAACAAACTTTACGAACGCATATCACCTAAAAAAACCATCGAAGGCTTTGTAGGCGGAATACTTTTTGCCGTTTTAGCGGGTTATTTAATATCAAAATATTACATCAAAGCCAAACCTGAGTTTAGCGAACAATCCATACTAATATGGACCTCAATCGCTACTATTGTTGGTATATTTGGAACTATAGGTGATTTAATTGAATCCAAATTCAAACGAATTGCCGGAGTAAAAGACAGCGGAAGTATCATGCCTGGACACGGAGGTGTACTAGATAGACTAGATAGTGTTATATTTGTAGCACCAATTATATTTTTATTTTATCAAATTTTAAATTATGTTTCATAAAGAAGGAGCCCCATCAATTTCATTAGGTATAATTTTTACAGTTGCTGTACTTTTACTTGCTGACAAATTTATCGATATCAATTGGCTAAAGATGTCGGTTCAAATCTTTGCCTTTTTGATTTTGATTATCATCTTACAATTCTTTAGAAACCCTAAAAGAACTGTAATTATCAACGAAAATCAAATTCTAGCTCCCGTTGATGGAAAAGTTGTAGTTATCGAAGAAGTGTATGAAGGAGAATATTTTAAAGACAAACGTTTACAGGTTTCTATCTTTATGTCTCCAATAAACGTACATGTTACTAGATATGCAATGAGCGGAATTATTAAATTCAGCAAATACCATCCTGGTAAGTTTTTAGTAGCCTGGCATCCAAAAGCTAGTGAAGAAAATGAAAGAACAACTGTTGTAATAGAAAACAATACTTTTGGCGCTGTCTTATACCGTCAAATTGCCGGAGCATTAGCGCGCCGAATTGTAAATTACGCAGAAGAAGGAATGCAAGTGGTTCAAGGCACTGATGCCGGATTTATTAAATTTGGTTCTAGAGTAGATTTATTTTTACCTTTAGGAACTCCAATAAATGTGGTTCTTAACCAAAAAGCTATTGGAGGAAAAACTATTATTGCAACAAAATAATAATAAATGATTGAAAAAGATTTAGATACTAGGTTTAAAGAAGCGGTTAGAAAAGCCTCTAAAATGACTCAAGCATCTTTACCTCAAGATGTTCAGTTGCGTCTTTATGCCTATTACAAACAGGCTACAATTGGCACAATGGAAATAAGACAAACCTCTAAATTTCACTTAAGAGATGCCTTTAAAATCAATGCGTGGATGCAAATAAGTCATATCACAGCTGAGGAAGCCAAAGAAAATTATATCGAAATCATCAATTCTCTTTGAAACACAATAGTATCCCAATGAAAAAACTTTTTTATACCATCACAAGTCTATTCTTATTGAGTTTTTTAGTTTCATGTAACAATAAAAAACTAACTGAAGTTGTCGAAGTACCTCTTCCTACGGCTGAAGAAAAAGTGACCCTTGGATTCCCTGATGATGTAAAGGCTGAACCAGGTTCATTTTTATTAGAGAAATTACCTTATTCTTATGACGCTCTGGCACCTGCTATTTCAGCACTAAACCTAGAAGCACACTATTCTAAACACTACCTGACGTATACCAATAATCTAAACGCAGCGATAGCTGGAACGGAATACGAGAATATGTCAATCGAAAATATCTTAGCTAAACTGGATATCAACGATACCGAACTTAGAAACAATGCAGGAGGTTATTACAACCATTCTCTTTATTGGAAATCTATGGGGCCTAATGCCGGCGGAGCTCCTAAAGATAGCATTGCAGGAGCAATCGACAGAGACTTTGGTTCTTTTAGCGATTTTAAAAATGCATTTAAAGAAGAAGCAAACAAACAGTTTGGTTCAGCTTGGGTTTGGTTAATTGTTGACAGAGCAGGAAAACTAAAAATTACCAGTTCTCAAAACCAGGACAATCCTTTGATGCGAAATGCTGCTGTACCGGGAACTCCTATTTTAGCTTTAGATTTATGGGAACACGCTTATTATTTAGGACACCAATACCGTCGCGCAACCTATATCGAATCTTTCTTTAATGTTATCAATTGGGCAAAAGTGGACGAGAATTACCAAAATACATTCATAAAGAAATACTAACATTCTTTTTTGAAACACCTAAAAAAGCTGATGTACTACTCCATAGTATTCGTCAGCTTTTTTGTTTGAAAACCAAAAGCCAACAACCGAAAAATATAGTGTTTCAAAATCATAAATAAATAGTAATATTTATTGGGATTGTTTCCTTTTTCATAAATTTGACAAAAATATACACCCTTGAATAAATCGCTATTTTTCATCTGTTTTGGTTTGTTTTTACTTACTTCAATAAAAGTAAACGCACAAACACCTAAAAAAATAATTGTTGAACATTCTGATTTCGCTGATGTAAATCAAGCTGAAATGCCCGATGCTTTTTTACTAACCGGAAATGTGGTAGTAAATCATGACGGAGTGGTGCTATCTTGTAATAAAGCCTATTACTTTCAAAAAGAAAACTACATTAAAGCTTTTGGAAACGTCCAACTGGTACAAGGAGATACCCTGTATTTAAACAGTAAATACGCTGAATACAACGGAAATGTAAAGAAAGCATTCGCCACTGGAGATGCCGTGATGAGTTCACCCGATGCAACTTTATCAACTGACACCATCAGTTTTGACCGAAATACTCAAGAAGTTTTTTACAACAACAAAGGAACAATCATCAACAAAGAAAACACCTTAGTTAGTAAATCGGGGAAATATTATGTTGCCGAAAAAAAATTCCAGTTCCTTACCGAAGTAACGATTACTAATCCAAAATATGTTATTAAATCCAATCATTTAGATTATTACAGCAATTCGGGACATTCCTATCTTTTTGGACCATCCACCATTACCAGTAAAAACAACTACATCTATACCGAAAAAGGTTTCTATGATACCAAGAAAAACCTATCCCATTTTCTTCGAAAATCATATATTAAATATGACAACCGCTTGATAGAAGGAGACAGTTTGTATTACGATCGAAATCAAGAATTTGCCTCGGCTACTCGAAATGTAAAAATTACCGACTCCATCAATAGAGGAATCATAAAAGGACATTATGCCGAAATATTCCAGAAAAAAGATTCGATGTATGTTACTAAAAGAGCCGTAGCTGTGAATTTTGTCGAAAACGATTCGGTTTACATCCATGGAAAAAAACTAATGCTTACCGGAAAAGAAGGCGATCGAATTATTAGAGCTTTCAACAACGTTCGCTTTTACAAAACCGACATGAGTGGCAAATGCGATTCGATACATTCCAGCACCAAAACAGCACTAACTAAGCTTATAGGAAATCCAATATTATGGAATGGCGAAAGCCAAATTACAGGCGATATTATGCACCTCATTGGTAATAGTGCAACAAAAAAACTCGATTCCCTCAAAGTCCTCAATAACACCTTCATCATCTCCAAAGACACCTTAGGAACGGGCTATAACCAAATAAAAGGATTGAATCTTTTTGGCAAATTCGAAGATGGAAAACTCCATGATGTTGACGTTATAAAAAATGCCGAAGTAATTTATTATATGCGAAATGATGCTAAAGAACTCATTGGTATCAATAAAAATGTGAGCAGTAAAATCAATATCCTTTTCGACAAAAATACTATTGAAACCATTACTTTTTTCAAACAAGTGGATGGTACCATTTTCCCCGAAGAAGAACTGGACGAACACGATCGAAAATTTAAAGGTTTCAAATGGCGTGGAGACGAAAGAATAAAATCAAAAGACGAAATCTTTAGCAAAGAAGATAATGAGTTCAATGACAAGATGATTGACGAAGGCAAAAAAGAAGAAGCTAAGGAAAATGTTCCTATGAAAATCAGGAAAGAGACTTTGGATTACGATAAGAAGAAGATAAAGTAATCAGTGGTCAGTTTTTAGTATTCAGCTTCAATCGATACATATAAAAACTCCGTGAACTTTGCGGTAAAAAGATGATTCTTCTTGAAAAAGCTTTCAAAATAGTAACAATTAAATAAAAAACTCCGCGAACTTTGCGGTAAAAAAAACGTGAATAACGATTTTATAAAATACCAAGCACAAACTTCACCTTATCCATTAGGAATGGAAGTTTCGCATGCCGTAGGTTCTTATATCTACGACATTAATAATAAAAAATACTTGGATTTTGTTGCAGGTGTTTCGGCTTGTACTTTAGGACACCAACACCCAAGAGTAAATCAGGCTATTAAAGACCAATTAGACAAATATTCGCACGTGATGGTGTATGGTGAATATTCGCAAAGTCCTGCAGTAGAATATTGCAAACTAATGGCTTCACTCCTGCCCGCTCCTTTAGACAAAACTTATTTAGTTAATTCAGGAACCGAGGCTATTGAAGGTTCTCTAAAACTAGCTCGTAGAGTTACTGGTAGAAGCCAATTGATTTCTTGCCATAATGCCTACCACGGAAATACCATGGGTTCTATGAGTGTAATGGGGTTTGAAGAACGCAAACAAGCTTTTCGCCCATTGATTCCTGATGTAGAATTCATTACTTTTAATAACGAAGCCGATTTAGAAAAAATAACTACTAAAACCGCTGGAATTTTACTCGAAACCATACAAGGTGGCGCAGGATTTATAGAACCGCAAAATGATTACTTAAAAAAAGTACGTGCCCGCTGTACTGAAGTTGGCGCGATGATGATTCTCGACGAAATCCAACCTGGATTTGGAAGAACTGGAACTCTATTTGGTTTCCAAAATTATGATGTAGTTCCCGATATTGTTGCGATGGGAAAAGGCATGGGAGGCGGAATGCCTGTAGGTGCTTTCACCGCTTCATCGGCTATGATGGACTTATTGACTGAAAATCCTAAACTAGGTCATATCACGACCTTTGGCGGACATCCTGTCATTGCGGCAGCCTGCTTAGCTACTTTGAAAGAAATAACTGAAACCAACCTGATGCAGGAAGCTTTAGAAAAAGAAAAGCTATTCAGATCACTTTTGGTACACCCTTTGATACAGGAAGTTAGAGGAAAAGGATTGATGCTTGCTGCTATGACTGCAGATGCCTCCATCACGAATGAAGTTATTTTAAAATGTCAAGACAAAGGACTCATATTATTTTGGCTACTCTTTGAAGGATGCGCCATCAGAATCACACCGCCTTTAACCATTTCTAACGAAGAAATACGTGAAGGTTGCACAATAATGCTAACAGTAATGGATGAAGTATTGGCTTCACAAAAAAAATAAATACAAAACTGAAATTAGCTTAGTTCCTTTGTTAATTAAATTGTTCACAATAATTCATTTTTTTCTTCCAAAACGACCCAAGGATGCCTAACTTTAAGGTAGGCCAAATTCTAAAAAATAGAAAGTATGCAACTAAGCAACGAAGAAGAAGATTATAACTTATCTCTATCCAAATTTGAGTCTATGTTGAAAACCAACAAAGTGCTCTTTTTTGACTCTGAAGAATTTGAAGAAATTATACTTCATTATCTCGATACAGGTAAGGCCGCTTTAGCAAAAAAAGCGCTTAAATTAGCATTAGACCAACACCCTAAGTCTACAGGCTTAAAACTCGTTCAAGTTGAAATGCTCGTTTATGATGATAAATTGGATATAGCTGAGAAATTGCTCAACGAGCTGTATGCCATCGAACCCAATAATGAAGAAATTTATATTCAAAAGGCAAACATCTACTCTAAAAGAGACCAACATGAAAAAGCCGTTGAATTACTAAAAATTGCTTTACAATATACCGATGATTATGCCGATGTGTATAATTTAATAGGAATGGAATACTTATTCATGGATAATCTGGAACTGGCTAAAGAAAGTTTCATCAAATGCTTAGAAGAAGATATCGAAGACCAATCGGCCTTGTACAATGTAGTGTATTGCTTTGAGTTTTTAGACCAAAACGAAGAAGCCATCACCTACTTAGACAACTATATTGAGAAAAATCCATATAGCGAAATTGCCTGGCACCAAAAAGGAAGATTGCATTACGGTTTAAAAGATTATGAAAAAGCCATTCGCGCTTTTGATTATGCTACACTTATAGATGATGAATTTTTAGGTGCTTTTATGGAAAAAGCCAAAGCCCTGGAACGTTTAGGCAAATATGACGAAGCTATTGAAAGCTATAATAGAACCATCGAATTAGACGATGCGACTTCGTATGCCTTGCTTCGAATAGGTAAATGTCATGAAAAATTAGGTAACAAAATTTTAGCACTCAAATTTTACAATGAAACCGTACACGAAGATCCACTTTTAGACAAAGGATGGATTGCCATTACCGATTTCTATTTGCGTGAACAAAACTTTCAAAAAGCCTTATTTTACGTAAACAAAGCTTTAGCAATAGACAATCAAAATCGTTTGTACTGGAAAAGATATGCTTCAATCAATAAACAAATGAGCTTTTTTGAAGAAGCTGAATTTGGTTATAGAAAAGCGGTCGAATTTGGTGATACCGAACTGGATACTTGGTTATTCTGGGTTGATATTTTACAATTTTTAGGCGAATTTGAAAGTGCCATTCACACCTTATTACAAGCAGCGGATTATTTCCCTGAAGAAAACGAAATTGAATACCGTTTAGCTGGTCTTTATTTCATGATTCAAGACAATAGAAAAGCAAAATTTCATTTAAGCAATGCACTTCGATTGAATTTTGACAACTACATCTTGATCGAAGACTTATTTCCTGTAGTTTGGACAAAAAAAATGGTACAAAATTATATCGAAAAACATAAAAAATAATAATGACCCAAAATTCTAAAAAGCGCTTCGGGCTACTGGGGCGCAATATCAGTTATTCCTTTTCCAAAGGACATTTTACAACTAAATTCGAAAAAGAAAAATACCAAGGTTACACTTACGAGAATTTTGACATTCAAGAAATCAATGTATTTCCTGAAATCATTAAAAATACCGAGCATTTAAAAGGTTTAAATGTTACTATTCCATACAAACAAGAAGTAATTCCTTTTTTAGATAAATTATCCAAGAAAGCAAAAAAAATTGGCGCGGTAAACACCATTAAAATCACTAAAAAAGGCAAACTAAAAGGCTACAACACCGATTATTTTGGATTTTTAAAATCCTTAAGACCTTTATTGCAAGCACATCATAAAAAAGCATTAATCCTGGGAACAGGTGGCGCTTCAAAAGGAGTTGCATTTGCACTGGAAGAATTAGGTATCGATTATACTTTTGTTTCCAGAAATGCGTCTGAAAAAGCCATTGATTACAGCCAAATCAATGCCGAAACATTTCAGGAATACCAAATCATTATCAATTCAACTCCTATAGGAACAAGTCCCAATATAGAAGCTTGTCCCGATATCCCGTATGAATTGTTTACAGAGCAACACATTGCTTACGATTTGATTTACAACCCTGCCGAAACGCAATTCTTAAAAAACGCTGCAGCACAAGGTGCTCAAACAAAAAACGGTTTGGATATGCTTATTTTTCAAGCAGAAAAGGCTTGGGAAATTTGGAATAAATAACAAATCCTATCATAAGTTATTTATTGCTGTCAATTTGAGCACAGTCAAGATTTTAAATATTTTTCAAAAAAATCTCGACTGCGCTCGTTGTGGCACTATTTATGAGTTAAAGCATTAAAAAAACTTCTTTTTACAATACATAACTTATGAATTTCAAAAAATACTTATTCCTATTAAGTGCTTTCGTCTTATTTACTACCCCACTTTTTAGCCAAATTACGATCCCAAAAATTCTGGGACATAATATGGTTTTACAACAGCTAAAAGCAGTACCTGTATGGGGAACCGCTACTCCAGGCGAAAAAATATCAGTTGCTTTTGCGGGACAAAATAAAACTACAGTTGCTGATAAATCTGGAAAATGGTCTATAAAACTTAGTCCAATGAAAGCTTCGTTTATGCCACGCGAAATGACGATCAAAGGAAAAAACACCATTGTATTGAAAAATATTTTAGTTGGTGAAGTCTGGCTTTGTTCAGGACAATCCAACATGGAATATGCAATGCGAAAATACAGCAAATTCCAGACAGCAGTAAAAGGATACAAACCACCCGAAGATGATTTAAACAACGCTAATAATACCAATATCCGCATTTTCTTAGATCGTCGAAAATACATGGATCCAAGTCCGGAGCATCTCGGTTGGGATGCGGCAATGGGAAAACCATTGGTTGATTTTTCGGCAGTGGGTTATTATTTTGCAAAAGATTTATATACCAAATTACACGTGCCCATCGGGATGATTTCGGCAGCAGTGCCTGGTAGTCGAATTGAACCTTGGATTCAGGCTTCGAAAATGGAAATAGAACCTAAATTAAAAAATGGGAAAATCCTAAACAAATTAAGTGCTGATGGTGGCGATATAGGTAAATTTTACGATACTATGATACAACCGATCATTCCTTTTGCCTTGAAAGGAATGCTTTGGTATCAGGGAGAATCAAATTGTTTTCTAAACGAAAACATCCGTTATGCTTATAAACTTAAAACATTGATCGAAAGTTGGCGTAACGATTGGAAAGATAAAAAAATGCCTTTTTATTTTGTCCAAATAGCCCCTTATAACTATTCGGCTTCTAAAGACAGACCACTTACCGCCGAACAGCTTCCTGAATTCTGGGAAGCACAAAAACTAACATTGCATTTAAAAAACACCAATACAATAGCAATTACTGATTTAGTAGATAGCATCGCCGATTTACATCCCGGATACAAATGGGAAGTAGGCCGTCGTTTAAGCCTGCTTGCTGCAAATAAAGCTTACGGACAAACTAATGTAGTTTACTCCGGACCTGTATTCCAAAAAATGAAAATTGTAAACAA
Organism: Flavobacterium undicola; assembly: GCF_009909155.2. Classification (GTDB taxonomy): domain Bacteria; phylum Bacteroidota; class Bacteroidia; order Flavobacteriales; family Flavobacteriaceae; genus Flavobacterium; species Flavobacterium undicola. Next base: position 58,972 of record NZ_JAAAPM020000014.1, read on the forward strand.
CACTATTGAAGTTAGCTATTCAAATACAGGAAGTGGTTTAAGCAGTCGTAATGGAAAACCGCTAAGTTGGTTTACTATTGCTGGAGCAGATGGCAAATTTGTACCCGCAAAAGCGGAAATAAGCGGCAATAAAGTAATTGTTTCTGCTCCCGAAGTCCAACACCCCTATTCGGTGCGTTTTGGTTGGAATGAAGCTGCTCAGTCTAATTTCATCAATAAAGAAGGACTTCCTGCCGTTCCTTTTAGAAGTGACAATCCTTGGGAAAAGCTTTTTTAATAAAATCATTTCACAATACTAAAAAATCCCGTTTTGGACATCAGTTCAAAATGGGATTTTTTATTTGCAAAAAGGAAATTTTGAAATCAATTCACAACAGTAATCAAAAGACAATTATAGATTTTAAGTTGGGAATTATAAACTAAAATACAATTTTGAAACTTAGTCTAAAATGGGTTTGAACTAAAAATTTTGTCTCCCAATAATAGTGATGATTTCAATTGCATCATTATTGATTTTGTAATAAATGGTATCCACTCCACAAACGCAAAATCGATACTTCTGGTTGTTTTTTATTGTTTCTGGAAACATAAAAGGATTGGAAGCAATTTTATCAAAACAATCGTTAATCAAATTGAAATACTTATCTGCTTGTACTTCTCCAAATTTATATACTCCAAATTCATAAATTCTCCATAAATCTTCTTTGGCTTCACGAGTCAAAAAACAATTATACATTTTTTAATCGCTTTTTAAACTCTGCCAGCATCTCCTCACGTGTTTGTTGCTTGGCAAACCCGCTTTTTTCACCTCTTTCCAATTTCATACTAACATAATCATCATAGGCTTCTCTCTCTCTTGCTTGCTTTATCAAATAATTTACCGCTTCACTTTTACTGGTAAATTCTTCTTTGACAATTTGCTGTTTTAGCCATTCGTCATTCTGATTAGCTAAAGTTATACTTTGACGTGCCATAATTCAATAGTTTATATTGGTGTAAATTTACACCAATAATAAATTCCCTCAAAATTAAACGCACAAAAAAAGCCTCTTCTTTCGAAGAGGCTTTTGCATTTTGGGTGGATGACCGGGTTCGAACCGGCGACCCTCGGCACCACAAACCGATGCTCTAACCAGCTGAGCTACAACCACCATTTGCTTTGCGGTTGCAAATATACAACGTTTATTGACTTCTGCAAACTATTTTTTCAAAAAAAATCAATAAAATCACAGCAAATCCGCTAAACTATTGACTGCCAAACATCTTTCAACTGTAAATCCTTCGGCATAATCTACCCCTACTAGCCTACCTAAGTCTCTGGAACGATAATTTAAGCTTTCAAAGAAGTTTTTAGACGTTATTGGCGATTCTGGTTCTGTCGAATTGGGATCATAAAATTGAGAACGATAGGCTAAAATAGCTTCAATTTTCTTATCAGTAAATCCTGTGATGTCCACTACAAAATCAGGTTCGATATTTTTCCACTGAATATAATGATAAATTACTTTAGGTCTCCAAGCTTTTTGCTGTTCCCCATCTAACTCCGTTTCTATTTTCATTAAGCCAGATAAAAAACAAGCATCAGAAACTAATTTACTTCCCTTTGCATGATCAATATGACGATCGTCTATAGCGTTGCATAAAACAATTTCAGGTCGGTATTTGCGAATCATTTTGATGATTTCCAATTGGTGCTTTTCGTCATTGACAAAAAAACCGTCTCTCATCTCTAAATTCTCTCGAACTGAAACCCCTAATATTTTGGCAGCATCATTAGCTTCTTGATCTCTAATTTCTGCCGAACCACGGGTCCCCAACTCTCCACGGGTTAAGTCCACAATTCCAACTGCTTTCCCTAAGGAAATCTCTTTTAAAATAGTCCCCGAACAACCTAATTCCACATCATCGGGATGCGCTCCAAAAGCTAATATATCTAGTTTCATTATTTTTGTTTTTCCTCCCCTGCCCCCTCCAAAGGAGGGGAGACTGTACGGAGTTTTATTGTGTTATTCCTTATGTTTTAATTTTTGCATTCTGAAATCTGACTTCCATCTTCTAACTTCTAACCTCTAACTTCTAACTTCAAAGCACGCTTTTCATCGTCATAGATTTATTGACACTTTCGTTCCATTCTTTTTCGGGGATACTTTCCTTAGTAACACCACAACCCATATACAAATGCGCTTGTTTTTCCTTTATTTGCATACAGCGTAAATTAACAAACAAATCAGATTTTTGTTTCTTCTCAGCAAAACCCTTCTTATTCAATTCGCCTAAAAAACCAGTATAATATTCTCTATCATAGCCTTCATTCCCTAAAATAAATCCTTTTGCCGTTTCTTTAGGCAAACCACAAACCGCGGGTGTGGGATGTAAAACTGAAACCACCTGATTCAATTTGGATGTCTTATTAATTACTCCTTCGATATCAGTTTTAATATGCAACACATTTCCTGCTTGAACGGTGTAAGGACTGGAAATAGCCACTTCAGAAGTTAATCCTTTCAGGTTTTCCAATATAAAATCGGTAACAAATTGCTGTTCCTCTATTTCTTTTGCGCCCCAAACTATGTCAGTAGTGCCGTTAAAATTTTGTGTTCCTGCTAACGCCATTGTACAAAACTTTTTTCGGCTGGCTTTTAACAATCGCTCTGGAGTAGCTCCCATCCACAAACCTATTTTTGGGTGGTACCAACAATAACAAAAAACTGTTGGAAAACGCTGGATTAACCGTGTAAAAACAGTAACCAAATCAAAATTGGGCACTTCCAGAATTTCTTTTCGAGACAAAACCACCTTGTTAAAAGTCCCTTTTTCGATAGCCTCTATTGCTTTTTGAATAAGATGCTCAAAACGTTCTTTTTCTTGTTGATTTTCTGATTGATTTAAACTTTCTAAATGATTTTCACCAAAAGAAGTAACATCCGATTCCCAAATAACCGATTGATTTTTTGGAATCAATATCATCTGATTGCCATCAAATGGAGCAAAGACAAAACCCGTTTCGTCTAAAGCTTCGGCAAAATACAAATGATCATTTTTTTGAAAAAAACCTCTCACTTCTGTTTTATACGGTTTTTTATAAATAACAAAAGGTAATTTTTGGGCTTCTTGTTGCTTAACTTTTATAAAAAAATCAATCATATATTAATTTATTAAAGGTTTGTTTTTCTTCAAAAATCTAATGGGCTTTTTTTCTTTTTGGCAAAACCATATTGGTCAATTTACAAAGCGAAATCAAATTATCTCTTTCGTCCACAATGCGAATTTCCCATAAATGTATGCTTGCGCCTTGGTGAATGATTTTTGCTGTAGCAGTAACCACACCTTCTCGCTTGGCTTTTAAATGATTGGCTGAAATTTCTATTCCGCGTACTTCACTAACTTCGGGATTGATGAATATAAAGGAAGCGGCACTACCTACACTCTCGGCTAAAGCTACCGAAGCGCCTCCGTGCAACAAGCCCATTGGCTGATGAACGCTAGGATTCACGGGCATTGTAGCAGTCAAAAAACCTTCTCCCGCATCCACATATTCAATATTTAAGGTTTCCATTAAGGTATTTTTTGAAATACGATTGCAGTATTCCAATATCTTTTCTTTATCGAATGTCATGAATTTTATTTTAATCGATTGTAAAAATAAAGAAAAGAATAGAGACTATGTATCAAATGCGAAGCATATTCTGCAATCCATTTTAAAATTAAGCCTTAACAAATAAGATTTTTTCTATTTTTACAAAAAAACAAAACCCATGCGTTCCTTTTCGCTATTATTTATCTTCGGAATATTACTTTCAATCTGTTCTTGTCGTACCGATTTTTCAACCGTACCCAGTGATGGAAAATTAGTTTTTTCGAAAGATACTGTTTTTTTAGATACTGTTTTTTCGACTATTAGTTCGAGTACTTACTTATTGAAAGTCTACAATCACAGTAAAAATGATATTAACATTCCAACGATTAAATTAGGCAAAAGTTTAAATTCTAAATACCGCATGACCGTTGACGGAATGCAGGGCGAAAACAACAAAATTTTCAACAATGTAACGCTTTTAGCCAAAGACAGCCTCTATGTTTTTATTGAAACTACTCCAAACAGCTCCGATGCTAATCCTGTGAATTTTTTATATACCGACAACATTGAATTTGACAGTGGTACAAATTTGCAAAAAGTAGCCTTACTGACATTAGTAAAAGATGCTGTTTTTCTGTATCCAAAACGTTTGAACGATGGCACCACCGAAACTGTAACTTTTGACAACACAAAACTAAACGGTTTTTATCTGGACGAAAATGATACTGTAAATGGTAACGAACTGCATTTTACCAATCAAAAAGCGTATGTAATTTACGGCTACGCCACCGTTCCCGAAGGAAAAAAAGTAGTTTTTGATGCTGGAGCCCGCGTTTATTTTCATACTAATTCGGGTTTGATTGTACCGCAATCGGCTAGTTTGGAATGCAACGGAAGTATTTCAACTACTACCAAGCAGGAAAACGAAATTATTTTTGAAGGCGATCGTCTCGAAGCAGATTACGCTAATGTTCCAGGACAATGGGCCGCCATTTGGCTTCGTAATAGCAGTACGGCTCACAAAATCAATCACCTGACGATTAAAAATGCTACAATAGGTTTGCGAATTGACAATCAGGATCAAACTACCGTTTCGATAAAAAACAGCCAAATTTACAATTCGTCCAACTATGGAATTCTGGCTCAAAATGCGAAAATTGAAGGCGAAAACATCGTCATTAACACCGCTGGAAAAGCGGCGCTGGCTTGCACTTATGGAGGAAATTACCAGTTTACTCATTGTACTTTTAACAACAACTGGAACGATGTCCAACAACTCGCGCTAACGATAAACAATTACAAAACGGGAGCTAATCCAGAAACATCCAATTTAACCAAAGCTACTTTTAACAATTGTATCATTTATGGCGCATATTCAAATGAATTGAATTTGGACAGAAACAATGCAGCTCTTTTTGAATACCAATTCAACAATTGCCTATTAAAATTTGAAGCCAATAGTACGAATCCACTATATAATTTCAGCAATAACGTTCATTACAACAACATCATTCTGAACCAAAATCCTCGTTTTTTCTCAATCGAAAAGAACAAACTCAATATTGACAATACTTCTGCCGCTTTCGCAAAAGGAAATCCGGCTTATTCAATTCCGCTGGACATCAACGGAAAAACCAGGACTTCGCCTCCTGATTTGGGTGCTTACCAGAGTATGGTGTTTCCTAAAGAAAATTGATAATCATTTTTATTTAACCACAAACCTGTCTGCCGACAGGCAGAGGACACAAAGCTTTCGCTAAGAGCACTAAGTTTTTTATTATCTGTGGCTAAAATTTAACCGCAAAGAGAAAAAGATTTCGCAAAGTACACAAAGAAATTAAATTCTAATTAATGAATTATACTTGCTGATTTCTGAATATTGAACTCTGAATACTACAAATTGAACACTGATTTCGACTACTTTAAAAAGTCATTTTTACACTTGTCGGTACTGTTTTTTTAACCTAAATTTGCATCGCAATTCATCAAATACAAAACAATGATTCATTTCTTTGAAAACCAAAGCAACGCAATTTTTGCCGTACAAACACAAGGCGAAATTTCGGCTCAAGATATTTCTAAACTGAACTGGCTTTTTGCCAATGCAAATAAAATAGAGAAATCCGTATTGACGGATTTTTTTGTTGGTCCTCGCGCTACTATGATTACGCCTTGGAGTACCAATGCCGTAGAAATTACTCAAAATATGGGGATTTCAGGAATCATTCGTATCGAAGAATTTTATAAAGCATCAGAAGATTTCACTGATTTCGACCCAATGCTTTCTCAAAAATATACCGAATTAAATCAAGATATTTTTACCATCAATGTGCAGCCAGAAGCAATTTTGGATATTGAGGACATTGCTGCTTATAACAAAACAGAAGGTTTGGCTTTAAGCTCAGAAGAGGTTGAATATTTAGATAATTTGGCTACCAAATTAGGTAGAAAACTAACTGATTCTGAAATTTTTGCTTTCTCACAGGCGAATTCGGAGCACTGTCGTCACAAAATTTTCAACGGAACTTTTGTTATTGATGGTGTAGAAAAAGAAACTTCTCTTTTCAAATTAATCAAGAAAACATCACAGGAAAATCCTAACGATATTGTTTCGGCTTACAAAGACAATGTGGCTTTTGTTAAAGGACCAAGAGTGCAACAATTTGCTCCTAAAACTGCTGACAAACCGGATTTTTACGCAATAAAAGAATTTGATTCTGTTATTTCGTTAAAAGCAGAAACGCATAATTTCCCAACCACTGTAGAGCCTTTCAACGGAGCTGCAACAGGTTCAGGAGGAGAAATTCGTGACCGTTTGGCTGGTGGACAAGGTTCGTTACCAATGGCTGGAACTGCGGTTTATATGACTTCTTACTCAAGATTAGAAGAAAACAGACCTTGGGAAGACGCTGTAGCCGAAAGAAAATGGTTGTATCAAACTCCAATGGATATTTTAATCAAAGCTTCAAATGGAGCGTCTGATTTTGGAAACAAATTTGGACAACCGCTTATTACAGGTTCCGTTTTAACTTTCGAACACGAAGAAAAAGCTTCGACAGGCTCAGCTCAGGCTCGTAAAATTGGTTACGATAAAGTAATCATGCAAGCAGGTGGAATTGGTTATGGAAAATTAGATCAGGCTATCAAACACAAACCACAAGAAGGCGATAAAATCGTTATCCTTGGTGGAGAAAATTATAGAATTGGAATGGGTGGAGCTGCTGTATCCTCTGCAGACACAGGAGCTTTTGGTTCAGGAATTGAATTAAATGCCATCCAACGTTCGAATCCGGAAATGCAAAAACGTGCTGCCAATGCCATTCGTGGTTTGGTAGAAAGCGATAACAACCCAATTGTTTCTATTCACGATCACGGTGCTGGTGGACACTTAAACTGTCTTTCGGAATTAGTGGAAGATACAGGAGGATTAATCGATTTGGATAAATTGCCTGTGGGCGACCCTACCCTTTCGGCAAAAGAAATTATTGGTAACGAATCTCAGGAAAGAATGGGATTGGTTATTGGTAAAAAAGACATTGACATCTTACAAAGAATCGCCGACAGAGAGCGTTCGCCAATGTATCAGGTGGGAGATGTAACTGCCGACCATCGTTTTACTTTCGAATCAAAAACTACTGGTGCAAAACCAATGGATTATGCTTTGGAAGACTTCTTCGGAAGTTCGCCAAAAACGATTATGACTGACTCAACTATTAAGTACAATTATTCTGAATTAGAGTATAGCATAAAAAATATATCAAGCTATTTAGAGCAGGTATTGCAATTAGAAGCTGTTGCCTGTAAAGACTGGTTGACTAATAAAGTAGACCGTTGTGTGGGTGGAAAAGTAGCTAAACAACAAACCGCAGGACCATTGCAATTGCCATTGAACAATTGTGGTGTAATGGCTTTGGATTATCAAGGAAAAGAAGGAATTGCAACATCTATTGGACACTCTCCTATTGCTTCCTTAATTGACCCGGTTGCCGGAACAAGAACTGCTATTGCCGAATCATTATCAAATATTGTTTGGGCTCCAATAAAAAACGGAATGAAAGGAATTTCTCTTTCGGCCAACTGGATGTGGGCTTGTAAAAACGAAGGTGAAGACGCTCGTTTGTATGCTGCTGTTGAAGCTTGTTCTGACTTTGCAATCGAATTGGGAATCAATATTCCAACAGGAAAAGATTCACTTTCAATGAAGCAAAAATATCCAAATGACGAAGTAATTGCACCGGGAACGGTAATTATTTCGGCAGGTGGTAACTGTACTGACGTTAGAAAAGTAGTAGAACCTGTTTTACAAAAAGACGGTGGTTCTATTTATTATATCAATTTATCTCAAGACGAATTCAAATTAGGAGGTTCTTCATTTGCACAAATCCTGAACACTATTGGAACTGAAACACCTACAATTAAAGACGCTGCTTTCTTTAAAAATGCGTTCAACACTATCCAGGAATTAATCTTAGACAATCAAATTGTAGCGGGTCACGATATTGGAAGTGGTGGTTTAATCACTACTTTATTGGAAATGTGTTTTGCTGATGTGAATTTAGGAGCGAAAATAGATTTCTCTGTTTTCGAAGAAAAAGACATCATTAAATATTTATTTGCTGAAAACATCGGTCTTGTATTCCAGGCGAAAGAAGACGCTACTTTAGAAAGCAAATTGAATGCGAATGGAGTTTCGTTCTACAAATTAGGAACAGCAACTAATGAAGCTACTTTAGATTTTGGTCCATGTAAATTAGATATTACTAAATACAGAGACGTTTGGTTTAAAACTTCATTCTTGTTAGACCAAAAACAATCTAAAAACGGAACAGCGCAACAGCGTTATGACAATTATAAAAACCAAGCCTTAGACTTTAGTTTCCCTGCTCATTTTACAGGAAAAAAACCTGAAGTTGATGCTTCTAAACCAAGACCAAAAGCAGCTATTATTCGTGAAAAAGGAAGTAATTCTGAACGCGAAATGGCAAATGCGATGTTCATGGCAGGTTTTGATGTAAAAGACGTTCACATGACCGATTTGATTTCGGGACGTGAAAACCTGGAAGACATTCAGTTTATTGGAGCTGTTGGTGGTTTCTCTAATTCAGATGTTTTAGGTTCTGCTAAAGGTTGGGCCGGAGCATTCAAATACAACGAAAAAGCCAATACAGCTTTGAAAAACTTCTTCAAAAGAGAAGACACTTTATCTGTTGGAATTTGTAATGGTTGCCAGTTGTTTATGGAATTAGAAGTAATCAATCCTGAGCACGAAGTACACGGAAAAATGCTACACAACAACAGCCACAAACACGAAAGTATTTTTACCTCGGTAACCGTACAGGAAAACAACTCAGTAATGTTATCTAGTTTAGCTGGTACAACTCTTGGAGTTTGGGTTTCTCACGGTGAAGGAAAATTTAACTTACCTATGGGTGAAGAAAACTACAGCATCGTTGGTAAATACGGTTATGAAGGATATCCTGCAAACCCTAATGGTTCTGATTTCAACACAGCCATGTTGTGTGATGCTACAGGACGTCATCTGGTGACGATGCCACACATTGAGCGTTCTGTTTTCCAATGGAACTGGGCTAATTATCCAAGCAACAGAAATGACGAAGTAACCCCTTGGCAAGAAGCCTTTGTCAATGCCAGAAAATGGATTGAAAACAACTAATTTTAGTTTTAAATAATGAAAAGCGTTCTCGAAAGAGAGCGCTTTTTTTGTGAGATAAAACAGATTTCCTCTATTGCAAGTCAATATTATTTGTAGGTTTAAAGATTTAAACAACAATAGTTTAATTAATATTTTTTGAAATCCAATACAAATGATAAAAACTCCTTTAAAAATAGAATCTTTTCATAATCTCCCGTCTGACGATGCAATTCTATGTAGGTATATCACAATTGACAAACTTCTTGATTTTTTATTAGAAGCTAGAATTTCTCTTGTAAAATTAAACCTCTTTGAAGACAAACTAGAAGGTGTTAATTTAGAACATCTACAACTTAATTATAAAAGTGATAAAATTGCCGAGCAGATGAAAAATGAAGGCAATGCATTTGAATATCTTGGTTTAAATATTAATCCAACAAAAAGAAATTTATTCAGACGAAAAAGAGAAAACTTTCAAGATACAAACTATGCGAGTTGTTGGTATATAAATAATCATGAGTCTGTTGCGATGTGGCAATTATATTCTAAACCAGATAGTGTTGCAATCCGAATTCCATTTAAAGACTTACTAAACGAATTATCCAATTATAATTTTAATCTTCCAAACCACAATTATGAAAAATTGACTTATGGTTGTGTTGACTATCATCAATTTAATAATTTTGAAAAGTTATGTAGTACTGACTTAAAAAATGATTTACAAGGATTTATAAAAGATTCAAGTTTTGGACATGAACAGGAATTTAGAATAATTGTAGAAATAAAAGAAGAACCAAAATATACAGAAGCTAGAGGAATTATTCCAGATGAAGATGTTGACGAAATAAACGAAGCACAAAACATCAAAGTAATCCATCTGCTCTTACCTAATTTTAAAAACTTACCATTCGAAATTATATTTCATCCACAATCAACTGACTGGCACAGACGAAATATAAATAAAATGTTAGAGAAATTTGATTTAACATTTAAGGCTTCAGAATCAGCACTAAAAGACATATTTAAATAAATACAACATATAGAAACACCAAGGTTAACCTTGACAAGAAGCCTTTGTTAATACCTGAAAGTGGATTGAAAACAACTAATTTTTAGTTTTTAATAACGGAAACGTTCTCGAAAGAGAGCGCTTTTTTTGTTAGATAATTTTTATTGGTAAATTATAAATCCTTACTTTTAAACCCTATTTTAATCATTAAACAAACCATGAAAAAATCACTTCTAATTCTAAGCTTCTGTGTACTTTCGCTTTCAGCAAATGCACAAAATACTTCAAAAAGCAATAAAATAAATCAACTCCTTGAATTAACGGGTACGGGAAAAATGGGAATCCAAATGATGAACCAGATGATAACTAGTTTTAAAACTTCCTATTCTAAAGCTGGTGACAAATTTTGGGATGATTTTAAAAACGAAGTAAAAGCAGAAGATCTAGAAAAGATGATTATTCCTATTTATGATAAATATTACACCGAAAGTGACATTGACCAATTAATCGTTTTTTACAACTCCCCTGTTGGAAAAAAAATGATTAGCACCATGCCTCAAGTAATGCAAGAATCTATGATTGCGGGACAAGCTTGGGGAAAACAAATTAGCGAAAAAGTTATAGAACAACTTAAAGCAAAAGGGCATTTGGAAAAGTAAAATAGTATGGATAGCTTTGCCAGAGTCAATCAAAATACTATTATTAATTTATAAAATAAAAATATGCCATCACCAGTTTCTGAATGTTTGTATTGCCAGGAAAACGAAACATTACATAAGTTAATGATTAAAATTACCGACTTGAAAGTATCGCAATTGTTCATATTCAAAGAGCAATCGTACACAGGTCGTTTAAATGTAGTCTATAAAGATCACGGAGTTGAATTCCACGAACTAAGCAACGAACAACGCAATGCTTTTATGGACGACGTTGCTACCACTGCAAATGCCATTACTAAAGCCTTTAATCCTGACAAAATCAATTATGGTGCTTTCTCTGATACTTTGTCGCATTTGCATTTTCATATAGTGCCTAAATACAAAGACGGTTATGGTTTTGGAAGTGTTTTCGAAATGAACCCAAACAAAGTATCGCTTTCAGATGTTGAATACGATGCTATCATTGAAAAGATTAAAGCGAACTTATAAAAAAAAGCCTTAAGCTTTACAAAACGAAATCCTCTTTTTAAATCATTTTAAAAAGAGGATTTTTTTTATTCCCTTGCTTTCTATCAACACAAACTGTACCCGTAAACAATACTATTTCTGTATCTGTACTTGTTCTTTAAGAATAGATAATTTTACTTTCTAAATATGAAAGTATGGAAACAATTATCAAACAACAGCAAAAAATAAGCTTCAGAGCAGTTACAATCTCTGATATGAATACAATTGTAAAGCTTTACCAACAACAAAAAGCAACATTGGATTCAGCTTTGACTAATCACTTTGGACTTCCGTTTTATGTAGCCGAAATAGATCGTAAAATTGTTGGTTATTCTTATGCAACCCCAACAAATGCTAACAATTACCATCTTAACACCCATATAGATACTAATTTTTCTAATAATCAAATTGATGAAAGTTTAATACGAGAATCAGAACTTTTTTTCAAAAATGAATGGCAAAATAGTCATTATAAAAACCTATCCATTTCTATAGCACATTTAGTCAATTGGTTGAACAACTCGAATTCCTAAAAAGCAAAAAAGGACACAGTTGTATTTTTTATTACTTTTATAAGACACAAATTAAGCTTTCCTAAAATGTCGAGAGAAATTTTATATCTGAAAATTGCAAAAATAATCGAAGAGCAAATAGCATCTGGAACTCTAAAAACAGGAGAAAAGCTGCCATCAATTCGTACTGTACAAAAAATTTATAACATCAGTATCAATACGGTAAAACAAGCATTTTTAGAATTAGAAAGTAAATCGCTAATAGAATCCCGACCAAAATCAGGTTATTATGTTAGTAAAACTTTCAATACCAGACTCGCGCTTCCTTCGATAAGTAAACTTCATTTATCCAACAAAGAAAAAACTCCTGAAGATTTAATCAGTAAGGTGTTCAATACTTTAACGAATAAAGATTTAACCCAATTTGCATTGGGAGTTACTGATAAAAGTATGCTGCCCATTACTAAACTCAACAAAGGAATTATAAAAGTGTTACGCACTTTAGAAGACAGCGGAACGGGCTACGAGCCTGCACAGGGAAATATCAATTTGAGAAGAAATGTGGCCAAATGGTCTTTTACCTGGGATGGAAATCTAAACGAGGATGATATTGTAACCACGTCGGGAGCGTTAAATGCGCTGTTTTATTCTTTAATTACTGTAACTAACCAGGGAGACACTGTGGCAATTGAAACTCCTGTTTATTTTGGTATTTTACAAATGATAAAATCCTTGGGACTTAACATCATTGAACTCCCTACCCATCCTGTAACAGGTGTTTCTATCGAAGATTTGAAAAAAGTATTACCTAAAATTAAGGCTTGTTGTTTCGTGACTAATTTCAACAATCCTCTAGGAAGTTGCATGCCAGACGAAAACAAAAAAGAACTCGTTCGATTATTAACGTTACATAATATTCCGTTGATTGAAGATGATTTATATGGTGATCTTTTTTTTGGCGCCAGCCGACCAAAACCCTGTAAAGCATTTGACGAAGAAGGAATTGTCATGTGGTGTGGTTCGGTGTCTAAAACATTAGCTCCAGGTTATCGTGTGGGCTGGGTTGCGCCCGGGAAATTCAAGGAAAAATTGATTCGAAAAAAACTATTACATACCATGTCGAGTCCGCCATTATTTCAAGAAGTAATTGCCAATTTCATGGAACATGGCCGATACGAACATCATTTAAGAGGATTGCGAAATACACTGTATGCGAACTATTTGCTTTTTCAACGCACAATTGAAGAATATTTTCCTGAAAACACCAAGATTTCAAAACCACAGGGTGGTTTTGTACTTTGGTTAGAGTTAGATCCAAAAATCGACACAGCCGTTTTATACGATATTGCTATACAACATAAAATAGGTTTTGCTCCGGGAAGAATGTTTACGCAACACAATCAATACAACAATTGTATGCGATTGAATTTTGCCATAAAATGGGATGAAAAAGTCCAACGCAGCCTTCAAAATCTAGGATTATTAATTAAACAACAATTATCAGAATGAAAATATATCAAATTGATGCCTTTACTAAAAGCGTTTTTTCCGGAAATCCAGCTGCCGTTTGTCCGCTGGAACAATGGTTAAGTAATGAAATCATGCAAAAAATTGCCGCCGAAAACAATTTGGCCGAAACTGCTTTTTATGTAAAAAATGGCGATAAATATGAAATCAGATGGTTTACACCTCAAACTGAAGTGGATCTTTGCGGACATGCTACACTAGCAGCGGCTTTTGTTTTGCTCCATTATGAAAACCACAGCGATTCTGTTATTACATTTTACTCACCCAGAAGTGGTGATTTGACGGTAACTAAAGATGGCGATTTACTTTCACTAAATTTCCCAACGGATATTTTGGAACCAATAACATTGACCAATGAAATATTGGATGCCTTTGATAGCAAACCACAATTGGCTTTTAAAGGAAAAACCGATTATATGCTTCTTTTTAATACCGAAGAAGAAATACTGAATTTAAAACCCAACTTTGATCAAATTTCAAAATTGGACGTTCGTGGTGTCATTATAACAGCTAAAGGCAATACGACTGATTTTGTTTCTCGTTTTTTTGCACCTCAATCAGGAATTAATGAAGACCCTGTAACGGGTTCGGCACATACGACTCTTATTCCTTATTGGGCAAAAGAACTCAATAAAACGGTATTATCGGCTATCCAACTTTCGGAACGCAAAGGCTATTTAGATTGTGAATTATTGGGGAATAGAGTTCGCATTAGCGGATACGCAAAGTGCTATCTAATTGGAGATCTTTTTTTAGATTAAATGAAAAAGAAAAGCCACTTTAAAACTAAAGTGGCTATCTATAAAAATTCATCAAACCCTAAAATGACAAATTCTATTTTTATATAATGTATTAATCTATTTCTACCAGAACATTTTCCATGAAGATTTCTGGCTCTCTTTCGGTGTGCCAATACTCAGCAAGGATACTCAAAACAACATCTTTTAATCCACTGAAAGAACTCTCTAATTGATGCTCTTCGTCTTTGATTACTTCAATAATCAATTCATTTACCTTCTTAATTTTATCTGAATTTGTCATCTTGTCAAGTGTTAATTATAAAATTAATTTCCCTCTTATTAGGCGGAATAAAAGTATATGAATTAACATTTTACAGCAATACCCACTTTTAGTGATTTTTTGACAACAAATTAATAAAAAACCAAGAATTATCTTATTTCAAATCAGAAAATGCTCTTATTATAACTTGAAGGACGCCTAATCGCTTTGCCCAAACCTGATACAAAACAAATATTTGAATAGAAAAAACAACCAAAATAAGCAGCAATAAAAAATACTTTGTAGTTGTAAAATGAATATTATAGCTAAAGAATAACAGTAAACCACAAATAAAACCCACTCTGGCAATAACTGTAATGAAAGCATATTTTTTTAACCTGGCATAAAGCTGTTCTAAAGCCATTTTAATATTCGAACCATCTGCTAAATACTTATTATAGTGATAACCATAAAAACTATGAAGTATTGGCATTAAAAGAGCAATTATCAAAACCAAATTAATCCAAAGAGGTTTTGTCGCTCCATCAAACATCGAATAATAAACCATCAAGAAAAGCGACCAAGCGGTAACTTCAATCACAATTTGTTTTCGAATTGATTTTAAAACGGGATGCGTATTTTCTTTTAACATCAACAATAATGTTTCCTCGTTTTTTGGAATGGACTGTATTGCATTCCAATCGGATTTTAAATCGTCTATTTCCATGAGCTATTTATTTAGTAAAGTTTTAATTTTAGCTTTAATACGATTGAGTTTTACCCCAACATAATTTTCATTGATCCCCGTAATTTCAGCAATTTGCTGATAGGACAACTCTTCAAAATACAAGGCTATCAATGCTTTTTCGCTATCGTCTAATAATTTTAAAACAGCGAATAATCGCTCTTGTCTTAATTCAACTTCATCACTTGGCAGCTCTTCGGCAAAATCAGGTAATTCAGGAGAATAATTAATTGTTGTGGTTTTCTTTCGAAAAGAAGCTATCGCAGTATTCAAAGCAATGCGATACATCCAGGTACTTATTTTTGCATCTCCTCTATAATTTGGATAGGATTTCCAAAGTTGGAAAACAATTTCCTGAAATAAATCTTCCCGATCTTCAAGACTATCGCGGTACAACCGACAAAGCTTATGAATCATCGCATTGTACTGAGATAAATTGGCTAAAAAATCTTTTTCAAGCGCTTCCATACTTAATTTATTTCTTTTCGAATACAACCAAGATAAACTAATTTCATTTATTTTTTAGATTTAATTCTTTCTTGATCAATCGAATATCTTCCTGAATTTGTTCATTTTGAAGTTTTAAACTATCCAGCTGTTCCTGAAGATTTTTATCTCTAATTTTTGATCTTCCCTCTGGAGATGATTCTTTTCCGCAAGCCACTACCATAAAAAGTAGTATCATATATAACTGTTTTCATAAGTTTTGATTTTGATTCATTAGTTGTCTTTATTTCTAAAAACTTACAACTTGCTGTAAAAAATATTTCTCAAAACAAATAGACAAAGCCAGAACAACAGCACAACAAACTATAATCCAACACTTTAAACAAAATAAACATTCTTAATTTAAAACAATCGGGAAGATTTTTTTGTAAATTTATTTAGAAAAACAACTGAAAAAATCAGCACTAAACTTTGTTATAAACTAAGCAAAACCGCATTAAAATAAGGTTTAAAAATCTATTTACAACTAAAGCAAAAAGACATGGAAGCACAACTTGAACAAATTCGGGAGCAACAAAAAGACTCCTGGAACAAATTTTCACCTGATTGGAAAAAATGGGACACCCTGATTATGGAATTCCTACAACCAATAGGTGATGAAATGATAAAACTGATAAACCCAAAAGAAAATGAAACGGTACTAGACGTAGCAACAGGAACCGGACAGCCAGGCATCAGCATTGCTGCAAAAATTGGAAATGGAAAAATAATATTCACCGATCTTGCTGCAGGAATGCTTGAAATAGCCGAAGAAAACGCACGTAAAGCAGGAATTCCAAATTTCGAAACCCAGGTTTGTGATGTTTCTGAACTTCCGTTTGCTGACAACAGCTTTGATATTATTAGTTGCCGTCTCGGTTTCATGTTTTTTCCAGATATGCAAATGGCAGCCAAAGAACTAACAAGAGTACTGAAACCTGGAGGACGAATTACAACTTCGGTATGGAGTGGTCCGGAAAAAAACTTTTGGGTAACCGCCATTGGAGGAACAATAAACAAAAATATGGAAATTGCTGCTCCAGCTGAAGGAGCTCCGGGTATGTTTCGCTGTGCTAAACCGGGATTTATTGCCAGTATTTTTAAAGAAGCAGGACTTAAAAACATTTCAGAAACCGAAGTATTGGGGACACTAAATTGTGGAACAGACGAAACTTATTGGTCTATGATGACTGAAATTGCTGCTCCATTTGTGGCTGCTCTGAGTAAAGCCGATGACGCTATGAGAGCAAAAATTAAAAAAGAAGTTTCTGAATTAATCAATGAAAGATTTCCCGATGGTAATGTCTCAATTCCTTCAAGTGCAATCGTTATTTATGGAGAAAAATAATATTTAAATATTCCTCTAAGTCATTTTTATTAGAAATATTAAAAAAAGTGTCTTAAAAATTTTCGCAACCAATTAATTGCATTTAAATTTGCAACTAATTGGTTTCTTAATTTAAATTAAATGAGAAGAGATATTTTTCAAGCTATTGCCGACCCTACAAGAAGAGCCATCATAGGTCTCATTGCTATTCAAGCGATGACGCCAAATGCCATTGCTGAACATTTTGAAACCAGCAGACAAGCCATTTCTAAACATTTGCGGATTCTTTCGGAATGTGAATTAATTCAACAAGAACAAAAAGGACGAGAAATATTTTACCAACTCGAACTGAATAAACTAAAAGAAATAGACCAATGGTTAGCACAATTTAAAGCCATTTGGGAAAACCGATTTAACGAACTTGACACTATTTTAGCAAACCTTAAAAACAAAACAGATGAAAACGAATCTACAATTTGACTTCATTGTCAACAAAGAAAACAATACCGTAAATGTAAAAAGAGAATTTGCAGCCCAATTGCCATTAGTTTGGGACGCTTGGACAAAGCCTGAAATATTAGATTTATGGTGGGCACCAAAACCGTATCAAACTAAAACTAAGTCGATGGATTTTAGAGAAGGTGGTTCTTGGTTTTACGCGATGATTAGCCCTGAAGGTCAAACACACTGGTGTAGAAACGATTATAAAAAAATAGACATACTAAAATCTTTTTCAGGATTAGATGCCTTTTGTGACGAAAACGGAACCATCAATACCGATTTTCCCCGTACGGTTTGGAATAATACATTTACTGAGAAAGGAGAAACCACAACTGTAAACATTGTGGCTCAATATGAAAAACTAGCCGATCTGGAACAAATCATCGCTATGGGATTCCAAGAAGGATTTACTATGGCTTTAGGCAATTTGGATGAATATTTAAAAGAAGTAACTAAATGATGCTATTCAAAAAAGCCAGTCTATTAATTGCAGTTGTTCTTTTGAGCCAAATCAGTTTTGGCCAAGTCAATTTAAAAATTGAAAAGAATCAAAGCCATTTTTCCGAAGGCAAAGACAGTATTTTAACATACCAAGCTTCAGAAAAGTCGATTAATGGAAAATACATTCGTTTGAATTACATTCATCCATTATACTCCTTGGATGGTACAATTCTAACCGAAGATTTTCCTGCCGATCATTTGCATCATCGCGGTATTTTCTGGGCTTGGCATCAATTGTATATTGGCGATAAAAGAATTGGTGACGGATGGGAAATTGAAAATTTCAAATGGGAAGTTACTGCTGTAAAGGAGAAAAAGCAAAAAGACGCCAGCAAAGCAATACAAACTACTGTTCTTTGGAAATCGCCTTTATGGAAATCCAAAAACGGCGTAGAAAAAGCTTTTGTAAAAGAAACGACAATTATTAAAGTCTATCCAAAACAACCGCATTATCGCCTAATTGATATTGAAATTGCTCTATTAGCACTCGAACCAAATATGAAAATTGGCGGCTCAGAAGACGAAAAAGGTTATGGTGGTTTTTCTCCCCGGATTCGCCTGAGCGATGATATTGTGTTTACTGATCCAAACGGAAAAATTACCCCTACCAACCTTCCTATCCCTGCCAGCGAGTGGATGGATCTTTCGGGTTCTTTAGGTAAAAATGAAAATCAAGCGGGACTTACTATTTTATGTAATCCTAAAAACCCGGGAGCTAAAAATCCCTGGATTTTACGTGCTAAAAAAAGCATGCAAAATGCAGTCTATCCTTTTCCCGGAGCAAAAACAGTTCCGCTATCGAATAAAAAACCAACTGTGTTGCGCTACCGATTAATCATTCACGACGGAAATGCTAACAGCATTCCGATTGATGAAATTTATCAGGATTATGCGAGTAAATAATATTGGGATGTCTTCCCGAGCGAAGTCGAGGGATTCGTTCTCGACTTCGCTCGAACTGACAATCGAAATATTCCATTCAACTTAAATACTAGTTAGAAACCACTTTATAAGTAGGATCTTCGATAATATTCACCTCAATAATTCCCTGGGCATTTTGCAATAATTGACGACAGTCTTCGCTTAAATGACGTAAATAAACCGTCTTCCCTACTTTAGCATAACGCTCGGTAATTTTGTGTACGGCATCAATAGCACTCATATCGGCAATTTTACTTTCTTCAAAATCAATAATTATTTCATTTGGATCATTCAATACATCAAACTTTTCAGCAAATGCGGTAGTTGAAGCAAAAAACAAAGGACCAAATATTTCATAATGTTTCACTCCTTTATCATCCATATATTTTTTGGCACGAATGCGTTTCGCACTTTCCCAGGCAAAAACCAATGCCGAAATGATGACTCCGATCAATACGGCTAAAGCCAAATTGTGCAACACAATAGTAATAAGTGCGACTGTAATACCTACGAAAATATCGTGTTTTGGCATTTTGTTGATGATTCGAAAACTAATCCATTCAAAAGTTCCAATTGCCACCATAAACATTACACCAACTAAAGCTGCCATTGGTAATTTTTCAATAATAGGAGCGCCAAATAACACAATACAAAGTATCGTTAGCGCCGCAACAATTCCTGACAAACGCGCTCTGGAACCTGCTGATAAATTCACTAAAGTTTGTGCTATCATTGGGCAACCACCCATTCCAAAGAAAAAACCATTTAAAATATTAGCACTTCCCTGAGCCACACATTCTCTATTTCCATTTCCTTTAGTTCCAGTAATTTCGTCCACTAAATTTAAAGTCAACAAACCTTCGGTCAAGCCAACACAAGCCATAATCAAACCATACGGAAGAATCAATTGCAAAGTTTCTAAATTAAAAGGAATATTCGGAATATGAAAAGGTGGAAATCCACCGCTTACCGATGCAATATCAGCAACCGTTTTAGTTTCGATTCCGAAGCCTAAAACCAACGCAAAAACTACCATAATAGCCACCAAAGAAGCCGGAATAGCTTTGGTTATTTTTGGAAAAAACAACACAATTCCTATTGTCAAAGCTACCAAGCCCAACATAATATCCAACGGACTTCCTGAAAGCCAAACACTTTCTCCATTAATTACAGTTTTAAACTGCTCTAATTGCGACATAAATATGACTACCGCCAAACCATTTACAAAACCAAACATAACAGGTTGTGGCACTAAGCGAATGAATTTTCCTAACTTAAATACGCCTATCAAAATCTGGATAACTCCTGCCAATGCCACTGCGGCAAAAACATAATCCAAACCATGCGATTTCATTAAAGC
This sequence comes from Flavobacterium undicola, assembly GCF_009909155.2. Classification (GTDB taxonomy): domain Bacteria; phylum Bacteroidota; class Bacteroidia; order Flavobacteriales; family Flavobacteriaceae; genus Flavobacterium; species Flavobacterium undicola. Next base: position 79,256 of record NZ_JAAAPM020000014.1, read on the forward strand.
AATTAACACAATTACGGTGGCTCCTGCTCCACCGGAAACTAAACCTGGACGTCCGCCAAAAATTGCCGTTACTAATCCCATTATAAAAGCAGCATACAAACCTACCAATGGCGGAAATCCAGCCAAAATAGCAAAAGAAAGCGACTCCGGAATCATAGTCATAGCGACCGTTAATCCTGCTAATATTTCAGTTCTATAATTTACTTTTTGCGAAAAATCAAATAAGTTAAAATACTGTTTCATTCTTTGGTGAAAGATTATAAGATTAAAGCCAGCCAAATCAATTTCTAAGCTTTTTTCAAGAATTGCAAAAGTAAGTTTTTTTAATTTTTCAAGCATTACGTTTATATCCTGCCACAAAAATTTATTAGACAAAAAAGAATTCATAACTTTACAAAAAGATTTTTATTATGAGCTATACTGATAAACATATTATTGAAAATTATTCGATCTTATTTGAAGGGCTAAACTCATTAACTAAAATTGAGTTAATTGAAAGTTTAACGAAATCTTTAAAAAGAGAAAAAAAAGCTAAAAAAGACCATTTTTTTGAATCTTTTGGTGCTTTTGGCTCAGAAAAACCTGCTGAAGAGATTATTAAAGAAATTAAAGCTAGTAGAAATTTTAGCAACAAAGAAATTAAATTTTAATGCAATATTTATTAGACACTAATATTTGTATTTTCTTTCTTCGTGGAAAATTAAATTTAGACGAAATTATACGTGAAAAGGGAAAAGAAAATTGCTTTATTTCCGAAATAACTGTTTTTGAACTTCGTTTTGGTGCTGAAAATAGTGAAAACCCTTCTAAATCACACAAAGCTGTAGACCTATTTGTAAGTGGAATAGCTGTAATTCCAATTTTTGGTTCTGTCAAAAAATATGCAAAAGAAAAAGTTAGATTACGTAAAATAGGAAAACCTATAAATGATGAATTTGACTTACTAATTGGAGTAACTTCGGTTGAAAACAAATTAATCTTAGTTACTGACAATGGTAAAGATTTCGAAAATATTGACAGAATTAAAATTGAAAATTGGTTTAGAAAATAAATATAACAACAAAAATTCCATTAATTAAACAAGTCTTAACTACAACAACTGTTCATCAAATGGAAACCAACGACTTTTTTAAAGACGCATATGAATACAACTATCATTTCAACCAAGAACTCATCCAGCTATTCGAAAACAATAAACAAATCATTCCCGAAAAATCCATCCAACTTTTGAATCACTTGATTAACGCACAACAAATTTGGAATGAGCGCATTCTAAACGAAAAAATTGCTGTTGATGTTTTGGAAATTCGATCCTTAGAAAGTCTAAAAAATCATAATAAAATCAATTACAACAAAAGCTTAAGTATTTTAAACAATAGTGAATTAAGCCAAAAAATAATCTATAAAAATTCCAAGGGAATCGTGTTTTCAAATACGGTTCAGGATGTTATTTTTCATGTAATCAATCATTCTACTTATCATCGGGCGCAAATTGCAAGCGATTTAAAAGCAAATGGAATCGAACCCATCAATACCGATTATATCTTTTATAAAAGAAAATAACACCTCTTAAAAATCCTTTTTTACGATTTAAAGCAAAATATGGGATAGATTTTTTAACTTCGTTGCCGCAATGAAAATAAGTACCTTCATATTATCCATTTTGATACTTTTTTTATCTTTAAAACCTTGCTCGGATGGACATAATTCGGAAGACCTGAAAAAAGATAGCATTAGTCTTAAGCATAATCATCAGGAAGACCATGATGATTCTTGCCCTGTGACTTGTTTTTGTAGTTGCTGCGGAATGTCGGTTACTTTCGAAAGTATTAAAATCTATACTTTTAGAGTGCATACTGCCATTTCTAATGTAGTATTATCTTCTTATCAATCAAATTATCAATTTGATTCTGTTGCTGCTATTTGGCAACCTCCCCAATTAATTAGTTAAAATTATCAAGACAAAAAGTCTAATTTTTTAATTAATTAAAATTCATTTCAAATGAACAAATTTATAATGAGTACACTGCTCATACTATTGTCGTGCCTGTCAGTTAACGCACAAAAAACTGATATCCAAATAAAAGTAGTTTCTGAAAACGAAGCCGTAATTGGTGCCAATGTATATCTGGAATCAGACCAAAAAGGAGCTATTACGGATACTGAGGGAAAAGTACAATTTTCAAATATTTCAAATGGAAAACAAAACATCATAATTACTTTTTTGGGCTTCGAAACCCTGAAAAAAACAATTCAACTTCCCGGCCAATCCGTTTTTGTTTTTCATTTAGAACCCAATGAAAACGAGCTTGAAGAAGTAGTTTTACAAACTTCCCGAACCAGTAGAACGGTTAAAAAAATCCCAACCCGAATTGAATTTATTGATGGCGAAGAATTAGAAGAAAAAGCCACGATGAACCCAACGAATATTTCGATGGTATTGCGCGAAAACACAGGAATCCAAATGCAACAAACTTCGTTGAGCAGCGGAAATTCGAACATTAAAATCCAGGGGCTTGACGGGCGTTATACCCAACTTTTAAGAGATGGTTTTCCTTTATATTCCGGTTTTTCCAGCGGCTTGAGTATTATGCAAATTCCGCCTTTAGACCTAAAACAATTCGAGATTATCAAAGGAAGTTCATCTACACTTTATGGTGGTGGTGCCATTGCGGGATTAGTCAACATGGTTTCAAAAACTCCTGATGAAGATGCTGATTTGGACATCATGCTAACCCAAACCCATGCTTTGGGAAGTACTGCCAATGTTTTTTACAGCAAGCGAAATGAAAAATTCGGGACAACACTTTATGGTTCGGCACATTATCAGAAAGCCTATGACCCGGAAGATGATGATTTTAGCAATTTACCACAAACAAAATCCATTTCCTTCAACCCAAAATTCTTTTATTATCCTTCCGAAAAAACTACTTTTTGGTTAGGTGTCAACGGAACTTACGATGACCGAATTGGAGGTGATATGACCAAAATTAAACGCGGTCAAACAGCAATGCATCAATACACCGAGGACAACATTTCCAAACGTTTCAGCACTCAGGCCGTGTACAAAACCCAACTGGATTCTCTAAGCAATTTCAATATCAAGAATAGTATTTCTTATTTTGACCGCACACTCAAAGTACCTGATTTTAGCTTTAGCGGAAAGCAAATTAACAGTTTTACCGAAGTAAGTTACGAAAGAGCCGCTGCTAAAACCGACTGGATTCTGGGTATTAATGCATATTCGGTGAATTTTGACGAAGGCGATGAAGCCGCATTGCAACGCGATCAAAAAGAATTCACCTATGGCTTGTTTGCCAATAGCATTTTTGATATTAGCGAAAACTGGATTCTGGAAACCGGCTTGCGCACCGATTACAATCCCGATTGGGGATTTTTCCCTTTGCCAAGAATCTCTTTGTTGTACAAAAACGAAAATGGTTTTTCGAGCCGGATTGGTGGTGGATTAGGCTATAAAATCCCCGATATTTTTACCGAAGAAGCCGAATCCATCCATTTCGAAAATATTCTCGGCATTGACAAAGACAATTTAAAAGCCGAACGTTCTTATGGTGCCAATTATGATGTGAATTTCCAAACCCATTTGGGCGAAATTGGATTCTCGGCAAACCAACTTTTTTATGTTACCGCCATTAAAAATGCACTGTTGTTAAATAGTTCTAATACTAATTTCAAATTTGAAAATGCGGCTGAAATTATTCTGAGCAAAGGTGCCGAAACCAACATCAAGTTTAATTACAAGGACTTTAAATGGTTTTTAAACTATGCTTTTATTGATGCCCGTTTGCATTATCTGGCAGGAAACCCACAAAAACCACTGACTCCAAGGCACAATGCCGGCAGTGTAATCATGTATGAAAACGAAAGCTGGCGTATGGGTTTTGAAACCTATTATACAGGAAGACAACTTTTATCGAATGGTACTAAAACCCGTGATTATACCACTATGGGATTTTTGCTGATGCGAAATTTCAAATGGGGATCCATCTTTAGCAATTTTGAAAACTTTACTGACAGAAGACAAAGCCGTTTTTCTCCTTTGGTTTTGCCTACGCATGACAATCCCGGCTTTCCTGAAATTTATGCCCCTACTGACGGATTTATTTTCAGCCTGGGCATTATCATAAAGCCTTTTGGTAATAAAGAACATTAATTTATACGACCCAATTCCCCTCTTGAGAGGGGTTAGGGGTGTGTTTTAATTACTTTTTATAACAACCTCTTTTATCCTTTTAAAAGAGGTTGTTTTTTTGGGCGTTACCTCGTTGAAAAAATTGATTATTAAATTCTGGATTTTTTCAACGAGGTCAGGCTGTTCGCTATATCTTTTATTCCTCTCGTTAAAAAACGAGAGGAATAAAAGGATGCCGCTTCCATCCTTAACGCAAATCCTACTATCAACAGCGTACAGATTGCTTGTACATTAAGCTGCTGTCTGGCACTCTTTCAATATCATTAAATTAAGAACTAATTCTGTTAAAAAGGCTAAGCTCCTGAATATAGAAAAGCCACCCCACCCTCTGGGCACCCCTCCAGCGGAGGGGAAGTCGTGTAATTTCCCCTCCGCTGGAGGGGTGCCTGAAAGGCGGGGTGGTTTAGCGCGACCATTTAATAAAAAATACTAGTTCGAAACCTTAAAGGAAATGCTCTGTAAACAATAAAACTACCTGAGATTTTGTAAGATTTATTTATATATTTGGTAAAAATATAATACGCTATACAGTAGCGACAATCTACCCAATTTTGGGTGTATAGGAGCTTTTGTAGCGAGTATATACAAGTTAGTATCAATAAGAAAAAAAATCTATGGAATATTTACAACTTTCGGATTTAAGTTTAAATGACCTCAAAGAGGCTATAAGGGTTTATCAATCATTAGATTTTAATGTCTGTTCAATTTCTGATGCAGACAAGCAATTTAGACTTATAATAAAACACTTTATTATTCAGACAATTTTTTGGGATGCCCCTATAATATATCGTGCAAGAAAACATACTGACAAAAGTTTATTTAAAAATGTCGAAGAATTAATTTACCCAAAAAATCCAACAACATTAGGCAGACTTAATAATATTGGTCAACCATTATTTTACGGTGCATCAGACCATAACACAGCTATCTTTGAGTTGAGACCAAAGCGTGGAGATGAAATAACAGTTCTAGAAAGCAGAATAATCAACTCCGTACACTTACCCAAATTTACTGAAGTTGGAATAAGGGAGTTGTTGATTAAACAAAATCATAGCCCCGAATTTATTGAGCAAAACAAAATCGTTCTCGCAAAAAATTTAATGACGGAGGACAACAAAAAGAGATACAATCTGATTAATAACTTTTTAGTTAGTGAAATCACAAAAATAATTGGAAGCAATAAAACACACATGTATAAAGGAACTATAGCTATTGCACAGTTTTATCTTGATAACAAAATGGCTGATGGAATGGTGTATCCCAGCATTAGTAGATCAGGAACTGAATGTATTGCAATGAAACCAGAGTCTTACCATCGCTTTTATAGACCTGACCGTAGTTTCAAGTGTAAAATTGTAAATGTTGACTCATCAGGAGGTTTAACGGTTCGTTGTGTAGATAACTCAACGAATATTGACCGGAATGGAAATATTACCTGGACATAAATAAACAAACTCAGTTTAAATTAAAAAGCAAAACTTACTGATACTAACAGCTACTCCTATGTAAAGCATCGTAAAGTTATTCCCCCTGCTCGTGCGCGAATCCTTTCGCGTTCGAAACCACTCTGGCGCTCGTTTTCAACGAGTGCCTACTTACATGATTAGATAAATCGTAGCGTTAGCAACGCGGTTCACTAAAAAAATAATTCTTAAACAAACAAATCAATGTCTGAGAAATATAAAGTTATTGATAGTACCGTTCCCACTTTTATTACTATAACGGTTGTAGATTGGGTAGATTTATTGGTGAGACCTGTTTATTGCAATATCATAGATGATTCTTTAAATTATTGTATTAAAGAAAAAGGATTGAGCATACATGCTTATGTTTATATGAGCAGTCATATTCATTTAATTGCTACAGCATTTGATGGTGAGTTACAAAATGTTATCCGGAATTTTAAAAAATTCACTTCAAAAAAACTAATAGAAGCCATCAAAGAATACCCTGAAAGTAGACGAGAATGGTTATTACGAAAATTCAGCTATGAAGCACAAAAATCAGGAAGGGCAAAAGATTATAAATTATGGCAGGATGGTTTTCATCCTGTTATATTAGACACTTTAGAAAAAATAGAACAAAGAATAAATTACATTCATTATAATCCTGTTGAAGCTGAAATTGTCTTTCATCAAAGAGATTATGTCAATAGCAGTTATAGAAATTATGAAGAAGATAATACTGTGTTTTGTAATGTAAATGTAGAGCCTTTATGGTAAGTTGCTAAATTAGCCGCGTTGCAAACGCTTTATTTAAGGATTATCAAGTAAGTAGGTACTCGATGCAATCGAGCACCAGATATGTTAAGAAAAAATCTACCCAAACAGCAAACCAAAAGCAACTCCTCCCCGAGTTGCTTTTTCATTTGGCTTTATTTACTATTATTTTCGAAAATTATTTATTTTTTTCGAAAAAAGCATTAATCATTTGTATTTGTAATTTTAAGTCTTAATTTTACAAGAGGACTAAAACAATAACAAAAGAATAGCTCAATAAAAGAAATGGAAAGAATTTTTGCAGAATATTATATCGAAACTCCTTATGCAGTAGAACAAGCCGCAGCGGTATTGGCAGGTGAACAATCATCGGGAACTTTTGTGTCCGTTCCAGGCGAAACTGCCGAACTGAAAGAGCGTTTTGCTGCCCGGGTAGAAAACATTGAAATATTAGATTCGGCTGATGAACCTTCGATTCCGGGAAACAGCATTCCGGGTAAAAAATACCAAAGAGCTAAAGTTCAGGTAAGTTGGTCAATTGAGAATTTTGGTTATAATTTGCCGGTACTCATCAGCACCTTACAAGGAAATCTATACGAAATCAGTCAGTTTACAGGTTTAAAACTAATGGATTTTGATGTTCCTGATTCTTTTAAAAACAAGTACAGAGGACCACAATTTGGAATCAAAGGTTCTAAATTATCTTGCGGTGTGAGTGACAGACCAATGATTGGTACTATTATCAAACCAAGTGTTGGTATGGGAGTGGACGAAACAGCTGCTTTAGTTAAAACATTAATTGACGCTGGTATCGATTTTATCAAGGATGATGAATTGATGGGATCTACCGCAAACTCTCTTTTTAACGACCGTGTAAACGTTATCATGAAGGTAATTAATAATCATGCGCAAAAAACTGGCAAGAAAGTAATGTATGCATTCAACATCAGCGATGAGATTGACGAAATGCAACGAAAATACGATTTAATCAAAAAACACGAAGGAACTTGCGCGATGATTAGCATCAATAGCGTGGGATTGAGTGCAACCAAGAAAATTTGTGATCAGGGAGATTTGGTTATTCACGGACACAGAAATGGCTGGGGAATGTTGAACCGTCATCCGTTACTGGGAATTGAATTTCCTGCTTATCAAAAAATATGGCGTATGGCAGGTGTTGACCAAATGCACGTGAACGGAATCCAGAATAAATTCTGGGAATCCGATGATTCAGTGGTGACTTCGATACAATCCTGCTTAAAACCATTTATTGGCAAAAACAATCCTTTACCGGTTGTGTCTTCAGGACAATGGGGCGGACAGGCACCGGAAACCTATAGAAGAACCCAAACTACCGATTTATTGTATATGGCAGGTGGCGGAATTTTAGCACATCCTATGGGAGCAACAGCGGGTGTAAACGCGCTACAACAGGCGTGGAAAGCTGCAGTTGACGGACTTTCAGTAGAAGAAGCCGCATTACAATATCCTGAATTTGCAGCATCAGTAAAAAAATTCTCAAAATAATGAACAAAGAACATCCTTTATTATTGGCATACTATGGAGATGATTTCACAGGCTCCACGGATGCTTTGGAATTCCTGACTTTAGCCGGTATAAAAACCGTTCTTTTTCTTCGTCATCCCCTTCACAAAGATTTAGAACTTTTTCCCGGTATCCAAGCTATTGGTCTAGCAGGAAAAAGCCGTTCGATGTCTCCGTTAGAAATGGAGGGCGAATTGTATCCGGCATTCGAAACATTAAAAGACTTTTTCCCGGAACAGGTACATTACAAGGTTTGCTCGACTTTTGACTCGGCACCACATGTGGGGAATATTGGCAAAGCCATCGAAATAGGAAGCGAAGTTTTTAATCAAAAAACAACTTTCATTTCTCCTTCTGCACCGCATTTAGGAAGGTATTGTGCTTTTGGAAATTTATTTGCCCGAATGGGAACCACCGGAAATGGCGAAATCCATCGCATTGATCGCCATCCATCGATGAGTAAACATCCTGTTACTCCTGCCGATGAAGCCGACCTGAGATTGCATTTGGCAAAGCAAACTTCGAAAACCATAGACCTTATCAACCTCAACACTATTGAGGTGGGTACTGAAGCAGTTTTAGACGAAATTAAAACCAAAGAAGAAAAAGAAATTCTGTTTTTTGACGGATTCAATCAAGGGCATTTAAAAACCATTGGAGCAATTTTTCATCACTTAGCAAAAGAAAAAACACTTTTCACGGTAGGTTCTTCCGGAGTCGAAATGGCATTAGGATTAGCCTGGAAAGACGAAAAGAGAATTAATAATAAATTCGAGTTCAAACATCCTGGCGAGGCTGCTCCCCTGCTGGTTATTTCCGGAAGTTGTTCGCCTGTAACCGGAAGCCAAATAGAATATGCCCTTGCAAATGGTTTTGAAGGCATTGCTTTAGAAAGCAAAGTCATGCATCACGACCATCAGGAACAAAGCATTGCCGATGTTGCGGCAGCAATTATTGGTAAACTAAAAGAAGGAAGAAATACGGTTTTACATACCAGCATCGGGACTAATGACCCAAGAATTGCTGAAACCGAAGATTATTTAAAACACAGCGGTCTTAACCAAAAAGAAATCCAAAAACAAAGCAGTAAAATTTACGGTCGCGTTTTAGGACAGATTATCAAAGAAGTTTTAAAGTCTGTAAAAGTGCAAAGAATCCTTTTTGCCGGTGGCGATACTTCAAGTTACGCCGCATCAGAATTAGGAATTTTTGCCTTAGAAATGTTAGCACCATTAGCACCCGGAGCGCCGCTTTGCAAAGCCATTTCGGAAGATGAGCACGTAAACGGATTAGAATTAAATTTTAAAGGAGGCCAGGTAGGCGCCTCAGATTATTTTATAAAAGTATTAAAAGGAGAAAAATTAATATAACTCAAATAAAAGAACAGCTATACATGAAAGCAAAAACATTAGGATTCGTCCACACCTCAGCAACATTAGTACCCTTATTTCAACAATTGAGTTCAGAGCATTTAAGTGGCGTAGAAACCTTCAACATTGTTGACGACAGCTTGATTAAAGATGTTATAAAAAAAGGAAAACTAATGCCTAATACGGCAGCCAGAGTGGTCAATCACGTAAAAGCAGCCGAAGAAGCGGGAGCCGATGTGATTTTAGTAACCTGTTCTTCCATTGGCGTAGCCATAGAAACTGCAGCAACCTTGTGTAACGTTCCTGTAATTAGAGTAGATCAAGCAATGGCTGACGAAGCTGTGCAAATAAGTGATAAAATAGGTGTTATTGCGACCTTGCCTACCACGCTGGAACCAACGAGTGATTTGGTACGCAGAAGAGCTGTGGCAGCTGGAAAAAATGTAACTATTGTTTCTAAATTATGCGATGGCGCTTTTGAAGCCCTGATGAGTGGCGATGCGGCAAAACATGACGAAATGGTTGCCAAAGCCTTAAAAGAATTGATGCAGGAAGTAGGTGTTATTGTTTTGGCACAGGCTTCAATGGCACGTGTGGTTGATGGTCTAAGCGAGGCTGAAAAAGTAGTTCCTATTTTAGCCAGTCCGGGAATTGCGATGAAAAAATTAGCCGAAATTTACTTTTAATACCATTCTATATGCGTAAATTTTTTCTTTGGGCTAGTCCTATCTTATTTATCCTTTCTGCTAGTGGTTGGTTTTTACAAATAGACAGTATTTGGAAAATTAGTTTAATTGCAGCTTTTTCAAGTTTAGCCATTGGCATTGGACACAGCAAACTTTTGAGTGGTTACCAATATACTTTTTGGATTATCACTGCCGTATGCGCAGGATTGATTTACCCACAAACCTTTTTGCATATTGGTTCGATAGATTTACGCAACAAATGGCTCATCCTAATCATCATTCAGTTGGTGATGTTCGGAATGGGAACTCAAATGAGTATTGAAGATTTCACAGGCATTCGGAAATCAGGAAAAGGAGTTATAATTGGGCTTTTAGGTCATTTTACGATTATGCCTATTACGGGTTTTATTTTAGCTAAAACCTTTAATTTTGAACCCGAAATTGCCGCAGGAATTATATTAATTGGTTCTTGCAGCAGTGGTTTAGCTTCGAATGTAATGACTTATATTGCCAAAGGAAACCTAGTTTTATCCGTTACAGTAACTGCTATTTCTACCTTGGCAGCTCCTATTATGACGCCGTTTTTAATGAAAATCTTTGCCGGAACTATGGTTGAAGTACAGTTTTTCAACATGATGATGGAAATTATCAAGATTGTTCTAGTCCCATTAGCAGCCGCTATGATTCATGACATTCTTAAAAACTACGGAGAAACAGCCCGAAAAAGAATTGATATCTTAAGTATCTTATCGGCTATTTGGTTAGCGGTGCTATTCTTTTTTAGTAGTTCATTAAGCTATGAAACCGATAGTACTATTGGCCATTTAATCGAAATTAGTTGCTTTATAGCCGGAGCATTTTTAGTTGGAAAAGGTTATCATTTAGTCTATAAAGCTTATCCAAAAATTGATAGCCTAATGCCGTATTTTTCGATGTTTGGAATTATTTATTTCACTTTAGTAACCACAGCAGCCGGTAGAGATAATTTATTACAAATAGGATTCTTGCTTTTCTTAGTGGCAATTCTTCACAATGGTGCTGGTTATTTCTTTGGCTATTACCTGAGTCGTATTTGCGGTTTAGACAAAAACAGTAGTCGCACCATTGCCTTCGAAGTAGGTTTACAGAACGGAGGAATGGCTTCCGGATTAGCGGGTGCAATGGGTAAATTAGCTACTGTAGGTTTGGCTTCTGCAGTTTTCAGTCCATGGATGAATGTTTCAGGTTCTTTATTAGCCAATTATTGGAGAAAAAAAGCAGAAGTTGAGGAAACAACGCAAACTAGTTTATGTAGCACATAAGAAATTATCATTTCAGCTTTATACAAAAAATCATCTGGTATTATTTCAAAATACCAGATGATTTTTTTTTACCACTAATTTATCTCTACTAAATTAGTATTTGTTTCTCACAAATCTACTTATTTACTCAACAACACATCTTTTAATTTCTTTTACTCTAACAAAATTGAATCAATTCACTAATAAGAAATCCTAAATTTTTAACAGAATATTAGTAATCAATAAAAACACCCCTTTATTCCTCAAAAAATAACGATAAAAAACACATAACATATTTTTATTCGCTTTTTTTTACACAATAAATTATTTTTCCGCTAATTATTATTTGTTTTTATTACTTTAGCCCACGCTATGCAATCGATTACATTGAATCAAACCTATCTACTAACATAAACCAATTCTCTCTATGCAAAAAAGCTAAACATCACAGAAACTAAAACAATTATTAAAAATTCAAATTAAAAACCAAAAGCAAAAAAAAATATGGATACAATAAACAAGAAGTATTATTTCATTCTACTTGGAATACTCTTTTATTTACCAATGCTTGGACAACAAACAAACATTAAAGGAGTTGTCAAAGATGCCAAAACTGGAATGCCTTTACCAGGAGTTACTGTTCTTATTAAAAGCACTAAAAAAGGAGCTTCTACAGATTTAGATGGTAATTACAGTATAAATCTTGATTCTAAAGAAATATTACAATTTAGTTATATTGGTTACAAAACAACTGAATCATCAGTAAATGGAAAAACCACAATCAATATTAGTTTAAAAGAAGAAAGCAATCAATTAGAAGAAATTGTTGTTGTAGGATACGGTACCGCTAAAAGAAAAGACCTTACCGGATCTGTTGTTTCTGTAAAAGGAAAAGATCTTGCTGCATATCCGGTAGCCAATGTTGCTTCAGCAATGCAAGGAAAAATGCCTGGTGTTACTGTAACAGCATTAGACGGTCGTCCTGACTCCAAAGTTTCAATCAGAGTACGTGGTGGTGGTTCTATCACACAAAGTAACGATCCTTTGTTTATTGTAGATGGTTTTCCGGTAAGCAATATTAATGACATTCCAGCATCTCAAATTGCTAGCATTGATGTATTAAAAGATGCTTCTTCAACTGCCATTTATGGAGCCCGTGGTGCCAATGGAGTTATTCTTGTTACTACAAAAACACCAGTTGCTGGAAAAACAACTGTCACCTACACTGGTAGTACTCAAATTAAATCTCCTGCAAAATATCTGGGAGCATTAGATGGCTATGATTTTGTAAAACTAAATTGGGACTATGGAACTCTTTTTGGTAATGCTACCGCATGGGCAAGTGAGTATGGGCTTGGAACTGCAAATAGCAGCTTAAATCCGGCAGGTATAAATGCATACAAAACTGCTGCTTACAGAGATCTGGAAAGAGAAGTGGTTAGAAGTACAACTGCACAAAATCATAATATTACCATAAGCGGTGGTAATGAAAAAACCAAATACAGTGTTTCTTTTGATAAATTAGACGATAATGGTTTAAAAATAGAGTCCTATTACAAAAGAACTAATGTATTGGCAAAAATAAAAAGTGAAATCACTAAGAATCTTGATTTTGAAGCAGATATGTATTACAGTGATCAGGAAGTTTTTGGAAGCGAATCACAAACTAGTGCAGTAGGCTCGAGACTAACTAATGCTTCTCGTTATACTCCAGTTACTCCTTTAGGAGATCCTACCACTGATCTTGGACTTTTTGAAGCTTATGTTAAACCACAGTATGACCCGATCTTAGTGATCAAGGATATCTATGACAAAACAGAGCGTCAAAAATACAGAGCCAACCTTGCAATCAACTGGAAAGTTAATGAAGCACTGACTTTACGTACTGATTATGGTACAACTAGAAATTACAGTTCACGCTATCAATTTACCGGTGCATTTGCAAAAAACACTGTTGGTGTAAGAGGAGGAGATGCTACAATTAGTAAAAATTATGAAAAAGGATATCGTTTAGTAAATACTGCTAATTATAAATTCTTAAAATTAGGAGACAATCATAATTTAAATGTGTTAATAGGACAAGAGATAAACAGTAAAGAAGGCGAAAACACTAGTCTTTCCGGTATTAATTATCCTATTTCATTTGATTACAACAGAGCATTTGCTTTAATGAGTCAGCAAGGAGATCAAACCGCTGTAAAAATTGAGAATACTTATGATGTCCCTGGACATTTAGCCTCATTTTTCGGGCGTGTAAACTATACTTTTAAAGACAAATATATATTTACAGCAACATTACGTGCCGATGGTTCCAGCAACTTTGCTCCTGCAAACAGATGGGGGTATTTTCCAGCTGCTGCTTTTGCCTGGAGAGCCTCAGATGAATCATTTTTACAAAATTCAAAAGTAATCAGCAATTTAAAATTTCGCTTAAGCTACGGTCAGGTGGGTAATGACCAAATTTCTCCTGGTCTATGGACAGAGAATTGGACAGGAAGCACTGGATACGCATATAATGAAATCAATAACGGTATTTATATCCCTTCCACTTCTATGTTAATAAACCCTAATTTAAAATGGGAAACAACTATAACAAGAAATTTTGGTATCGACTATGGATTATTTGACAATAGATTATACGGAACCGTTGATGCCTATTGGAATACAACCAAAGATCTTTTGTTACCAAAAAACCTACCTCCTTACACAGGTTATCAAAATCAAATGGATAATATTGGTCAAACTCGTAATATTGGTCTTGAGATTTCTTTGGGAGGAGATATCCTTAAAGATGGAGATTTTAAATTATCTGCTAATATGAATATTTCTTTTAACAGAAATAAAGTAGAATCACTTTCTGAAGGAATAAATTACAATTATTATAACAGTGGATGGGCATCAACAACAATCTCACCTCTTAATGGAGATTATGCTTTCAAAGTAGGAGATCCTGTTGGGTTAATTCGTGGATACAAATACGATGGATTCTACACAACTGATGATTTTGATTACAACGCTACCACAAAAGCATATACACTAAAATCCGGAATAACTAACACAAGTAGTGTTTTAGGAACTTTCCCTGGTCTTCCAGCGAACGCAGCTTACCCTGGTATGATGAAACTTAAAAAACTAAACACGACAACTGATGCTGCAAATATTAACGAAACAGACGATGCAACAATCATAGGTAACACTAATGCTAAATTTACTGGTGGATTCAATGTTAACGCCTCTTATAAATCATTTGATTTATTGTTAGGATTTAATGGTTCTTACGGTAATGATATATACAATGCCAATAAATTAGGAAATTCTTTTGGAAACAAAGCGCCATTCCGTAATTTCAATACATCTACACAAAATGCTTATACTTTATTTGATGTAAATTCAAGTGGAGATTTAGTAAGAATTTATGATCCTGCTGCTTTAAGCGCATTAAATGCTAATGCAAAAACCTATATGCCGTTTCACGAACGTGCAGTAATACACTCAGGCGGAATTGAAGATGGTTCGTTTTTAAGGTTAAACAACGTAACTTTAGGATATACTTTACCAACAGATATATCAAAGAAAGTAGCTATTCAAAATTTAAGAGTATATGCAACTGTTGTAAATGCCTGGATCTGGACAAAATACTCTGGATACGATCCTGAGGTTGACGCTGGTAACGGTAGAAACAGTACTTACCCAACTCCCGGAATGGACTTTGGAGCATACCCTAAAGCACGCACTTTCACTCTTGGGATAAGTGTTAAATTCTAAGTTGGCAATTAATTAAAAAAAATATAAAAATGAAAAGAAAAATAATATACTTAGGACTTTTATCTGCCATGATGTTTACCTCATGTCAGGAATATCTTGAAACCCAATCGGATTCCAATTTTGACTCTGAATTTGTTTTTCAGTCAGCATCAGAAGCAGATAAAGCATTATTAGGAGCCTATCAATTAGTTAGTTCTGAATCTGGAATACATTCCAACAGATTGTTTTATGAAGTAACTGGTGTAGGGTCTGACATTGAATTAGGACCTGAATTTGTATCTAACTCCGGACGTTATAATGGAGAAAATTTATACTATAAAACCCCAACTTTAGCAGATAATCCGCCAGATGCCTGGAATGGAATCTATAAAACAATTAATCGTTGCAATGTGATTATTGCGGCTTTCGAAAAAAATGCTGCTTATATTGCTGCAGACAAAACAAAAGTCTCCACTTTAACACATTTGTATGGTGAAGCAGTTGCCATTCGTGCTACGATGTATTTTGAATTAACCAGAAACTGGGGAGATGTAATTTACTTTACAAAACCAATATTATCAGAATCAGACTATAAAAATGAAGGTTTGACAGATCGAAATATTATTCAGGAATCTGAATTAAATAATCTAATTAGAGTGGAACCAATGATGTCTCGATTAAATTCGGTGGGGAACGCTACAACAGCAACCCGTATGACTAAAGAATACGTCCAAGGATTAATAGGACGTTTAGCCCTAATAAGAGGAGGTTATGCGCTTAGACCACCTAGCTATACAGGTGACGGAGATGTTATTCAATCCCATAGCACCAAAGGAAAAATGGTTCGTAGAACCGATTATTTAAAATATTATACATTAGCGAACACTTATTTAAAAAAGTTAGTATATGAAGGAAATGCAAAATTGGTAACTACTGATTCAAGAACACCTGTACAAAAATTCAGTAATCCTTTTCAAGCTGTTTTCCAAAGCGGAATGGACTATAATATAAGTCCTGAAATGATTTTTGAAGTAAGTCAAACAGCCGGAAGTTCCACAGAACGTCCTTATGCTTTTGGTCGTCCTTCTGGTGGAGGTAGTACAGCCTATCCTCCAAAAGCTTATGGACAAATACGCTTTTTTCCCACCTACTATTTTGGTATGTTTGACAACAAAGATTTAAGACGTGATGTTACTGTTACCACAACAGGATTAGGTGGAGTTGCTGATGAAAAAATGCTTCTATTCAAAAAAGGAAGTACTACATCTGGAGGCTTATCTTTAAACAAATGGGATTATTCCCGTATGACAGATAAAAAATATGCTACCCAACAAAGAGTAGCTGGTATTAATGCACCAGTAATGCGTATGGGAGACATGATATTATTATTAGCCGAAACTTACTCAGTCCTTGGAGATGATACTAATGCCAGAACTGAATTATTAAAAATTCGTCGACGTGCTTTTAATCCAAGCGATACTGAATATACTATCAAAACTACAACTTATGTTAATAGTAAATCAGGAGCATCACTTTTAACTGCTATTCAAGACGAACGTGCATTTGAGTTAGGAGGAGAAGGTCAACGTAAAATGGATTTAGTTCGTTGGGGATTATTAGGAAAGAAAGTAAATGAACTACAAACGCAAATGACAGCAATGGCTGATGCGCTTCGTGCTAACGGTTCTTACACTTTTCCAAATGGTAATGTTATTTCCAGCTATATCTATACAAAAACCTATACCCTCGCACAAGCACAAACTTTGGGCTTAAATGACATACTAACAGGTAATAATTATGTTTCCGAATCTGATCCGTTGTATCCATTGTTATTCCCTGGATGGAGAGGTACTGCTACTGACTGGATTGCTCCTGCCACTGTTACCTTAAAGAAATCGATGTTAGCTATAAAAGGATTATTCAAACCTTTAACAACTCCAGAAATTACAGCTGCTACAACAGCAGGTTATGCAAAAGTAGCTTATGGAATTGATCTTGTTAATGATACATCTAAACCTTGGGAAGTAAATACTAATGGGGTATTTGGAGGTTACCTTCCGGCTGATTTTACAGCAAATTATGCTCCGCTTTATTTAGTAGCTATTCCTGCTGCAACTATTCAAGCTTCGGGCGGTAAGGTATCTAACGATTATGGTTTTCCAAATCAATAGTAAATTAAACACATTTAGTAAATTAAAATAAGGCTGTCCGAAAAGTGATTTTCGGACAGCCTTTTTATATATAAAGACTTCTATTAAAACGTTTGTTTCCTTAGCCAAAATATAATAAGGCATAACAACTTATCAATAAATTAATTACATTTAAAAACCTAAAAAACCAATCATTTATTAAATTTATTAATTAACCAAAATTAAAACCAAAAATTTATGGATGTCACTAGAAGAAAATTTTTAACGTCTATAAGTATGCTTGCAGCTTATACAGCATTCCCTCTTAGTTCTTTTGATTTTGATAACACTAAAAAACTTCGAATTGTTCTTGTTGGAACTGGAGTCAGAGGCATTAGTTTCTGGGGAAAAAGATTAGTTCAGGAATATTCAGACATTCTTGAATTTGTAGGACTTTGCGATATTAATCCAGGAAGATTAGAATATGCGAAAAAATTCATTGGTGTCAACTGTCCTACATTTGCGAATTTTGACGATATGCTAAAAAAGACCAAACCTGATTTAATTATTGTTACCACAAAAGATTCTACACACCATCATTTCATCATTAAAGGATTGGAATCTGGTTATGATGTACTTACCGAAAAACCACTTACTACAGACGAAAATAAATGTCAGGAAATTCTAAATGCCGAAAGAAAATCAGGTAAAAATTTGATTGTAGGTTTTAATTATAGATGGAGTCCTTATAGTACTAAAATAAAAGAATTATTAGCCAATAATACTATTGGAAAAATCACATCTGTTGATTTCCATTGGTATTTAAACACCTATCACGGTGCTTCCTATTTTAGAAGATGGCATGGTCAAAAAGAAAGTGGAGGTTCACTTTGGGTACACAAAGCTACACATCATTTTGACCTTTTGAATTGGTGGCTCAATTCAGATCCAGTAGAAGTTTTTGCCTTGGGGGATTTAGAACACTATGGTGGAAAAAATCCTTTTAGAGGTAAAAACTGTAGAAGTTGTGATCATAAAACAACTTGCAATTACTATTTTGACATAACTAAAGACCAACACTTAATGGATCTTTATGTAGCCAATGAAAAACATGATGGTTATATCAGGGACAACTGCCTATTCAGAAATGAAATTGATATTTATGATAAAATGTCAGCACAAATAAAATATGCTAACAATGCCACTGTAAACTACTCACTCACCACCTATTCTCCTTTTGAAGGCTGGAGATTAGCTTTTAACGGTACTGAAGGACGTATTGAAGCTTCATTGGATATTCCTTACGATAAAAAAACAAAAGTGGATCAGGCCGAAATGCATGCAAAAGAAATGGAACAATCTGCCTTGGAAGAAGCAGACCACGAAACAATTATAGTACATAAACTTTGGAAAGATTTTGAAAAAGTAACTATTCCGACTGAAAAAGGCGGACACGGAGGAGGCGATCAAAGACTTCATGATAAAATATTCAGAACAGCTGGTACCGCTGACCCATTTGAAAGATCTGCCGGAAGTAGAGACGGCGCTATGTCTGTTTTAATTGGTATCGCTGCCCGAAATAGTATCGAATCAGGAAATCCCATAAAAATTGCCGATTTAACCGATTTGACACCTATGCCTAACAGAGACAAATAATTTTCTAAATCTTTCAATTTTAATAAATAACCCATTATTGGTATTTGCTTTTTAGCATTACTTCCAATGGGTTATTTTTATAAATTATTCTCTGCCTAATCCCTTGATTAACTCACTAATAGAATTTATTCATTAAATACTGCACTTACCACTATTTCTACTGCACATGAAAAAAAACTTTATAACACTTTTCTTCACCCTATTCATTCTATTTTCCAATGCTCAAATAAATCAACACAACTATAATGTACGTGCTTTTGGTGCAAAAGGTGACGGAATCACAAATGATCAAGCTGCCATTCAAAAAGCAATCGATGCTTGCAAAAAGTCAGGAGGCACCGTACTTTTAGAAAAAGGTATTTTCTTAACTGGACAACTGCTATTGGTAAACAATTTAATTTTAAAAATCGATGCTTCAGCAACTATTTTAGGTATAAAATCAGATGATGAAAAAGATTATCCACATCATCTTATTGACACAAAATATCCTAATAGAATGCTCGAAGATTGTCAGAGAAGACTAATTTATGGTAACAAAGTAAAAAACGTAACCATCACTGGAGGTGGAACTATTAACGGACAAGGTGATTTTGAGCCCTGGATGCATGTAAAAGAAATAGGCACCGAAAAAGACCGTCCTTCTATCCTAGCCTTTGTAGGTTGTAATACCATTACGGTATCCAATATAACTCTTATTAAACCTGCTTGTTGGACTCAGGTTTATATTGAATCTGAAAATATTACTATTCAAAAAATAAAAGTAAACACAGGACAGCTTACACCCAATCGTGACGGTATTGACATTGTTGATTGTCATAAAGTACTTATTGAAGACAGCTATATTGAATCAGAAGACGATGGTATTTGTTTTAAAAGCGGTAGCGAATATGGCTGTAAAGACATCATTGTAAGACGATGTACCTTAGACAAACTAAACGTAAAAGCTGGAAATTGCTTTAAATTAGGTACCGATGGTTTAGGAAGTTTTATGAATTTTGATGTTTCTGAACTTACGCTAAAAAATGCATATCAAAATTCAGCTTTCTGTATAGAATCCATGGATGGAGCGGTAATTGATAATTTAAATTTTCGCGATTGCCAAATTTCAAATTGTGGACAAGCCATTTTCATCCTATTAGCCGATAGAAAAAGAACTGTTCCTAATAGAAAAACCCGCATTGGAACCATTTCAAATATTTATTTTAAAAATATAACGGGGACTAATTTCACCCAACAATATCCTTCCATTATTACAGGAATAAAAGGACACAACATCCAGAATGTAACTTTCGAAAATCTAAATTTCGAATTAAAGGGAGGAATTCAAACAACCAATCAAACTGTTATGGAATACGATGGTAAATATCCAGAAGGCAGTTATTTTGGGAACACGAATGCGTTTGGCTTTTTTGTGAGACATGCCGATGCTGTTACTTTTACAAATTGTAAAATAACTACAAAATCCGAAGATAAAAGACCTTGGTTAATTCAGGAAGACACCCAAAATATTCATATCAAATAGTCCCTGTTTTCAAACTCATGAATTAATAAAATTCAAGCCTCTTATACATAAAGACAAGATGAATTGTGTAATAGAAAAATATTTTAGTACTTTGAGCCTCCTATAAACAAACTCTCATGGAAGTAATAAAAAGCACAGAAGGTTTTGAATCTATCAACTCCAATCCGTCATTGATGCGAAAAGTAGTGCACCTTGACCATTTGATGGTTACCATAATGGAATTCCTTAATGGCCCAATGGAAACTCCAGATCATCCTCACAAACACGTTCACGAACAGATTACTTACATAGCCTCTGGTTCTTTAAAATTGTTTGTAGAAGACAGAGAATACCTTTTGAACGAGGGAGATGTTTTCAAAATAGCATCTAACCTAAATCATTGTATCCAAACCTTAAGCGAATATGTAAAGCTGGTGGATAGCTTCACTCCGCTGCGAGAAGATTTTATCTAATTTAACTTTTACCCAAACATAAAAATTCAAAATTTCAACTCATCATGAATCATATCTATCATTCATTAATTATCATTCTATTTTTATTTTCGCAAAATAATAACGCCCAAAAATGCATTGCTCTTTTTAACCAAAAAGACTTAAAAGGATGGTATGCTTTTGGAGAAGAAAAAGGCAAGCAGACTAATGCAGCTGATCTTTTTTCGGTAGAAAATAATATGATTCGAATGTATGGTCCAAAGGCGGGTTACCTAATGTCGGAACAATCGTTTCGTAATTTCCAATTGACAGTGGAATACCGTTGGAACACCGATACTCAATTTGCTAAAAAAAATAATTCTAAAAATAGCGGTGTTATGTACCTTGTCCCATCCGAAACTCCTGATGTTTTGTGGCCAAAAGGAATTCAGTTTCAAATAAAAGAAGGAGCCACCGGTGATTTTGTTTTTCTTCAGGAAGTAACTTTAAACATCAATGGAAAGAAAACAGAACCAGGAAAAAGTGTCGTTGCCAAACGTTTTCTTGATGCTGAAAAACCTATTGGAGAATGGAACAAAATAGTTGTCACTTCAAAAAATGGAGTAATCACTCAAAAACTAAATGGAAAAACAGTAAATAAAGGCATCGAGTCTTCAGTTACTGAAGGTAGAGTTTTATTGCAATACGAAGGTTTCCCAATTGATTTTAGAAAAGTGTGTATTAAAAAGTGTAAATAAAATATTTAACTAGCTGACTAAAAGTTTACACGATTTAAATTCTTTTATTTTTGCTACAGACAGGTCTGTGGCAATTTATTTTTAGAAACAAAAAAGAAAAATCCTTTATTAATTTATGTTTTTCCAAATTAAAGCTTATCTAAAATTCCTTTGGCATTCTAAGAACGAACATGCGGTGCACTCCCCTTTTGTATTCACTCTGATTACCAAATGTTTTTATGACAAAAAATCAATACCAGAATATTCCCTTTTAAAAGAATATCGAAATGCACTTTTAGAAAATAAAAACAGCATTGAAGTGACTGATTTTGGAGCAGGCTCAAAAGTTTTTAAATCGAATACCCGAATTATTGCCCAAATAGCCAAAACAGCAGGAATTTCGCCAAGACGAGCTCAATTACTTTTCCGTATTTCCAATTATTTTCAACCATCAACCATTTTAGAATTAGGCACTTCATTAGGATTAGCCACTTCTGCCCTCGCCTTAGGATCCCGAAGCCTCGGGACAAAAGCAAAAATAACCACTTTAGAAGGTTGCCCAAACACAATGGCAATTGCAAAAAATCAATTGCAATTGTATAATATCAACAATGTAAATCCTGTAGTAACTGAATTTTCAGAATATCTCACAACTCATACCTCACAACTCATACCTCACGACTTAATCTACTTCGACGGCAATCATTCCAAACAAGCCACTTTAGATTATTTCGAACTTTTATTACCAACCATTACTAACGACAGCATCTGGATTTTTGACGATATTCATTGGTCTCCAGAAATGGAAGAAGCTTGGGAGGATATTAAAAAACATCCAAAAGTAAGCGTCACAATTGACACCTTTCAATGGGGATTGGTTTTCTTTAGAAGAGAACAACCCAAAGAGCATTTTATAATTCGCATCTAAAAAAAAAATGACAGCCATTTCTGACTGTCATTTTCTTAAACTGATAAATACCTATAAAATATTTAATCAATTATTCTTTTGCTCTTTTCATTTCTCCTGCTTTTGCTCCCATTCTATTAACCTTTAACATTGGAGCAAATTTAAATTTCAATCCTGCAATTTCTCTATTGTCTGAAGAAGAAAGCCCTTCTTTCTCAACAGTGTTTTTTCTGCTATCTAAAGCTTCGTACATTAATTTGATCTCATCCCAATCCTCACGAGAATATTTATCTTTATTATTTTCCGATGTATGTATAAATTGTCGATAAACACTAAGGATATTGTCTTTATTTACCCAACTGAAATCCATATCATCGCCAATTTTTCCTTGCCCAAACAAAGCATCTCTCAATTGCTGTTTTGAATTTACAGGTGCAGTAGCAGCTGCTTGTTTTACTGCCATTTCAGCATCCACTTTAGCTTTTAATTCTTCATACTTCGCTCTACTGGCATCAATACGTAACTGCGCTTTTTCTTTATCTTTTAAATCTGCTAATGCGGCTTCGGCGGCTTCACTTTTTACTTGATAAGTAGCTTCAATTCCCTGCCAATTTTCCCCAGCATCAGCTGGCGCTACATTTCCTAATGAATCCGCATAAACAACATACATATCAACTGTTTTTTCTGCTTGCTCTTCTTTTTCATCCTTACATGATGTAAATCCTAATGCGATTACCGCTACTCCTAATAACAAATTTGTACTTTTCATAATTTTTTTATTTTAATTAAAATTAAATACTCTGTTAGCTAATATAAAGCAAATTAGTGATTTTTTAATAAAAAAACCAAAAATAATAACGATGACATGGGAATATTGTAAAATTAAAAAGATAAAACGTGAATTATATAATTTATTATCAAAATTATATAAAACTTAAAAGCGGCTTTTTATTTATTAAAAACAGAAAAAAGACCAAATTTTAATTATCTATGAGTTTAAATCATATTTAAGCTATTCTAATTTTAGAGTATAAATCTAACAAATTCAAAAAATAGCTACTTTATCAAAAGTCTTTTGTACTTTTAAAATCTTAAATCTTAAAATTCAATGACCCAACCATTAATTAAAATATCTAATATTAAACGAGATTTTGTACTGGGAAACGAAATCGTTTATGTACTAAAAGGTATTGATTTAGAAATAAAAAAAGGAGAATACGTAGCGCTTATGGGACCTTCAGGTTCCGGGAAATCGACATTAATGAATCTTTTAGGTTGCTTAGATACTCCAACATCGGGAAGTTATATTTTAAACGGAAAAGATGTCAGTAAAATGAAGGACGACGAACTAGCCGAAATTCGCAATAAAGAAATTGGTTTTGTTTTTCAAACGTTCAATTTATTACCCCGAACTACAGCACTGGACAATGTGGCATTACCAATGATTTATGCGGGACACCCAAAATTAGAACGCAATAAAAGAGCGACTGAAGTCTTAAAACAAGTGGATCTTGCTGACCGAATGGATCACCAACCCAACCAACTTTCGGGAGGACAACGCCAGCGTGTAGCTGTAGCCAGAGCTTTAGTCAACAAACCTTCGATTATTCTTGCTGATGAACCCACAGGAAATTTAGACAGTAAAACATCGGTAGAAATCATGAAACTTTTTAACGAAATTCATGAAAATGGAAATACGGTAATTTTAGTAACACACGAAGAAGAAATTGCATCCTATGCCCACCGAATTATTCGTTTGAGAGACGGATTGATTGAAAGTGACAATACGAAGTAATCAGTGTTCAGAAGGCAGTAATCAGTTAGCAGAATTTAGAAAGCAGAATTTAGAAAGCAGTTGGCAAATATTTTTAACACCTTCCAGTATGAAAAACATAACCGAAATTTTAGAGTTCGTAAAAGATTTAACTGGTACTAAAAAAGTAACTAAAAACAGCGACATTGAAAATGATCTTGGTTGCTCTGGAGATGACTTTGACGAACTAATTGAAAAATATTCGGAACATTTTAACGTTGATATGTCGACATATTTATGGTACTTTCATACTAAAGAAGAAGGATTCGGAAGTATTGGTGGATTTTTTTTTAAACCACCGAATAGCCAAGTTGAACGTATCGCAGTTACGCCAAAAATGTTATTTAAATTTGCGGAAAAAGGAAAATGGGATATAAAATATCCTGAACACAAAATCCCTAAAAAAAGATATGATTTATTAATTAACCAAATAATTCTAATAGTGATTGTGATTTATGGAATTTATTATTGGTTGATAAAGTAAAAAACACAACAACTAACAGCTAAAGACAAAAAAAGATTTTTGATTATTTGATTTCAGAAGTAAAAGTTCTAAAATTAGGATATTTTTTTATTCCCTAACGCAAAATCAGAAATCGTTAATCTACAATCAAAAATAAGACAAAGAAACTCCACACAGTCTCCCCCTCCTTCGGAGGGGGCTGGGGGGAGGAAAAACAAAAAAAATGAAAATATATACTAAAACAGGAGACAAAGGAACAACCTCGCTTTTTGGAGGAACCCGCGTTCCTAAAGATGATATCCGAATAGAAAGTTATGGAACTGTCGATGAATTGAATTCTTATATCGGGTTGATTCGGGATCAGGACATCAATTCGCATTACAAAGAAATCTTAATAGAAATTCAAGACCGTCTTTTTACCGTTGGTGCGATTCTGGCAACACCTGCTGAAAAAGAAATTTTAAAAAATGGCGCTCCTCGTTTACAAAAATTAGGAATTATAGCAGCTGATATCGAATTATTAGAAAAAGAAATTGACGCTATGGAAATGGAGTTGCCTCAAATGACTCATTTTGTTTTGCCAGGAGGTCACCCTACTGTGTCACATTGTCATATTGCACGCTGTATTTGTCGCCGTGCCGAACGCCTAACCGTGCATTTAAGTCATAACGAAGCAGTCTCTGAAATAGTTATTAGCTATTTAAACCGACTTTCTGACTATCTTTTTGTGTTGGCACGAAAGTTGTCCCATGATTTAAACGCCGAGGAAGTAAAATGGATTCCTCGAAAGTAAAACTTTCTTAAAATTCCAATTTTAAAATCCCAAATCCCAAGCCTTCAAAGACTTTTTTTGGAATTTGGAATTTCTTTTTTGGAATTTAAAAAAACACGTTCTTAAATTTAATTAAAAATAAATGGTTTTTTACTTGTCTTTTTCAGTAAAAAATTTATTTTTGCACAAAACTAAATCGACAAAAGATGTATTGGACATTAGAATTAGCATCCTATCTTAGTGATGCCCCATGGCCTGCTAACAAAGACGAACTTATTGATTACGCTATACGTGCAGGAGCTCCATTAGAAGTAGTAGAAAATCTACAATCTATTGAAGATGAAGGCGAAATATACGAGTCAATGGAAGAAATTTGGCCGGATTACCCTACTGACGAAGATTATCTTTGGAATGAGGATGAATATTAAAAAAAACTAAGAAAAAGTCTCAAAAGAGGCTTTTTTTTTGGTTCAACATAGAGAGACAATTAATTTAGAAATACAAACCCATTATGAGTTTTATAAACAGCATTATTAAAGCTTTTGTCGGAGACAAATCGGAGAAAGATGTTAAAGCTTTACAACCTTATATCAATAAAATAAAAACTTTCGAAAGTCAATTAAGTGCTTTATCTCACGATGAACTTAGAGACAGAACAGCTTATTTTAAAGAAGTCATCAAAGAGGCTCGCGCTGCTGCCGATACTAAAATAGAAGCTTTAAAAGCTGAAGTAGAAGGCATTGAAGATATCGACAAAAGAGAAGACATCTATGTAGAGATTGACAATCTTGAAAAAGAAGCCTATGCTATTTCAGAAAAAACCTTAATGGATATTCTTCCTGAAGCTTTTGCTGTAGTAAAAGAAACTGCAAAACGTTTCAAAGAAAATTCAGAAATTACGGTTACTGCAACCGCAAAAGACCGTGAATTTTCGGCTACAAAAACTTATGTATCTATTGAAGGCGACAAAGCTATTTGGTTAAACAAATGGAACGCTGCTGGTAAAGAAATTACCTGGGATATGATTCACTATGATGTGCAATTAATTGGTGGTATGGTTTTGCACCAAGGTAAAGTTGCCGAAATGCAAACAGGAGAAGGTAAAACTTTAGTTGCAACCTTGCCATTGTATTTAAATGCGTTAACTGGAAACGGAGTACATTTAGTAACTGTGAATGACTATTTGGCTAAACGTGATAGTACTTGGAAAGCACCTTTATTCGAATTCCACGGAATGACTGTTGATTGTATCGACAATCACCAACCGAATTCAGAAGGTAGAAAAAAAGCCTATGATGCTGATATTACTTATGGTACCAATAACGAATTTGGTTTTGATTACCTGAGAGATAACATGGCACACTCGCCATCAGACTTGGTTCAAAGAAAACATAATTTTGCTATTGTCGATGAGGTGGATTCGGTATTAATTGATGATGCCAGAACTCCATTGATTATTTCTGGTCCGGTTCCGCAAGGAGACCGTCATGAATTTAACGAGTTAAAACCAAAAATCGAAACTCTTGTTGGTTTACAACGTCAATTAGCAACAGGTTTCTTAACTGAAGCTAAAAGATTAATCAAAGAAGGAAACACTAAAGAGGGTGGTTTCATGCTTTTAAGAGCTTACAGAAGTTTACCAAAAAACAAAGCTTTGATTAAGTTTTTAAGTGAAGAAGGAATCAAACAATTGCTTCAAAAAACTGAAAACCAATACATGCAAGACAACAACCGCGAAATGCCAAAGGTTGACGAAGCATTGTATTTTGTTATCGAAGAAAAAAACAATCAGGTAGAATTGACTGATAACGGAATCAAATTCCTTTCAGGAGATACTGATGCTGACTTTTTCGTTTTACCGGATATTGGAACTGAAATTGCCAACATCGAAAAGAAAAAATTAGACAAAGACGCTGAAGCTGAAGAAAAAGAAAGATTATTTCAGGATTTCAGTATCAAAAGCGAACGTATTCATACTTTGACACAGCTTTTAAAAGCCTACAGCCTTTTTGAAAAAGATGTAGAATATGTAATCATGGACAACAAAATTTTGATTGTCGATGAGCAAACAGGTCGTATCATGGATGGTCGTCGTTATTCTGACGGATTACACCAGGCGATTGAAGCCAAAGAAAACGTAAAAATCGAGGCAGCTACTCAAACTTTTGCAACGGTAACTTTGCAAAACTACTTTAGAATGTACAACAAACTAGGTGGAATGACCGGTACTGCAGTTACTGAAGCTGGAGAACTTTGGGAAATCTACAAATTAGATGTTGTTGAAATCCCAACAAACAGAGGAATTTCAAGACATGATAAAGAAGATTTCATCTACAAAACGACTCGTGAAAAATTCAATGCCGTTATTGAAGATGTAACTCAATTATCTAATGCAGGTCGTCCGGTTCTTATTGGTACAACTTCTGTTGAGATTTCTGAATTATTAAGTCGAATGTTGAAAATGCGTGGGGTAACTCACAACGTTTTGAATGCAAAAATGCACAAGCAAGAAGCTCAAATTGTGGAAGAAGCAGGAAAAGCAGGTGTGGTAACAATTGCTACCAACATGGCTGGTCGTGGTACCGATATTAAATTAACTGCCGAAGTAAAAGCGGCGGGTGGATTAGCAATTGTAGGTACGGAGCGTCATGATTCTCGTCGTGTTGACCGTCAGTTACGTGGTCGTGCTGGTCGTCAGGGAGATCCGGGAAGTTCACAATTTTATGTTTCTCTTGAAGATAACCTAATGCGTTTATTTGGTTCTGAAAGAGTGGCTAAAGTAATGGACAGAATGGGATTGGAAGAAGGCGAAGTAATCCAACATTCGATGATGACTAAATCTATCGAACGTGCTCAGAAAAAAGTAGAAGAAAACAACTTTGGTGTTCGTAAACGTTTATTAGAGTATGATGACGTAATGAATGCACAACGTGAAGTAGTTTACAAACGTCGTCGTCACGCTTTGTTCGGGGAGCGTTTGAAACTGGATATCGCTAATATGTTGTATGATACTTGCGAACTTTTTGTTCAAAATACCAAAGCAACTAATGATTACAAGACTTTCGAATTTGATTTGATTCGTTATTTCTCTATCACTTCTCCTGTAACTGAAGCTGAATTTACCAGATTAACAGAAATCGAATTGACTGGAAAAGTATACAAAGAAGCTTTACACTATTACACTGAAAAATGTGAGCGTAGTGCCAGAGAAGCTTTCCCTATCGTGAAAAACATTTTCGAAGATCCAAACAATCAGTTTGAGCGCATTGTAGTTCCTTTTACTGATGGTGTAAAATCATTAAGTGTAGTAACTGATTTGAAAAAAGCGTACGAAACAGAAGGGAGACAATTAGTAGCTGATTTCGAGAAAAACATCACGCTTTCTATTGTTGATGAAGCCTGGAAAAAACACTTGCGTAAAATGGACGAATTGAAACAATCAGTTCAATTAGCCGTTCACGAACAAAAGGATCCATTGCTTATCTATAAATTTGAAGCTTTCAATTTATTCAACAGCATGTTGAACGGAATCAACAAAGAAGTAATTTCATTCTTGTTCAAGGGTGATTTACCTCAACAAGCAGTTCCTGAAATTGAAGAAGCAAGAGAAGTAGTTCGTCCAAAAGAAAAATTACAACTAACGAGAGACGAAATTCCAAATAGCGAAAATATCAATCGTGAAGCTGGCGAAACACAACAACGTCAGGTAACGGAAACTATCGTAAGAGAGATGCCAAAAATCAATCGCAACGATACCGTAACTGTACAACAAATAGCTACCGGAAAAACGGAATCTATGAAATACAAAAAAGCGGAAGCCTTATTAGCAACTGGAGAATGGGTTATTGTTAACGAATAATACTCAGAATGCAGTAGCAGAAAGTAGACCGCATCAATAACAGAGTCCCCAATTACGAAAGTAGTTGGGGATTTTTTTTATTCTGAACTTGTTTCAGAATCTTTTTCATTCTACCACCAATCGTAATTGAATTTATTTCACAATCTTTTCTCTTTAGAAGCAGAACTTTTTGTGTTTTCAATGAGCATCCCTCCCGCTATTCGTTGCAATCTTTTTTTCGAAAAGACTCAAAAAAGGATTTTCACTGCTATCGGGGCTAAAACAGAACTTTTATTTTTATTAAGATAATTTGTATATATTTGAGAAAAATATAATACGCGTCAATAATTAATAAAACTTGCGCATAACAGTTAGAGTTTCGTTGCGTGCGCAGCACGAACAATGAAACTCGTGTTGAACGGAACCGATTACACATCCGTCACACTATGGAGTTATCGTAAAATAAATTTGTAGATTTTCAAGAGGATTTTT
>NZ_JAAAPM020000015.1 GCF_009909155.2 Flavobacterium undicola
ATTGCATACGCGTTACGCACCCGTGCGCCGGTCTCTTGGTCCGAAAACCAATACCCCTCGACTTGCATGTGTTAAGCCTGCCGCTAGCGTTCATCCTGAGCCAGGATCAAACTCTTCATCGTATATTATGCGAGTTAAATTGCTTTAACTCTATTTATTTTTGACTGAAGATTCTAGTGGTTTATTCTAATCTCTCGATTCTATTACTCTTATTCTTTTGTTCTGATTTGCATCAGAACGGCTGTCAATTCAATATGTCTAGGAACGTGTTCTTCTTATTATTTCTCTTCGTTTTTCACATTTGATGTGTTTCTCGAAGCGGGTGCAAAAGTACAACTTCTTTTTAATCTCGCAAGAAATTTTTAAAGTTTTTTTTTAGAAAATTTTACTCTTCTTTTCTTTTCAATTTCTTACCAGTCTCTCAAGGAACTTACCACATTTGCGGGGCGCAAAGATAGAATTCTAATTATTGTCTCACAAGCTTTTTTTGACTTTTATTTTAACACAATCATCAATCTTCTTGTCAGTATTTCTTAGAACGTCTATCGCTGTTGCGGGTGCAAAAGTAGAACCTTTATTCGTTTTGACAATAACTTTTATAAAGTATTTTGAAAGTATTTTTTAATCAACTGAAAACGTGAAACTTATTTTTTAGTTTTGTAAGTTTTTAGAGTTGTTAACGCTATTTTAAACACAAAGAACACCAAGAAAACACAAAGCCCACAAAGACTTTCCTAATAAACTATACTATTATATATAGTACATATCACTATTTCAAGCACGATTCACTAGCCCCGACCTGCCTGCCGACAGGCAGGTGGTAGCGGCACCCTCTTGTGGTAGCGACAGCGGACACAAGAGATATAGCGGATAGCGGGAAATAGCTTCAAAAAATCACTCTTATATATATGTACAAAATCAACTTCATTCAAAAGCACAAAAAAACCTGCCTCGTTTAGAACGAGACAGGTTTTACAAATCAAACAAATTCTGTTTCCTAATTTTACTTAGTAAAAAACTTGAAAGAAGTTTTTATTTTATAGTTTTCTCCCGGGTTTAAAACCGTAGCTGGGAAATCTTTTTGATTTGGAGAATCTGGATAATGTTGCATCTCTAAACAAAGTCCTGTTCCACAAACACAGACCTCCCAACAATCCTGAACACATACGAAAAAAGCCTCTTTCGAAAGAAAGAGGCTTTTAAATATATCAAAATTGCAGTACTACAATTTGCTTACAAATTTAGTTAACTTTGATTTCAAGTTAGAAGCTTTATTATCATGGATAATATTCTTTTTAGCTAACTTATCAATCATAGAAATAACATTTGACAATTTAGAAGTAGCATCAGATTTATCAGTAGCTATTCTTAACGCCTTGATAGCATTACGAGTAGTTTTGTGCTGATATCTGTTTAACACTCTTTTCTTTTCGTTACTTCTAATTCTTTTTAGAGCTGATTTATGATTTGCCATTTTATTGCTTTTTTATCTTTTACTTTTTTTTGTAGTCCGTAAGGGAATCGAACCCCTGTTACCAAGACGAAATCTTGGCGTCCTAACCCCTAGACGAACGGACCTTATCCTCTAGTTCTTTTCAATCTACTACAATTGAATTGTAGCCCGTAGCGGAATCGAACCGCTCTTACATGGATGAAAACCATGCGTCCTAACCGATAGACGAACGGGCCATTCCCCCCTCTAAGTTCAGGGTAACTTTAATCTTTTTGTAGCCCGTAGCGGAATCGAACCGCTCTTACATGGATGAAAACCATGCGTCCTAACCGATAGACGAACGGGCCATTTTCTCCCCTCTGAGTTCAGGATTACTTTAATCTGCAAAAAAAATAGTAGCCCGTAGCGGAATCGAACCGCTCTTACATGGATGAAAACCATGCGTCCTAACCGATAGACGAACGGGCCTGCTTCTCTAATGCGGATGCAAAAATACAACTATTTTTGAAACGTACAATAGCAGATGCGAAAAAAAAAAATTTTTTTAATATGCTTTCGCAAAAAACACTCTTCCTACAGAAGGATTCCCAGTGAATACACAGCTTCCCGCCTCTTTTATCCTATCCAAAGGAACACATCTTATAGTCGCTTTAGTAAGATCTTTAATCTTTTCTTCAGTGACTGCAGTTCCATCCCAATGCGCTGATACAAAACCTCCTTTTGTGTCTAAAACTTGTTTAAACTCATCAAAACTATTTGCCTCGGTAATATGAGCCTCTCTGTAATTTAATGCCTTATCAAACAAATCTTTTTGAATTTGCTCTAATAAATCGCTTATAAAAGTCGCAATTCCATCTTTAGACTTCACTTCTTTAGTTAAAGTATCTCTTCTTGCTACTTCATAAGTTCCATTTTCAAGATCTTTTGGACCAACAGCTATTCGCACCGGAACTCCTTTTAATTCCCATTCTGCAAATTTAAAACCTGGCTTTTGCGTAGTTCTATCATCAAACTTCACCGAAATACCCAGTTTACGTAAATCAACAATTAACTTATCTACTTCTTGCGTTATTTGTGTTAATTGCTCCTCTGACTTATATATAGGAACAATCACTACTTGTATTGGAGCTAAATTAGGAGGTAACACTAATCCTTGATCATCAGAGTGCGTCATAACTAAGGCTCCCATCAATCGGGTAGAAACTCCCCAAGAAGTCCCCCATACATATTCTTGCTTTCCTTCGGCATTAGCAAACTTCACATCAAAAGCTTCAGCAAAATTTTGTCCTAAAAAGTGCGAAGTTCCTGCCTGAAGCGCTTTTCCATCTTGCATCAAAGCCTCAATACAATAGGTCTCCTCAGCACCAGCAAAACGTTCTGTTTCGGTTTTCAATCCTTTAACAACAGGAATTGCCATAAAGTTTTGTGCAAAATCAGCATATACATTCATCATTTTCTCTGATTCCTCGATAGCTTCCTTTCTTGTTGCGTGTGCAGTATGCCCTTCTTGCCATAAAAACTCAGCAGTTCTTAAAAACAAACGCGTACGCATTTCCCATCGAACTACATTAGCCCATTGGTTAATCAACAAAGGTAAATCTCTATAAGATTGCACCCATCCTTTATATGTAGACCAAATAATAGCTTCACTTGTAGGACGGACAATAAGCTCCTCTTCTAACTTAGCATTTGGATCAACCATTAACTTTCCTGGTCTATCAGGATCATTTTTTAATCTATAATGTGTTACCACAGCACATTCTTTAGCAAAACCTTCGGCATTTTTTTCCTCGGCTTCAAACATACTTTTAGGAACAAATAAAGGGAAATAAGCATTTTGATGCCCTGTTTCTTTAAACATTCTATCTAACTCGGCTTGCATTTTCTCCCAAATTGCATAACCATAAGGTTTAATGACCATACAGCCTCTAACTCCTGAATTTTCGGCTAAATCAGCTTTTACAACCAGCTCATTATACCATTTTGAATAATCTTCTGATCTTGTAGTAAGGTTCTTACTCATATTGAATAGTTTGGCACAAATTTTGTTTTGTTTTATTTAACTAAATAGTTTGGCAAAACTAACTATTTTTGTAATGTGCAACAATAAAAAACCCAATAGATATGAAAACTAATATTTTTTCATCCAAAGAAGTGCAAAATTATCTCTGTATTGGATTACTGAGCCTTTTTATGGTTTCATGTGGTTCTTATCAAAATAGCTCCTATTACGAAAGAGATGGGATTTATGGCGCTTCAAACAACAGAAATGTAGAAAGAAATACATCTTCAGACAATTATTATAAAGATTATTTTAGTTCGCTACAAAACGACAATCAAACCCCTGAAACCTTTACCGATATTGACAACTACAGTGATAACAATCCTACAAACAACAACAGCGCTTACTCAAACTATGGTGATTGGGGAAATAATTACACCAAAGCAGATGTGAACGTTTATTCCAATTACTGGGGATTAAATTACGGTTTTGGATATTCAGGATGGGGATATCCTTATTCTTTTTCTTTCGGATGGAACTCTCCTTACTATTATGGATATGGATGGAATAGCTGGGGTTACAATTACTACCCATATAACTATGGATGGAATTATCCTTATTATGGTTACAACAGCTACTATTACAATCGCCCTAGCAGTAATAACTATCGTTCTTACGCACCAGGCAGAAGAGGATCTACTGTAACTAACTCAACAAGTACAAACAGAGACTACGCTCCTACCAGAAGCTATTCGACAAGCAGAAATTATTCTACAGATAGAAGCTATTCTACAAATGGAGTTAGCACAAGTAGAAATAACACCTTTACAAACCCCAGAACCTACAACAGCTCTAATAGCAATAACAACACTCAAACAATAACCAGAAGAGGAACAACTCAAAGTCAAAACAACGACTACAACAGCAATAGACAACAAAGCAACTATTCAAGAAGCGAAAGTTCCACCCCTACTAGATCCTACAGTAGTCCTTCTTACGGAAGTGAAAGCAGTGGCAGATCTTATAGCGGAGGAGGCGGAAACAGCAGTGGAGGAAGTAGTTCAAGATCATCAGGAGGAAGTAGAAGATAAATAATCATTAAAAAAAATCACTAAAATGAAAAAAAAACTATTTTTAATACTATCTGTACTTTCTTTTGGTATTGCACAATCTCAAGAAATAAGTGACGCTGTACGTTTCAGTCAAGAAAACTTAAATGGAACTGCCCGTTTCAGAGCTATGAGTGGTGCTTTTGGGGCCTTAGGAGGAGATTTATCTTCCATAAATGTTAACCCTGCTGGTTCTGCTATATTTGCAAATAATCAAATGGCAATAACAGCAAGCAATACTAATACCAAAAACAATTCTACTTATTTTGGTTCGACAAATACAGAAAAAAACAATTCTTTTGACTTTAACCAAGCTGGATTAGTATTTGTTTTTAATAACAACAATAGAAACAATGAAGGGTGGAAAAAGTTTTCTTTAGCCATAAATTATGATAACAAAAACAACTTCGATAATACTATTGGCTCTTTTGGAATCAATCCAACAAATTCAATTGGGAATTATTTTTTAAGCTATGCAAACGGTATTCCTTTAAATAGCTTTAAAGATTCCTATTACGAAAATTTAAGCCACGCATCCCAACAAGCTTTCTTAGGTTACAATGCCTTTATTATTGATCCCGCAAATGCTGACCCTAACACCAACTCATACATCTCAAATATTGCTGAAGGAGGCAATTACTATCAAGAAAACACTGTTTCCACTAATGGTTACAACGGAAAACTATCTTTTAACGCAGCTGCTTCTTGCAATGATAAATTTTTCATAGGGATCAACTTGAACTCTCATTTTGTTGATTACACTCAATCATCCGTTTTTTACGAAGACAATGACAACACTTTAGAACCTACTAGTTACAGAGTAAACAAAGTTCAATTCAACAATAATTTGTATACTTATGGTTCTGGTTTTTCATTCCAACTTGGAATCATTGGTAAAATAACTAATGAAGCACGAGTAGGTCTTTCTTATGAATCACCAA
This sequence comes from Flavobacterium undicola, assembly GCF_009909155.2. Lineage (GTDB taxonomy): Bacteria > Bacteroidota > Bacteroidia > Flavobacteriales > Flavobacteriaceae > Flavobacterium > Flavobacterium undicola. Next base: position 5,506 of record NZ_JAAAPM020000015.1, read on the forward strand.
CATGGTACAAACTGAATGATGAGCTAACTCAAACTTTAGTAGCAGTAAGTGCCAATTCAACAACTGGACCTCTAGATCCTGATGTGGTTGACCCAAATGTTACTAATGTTTACGCTCCTTATAAATTACAAACTCCAGGAAAATTGACAGGAAGTTTTGCCTATGTGTTTGGAAAAACAGGACTCATAAGCATTGACTATAGCCGTAAAAATTATGGCAACATTAGATTTAAACCTGAATACGACAGTTACTACCAAGGTGTAAACAATGAAATAGACAAAACACTTTCCAGGACTAACGAAGTAAGAATAGGTGGAGAATACAAAATTGAAAGATTGAGCTTAAGAGCCGGTTATCGTTTTGAACAAAGTCCTTATAAAAACAAAACAACTATAGGTGACTTGAATGGTTATTCGGGAGGTTTAGGTTATAATTTTGGAAGCACCAGAGCGGATTTATCTTATGCTTACGCCGAAAGAAATTCGCAACAAGCTTTCTTTAGCCAAGGTTTGACTGACAGAGCCAATATCAATTCCATCACTAACACGGTTTCCTTAACGCTGTTATTTGAATTATAATTACTAAAAAACAACCGTCTTGTCTTTATTAGAAACAAGACGGTTATTTTTTTAGCCGTGATGACAATGGAAATCCTCCCGATTTTTCTTCGGGAGATTACTTCACTATACTTTTATCTTAATAGGAGTTCAGTGAACTTCGTTTGCAATGGACAGCCCGAATAGCTCCATAAAAAAATAGCTAAATGGCAAGGAAACAAGTTCAATTTGAATAAAAAAACGTAATTTTGCCATCCAATTTACAAAACTATGAGAACCAAGTCTTTAAAAAAGAATAAAATAAATGTAATTACCCTAGGATGTTCAAAAAACATATACGATAGTGAGGTATTAATGGGACAACTTCGCGCCAACGGAAAAGAGGTGGAACACGAAGCTCCTGCTGAGAGAGAAGGGAATATTATTGTAATCAATACTTGCGGTTTTATTGATAATGCAAAAGCAGAATCGGTAAATATGATTTTGGAATACGCTGACAAGAAAGAAAAAGGTTTGGTTGACAAAGTTTTTGTAACTGGATGTTTATCGGAGCGATACAGACCTGATTTAGAAAAAGAAATCCCTAATGTAGATCAGTTTTTTGGAACTACTGAATTACCTCAACTGTTAAAAGCTTTAGGAGCCGATTATAAACATGAATTATTAGGCGAGCGTTTGACAACAACTCCTAAAAATTATGCCTATTTAAAAATTGCCGAAGGCTGTGATAGACCTTGTAGTTTTTGTGCTATTCCTATTATGCGTGGTGCACACGTTTCGCAACCTATTGAAAAATTAGTAAAAGAAGCTCAAGGTTTAGCCAGAGACGGTGTAAAGGAATTGATTTTGATTGCTCAGGATTTAACTTATTACGGTCTTGACATTTATAAAAAACGAAATCTTGCCGAATTACTGGAAGCTTTGACAAAAGTAGAAGGAATCGAATGGATTCGTTTGCATTACGCCTTCCCTACTGGTTTCCCTATGGATGTTTTGGAATTAATGAAACGCGAACCTAAGATTTGCAATTATATAGATATTCCGTTACAACATATTTCTGATTCTATTTTGAAATCGATGCGTCGCGGTACAACTCAGGCTAAAACAACTCAGCTATTAAAAGACTTTAGAGCAGCAGTTCCAGGAATGGCAATTCGTACTACATTAATTGTAGGTTATCCAGGAGAAACTCAGGAAGATTTCGAAATCTTGAAAGACTTTGTTCAAGAAATGAAATTTGACCGAATGGGATGTTTTGCATATTCTCACGAAGAAAACACCCACGCTTATTTACTTGAAGACGATGTTCCGGACGATGTAAAACAAGATCGTGCCAATGAAATAATGGAATTACAATCGCAAATTTCATGGGATTTAAATCAAGAAAAAGTGGGACAAGTATTTAAATGTATTATCGACAGAAAAGAAGGAGAACATTTTGTAGGTCGTACTGAATTTGACAGCCCGGATGTAGATAATGAAGTATTGATTGACGCTTCAAAATATTATTTAAAAACAGGCGATTTTGCTATGATTAAAATCATAGAAGCAACAGAATTTGACCTTTATGGAGAACCAGCATAAAAACTAATTTTAGCTATTTAAAAAAAATAAACATGAACAAGACACTTTTTTTCTTCGTATTAGCGTTTATAACAATATCCTTTAATACTGCATTTGCTCAATATGGTTACGGAAATGGATATGGCAACGGTTATGGCGGTGGCGGTATGGGAATGAGCAGAAACAGCATGAGCCAGATGGATCAAACTGCTTCAAAACCCAAAGAAATCCCTGTAGAAGTAACCGTTAGTAAAATAATGGAAAAATTAAAACCTGAATTAAATCTTGACGAATTGCAAACTATTGCCATTGGAAATGTATATACTGACATTATCAAATCGCAAACAGCCATAATGAAAGACGAAAAATTAGGACAAGCCGAAAAATCAATTGAAATAAAAGCGCTTTTTGAAGTTAATGAAAGAAAGGTAAATGAATATTTAAACGAAGAGCAAAAACAAAAATACAAGGCACTCAAAGAAGAGGGCGGAAATAATAAAAAAGAGAAAAAGAAAAAATCAAAAAAGGAAGACTAATAGTTTTCCTTTTTTAATAAAATAAATTTAAAATGAAAAAACATCTTAGTTATTTAATTCCTGCAATAATCATTATTACATCATGCTCAACAAATCCTTATAAAAAGAGTGAGAAAGAATACGATACTAAATTAAAATCTTTCAAGGAACAAATTTCGAATAAAGAACCAGAACCACTACCTATTGTAAAAAAGACAATCATAAACATTGATAGTGTCTATACCAAACAATTATATACTTTTAAAGATAGTATTTTTAAAGTAGGTTCCACCCAACTAGACAATGGAATTCACACGGAATGGATTAGTACTGTAAATTTCAATCTTCGTAAGCCTAATTTTATCATCATTCATCATACAGCACAAGATTCTATTCAACAAACGATTAAAACTTTTACAAAAGTAAGTGCACAAGTAAGTTCACATTATGTAATTGCCGATGATGGACATGTGGTACAAATGCTAAACGACTATTTACGTGCCTGGCATGCCGGAACAAGTTCATGGGGTAAAAACACTGATATAAATTCTTCTTCTATAGGGATCGAATTAGACAATAATGGTAGCGAACCTTTTTCTGAAGCTCAAATAACCAGTTTAATGGCTTTATTGAGTAAGTTAAAAAAAGACTACAACATTCCTGTTCAAAATATTATTGGTCATTCAGACATTGCTCCTAGTCGAAAAAAAGATCCTAGTGCTTTATTTCCTTGGAAAACTTTAGCCGAGAATGGATTTGGTATATGGAAAGACGATACGATTCCTTTAGCTCCTTTCGATTTTAATCCTGAATTAGCATTACAAATTATTGGTTATAATACTAAGAATTTAAGTGCCGCAATTACTGCTTTTAAATTGCATTATATGCCCGAAGAAACCAATGCTATTTTAGATCAAAACACTATCAATACCATTTATTCTATTTATCTAAAACAATAATAAGTAGTTTAAAAATTAGAAAAGTTCTTTGAAAAACATCAAAGAACTTTTTTTATGCCTAAGTAAGAGAAAACCACTACGAACGAACTTCTTTAAATTAACAAAACTAAAGCCACCATAGTTGAAATTCTTCTTTTATTAGCTTCAGACTTAAAAGATTACCCCAAATCAATCGGTATCAATTTGCGTGATCTATGTCAACCCCTTTGGAAGTTAAAAGTAATACCATTTAGAATTATAAAATAATCCGATTTTCCAACTCCCTCTCCTTTGGAGAGGGTTGGGGTGAAGTAAATAAAAAAACTGTTTATAATTCTAAATGGTATAAAATACACTCAAAAATGCCTCGCCATCAACTATAATTTAAGCCCAATATATTCATAAAAAAACTGCCAAAATACATAAAGTACCTTGGCAGTAAAAAAAAAATTATCACTTATTATATTTTGAATTTTGGCAATTCTTAGAATCCATAAACTAAAGCTACTGAAACTTGAGAAGCAGATTTTGTTGGAGCTAAATCAGAGTCAACAAACATTTTATCTTTACCTGAATCTAATCTAAATTCAGGAATAACAGTCAATCCGCCAGATTTTAAGTTAGCTGATAATGTAAAAGCTGTTACAGACGAATCACCTACATATAAGTTTTTAAAATCAAAATACTCAGCTCTTAAACCTAAACCAAACTTATCCGTTACTGCTATCGAAGGATATAAAGCTACACCAGTATAATCATAAGACAACGCATTACCATGTTGAAAATCAGCAGCATTCAAACCTAACTTGAATTTTTCAGTCAATTGAAAAGTAGCTGTTAAATCAACTATAGTCCCTGACTCTGATCCGTCCATAAAATTAAGATAAGCACTTACTTTTTCTGTAGGAGCAAACGACAATTGGGCTCCTATTGTACTTAATCCTTTTATTGAATTTGCTTTATAATTATTCCAAGTATCATTGAAAGCACCTACCATGATACCTACTTTGTCAGAAATAGCATAATTTACTTTTACCCCTGCATTTTGGAATGGTCCATTAGTAAACAAATAAGAAGTTGAATAATGGAAATTTGCCAGTGGCGAAATTACCTCATATCCAATAAAAGTTCCCATGTAACCTGCTGTGAAACTTAATTTATCTGTAGCTTTATAAGTAGCGTACAAATTTTGGATGTGGAAAGAATTAACATCTGTTCCATCACCATTTGGAATCGATTGATATTGCCCTCTTGGTCCAAAAGAAACTTCACCCACGAAAGAAGTCTTACCCGTAGTTTTCTTCAAAGCAACATCAATCATCCCCAAAGACACTGAATTCTGATCTGTTGCAAAACTAGTTGGAATATTTGCCATTTTTGAAAAATCGTATTTGTAGTAAACATCTGCAGAACCTGAAATTTCTAACGGAGTGTCTTGTGCAAATGTCATGCTTCCTGTCAGTGCTAAAGCTAAAATAAAAATTACTTTTTTCATGTTTAATTTGTTTTGGTTATTTAAACTATTTCTACCTAAAAGACGATATTAACATATTATTCTTAGTTTTTAATATATTTTTAACTTCTTCGTTGAGGCAAATTTATCGACTTTTACTTTCACAAAAACGAAATAATATAACTTTTTACCTATTTTTACGCAGAATTATCAAAAATCGAGATTCAATTAAAAAAAAATACATTTTCTTCATTTTTCAACATCAAAAAAAAGATTATTCTCACATAAAAAACCACAAAACCCCTTAAAAAACATACTTAAACCAAAAAACAACACTTAAAAAACATAAAAAACACCTTTTAACACATTAAAAACAAAAACACCCCTAAAAAACAATAGGGTACAACAAAAAATAAATAAAAAAAAAAACATCAACTCCGGTAAAAAGGGCAACAAAACCAAACAAAACAAAAAACCTCCCAAAAGGAGGCTTTCTATTACAGAAACATGTATTGTTAAATACTATAAAATATAGAGACTATACTACTTTGCTTTATTTAACTCATATTAAAGAAAACAGATTAATTAAGAATTCACCATATCTAAAGAGGACTTATTACAAAACTAAAAGTCCAAATTCACGTAAGGTATTAATAGGTTTAGAATACCAAAACAATTCAAAATTTTCTAAATTCAATTCAAAATTGGCTTTTAATTCTTGAAAAGAATAGGTTTTAGTATTCAAAACAGTAATCTTTTGAAGAATTGTTACTAACCACTCTCCTTCTGCTTTATTAGTTTGAATAACAAAACTTTCTTTCTTATCGTGAAAAGTCAAACTCATCATTTCCCATGAATTGCCTTTCTTAGTCTTAGTAAAATTTTCAACAGATGGTTTTCCACCAATCCAAACTATTTTAGCCGTAGGTTTAATAGTGAAATTAACATCCGATTCTAATGCATTGAAAATAAAATCTTCAGGGATTTTGGTTCTGGGAATTTTAAAATCAAACCATTCTTGCAATTCGAAATCAAAACAGATTCCGTGCATATAATTAAACAAGGATTTTTTTAAACCAAAACTAAACTTATCGTGATCAATTCCTGTTGAATCAGTATAATTAATATCATTATTAGCGAAAGTTCCAATGGCTTCAGTTTCTTTTACCACTCCAAATTTCTCCGGATACAATCCCACAGGACTGTGCGCCGTCATGGCAAATTGATGCCAAAACCCAGATTGCAAAATTCCTGCTTCAAACAATTGACGTACCATTTCGAGACTATCTACTGTTTCCTGAACCGTTTGTGTTGGATAACCGTACATTAAATAAGCATGTACCATGATACCGGCTTCAGTAAAATTACGGGTTACACGCGCCACTTGTTCGACTGTCACGCCTTTGTCAATCAATTTCAACAAGCGATCAGATGCTACTTCGAGTCCACCCGAAACAGCAATACAACCTGAAGCCTTCAATAATAAGGCTAAATCTTGGGTAAAACTTTTTTCGAATCGAATGTTAGTCCACCAAGTCACCGACAATTTTCTGCGAAGAATTTCGAGAGCTAATGCACGCATCAAGGCTGGTGGTGCAGCTTCATCTACAAAATGAAATCCATTTTCACCCGTTTGAGTAATCATCTCTTCCATTCTATCGCAAAGCAAACTGGCAGCTACTGGTTCGTAAACCTTAATATAATCTAATGAAATATCGCAAAACGTACATTTCCCCCAATAACAACCGTGTGCCATGGTGAGTTTATTCCAACGACCATCGCTCCACATACGGTGCATTGGATTTACAATTTCGATTACCGAAATGTATTTATTCAACAACAAATCCGAATAATCTGGCGTACCCACTTGAGATTGTTTGTAATCGGGTTTAGTAGAATTATTTTTATAAACTACTTTTCCTTCTTCTAAAAGGAAAGTTCTTTTAAAAGAGTTGTAATCTGGATTTTCAATACTGGAAATTAATTCCTCTATTGGAACTTCGCCATCATCCAAAGTAATAAAGTCAAAAAACTCAAAAACTCTTGCATCTGACAGTGAACGTAATTCGGTATTGGGGAAACCGCCACCCATAGAAATTTTAATTTCAGGATGATGTTGTTTTACCCATTGAGCCGAACGAAAAGCCGAGTATAAATTCCCTGGAAATGGAACTGAAATCAAAAAGAAAGTAGGTTGAATCGTTTCGATTCGTTCTTTCAGAATCGAAAGTAAAACTGTATCAATATAAGTAGATTCCTGCTGTAAGGCTTCGTACAATTCGTCAAAAGAATTGGCACTTCGACCTAAACGTTCGGCATAACGGCTGAAACCAAAATTAGCATCAACACATTCAACAATAAAATCAGAGATGTCTTCGAGATACAAGGTTGCCAAATGCTTGGCCTTATCCTGCGTTCCCATACTTCCAAAAGCCCAATCCAATTCTTCCAATTGTGTAAAACGAGAAGCTTCGGGCAAGTAATCTTCCTGACAAATCTGTAATGCCAAAGTTGGATTTTTTCCTTGCAAAAAAGCAATTACCGAATCTATGGTTTTAACATATTCGTCTTGTAAAGCAAAAATCCTTTGAGTGTTTGTAGTTTTTGGTTTGTTGTTTGTCGTTACTTGATCAAAAATAGCCGACAGTCCTTCTTTCGAAAACAACTTTAAAATCACCTCAATTCCTAAATCTGCCTGAACCGACTCGATTCCTTTTGTATTCAGAAACCCTTTGATATAAGCAGTTGCCGGATACGGTGTATTCAGTTGGGTAAAAGGCGGCGTGATAAGGAAGAGTTTGGTTTTCAAAGGGAAATGTTTTGTGCAAAAATAAGGGATAATTTTAGTTTCTATTCCAATGCTGATTGAAAGTTTTTACAGCTTTAATTTCCATGAGAAAGTACAGGAAAGTTTGCGAGTATTTGATTACATTTGAAAATCATTCTTTTAAAGAAATTTTATACAATGAAAAAAATATTACTCTTTTTATTTTTAACTTTTTCATTTACAATGCAAAGTCAATGTTTTGATTGTGCAAAAACATATGGCGAATGGACTGGCGGTGGAGTTTATGATTTGAATAAAACAAATAATGCTATATATGTAACAGCAACACCTGGCATCCATAAATATGATTTAAATTGTAATTTAATTTGGAAAAAAGATTTTGGAAGTGCTGCATTTGCTAATTGCTTAACTATAGATGAACAGGGAAATTTATACACATTGGTTACCGAAACTCTAGGTGGAAATTACAATAATGGCATAGAGCCATACTATGTTAATGGTTTAGAATTATATTTTGGTCTAAATCTTTACAAGCTATCTAGTAATGGTAACATTATATGGAATCGGAAAATTGGCGTAACAAAAGGAATTTCAAATAAAATATTTTTTAATCAAGGCCATATATATATAACTGGTACATTTATTAATAATATAAAAATAAATAACCAAATTTCATTAAATGATCCAGCTTATTATGGACGAGCATTCATTGCAAAATTTGATATCTCCGGAAACTTGATAGACGCAAAAAAATACGGTACTGGAAATGATCTTGTAAAAACCACTGAAATTGATAAAAATGGAAATATATATTTTGCAAGAACTGATCCCAATATTACATACTCATTCATTGATAAAATAAATTCAGATTTAGAAATTGTATGGCAAAAAGAAATTTCTAATAATGGTAAAATTGCAAATACAACTTCTTATAGACCTACCATACTTCATTATAATCCAATAAACGATAAATTGTATTTATGGGGCTGTTTTGACAGAACTATAAATATTCTTGGAAACCAATTTACAACCAATTCACTAAGCAATGGTATATTTCAGTCTATTTTAACTGAATTTAACACTTCAAATGGTAATTTAGAACATTTCAAACAAGTTAATAATAATTCTTTATTAGCTTATCCTAGTGAATGGAATAGTAGTGAAAGACAATTAAATAAATCATTTATGGCTGAAAAAAATAATGAATTATTTATTTTATCTAGTTTTAATGGAACAATGACATTTCCCAACACGACCATTACCTCAAGAAGCAATAGCGAAGAATTAGTTCTTTTTAAAATTGACTTAAATACTTTCGAACCCCAATTTATATTAAAATCATCAGGCACAAATTATTACTCATCAGGCTCATCTCTCGATGCAGCAGGACAGATTTTATTTTACGGGAATGATCTTTTTCTTACTTCAAATTTTCAAAGTTTCCCTCTTAAAATCAATAATTCTACAATACAAAGTCGTAGTGGAAACAATTCAATCAATGGGTTACTATATAAACTAAAGCTGGATTCATCAATTAATTCAGGCGAAATTATTGTTGAAAACACATGTTTTAATACACCAACAATGTTTGAAGTAAAAGGAACTTTTGATTCTATATTATGGAATTTTGACGATCCAAACTCAACAATTAATAACACTTCAATAATAAGTAATCCGCAGCATCAATTTTCTGCTACTGGAATTTATCATGTAACTGCTACGATAAACTGTGGCAGTGAAAGTCAGACTTTAGAAAAAGATATAAAAATAAATAATCAACCTACTCTTCACGCAGTAGCTCCAATTTATAGCTGCGAAACTATTTCTGGTTCTGGAATTTCAAATTCCTTTGATACATCAAATATTAACTCAACAATATTAGGTAACCAAACAGATTTAATAATTGAATACGTTGACGGTAATGGGAATCTATTACCTAGCCCACTTCCTAACCCATATACTAATACAATTAAAAACGAAGAAAATATTAGAATAAAAAGTTATTTTAACAATAACCCTTATTGCTTTGTTGAAACTAGTTTAAAACTCTATACTCTCCCCAAACCTGCTCAACCTACAACTACCTCTCCTCAAACCTTCTGCATCCAACAAAATGCAACTTTAAGTTCAATTACAATTACGGGACAAAACATTAAATGGTATGATACTTTGACCAATGGAAATCTACTTTCCAATACGTCTTCGTTACAAAATGGCAAAACCTATTATGCTTCACAAACTATAAATGGTTGCGAAAGCGAAAGAATAGCTGTTTTAATAAACATTCAAAATACCTCTGCTCCAACAGGAGATTCCAATCAAAGTTTTTGTAGTACTCAAAACGCCACTTTAAATAATATCGAAATTGCTGGAACAAATATAAAATGGTACAATAGCTCGAATATAGAATTAGCAAAGACAACTCTTATCAGTAACAATGCAACTTACTATGCCACACAAAGCATCAACAATTGTGAAAGTATCAATAAACTAGCAGTAAACACAACTTTAATCAATACTTTAAACGCTAATGATTATAAAGTAGAATTCTGCGATGAAAACAACGATGGACGAGAAACTATTAATCTATCCGAATTTAATCCAAATTTGATTACCAATCCATCGGACAATAGTTTTTCGTACTATACTTCAGTTGCTGCTGCTGAAAACCAAATAGCAAATAACAGAATCAATAATATCAGTAATTATGTATTACCTACTGGTTCTTATACCGTATTTGTCCGAATTGATTCTCCCAATGGTTGCCATCAAGTGGTTGAATTAAGTTTAAATTTATATAGCAAGCCTGTAATTCCAATAGATAATATTATGCCTATTTGCGAAGGCAGTTCCATTACTGTAAATGCAGGATTGGGATATGACAACTACCTTTGGTCAACAGGTGAAACCTCACCAACCATTACAATTCAAAATCCTGGTAATTATTCTGTAACTGTAACGAATGACTATGATTCTATTTCATGCTCAAGCACCAAAGATTTTACTGTAAAAAAATCAACTATTGCTACAATTAACTCAATAGAAACAACAGATTGGACAGATAATCAAAACATAATTAAAGTATTCGTTACTGGCGAAGGAGATTATGAATATTCTATAGATGGCACACAATTTCAAGATAGTAATGAATTCTCGAATGTTATAAGCGGAGAATATACCGTCTTAGTAAGAGATAAAAATGGTTGTGGAACTGTTACTGATGAAGTTTACCTGCTCATGTATCCTAAATTTTTCACCCCAAATGGCGATGGTTATAATGATACTTGGAAGATTAAATTTTCGGATAACGAAAAAAATATCATTATCAAAATATTTGACCGATACGGAAAACTATTAAAAGAATTACATCCCAATTCCTCTTGGAATGGTCAATTTAACAATCAAGAATTACCCGCCACCGATTATTGGTTCATAGTAACCAGAGCTGACGGAAAAGAATATAAAGGACATTTTAGTTTAAAAAAATAAACTCAAACACAAAAACAAAGGGAGCAAAGTTTAATAAACTTTGCTCCCTTTCTGTAAATCTTCGCGAACTATGTGGTGAAAATAATTTAAAACTTATGTTCCTCTTTACTAATCATTAATAACGAAAACAAAGAAATACAAGCAGCAATGGTCAAGTAAAAACCAACATAAGTCAAACTATAATGTGTTGCTAACCAAATAGCAATCATTGGCGCAAAAGCTGCTCCAAGGATTCCTGCCATATTAAAAGTTAATGATGCTCCTGAATAACGAACGGTAGTAGGAAACAATTCAGACAAGAAAGTTCCTAAAGGTCCATAAGTGAATCCCATCAAAGACATTCCCATACAAACAAAAGTGGTAACTAAGACTGTACTTCCTGAATTAAGAAAATAAGAGAAGAAAAATCCAAAAATGGCAATTGCAATTGTGGTAAGAATAAGCATTTTTCGACGTCCAATCTTATCAGCAACCAAGGCCGAAATAGGAATAAACAATGCAAAAAACAATACCGAAAACAATTGGATTAACAAGGCATCTCTTTTGGTAAAACCCAAATCAGAAGTTGCCCAACTTAGTGTAAAAACCGTCATCAAATAAAAAACCAAAAAGGTTGTAATAGCAGCAAAAGTTCCAAAAATTAGTTGATTCTTGTATGATTTCAACAAAGTAAAAAATGGAACCTTCACTTCCTGCTGTTCAACCTTAGAATTTTCAAAAGCAGGAGTTTCAGTAATTTTTAATCGGATATAAAAACCTACGATTACCAAAAGAGAACTGGTAATAAATGGAATTCTCCATCCATAATCCATAAAATCAGCACTACTCATGTTATCGGTTAGCAGTAAAAATGTACCTCCCGAAAGCAGCAAACCTATTGGCGCCCCTAATTGTGGAAACATTCCGTACCAAGCACGTTTGTTAGGTGGTGCATTTTCGATCGCCAATAAAACAGCTCCACCCCATTCGCCTCCTAATCCAACACCTTGGCCAAATCGGCACAACATCAACAACAAAGGAGCGGCTATACCAATACTGGCATAACTTGGTAAAAAACCAATACTCACTGTCGAAATACCCATTGTTAACAAGGCAACAACCAAAGTAACTTTTCGTCCTACCTTATCTCCATAATGTCCAAAAACCGCTGAACCTAAAGGTCTGGATAAAAAAGCAATAGAAAAAGTCGCCAAAGATTCTAAAGTAGAAGTGGTACTATCGGATCCGGGGAAAAACAATTGCGGAAAAACCAAAACAGCTGCGTTGGCAAAAATATAGAAGTCAAAAAACTCTATGGTTGTTCCAATCAAACTACCAAAAAGAATGTGTTTCAATGAGTTTATTTTATTCGGATGTTCTTTCATCATCAAAAAATTAGGTTTAAAATCTTGCAAAAGTCCTCCTTATTTTTGAATGCCACAAATATTTAGTTCCAATATTTTTTGGTAATTTTACTCAAAACAAATTCAAACATGCCCAACGACTGTATCAGCTATCAAAAATCAGGATATTTCACTCCTTTGATGAATGATTATTTAGACCAAAATCCAAAGTTACAATCCTTATATAATCGGTTTCCAACATTTGAAAATTTTGAAGCACAAATAGTCGAAAAACAGAATAATTTTAATAATAGCCATAGAGCGAGCCTAGTTTCAGTTCTCCAAAAACAATATGCTGAAATTGAAATTTCGCATCTAACCCAGCAAAATATAGAATCTTTAAAAGTCAACAACACTTTTACAGTCACTACCGGACATCAATTAAATTTGTTTTCTGGTCCTTTGTATTTTCTATACAAAATTATCTCTGTCATCAATTTAACAACCGAATTAAAAGTAAAATATCCTGCTTATAATTTTGTTCCCATTTATTGGATGGCAACCGAAGACCATGATTTTGAAGAAATCAATTACTTTAATTTTAAAGGGAAAAAATTCCGTTGGAATGCAGAAAGTACTGGTCCCGTGGGAAGACTTTCAACCGAAGGCTTAGCTGATTTTTTCGAAATATTTTCACAAGAATTAGGTTCAAGCACCAATGCCGAAAAATTAAAAAAACTATTTCAAGAAGCTTATTTAAATCATGGCAATCTTGCCGATGCTACCCGTTATTTAGCTAATGCACTATTTAGCGCACATGGTTTAGTAATTATTGATGCCGATAATGCTGATTTGAAAAGAAACTTTATTCCTTATATTAAGGAAGAATTAATTCAGCAGACAGCTCACAAAAAAGTACATGAAACAATTGAAAAACTAAAAGAATATACTATTCAAGTAAATCCTAGAGAAATCAATTTGTTTTATATCGAAGACAACTTAAGAGAACGCATTATTTATGAAAATGGAAAATATAGTGTAAACAATACTAAAATTGAGTTTTCTGAAACTGAGATTTTAACATTAGCAGAAAGCAATCCTGAAAAATTCAGTCCTAATGTAATTATGCGTCCTTTGTACCAGGAAGTAATTCTGCCTAATCTTTGCTACATTGGCGGAGGCGGAGAAATCGCTTATTGGCTCGAATTAAAATCTTTTTTTGATGCGGTAAAAATTAGCTTTCCAATACTTTTAGTTCGTAATTCAGTTCTTTTAGCTACCGAAAAACAACTTAAAAAAGCCGATAAATTAAATCTTAGTTGGAATGATTTATTCTCAAAACAAAGCGATTTAGTAAACAATAAAGTCCAAATATTATCAGAAATAGATATTGATTTATCACTTTTGAAAACGCAATTACAAACACAATTTAGTATCCTGAATGAGATCACAACAAAAACAGATCCTTCATTTGTGGGAGCAGTAAAAGCGCAGGAGATAAAACAAATCAAAGGTCTTGAAAATCTGGAAAAACGTTTGCTTAAAGCTGAAAAATTAAAACTAAAAGATACCCTAACGCGTATCACTGATTTGCAAAACGAATTATTCCCTAATCAAAGTTTACAAGAAAGGCAAGCCAATTTTTCTGAATTCTATATAGAAAGTGGTGAACATTTAATTGCTAAACTTATCGAACGCCTTAATCCTCTGGAACAGCGATTTGACATTATTGGATTATAAAATTCCAAAAAAGAAGCGGTATTTTGGCGAAATAAAATTCGTAGATGTTAAAAAAAAACTACTTTTATAAAAAATTAAATTTAAAATGACTACCAACAGAACTTTTACCATGATTAAGCCCGATGCTGTCGCTAATGGACACATTGGAAACATACTTGCAATGATTAACAATAACGGCTTTAAAATTGTATCGCTAAAGTTAACCCAACTTACTGTAGCCGATGCTCAAGCTTTTTATGCAGTACACGCAGCAAGACCTTTCTACGGAGAATTAGTAGAATTCATGTCTAGCGGACCTATTGTTGCAGCCATATTAGAAAAAGAAAATGCAGTTTTAGATTTCAGAACACTTATTGGTGCTACAAATCCAGCTGATGCTGCCGAAGGAACTATCCGTAAATTATACGCTACTTCAATGGGTGAAAATGCTGTTCACGGTTCTGACAGTGACGAAAATGCTACTATAGAAAGTGCTTTTCATTTTGCAGGAAGAGAACAATTTTAGTATTCAGTAATCAAATTTTAGTGTTCAGTCACAGTTGAAAGTCGCAGATAAAAAAGAAATCCCGTCTCGTTTTTTAGAACAAGACGGGATTTTTTTATTTGATAATAACTGATTACTAAAAATCTGAACACTGACCACTACCTAAGAACCACCTCTTTCACCACATCGCGACGCAATTCTTCATTAATCATCGCTACAATTTTAGATTTTCCGTGGCTTAGTTCTTCTCTTAATACCGATGATGTTAATTCCACATACAAAGTACTGCCTTTTAAAACCACATTACGGGTGTAGCTGTTTACGCCGTTACCCATTAAATTTTGCCAAGCTTCCTTTACGTTAATTCCGTCCATTCCTGACTGCAACTTATTCACTTGAATAATTTGCTTCAAAACATCGCCTACAGTACTTTGATTATTTAGTCTTTTCGCCATCTCCTAATAAATTTATTGGTCCTGCTTTTTTATATTGGTATTCTTTATTTTGATCATTTTTAATCAGCATTTCATCATCTGAAATACTTACTAATTCTTCGCTCCACTTGGCATAAGCCGTTGTATAATCTAAATAAACGTGCTCTTTTTCAAATCGTACATTCACTTTTTCGTAGTCATCATTCACTAAAAAAGTACCATCAAATTGCGGTCTTACCTTTCTTCGAATTCCTTTATTATTGGCTATTTCAAAAAAATCAAAATTCTCATTCATCTTGTATTCCTTATCCTCACCTTCTTTAAAACTCACCTTCTCAATTTCCCAATATCCATTCAATTTACTAATATCTTCAGGAGTAATTTTTTGTTGACAAGACACTAAAAACAAGCATACAAAAAGAATTTTAAAACTGTTTTTCATCATAAATACTTTTAATTAACTACTGTGATTACTGAGACAAAGTTAGCTTTATTAAAGTTAACTTTTATAAAAAATTCAAAGCCCACTTAAACTATTTTATATATTTTTGGTCTTAAAGTAGTTAGAACTAAAACTGTAAAATCATGTCAAAAATACTCCTTAGTTTCCTTAGTCTTTGCCTATTTGTGAATTGTACTTCTGAAACCAGCTCTCCTTCAACTACTACAGAAAACCTATATTTCCCTCCACTAACAGGAACAAATTGGGAAACCAAATCTATTGCTGATTTAGGATGGAAACAAGAAGCAGTCCAACCCTTATTAGATTATTTAGAGCTTAAACATTCTAAATCTTTTATGATTCTAGTCAACGGACGCATTGTAATGGAAAATTATTTCAATGGACATTCGGCAACTACTAATTGGTATTGGGCAAGTGCGGGAAAAACATTGACAGCAACACTCACTGGAATTGCAGAACAAGAAGGTTTTATCAATACAAACAATAAAGTATCGGATTATATTGGTACAGGATGGACATCTGAGACTTTAGCAAAAGAAAATCTAATCAGTTGCAAAAACTTACTCACTATGACATCGGGAATTGAAGATATTGCCAATGGTGATGATGTTTCCCCGTCGAGTCTAACCTACAAAGCCGATGCAGGAACACGTTGGGCATATCATAATGTATATGTAAAATTGCAAGATGTTATTGCTCAAGCCACAGGACAAAGTTGGAGCAATTATTTCAACACAAGACTTCGAGATAAAATTGGAATGAATGGAACTTGGTTACCTCTAGACAACAATATTGTCTATTTCAGTACCACTAGAAGTATGGCCCGCTTTGGTTTATTGATGTTAAACAAAGGAAAATGGGAAAATAACATTATTTTAAATGAAGCTTTTTTCAATTCAGCTACTACAACTTCCCAAAATATTAATCTTTCTTACGGTTATTTATGGTGGTTGAACGGAAAATCGAGTTACCATTTACCACAAAGCCAACTGCAATTATCAGGAAGCATCATTCCAAACGAACCAAATGATATGTTCATGGCATTGGGCAAAAATGACCAGAAAATCTATGTCATTCCAAGTAAAAAAATGGTGGTAATTAGAATGGGAGACGCAGCCGACAATGTTAATCTAGCCTTGTCTGATTTTGACAATACACTTTGGCAAAAAATAAATGCTTTATATCAGTAATTATCGTTTAGAACGTATCCTTTTTAACATTCCCATAAAAAAGAATCCTATACCCAAAACCAACAAAATATAATAAAAAGACAAACTTTTATCTTTTAAAACATTGGCTAAAACAAAACTGATAACACTTGCAAAATAGAAAGCTACAGGCGTTATATTTTTAAATGAAGAAAACATATTTATTTTTTATTTAAAGAAACTATCGATAAATTCAAATTTATTAAAGACTTGTAAATCTTCAATACCCTCACCAACTCCAATGTATTTTACAGGAATTTGAAATTGATCTGAAATTCCAATAACAACACCACCTTTGGCAGTACCGTCAAGTTTAGTCACAGCTAATGAAGTTACTTCGGTTGCAGCAGTAAATTGCTTGGCTTGCTCAAAAGCATTTTGACCGGTTGAACCATCAAGAACTAACAACACATCATGAGGTGCATCGGCAACTACTTTTTGCATTACGCGTTTTACTTTTGACAATTCATTCATCAAATTAACCTTGTTATGCAAACGTCCTGCAGTATCAATAATTACAATATCGGCATCTTGTGCCACAGCTGATTGTAATGTATCAAAAGCGACAGAGGCTGGATCAGAACCCATATTCTGTCTTACAATTGGCACATCAACTCTATCAGCCCAAATTTGTAATTGGTCAATAGCAGCAGCTCTAAAAGTATCGGCTGCCCCAAGAACCACTTTGTAACCTTGCTTTTTAAATTGGTAAGCCAGTTTTCCAATAGTAGTTGTTTTACCCACTCCGTTAACTCCAACAACCATTAAAACATATGGTTTTATATTAACCGGAATTACAAATTCAGTTGCTTCACCAGTATTAGTTTCTGAAAGCAAAGCTGCAATTTCTTCTTGTAGAATTTGATTTAGTTCTGAAGTACCTAAATACTTGTCTTCAGACACACGTTTTTCTATACGGGTTATTATTTTTAAAGTAGTATCAACACCTACATCAGAAGAAACAAGAATTTCTTCTAAGTTATCCAAAACATCATCATCAACCTTAGACTTCCCTACTATTGCTTTACTTAGTTTAGAAAAGAAAGTAGTTTTTGTTTTTTCCAGACCTTTATCTAAGGTTTGCTTCGCCTGTTCGCTTATGCTCGGGTCCTTTTTCTCTGTAGAAAATATTCTTTTAAAAAAACTCATCGTATATACAGTATTAATAACAAGAGGGATTAGCCAATAAATACTAATACCACTTTCAAAGAGTAAATATAGAAAATAAAAAAGCTACTTCCTGAAGAAAGTAGCTTTTCTATATATGCTTTTATTAATTATTTCTTTTTCAAGAATTCATCAACTAATTCAGGTGCAACGATAGTTTCTACGAAAGTATATGCGCCAGTTTTTGGAGATTTAACCATTTTAATGGCTTTTGATAATCTCTTAGAAGAAGTTTGTAACGATGCTACGGTTTTCTTTGCCATGATTTAAATGTTATTTGAATTTTAATAAACTCTCTCTAAATGTAAGCATTTTGAGATTTTGCATTAAAATTTCTAATTATTACTTAATTTCTTTGTGAACAGTTACTTTCTTCAATACAGGGTTGAATTTTTTAATTTCCAATCTGTCTGGAGTGTTTTTCTTGTTCTTTGTTGTTATGTATCTTGAAGTACCCGCTACGCCTGAAGCTTTGTGCTCAGTACATTCTAAAATTACCTGGATTCTATTACCTTTCTTTGCCATCTTGCTATATATTTATTTAGGAAATAAAGATTATTTAATAAATCCTTGAGACTGTGCTTTTTTCAAAACAGCGTCAATTCCATTTTTATTAATTGTTTTTATCGTAGATGCTGCTACTCTAAGAGTAATCCATCTATCTTCTTCTGGAAGATAAAAACGCTTTTTAACTAAGTTTACAGAAAACTTTCTCTTAGTTTTATTCATAGCGTGAGAAACGTTATTTCCTACCATCGCTCTTTTACCTGTAAGGTCACAAACTCTTGACATTATACTTATCTTTTATATCGTTATTCAAAATCAGGGTGCAAAGAAAAGAAAAATAAACGGTTCAAACAAAAAAATTACAAGACATTTTTAAAAATTTCTTTCTTTAGTATTTCTAAACTTTTAATCAATGCTCTATCTATCACTTTCTCACGTGGTTGACCAAAATTAAACTCTTCTACGATTACCTCATTTGGAGTTGCCAAAGCAATAAAAACACTCCCTAATTCGGCTTTTTCATCTCCTTTTGTGGGTCCGGCATTTCCTGTTGTTGCAATTGCGTAATCCGTGTTTAATAGCTTCTTAACATTCAACGCCATGGCTTTAGCCACCTCAGCACTTACAACCGAATATTCTTCGATTAATTTTTCTGGAATCCCCAATACAGTTATCTTAGTTTCAGTTGCGTAAGAAACCACACTTCCTTTAAAATAATTAGAAGCACCCGCTACCGATGATAAACTTGCCGCTATTTGACCTCCTGTACAACTCTCAGCCGTAGCAATGGTTTTCTGCTGTTTTTTCAGCATTTTACCTACTAAAACCTCAATCGTTTCATCTTCTTCGAAACCAACAATAATATCATTGATAATAGCATCTAAAGAAACCACATAAGAATCAATTGTTTTTTCTAATTCTTCTTTATCCTTTCCTCTTGCCGAAAGACGCAAACGCACTCTTCCCGGAGCTGGCAAATAAGCTAACTTAATAAATTCAGGCAAACTATTTTCCCAATCTTCAATTCGTTCCGCCACCATACTTTCGCCTTGTCCATACGTAAGAATCGTTTTATGGATAATATAAGGACGATCATACTCTTTGACAACCTTTGGAATTATCTCATTCTCTACCAAATATTTCATTTCAAAAGGAACTCCCGGCAGCGAAACAAAAACCGTATTTTCTTTTTTCATCCACATTCCCGGAGCTGTCCCCACCTGATTATGAAGTACGGTACAACGTGATGGAACTAATGCTTGATCTTTATTGATTTGGGTAATAGTACGCTTATAAAAACCTTCAATTAACTGTGTAACATGCTTTAAAACCTCCTGATCTACAATTAACTCATCTTCAAAATAATCGCAGAATGTTTTTTTAGTGACATCATCTTTTGTTGGCCCCAAACCTCCAGTAATAATGACCAAATCGACCTTGTTTTGCAATTTTACAAAAGTATCTAAGATGTGTTGTTTATCATCACTAATAGAAATCATCTCATGAATCTCTACTCCTATTTTGTCCAGGGATTTTGCAATAAACCCCGAATTAGTATCTATAATTTGTCCTATTAAAATCTCATCTCCTATAGTAACAATGGTTGCTTTCATCTATTAATCTGATAATTTAAAATCCTTATAAAATAAAATCAACATTCAAAAAAATTGAATGTTGATTCTTGTTGTTTTTTTATTTAAAAAATTGGAGACCTAAAATTATAAATCAAAGTCTTTCTTAATCTCCTTAATTGCTTCTTTAACCTGAGTTTTTATACTATCAAAAGTATGTTCAATATCTTTTCTTTTGCCTTCTTCTTTAGTCCAGGCTTCTACCTGAAGAATTTCCTCAAAAGCTACCGTCATACCCAACAAGTCTAAAGTTGGCTTGATTTTATGTGCATAAGCATAGGCATGCTTATGATCTTTCTTCTTAATCCCTTCTTTAATTTGCGCCAAATCTTCTGGAACATCATTTACAAACAAGGTTAGAATTTCGTTTACAAATTCTGTATCATTATCAGAAATTGCGTATACTTTTGCTAAGTTATAGTTTAAAGCCATTATTTTATTTGTATTCTAAATAGTTTCTGTCCTTCTAAATATCCTTCCAAAACGTCGTCTGGATTTACCTTTGCCACCCCTTTAGGAGTTCCTGTAAAAATAATATCTCCAATTTTTAAAGTAAAATACTGTGAAACATAAGCAATTAACTCATCTATTTTCCACAACATCATATTTACATTACCTTCCTGAACGGTTTGATTATTATTTTTCAATTCAAAAGTAAGATTTTCTAACGAACTAAACTGTTCTTTCTTTAAAAAATCACCAATCACAGCCGAACCATCAAAAGCTTTTGCTTTTTCCCAAGGCAAACCTTTTGCCTTTAAGGTATTTTGCAAATCTCGAGCAGTAAAATCAATCCCCACACTTATCTCATCATAATATTTATGAGCAAATTTGGCATCGATGTACTTCCCTACTTTATTAATCTTAACAATAACCTCAACTTCATGCTGTACATCTTCTGAAAATTCAGGAAGCACAAAAGGATGTTGTTTTAACAATATCGCCGAATCTGGCTTGATAAAAATGACAGGTTCAGTCGGACGTTCGTTTTGTAATTCTTCGATATGATTCGCATAATTGCGACCAATACAAATTATTTTCATTTTTTTGAGTTAGGAGCTAGAAGTAGGAAGTTGGAAGTTAGAACAAACTTCTTCTAACTTCCAACTCCTTACTCCCAACTTATTTCGTATTTAACTTTCTTAATTTTATTGCTGTCAATACCTTTTTAGTGTACAAAGGAAAATCAGCATTTTGAACCCAACTAAAATAACCCGGTTCTTTTTCTAAAATAACATCCACTTTTACTCCTTTGTGTTTTCCAAAAGTAAATATCTCATTTCCATCTTTATCAAAAGAAATCATTCCGGCAAAATCAGCTATTTTTTTTCTGGTTGTAAATTCAGATAAGAATTTCATGTCGTTTTCTAAATCAGGATAACGCTCTAATTGTGCTTTCAATATTTCGTAAGTTGCCATTGTATCTGCTTCTGCCGAATGGGCATTTTCTAAACTTTGACCACAATAAAACTTTAAAGCAGCACTCAAAGTACGCTCTTCTTTTTTATGGAAAATCGTTTGAACATCAACAGACACTCTGTTTTTCATATCAAAGTCCACTCCCGCACGAAGCAATTCTTCTGCCAAAAGCGGAATATCAAATCGATCTGAATTAAATCCAGCCAAATCACTGTCTTTTATCATATTGTAAACCTGAGTAGCCAGTTCATTAAAAGTAGGCTCATTAGCTACTTTTTCGTCAGTAATTCCATGAACTGCGGTAGTTTGCGGTGGAATTGGAATAGTAGGATTCACCAGCCAGGTTTTGCTTTCTTTATTTCCGTTTGGAAAAACTTTAAATATTGAGATTTCCACAATTCTGTCTTTTCCAATATCAATTCCTGTAGTTTCAAGATCAAAAAAGCAAATCGGTCTATTGAGTTTTAATTCCATTTTTATAATATATAGCTACAAATATAAAGTTTTGAGTTTAATTTAAACAAGAGTTATAAAAAGAAAACCCGACAGCTTTTTGAAAACTATCGGGTTTGTTTATGAAAATTTCAAAACTATATTGTTCTGGTAATATCAAAAGCCTCTAAATATTCGGCAACTCTTTTTACAAACATACCTCCTAAAGCTCCGTCAATTATACGATGATCGTAACTATGTGTTAAAAACATTTTTTGACGAATTCCAATAAAATCTCCTTCTGGAGTTTCTATTACTGCTGGTACTTTTCGGATAGCACCTAATGCTAAAATCCCTACTTCCGGCTGATTGATAATTGGCGTACCAAAAACACTTCCAAAAGAACCCACATTCGTTACCGTATACGTCCCGCCTTTAGTCTCGTCTGGTTTTAGTTTCCCTAATTTAGCACGAATTCCTAAATCATTCACTGCCTTAGCCATACCTACCAAATTCAGCTGATCGGCATTTTTTATTACAGGAACAATCAAATTACCATTTGGCAAAGCAGCTGCCATACCCAGATTGATATTTTTCTTTTTAATGATATAATCGCCATCAACTGAAATATTCATTCCAGGAAAATCTTTCAACGCTTTGGCCACGGCTTCCATAAAGATAGGTGTAAAAGTCAATTTCTCCCCTTCTCTTTTTTCAAACTCGTTTTTATGTTTATCGCGCCATTTTACAATATTAGTCACATCAACCTCAATAAAAGATTGTACGTGTACCGAAGTTTGAATCGAAGCCTGCATATAACCCGCAATCAACTTGCGCATTCTATCCATTTCAATAATTTCGTCTCCACCACTTATAGAAACAGGTGCAGTCGATTTTGATGGAACAGCCTCAACAACTTCTTTTACAGCTTCAGCTTGAGGAGCCTCAGTTCTATTTTTCAGGTATTCTAAAATATCATTCTTAGTTACTCTTCCATCACTTCCTGTACCGGGAATTTGCTCTAATTCGGCCATTCCAATACCTTCGGCAGCAGCAATATTTTTTACTAATGGCGAAAAGAATTTTTCCGAATTACTATTCGTTATCGTTGGAGCAGCAACACTTTCTTTTGCAATTTCAATTGTTTTTGTTACTTCTTCAATTATTTCTGGTGCTATTGTTTCTTCAATCTCAATCTGTGCATCTTCATCCTCTCCTTCTGTTTCAATGATTGCAATAGTTTGTCCTACCTCAACCAAATCATCTTTTGAAAACAATTGTTCTATTAAAACACCCGAAACTTCGCTAGGTACTTCACTATCTACTTTATCGGTAGCAACTTCTAGCACTGCCTCATCGGCTTCAATTTTATCGCCTACTTGTTTCAACCAGTTTGTAATGGTTGCTTCTGCGACACTTTCTCCCATTCTTGGAAGCTTTAATTCGAATCTTGCCATATTGTTAACCTAAAAGGTAGTTTTTTAATTTCTGTTTGCGAAATTACTAAATTCTTAAAACATAAATTATATTAAATGCAGCTTTCCTACATTAATTATAACAAGCAACTCATTTTCAAAACAATAATCAAATTATTAATAAAAATCAAATCCGAAACACATCGTTTTTTACCAATTCGACAAAAAAACAAGCGCACTAACTGATTCTTTTTTACAATAAATTAACTCAAACCTATGTAATGACGATAGCAAAACTGTTATTTTCATTTTTTCACTTCTAAAAATAGTCATTTTTTTAAAAATACGAAAGCCTGAATTGAGATGATTAAATAATCAATCCATAAAAATCGCTTACTTTTGAATAACAAAATAAACCTATTCCTAAATTATTGCATCCCATTGAAAAAAGCATTCTTATTACTCTTCCTATTTTCAATTAGCCAAATCCAATCACAAATTTTAGGTTGTACTGATTCGCTTTCTAAAAACTACAACCCGCTGGCCACCATTAATGACGGAAGTTGTAAATATGATGTTGTCAAAATAAAACCGAGCTATTCTGTACCTTTAGATAATGTATTAAAAGAAACTTCCGGTTTAGTACAAAGCGAAAATCTTTTATGGACTATCAATGACGATACAGATACCACTATCTATGGAATTGACAGCACGGGAGTTATTAAAAACCAAATCCAACTCAAGAATGTAATCAATAGAGATTGGGAAGAAATTACACAAGACAGTAGTTATTTCTATATAGGCGATTTTGGAAATAACGTTTCTGGAAACAACAAAGATTTGCATATTTTAAGAATTGAAAAAAAATCTCTTAAATCGAATATTCCAATAATAGATACGATTTCATTTTCTTATTCTAATCAAACTGACTTTTCCAATACAAAACCCAATACCACTAATTTTGATTGTGAAGCTTTTATTGCCACTACCGATAGCATCTACCTATTTACAAAACAGTGGGAACAAAAAAAGACTAGCGTATATGCATTACCTAAAATACCCGGAAATTATATTGCAAGACTAAAAGAAAGCTATGACACAAAAGGATTAATTACTGGAGCTACTTATTTGCCGCAAAAAAACCTAGTTGTATTGTGTGGATACGATAAATCATTGGCTCCATTTTTATATCTTTTATATGATTTTAAAGACTTCAATTTCTTTTCGGGCAATAAGAGAAAAATTAAATTAAAATTACCTTTCCATCAAATAGAAGGCATCAGTACTCATGATGGATTACTCTATTACCTCAGCAATGAAAATTTTGAAAGAAAACCGATTATCAATGTTCCTCAAAAATTACATCAACTGGATTTAAGCCGTTATTTATCGCATTATCTTGATAAATTCAAAACGGATTAAAACAAACAATTCGCAATTAGTTATTTAATAGCTTACTTTTGCCAAAAAAATTACAGCTGTGAATTATTTATCTGTCGAAAATATATCCAAATCTTTTGGAGAAAGAACCCTTTTTGAAAACATTTCTTTTGGAATCAACAAAGACCAAAAAATTGCCTTTATAGCCAAAAATGGTTCAGGAAAAACAACCATAATGAACATCATCAATGGTTTTGACGAACCTGATACTGGGCAGGTTATCTTGCGTAAAAGCATCCGAATGGCATTTCTTTCTCAAGACAATAATTTACAAGATGAATTGACAATTGAAGAAAGTATTTTTGCATCCGACAATGAAACCTTAAAGATCATTGAAGCTTACGAAAAAGCATTAGAAAATCCAGAAGACGAAGAAGCCTATCAAAAAGCTTTTGATGGAATGGATCAGCATAATGCCTGGGATTTTGAAACCCAATACAAACAAATTTTGTTCAAATTAAAGCTGGAAGATTTTAAACTGAAAGTAAAAAATCTTTCTGGAGGACAAAAAAAGCGTCTTTCTCTAGCTATTATTTTGATTAACCGTCCTGATTTATTGATCTTAGATGAGCCTACCAACCACTTAGACCTAGAGATGATTGAATGGTTAGAGTCTTATTTTGCTAAAGAAAACATCACCTTGTTTATGGTTACGCACGACCGTTTCTTTTTGGAGCGTGTGTGTAACGAAATCATCGAACTCGACAACGGAAAAATATACCAATATAAAGGAAATTACTCTTATTATTTAGAGAAAAAAGAAGAACGCATCGCTTCTGAAAATGCGAGTGTAGACAAAGCACAAAACTTGTTTGTAAAAGAATTAGAATGGATGCGTCGCCAACCGAAAGCCAGAACAACCAAATCTAAATCGCGTCAGGATGATTTTTATGTAATTAAAGAAAAAGCACAAAGTCGCCGTAAAGAAAACAAAGTAGAACTCGAAATCAACATGGAACGCATGGGAAGCAAGATTATCGAGCTTCATAAAATTTCTAAGAAATTCAACAATCATGTGATTTTAGATCATTTTAGTTTTGATTTTCAACCTGGAGAACGCATTGGAATTATTGGTAAAAACGGAACAGGAAAATCAACTTTCTTAAATTTAGTTACCGGAACCTTGCCTCTTGATAGCGGAAGAGTAATTATTGGCGAAACCATAAAAATTGGTTATTATACTCAAAGCGGAATCAACCCAAAACCGGGACAACGAGTTATTGATGTCATTAAAGAGTACGGAGAATTTATCCCGTTAATGAAAGGACGATTAATTTCGGCTTCCCAATTATTGGAGCGTTTCCTTTTTGATTCCAAAAAGCAATATGATTTTGTAGACCGATTGAGTGGTGGCGAACTGAAACGTTTATATCTATGTACCGTTTTGATTCAGAATCCCAACTTTTTAATTCTGGATGAACCTACTAACGATTTGGATATCGTAACATTGAACGTTCTGGAAAGTTTTTTGATGGATTACCCTGGTTGTTTACTTGTCGTTTCTCACGATAGGTATTTTATGGATAAAATTGTAGATCAGTTATTTGTTTTTAGAGGACAAGGTGAAATTGAAACTTTCCCTGGAAACTACTCCGATTTTAGAAGCTATGAAGACAGTGCCGATGTAGCTCAAAAAGAGGACAATAAAACTGAGAAAAAGGAATGGAAACAAAAAAATCCAACAGGAAATCTCACTTTTAACGAGCAAAAAGAATATCAAAAAATAGAGAAAGAAATTAAAGATTTAGAAATCGAAAAAACTAAAATCGAACAATTATTTTCAGAAGGAAAAATAGCTGACGTAGACATCGAGAAAAAAGCAAAAGAACTGGAAAATATCATCAATAAGATGGAAACCAAAGAAGAACGCTGGTTTGAGCTTTCGGCAAAAATTGAAGGATAATCAGTATTCAATTAAGACGGTTAATTAATTTTTTAAATACAGAAACACCCACAGCAAAACTTATTTTGTTGTGGGTGTTTCTGTATTATTCTCAAACGTAGAACAAATAAAATCCAACTCATCAATTTGTAAGATTTTTTAATATATTTGAAAACAAAAAAATGACAAATAATGAATTTCATAAAAAGTATCTTCCGTAAAAAAGACGAACCCATAAAATCATATTCAGACTTTTGGAACTGGTTTCAAAAAAACGAAAAAGTTTTTTTTGAAATAGTCAAAAATCATAACAACATCGAAAAAGGATTCTTTAATAAACTATCCCCTAAACTAGAGGAACTAAAAGAAGGTTTTTTCTTTTTAACTGGCATGTATAATAACGAAACTGCCGAATTAATTATTACCGTTGATGGAAATATAAAAAATGTGGTATTCGCAGAAGAATTAATTGCAAGTGCTCCTAAAATAGAACAATGGAGATTTACTGCACTAAAACCTTCTTCCAATATCAATGATACAGCTATAAAAATGGCTGACTATACCTTTAATTCCGAAAACATTTATTTTTACGACAATGAACTAAATGAATACCCAGACGAAATTGACATCACAATCATTCATAACGACTTAAATCAAGAAAACAGAACAACAATAATAAATGGTACTTATATTTTTATAGAAAATTATTTAGGAGAACTTGATTTTATAAATAATATCGACAAAATTACAATAATTGGAAAACCAGAAGCACAAAAAGAACTTGTTCCAATTACAAAACTAAAAGACTTTCTAATTTGGCGACAAAAAGAATTTATAGAAAAATATGAAGGTGTTCGGTATAATACTGAAAATGATAACTATATCGCTCTTGAAGCAGAATTAGAAAACGGAAATAAATTATTAGCTGTAATTAATGACGAATTATTAAATTGGAATAATAAAGCATCACATCCTTGGATTGCTATATTCAAACTAAAATATAATGGAAAAAACAATAATGGAATGCCAAATGACAATGACTATAAAACGTTAAATGAAATTGAAGAAGAAATAATGCAAGAATTAAAAGACTTTGATGGTTATTTAAACATCGGTAGAGAAACTGCAAATGGAGAAAGAGAAATTTATTTTGCTTGCAAAGATTTTCGCCAAACTTCAAAAGTATTTTTCAATACCCAACAAAAGTATTCGATGAAGTTTCAAATCGATTATCACATTTACAAAGACAAATATTGGCAATCATTTAAAAGATACAATTAAAATTAAATGTTCCCAGTAAACATATTACTCGTGTCCACAACGAAGAAACACAATAAACTACAACGGAATTACAATATTTTTTTCTTTGTGCTTTACTTTGTGAATCTTTGTGTAAAAATATACTATTTTTAAAAAAATAAAAGGACTGGAAAACATCATCAATAAGATGGAAACCAAAGAAGAACGCTGGTTTGAACTTTCTGCAAAAATTGAAGGATAAAATTCTTTACTAATCTTAAAAGAGAAACAAAAAAGCTGCATTTCATAATGCAGCTTTTTTATATAATGTGAAATTTTATTTTTTCATTGGTGGCAAATCAAATGCCTTAGGTTCATGTGCAAAATTATTACGGTGAGAACCGTCACAAAAAGGTTTGTTAGAAGATAATCCACAACGGCAAAGTCCTAAAGCTGTTCTTCCTTCTAATCCGTAAACGTTTCCATCACAGTCCATAATTTCGAAATCACCCTCAATTTTTATTGAACCATTATTATTGATTATTACTTTTGTCTTACTCATATAGCTTTTTTTTTGAGTTCAAAGATTGCAAAATATATCCTGAAAGCTCAAACTATAATCCTGTTTTTAGAATACAAAAAGCTAATTTATATTGAATATATTTTAGCTAACAGTAAAACCTTAACACTTCCATACAGCAATATAAAAACTTGGGGCTTTTTTGTGAGATTACAAGAGTCTTCTTTTTTTCATTACAATTACCCCTTATATTTGAAAAAAAATACAAAACATGGACATCAAACAAATTTTTGAAAACAACAAAAAGTGGATAGCTAGACAACTGCAAACCGACCCTGCTTATTTTGACAAATTAGGCGCTGGACAATCACCTGAAATCCTTTATATTGGTTGTTCTGATAGTCGTGTTACTGCCGAAGAAGTTATGGGCTTACAACCTGGTGAAGTTTTTGTTCACAGAAACATTGCTAATATGGTTCCTAATACCGACTTGAATTCGATGTCTGTTATTAATTATGCTGTAACTAGTTTAAAAGTAAATCACATTGTAGTTTGCGGCCATTATGGTTGCGGTGGTGTTCTTGCTGCAATGCAACAATCTGATTTAGGAATCCTTAATCCATGGTTGAGAAATATTAGAGATGTGTATCGAATTCACAGAAAAGAGCTTGATGCTATTACTAACGAAGGAGAAAAATACAAAAGACTTGTTGAATTAAACGTGCAAGAACAATGTATTAATGTGATTAAAACTGCCGAAGTACAAAAAGCAAATACAGAACGTAATCTAAAAGTTTATGGTTGGGTTTTTGACATTCACTCAGGAGAATTAATTGACTTGAAAATTGATTTTGATGAAATCTTAAAAGATATTACCAAAATTTATAAAATAGTCTAACTCGATTCTGAGCTAGAATTACAAAAAAAATCCCATCTCATTTTTTAGAACGAGATGGGATTTTTCAATTTAAATATAAAAACTAAACCAAATCAAAACGGTCTAAATTCATGACTTTACTCCATGCTGCCACAAAATCTTTCACGAATTTTTCTTTAGAATCAGCACATCCATAAACCTCAGCAATAGCTCTCAACTCAGAATTAGAACCAAAAATAAGATCAACACGACTTGCAGTCCATTTCACTGCACCTGATTTTCGGTCGCGACCCTCAAAAACATCTTGATCTCCTGAAGTCGATTTCCAAGTGGTATCAAAATCCAACAAATTCACAAAGAAATCATTAGTCAATACTTCTGGACTAGCAGTAAATACTCCCAGATTTGATTGATCGAAATTAGTATTCAACACACGCATTCCGCCTATTAATACCGTTAATTCAGGAACTGAAAGTGTCATCAATTGGGCTTTATCAACAAATAATTCTTCGGCTGATACAGTATATTTTGTTTTCAAATAATTACGGAATCCATCAGCAATAGGCTCTAAAACAGCAAAAGATGCTACATCAGTTTGTTCCTGGGTTGCATCAGTTCTTCCTGCTGAAAATGGAACAGCTATTTTATGTCCTGCACTATTTGCAGCTTTTTCAATGGCTGCACCACCTCCCAAAACAATTAAATCAGCAAGTGAAACTTTCTTTCCGTCTGATTGCGCAGCGTTAAATGCCGCTTGAATTCCTTCTAATTTTGAAATTACTTTGGTTAATTGCGCTGGATTATTGACTTCCCAATTTTTTTGAGGAGCTAATCGAATGCGGGCACCATTGGCTCCCCCACGTTTGTCTGAACCTCTAAAAGTAGATGCCGAAGCCCAGGCAGTCGATACTAACTCAGACACAGACAATCCTGAATCTAGTATTTTTGCTTTAAGCGAAGAAACATCAGTGGCATCAATTAGTTTATGAGTTACAGCTGGAATTGGGTCTTGCCAAATTAATTCTTCCTTAGGCACTTCTGACCCAAGATAACGGGCAATTGGCCCCATATCACGGTGTGTTAACTTATACCACGCACGAGCAAAAGCATCAGCCAACTGATCCGGATTTTCATAAAAATTTCTCGCAATCTTTTCATAAATTGGATCAAACCGTAAAGCTAAATCGGCAGTAAGCATCGTTGGTGCATGACTTTTTGATGGATTATGTGCATCGGGAACAGTTCCTAATCCTGCACCATTTTTAGGTTTCCATTGGTGTGCTCCTGCTGGACTTTTGGTCAATTCCCATTCGAAACCAAAAAGATTTTCAAAATAATTATTACTCCATTTTGTTGGTGTAGTTGTCCAGGATCCTTCTAGTCCACTCGATATAGTATCTTCACCACTTCCACTGCCAAAGGTGTTTTTCCATCCCATACCTTGTTCTTCAATACCCGCTCCTGCTGGTTCAGCAGCTACATATTGACCAGGATCAGCGGCACCATGTGTTTTTCCAAAAGTATGTCCTCCTGCTACTAAAGCAACTGTTTCCTCATCATTCATTGCCATTCGACCAAAAGTTTCTCGAATGTCTCTTGCCGAAGCCACTGGATCTGGATTTCCGTTTGGCCCTTCCGGATTTACATAAATCAATCCCATTTGAACCGCAGCCAAAGGATTTTCTAATTCACGATCTCCTGTATAACGTTGATCATCTAACCATTTTGCCTCTACTCCCCAATAAATATCTTGTTCGGTTTCCCAAATATCTTCACGTCCTCCTCCAAAACCAAAAGTTTCCAATCCCATAGATTCTAAAGCGCAGTTTCCTGCCAATATCATTAAATCAGCCCATGAAATTTTCTTTCCATATTTCTTTTTAATTGGCCATAACAGCAATCGAGCCTTATCTAAATTAACATTATCGGGCCAACTATTCAATGGAGCAAAACGTTGTGAACCTGAACTTGCTCCTCCTCTACCATCACCTATACGATAAGTTCCTGCACTATGCCATGCCATTCGAATAAAGAATGGTCCATAATGTCCATAATCAGCAGGCCACCAGTCTTGAGAGCTTGTCATTAAATCAAAAATATCTTTTTTTACAGCAGCTAAGTCAAGCGATTTAAATTCCTCAGCATAATTAAAATCGGCTCCCATTGGATTAGAAAAATTCGCATGCTGACGTAATATGTTCAGTTTTAACTGATTTGGCCACCAGTCATTATTTGTTGTACCCGAACCCGCGCTTTGCTTTGGAGCACCTCCTGAAAACGGACATTTGCCTCCACCGTTTGAATTGTTTGTGTTTTCCATAATTATTTATCTTTTATAATTTTCTTAAAGTTGCAATGCTAATTTACGCAAATTTCACTATCAAAAATATTTTCACAATAGATAAAACCTATAGTTTCTTAAATTTTTCTTACAATGAATAATAAAAAAACCACAATAGAATTTAAGTCTATTGTGGTTTGTAATTATATCTCTTTACACTTATATAATGTGATTTAGAAAACATTTACCATGGAATAGGATTATAGTCTTTCAAGAATTTCCCACACCAATGTTTCCCTGTGTTTATTCCATCAAACAAAGGATCCATTACTCTTGCCGCACCATCAACAATATCTAAAGGCGGTTGAAAATCTTCTAATTCCTGTTTCCTTTTTGCTAATTCGGCAGGATCTTCATCGGTTACCCAACCCGTATCTACAGCATTCATAAAAATTCCGTCTTTAGCTAAAGTTCCAGCAGCCGTATGCGTAAGCATATTCAAAGCAGCTTTGGCCATATTAGTATGCGGATGACGGTCTTCCTTGAAATCACGGTAAAACTTTCCTTCCATTGCCGAAACGTTTATGATATGTTTTTTGCCCGTGTTATCTTTTTTCATTACTTCTGAAAGACGATTACACAACACAAAAGGCGCTACAGAATTAACAAGCTGCACTTCAATCATCTCAGTCGTTTCAATTTGTCCTAATTTCAAACGCCAGCTATTGGTTTTTCTTAAATCTACTTGCTGTAAATCGGCATCGAGTTCTCCTTCCGGGAAAACTTCATTGGCCACAAGCGTATTGTCAAAACTATAGGGGATCTGAGATAATTTGGCGGAAGCCCGCAAACCAATCCCAGGTTCAGGTCCATGCCAGGTTACCGGCATATTTTGATTAGAAGAAGCGGTTGATGTCAACACTTTCAATTCATCCAAACAATTAATATGGTCTAGTAATAATTCCTGAGCTTGCTTAGGTAAAGACGTAATGGAACGTTCTTCATTTTCCATTAAATGAGTATAAAACCCAGCAGGTCGTCTTACTGTTTGTGCTGCATTATTGATAAGAATATCCAATCGACCGTATTTTTGCTCAATAAAATTGCAAAAAATCTCTACGCTAGGAATATGTCGCAAATCCAATCCGTGAATTTTTAAGCGATGTCCCCAATCCATAAAATCATCTTCCTTAGCAAAACGTAAAGCCGAATCAACTGGAAAACGAGTCGTAGCAACAACAGTAGCACCTCCGCGCAATAACATCAATGTAATATGGTATCCAATTTTTAATCGGGAACCTGTAATCACTGCAATTTGTCCTTTGACATCAGCAGTCTGAAAACGTTTGGCATAATTAAAATCGCCACAATCGGGACACATCGTATCATAAAAGTGATGCATTTTAGTAAATTCCGTTTTACATACATAACAATTTCTGGGCGTTTCCAGTTCTAATTGTTCTTTGTGGGCCAAATCATTAAAGGCTAATAATTTTGGTGCAACAAAAATACTTGCTTCACGTGCATGACGAATTCCTGTCTCCTTTCGGGCAGTTCGATCCCGCTTTTCCATTTTGCGTTTAGCTGCTAATTTTCCATCTTTTTTTCTACGGGAAAGCTCGTCTCTGTCTGGTCTGGAAAACATTCCTGCAGCCTTGATTAAAGCCTTTCTTTGCTCTTTTGGAATCTCAAAAATCTGATCTGTATCTGTATTCAATTGGGATAATATGGCAATGCATTTATCTATTTCTTCCGAAGATATTGCACTCATAATCCCTATTTCTTCCTTCATCATCATAAAAATAACGTGTATTATTACTTGGCAAATACCAAGGCTGCAAATATAGTTTTAAATTAATAGTTGTGATTCTTTTTTCTTAACTAAGCAGATTACAACAAAAACAACTGACCTTTTTTTAATTATAAAAACGATGAAACTTTATAATTTTAAACTCAATTGTTTTAGATTGCAGACAAAAACACTAAAAATGAAACCCGCTCCATTTCTTTCAATCGTATTGCTATTCTTAGCGACAACAATTTATTCCCAAAATAAATCAGAAAAAATCACCACTCAAGACGGTGAACATTATATCACTACCTCTATCGATTATCCCATTTCAGGAACTTATTTATTTGAAGGAGACAAAGAACCAATTGTACAATTAAATCCTGATGGCTTGGGAATTTTTCAACAACATGATTTATCTAAAGCAAATATAAGTTGGGGAATTGAATGTTTTGAAAACGGAGTACCCATGTATAAAAAAGGGTTCAATTATGCAGTTTACACGCTTTGGTACAAAAATAAAGAAGCAAATACAACAACCAATACTACTGGAAACTGGATAAGTGCCCACTTTTCAATTCACTTCGAAAAAAAGAAAATGTTCATCCTGGGAGAAAGAAGTAAAGAATACGCGGATAACCAATAAATAAGTCATTTTCCCAAACACTAATTAGCTATACTTTCACTTTATTTAACTGCTAAAAAAAGGAATTTCGGTATTTTTTTTATATTTTGCATAGGATTCCAAAACTGTAAACATGACTTCAATTACCCGAATTTTTGATTTTCCGTATCATCAACAAAATGAGTTTACTACAATTCCAGATGCTTTGGCTTCAAAGCAAAATGGTGTGTGGGTAAAAATATCTACACAAGAATATATTGCTAAAGCCAATAGCATTTCAAGAGCACTTTTGCGCCTGGGAATAAAAAAAGACGATAAAATTGCCATCATTTCTTCTAATAACAGGCCCGAATGGCATATTGTGGATATAGGTGTTTTGCAAACTGGAGCACAAACGGTTCCTATCTACCCTACTATTTCTGAATCTGATTACGAATACATTCTCAATCATTGTGAAGCTAGTTATTGTTTCGTTTCTGACGAAGAAGTATTAAGAAAAATAAACCTAATCAAAGACAAGCTAACTCATCTCAAAGCAATCTATAGTTTCAATACTATTGCCAATTGCAAAAATTGGAATGAATTAGTAGTACTTGGCGAAGACGAAAGCAATCAAGAAGAAGTAGAAACTCGAAAAAACAGTATCAAAACCGAAGATTTAGCCACTATTATTTACACCTCTGGGACAACTGGAAATCCTAAAGGAGTAATGCTTTCGCACCAAAATATTGTATCGAATGTTTTAGGTAGCGCACCTAGAATTCCTTTTAAAGCCGGAGCGAGTCGCGCATTGAGCTTTTTACCGATTTGCCATATTTTCGAACGAATGGTACTGTATTTATACCAATATTATGGGGTTTCAATATATTTTGGAGAATCCATAGAAAAAATTGGAGAAAACATCAAAGAAGTACAACCTACCGTAATCACAGCCGTTCCGCGATTAATCGAAAAAGTATACGATAAAATTTATGCTAAAGGAGCCGAACTAAGCGGAATTAAAAGAAAATTATTCTTCTGGGCAATTGATTTAGGATTGCGATACGAACCTTATGGAGCGAATGGCTTTTGGTATGAATTCCAGCTTAAAATTGCCCGAAAACTCATTTTCAGCAAATGGCAGGAAGGACTTGGAGGCAGACTAGAAGTAATGGTTTCCGGTAGTGCCGCTTTACAAACCCGATTATCTCGAATTTTTGCAGCCGCTGGAATTCCCGTTATGGAAGGCTATGGCTT
Source organism: Flavobacterium undicola (assembly GCF_009909155.2). Lineage (GTDB taxonomy): Bacteria > Bacteroidota > Bacteroidia > Flavobacteriales > Flavobacteriaceae > Flavobacterium > Flavobacterium undicola. The sequence goes on from NZ_JAAAPM020000015.1 coordinate 40,920, forward strand.
AACCGAAACTTCGCCTGTAATTGCTGTAAACGATATGCGAAATTTTGGTTTCCGAATTGGAACTGTTGGCAAAGTAATCGACAATGTCGAAGTAAAAATTGCCGAAGACGGGGAAATTCTTTGTAAAGGACCTAATGTAATGATAGGCTATTACAAAAACGAAAAATTAACCAATGAAGTAATCACCGATGGTTATTTCCATACGGGAGACATTGGAAACATGGATTCAGATGGTTTCTTGAAAATCACCGACCGTAAAAAAGAAATGTTTAAAACTTCGGGAGGGAAATACATTGCGCCTCAGCTTATCGAAAATACTATGAAGCAATCGCGTTTTATAGAACAAATTATGGTTATTGGCGAAGGCCAAAAAATGCCTGCCGCATTCATCCAACCTAATTTTGATTTTGTAATCGAATGGGCTAAAAAGAATAACATTGAAATCGATAAAACACACCAAGCCATAGCTACTAACGAAAAAGTTATTGCTCGTATCCAACAAGAAATCGACACGATTAATCCCAAATTTGGACATTGGGAACAAATAAAACGTTTTGAACTCACTCCTGATGTTTGGTCTATCGAGGGAGGACAATTAACCCCAACACTCAAATTAAAACGCAAAAACGTTTTAGAAAAGTATCAAGATCTGTATAAAAAGATATACAGCTTTTAAATAAGTCTATACTTTTAACTAAAAAAGAGATTGTTTCATACTGAGTGAAACAATCTCTTTTTTTTTTGCAACAAAAGCATTTTTTAACAAAAAAATAGTTGTTTTTTATTATGCGTGCATACTATTATTTCTTATATTTGGAATAACAACTATGCTAATATCATAATTTTTAGATTAAAATAAAATGATTTTGATAAAAAAGTGATTTTCTATTTGACAGAAACTTAATCAGCATGCCACATGAAAAACAAAACGATAGATTACATCTTAAGAGCAACTTGGCAAGCTATTTCCAGAATGTATAATGAAGAGGCTACCAAGTATGGCGCCACAATGGCAACTGGATTTGCATTATTAAGTATCGACAAAGAAAAAGGAACGCCATCGACTGCCCTAGGCCCTAAAATGGGAATGGAACCCACAAGCCTGACCCGTACCTTGAAATCGATGGAAGAAAAAGGATTAATCGTTAAAAAGAAAAATCCAAATGACGGCCGGGGTGTATTAATTTACCTTACTGACTATGGCAAAGAAAAAAGAGCCTTGTCTAAAAGTACGGTTATCCAATTTAATGAAAGTATTAAAAAACATATCTCTGATGAAAAATGGGAAAACTTTATAGAAGTTGCCGAAACCATCAACAAATTAATACACGATAAAGAAATATTTAACCAATCTGGAAATACCGAAAATGAAATCGCCACGATTCAAAAAGACAAGAAATAAAACAAGAATGGCGATAACATATTCAGATAAAAATAAATAGTAACAACGTATGAAACGTACAATTAAAAAAGTTGCAGTAATCGGTTCAGGAATCATGGGTTCAGGAATTGCTTGTCATTTTGCCAATATTGGTGTCGAGGTTTTACTTTTGGACATTGTCCCAAAAGAGCTTACCGAAGTGGAAAGCAAAAAGGGACTCACTCTGGAAAGTAAAGCCGTTAGAAACCGAATTGTAAATGAGCATTTGAGCAATTCGCTAAAATCGAACCCCTCGCCTATTTACAGCCAGAAATTTGCCAGCAGAATCAGCACTGGAAACACCACTGATGATATGGCGCAAATTGCCAATGTAGATTGGATTATAGAAGTTGTCGTAGAACGTTTGGACATTAAAAAATTAGTATTCGAACAAATTGACCAATACAGAACAACGGGTACATTAGTGACTTCAAATACTTCTGGAATTCCTATCCATTTTATGAGTGAAGGACGTTCGGAAGATTTCCAAAAACACTTCTGCGGAACACACTTTTTTAATCCTGCGCGTTACTTAAAATTATTCGAAATTATTCCGGGACCAAAAACTTCGACTGAAGTATTGGATTTTTTGAATAATTATGGCGAAAAATTCTTGGGAAAAACTTCAGTTGTTGCCAAAGACACTCCTGCTTTCATTGGAAACCGCATTGGAGTTTTCGGAATCCAAAGTTTGTTTCATTTGGTAAAAGAAATGAATTTAACTATTGAAGAAGTCGATAAATTGACGGGACCCGTAATTGGCCGACCAAAGTCGGCTACTTTTAGAACCGTTGATGTGGTAGGTTTAGATACTTTGGTTCATGTTGCCAATGGAATTTATGAAAACTGTCCTGAGGATGAAGCACATGAATTGTTTAAACTTCCGGAATTCATCACCAAAATGGTTGAAAACAAATGGTTTGGAAGCAAAACGGGACAGGGTTTTTACAAAAAAGTAGACAAAGACATTCTTTCATTAGATTTGAATACTTTAGAATATCGTGCAGCCAAAAAAGCTTCATTTGCTACTTTAGAACTTACAAAAACTATCGATAAGCCTATTGACCGTTTCAAAATTTTAATAAAAGGACAAGACAAAGCAGGCGAATTTTACAGAAAAAGTTTTGCTGCCTTATTTGCTTATGTATCCAATAGAGTTCCTGAAATTTCAGACGAATTATACAAAATCGATGATGCGATGAAAGCTGGTTTTGGATGGGAAAATGGTCCATTCGAAATTTGGGATGCCATCGGAGTTGAAAAGGGAATCGAAATGATAAAAGCCGAAGGACATACTCCTGCTGCTTGGGTAAATGAGATGTTGGCTTCAGGAAACAGCAGTTTTTATTCTGTAAAAGAAGGTGCTACTTATTTCTATGATATTGCAACAAAATCGCAAACTAAAGTTCCCGGGCAAGATGCTTTTATCATCCTGAACAACATTCGCGAAAGCAAAAAAGTATGGAGTAATAGTGGTGCTATCATCGAAGATTTAGGTGATGGAATTTTAAATATCGAATTCAAATCGAAAATGAATACCATTGGTGGCGATGTATTGCAAGCCATCAACAAAGGAATTGATTTAGCAGAAAAAGAATATTCAGGGTTAGTTATTGGAAATCAAGCTGCTAATTTTTCAGTTGGTGCCAATATTGGAATGATATTCATGATGGCAGTAGAACAGGAATATGACGAGTTGAATATGGCTATCAAAATGTTTCAGGACACGATGATGCGCGTGCGCTACTCTTCGATTCCGGTAGTGGTAGCACCACACGGAATGACTTTTGGTGGCGGTTGCGAAATGAGTCTTCATGCCGACAAAGTGGTTGCAGCTGCTGAAACTTATATGGGATTGGTGGAATTTGGTGTTGGTGTCATTCCTGGTGGTGGTGGTTCGAAAGAATTGACTTTACGTGCCTCCGATTTATTTCGAAAAAACGATGTAGAACTCAACACATTACAGGAATATTTCTTGACCATTGCTATGGCTAAAGTTTCGACTTCGGGATATGAAGCCTTTGATACCGGTTTATTACAACACGGAAAGGATATTATTGTAGTGAATAAAGACCGTCAAATTGCTGAAGCTAAAAAACACGCGCTGTTAATGGCTGAAGCGGGTTACACCCAACCGATTCGCCGAAATGATATTAAAGTATTAGGAAAACAAGCATTAGGTATGTTTCTAGTCGGAACTGACCAAATGGTTGCTGGAAAATACATCTCAGAACACGATAAAAAAATTGCAAACAAGCTGGCTTACGTTATGGCTGGTGGTGATTTATCGGAACCAACATTAGTTTCCGAACAATACTTACTCGATTTAGAAAGAGAAGCTTTCCTGTCTCTTTGTACTGAAAGAAAAACAATGGAACGCATTCAATATATGTTAAAAGCGGGGAAACCTTTGAGAAATTAGTTTTTCAAGAATTAAGAATTGAGAATTAAGTATTAAGTATTAAGATCAAATAATAAATTATTATGCATCAATTTGAAAAATTAAAGATTTGGCAAAAAGCAATGGATATTGCTGTTCATGTTTATGAAATTTCTTCATTCTTGCCAAATGATGAAAAATTTAATTTAATTCATCAAATAAAGAAATGTGCAGTATCAATTCCTTCAAATATTGCCGAAGGTTCTGGTAGAAATTCTGATAAAGAATTTATACAGTTTTTAGGAATTGCAAATGGTTCAACTTTTGAATTAATAACTCAATTAATACTTGCTAAAAGACTTAAACTTGTTAACGAAGAACTTATACAGCCAACTATTAATCAATTAGTAGAAGTTTCAAATATGAATTTTTCATTTCAAAAATCTCTAAAAGAAAAAATAAACACAAACATTGGAAAATCTTAATACTTGATTCTCCAATCTTAATACAATACTTATGAAAACAGCCTATATAGTAAAAGCATACCGAACAGCCGTGGGCAAAGCCCCAAAAGGTGTATTCCGTTTCAAACGTCCTGATGAATTGGCAGCAGAAACCATTCAACACATGATGAATGAATTGCCTGATTTCGACAAAAAACGCATTGATGATGTCATGGTAGGAAATGCCATGCCAGAAGCTGAACAAGGTTTGAATTTTGGACGCCTAATCTCATTAATGGGATTAGAAATTAATGATGTTCCTGGAGTTACAGTAAACCGATATTGTGCCTCAGGTATAGAAACCATCGGAATGGCAACTGCCCGAATCCAATCGGGAATGGCCGATTGTATTATTGCCGGTGGTGCCGAAAGCATGAGTTTTATTCCAATGGGCGGCTACAGACCTACACCCGATTATGCCGTTGCCAAAGCAGGACACGAAGATTATTACTGGGGAATGGGACTAACAGCCGAAGCCGTAGCAAAACAATTTAATATTTCCAGAGAAGATCAGGATTTATTCGGCTATCATTCGCATCAAAAAGCATTGAAAGCACAGGCTGAAGGCAAATTTGATAACCAAATTGTTCCTATTACTATCGAACAAACTTTTGTCAACGCCAATGGTAAAAAAGAAACAAAATCTTATGTAGTTAATAAAGATGAAGGCCCTAGAGCCGATACTTCGCTTGAAGCCTTAGCTAAATTAAGACCCGTTTTTGCCGCTGACGGAAGTGTAACAGCAGGAACTTCATCTCAAATGAGCGATGGTGCCGCCTTTGTTTTAATCATGAGCGAAGAACTCGTTAAAGAATTAAACCTAACACCTATAGCACGATTAGTAAATTACGCATCAGCTGGGGTAGAACCAAGAATTATGGGAATTGGCCCTGTAAAAGCCATTCCAAAAGCTTTAAAACAAGCGGGATTACAATTAAAAGACATTGATTTAATCGAATTAAACGAAGCCTTTGCTTCACAATCCTTAGCCGTAATTAGAGAATTAGATTTGAATCCTGATATTGTAAATGTAAACGGAGGCGCAATTGCTTTAGGGCATCCATTAGGTTGTACGGGAGCAAAATTATCTGTTCAATTGTTTGACGAAATGAAACGCCGTGGCAATAAATACGGAATGGTAACTATGTGCGTGGGGACAGGACAAGGAGCAGCGGGGATTTTTGAATTACTTTAGAAGAAAATAGAACAGAGAAGAAAGAGTATAGACTTAAAAAAGAGAAATGCGTCATAACTATAAAAACTTGAAAATTTGGCAACTTGGAATAGAAATCGCAAATGATGTTTCTGACATTCTTTTAGAATTTCCAAAACACGAAAGATATGATTTAAGTTCTCAATTAGGCCGATGTTCCGTTTCTATTCCTAGTAATATTGCGGAAGGTTCATCTAGAACTGATAAGTCTTTTAGCCATTTTATAGATATTTCTCTAGGTTCTTCATTTGAATTAAACACTCAATTAATAGTAGCAAAGCATCGAAAATACATTAACGAACAAACATTTAATCAATTAGAAAAAAAAGTAGAAGAATTTCAAAGAATGACTATGGGTTTTCAAAATGGACTAAAATAGAGTCTATTTTCTCTATTCTATACTCTTTATTCTATTTTCTCATTAAAAAAAATAAATCATGGACGACAAAACAAGAGGAGGACAATTCCTCGTAAAAGAAACGAAATGCGAAGACATTTTTATTCCAGAAGATTTCTCTGAAGAACAAAGAATGATGCGCGACATGGTCAAAGAATTTGTTGACAAAGAACTTTGGCCTAACAAAGACCGCTTTGAAAAAAGAGACTTTGCTTTTACTGTTGAATGTATGCACAAAGCTGCTGAACTCGGACTTTTGAGCATTTCTGTTCCGGAAGCCTATGGCGGAATGGGAATGGGATTTGTCGATACCGTTTTGGTTTGTGATTACATTTCAGGTGCAACTGGTTCATTTTCCAGTGCCTTTGGTGCACATACCGGAATTGGAACATTGCCTATTACTTTATACGGAACAGAAGAACAAAAACAAAAATACGTTCCAAAACTAGCTTCTGGCGAATGGTTTGGCGCTTACTGCCTTACCGAACCTGGAGCAGGAAGTGATGCTAATTCTGGCAAAACAAAAGCCGTTTTATCTGAAGATGGAACGCATTACAAAATTACAGGGCAAAAAATGTGGATTACCAACGCCGGATTTTGTTCGCTTTTCATTGTTTTTGCCCGAATTGAAGACGATAAAAACATTACTGGTTTTATTGTCGAAAACAATCCTGAAAACGGTATTTCTACCAATGAAGAAGAACATAAATTAGGAATCCGTGCTTCATCAACAAGACAGGTGTTTTTTAATGAAACTAAAGTTCCTGTAGAAAATATGCTTTCGGAAAGAGGAAATGGTTTTAAAATAGCAATGAATGCACTGAATGTTGGTCGAATTAAATTGGCTGCAGCCTGCTTAGATTCACAACGAAGAATCATTACCGGATCTGCTAAATATTCGAATGAAAGAGTGCAATTTAATGTTCCTATTTCGAAATTTGGTGCCATTCGATACAAATTAGCCGAAATGGCTACTAGCTGTTATGCTGGAGAAAGTGCCGTTTACAGAGCCGCCAAAAGTATCGAAGAACGGATTTCCATTCGCGAAGACGAAGGTGCTCCGCATCAAGAAGCTGAACTAAAAGGCGTAGAAGAATTTGCTATAGAATGTGCTATCTTAAAAGTAGCTGTTTCTGAAGACATTCAGAATTGTTCTGACGAAGGTATTCAAATTTTTGGGGGAATGGGATTCTCAGAAGATACTCCTATGGAAAGTGCCTGGCGTGATGCGAGAATTACCAGAATTTACGAAGGAACTAACGAAATCAACCGAATGCTTTCAGTAGGAATGCTAATCAAAAAAGCCATGAAAGGTCATGTGGATTTATTAGGCCCAGCTTCAAAAGTGCAGGAAGATTTAATGGGTATTCCATCATTTGACACACCTGACTATTCTGAATTATTTTCTGAAGAAAAAGAAATGATCAGCAAATTGAAAAAAGCATTCTTGATGGTTGCTGGTGGTGCAGTTCAAAAATACGGTCCTGATTTAGACGAACACCAACAATTATTGATTGCTTCTGCTGATATTTTAATCGAAATTTACATGGCTGAATCTACCATTTTAAGAACGGAGAAATTAGCTAAAAAACAAGGAGAAGCGAATATTAAAGAGCAAATAGCAATGGCTAAATTGTATTTATACAAAGCAGTAGATATTGTCACTCAAAAAGGAAAAGAAAGCATTATTTCTTTTGCCGAAGGCGATGAACAACGCATGATGTTAATGGGACTGAGACGTTATACCAAATACACTAATATGCCTAATATTGTTGAAATCAGAAGGACTATTAGCGCTAAAATTATTGCCGAAAACAAATACTGCTTTTAAAAAAATTGCTTTCGAATTAAACATAAAAAAACCGTCTCGTCATAAAACGAGACGGTTTTTAAATTTAAAAAAAATCATTCTTTCTTTTCTACTTTTATTGGCATTATTTCTCCAAAATAACTAATAGGATTCCTATTATTGCTGGTAACTGATAATGTTGCACTGCCATCAAAAGAGACAGAAAGTGTCATATCAAAAAAATCCTGTTGCCCCTTGACTGACGCATCAATTTGATATCCTTTTTTCCCTTTATTTATTACAAATTTTTCTGGTTTTCCTTCAAACTTAAGTCCTGTATCACTACCTCCATAAGCTAATCCGCTGTAACCTCTTCCAAAAAAAGGCATTTCACTTTTAATAAAATCAGCTTTGAATTTTACAAAATTGGGATTAGAGGTCAAATCAACCATTCTAAAAGTTTGTGAATTTGAATTTTGAGCTACAAATTGAAACTCTTTAGCGTCAATCAATTTTTCTACTTCTCGTTCCTTTTCTAATCTTTTTTCTGCTCTCAATTGTTTTTTAGTTTTTTCTTGGGAAAAACCCATGAAAAAAGAACAACAAAGCAAAAGCAAAACAACTATTTTATGTGTTTTCATAATTTCTAATTTTATTTATTTAATACGATAAGTGCTGATTTACAAAACATAAACTTCTATAAATATAAGACTATTAACTAAATAAGAACCTTCAATTAAACGAAGTTTATTCTTTTGAAATAACAAAAATTGTTCCTATTTTAGATAAAAACAAAATCACATGAAAATATTAGGAATAGGATCCCGAATTGAACATCCTGAATACGGAAAAGGAGTAATTACCAATGTTTCATCAACGGACTATTGGGTTACATTTATAGAAAACGGATTAGAAACAATAGCATTAGATGATAGTTTTGAAATTATTGAATCTACTGAAAACGAAGTCGATACCGTAAGTTTTTCTGAAGTAGAGAAAAGTTTACGTGATCTTCTAAAAAAATGGTCTGATGTTTCTGAAATTGTTCCAATTGGAGATAAATGGAAAGGCGGAAAAATAATTCTAGAACCTGGTCAAGCAGGTTTAGCATCAAAAGAAATTCCGATTGACACTTTTTTCCATAAAATAGTAATGGTCAGAGACCGATTACGTGTAATGGAACAAAAAATAAATTCGAGTAAAATAGAAGAAATCGAAAAAATCGAATTACAACAATACATCACCCGAATATACGGCAGTTTAACTTCTTTTAATGTCCTATTTAAATCGCCAACAAACCATTTTATCGGGGAAAAATCAAAATAGAAATACTAATATGATTTTCGCACTTTTTGTGCTATTTTTATAGTTTCAAACCTATTCTACAAAATCATGAAAAAATTTATTCTTCTTACACTAGGTATAACGACTCTTTTTATTGGATGTAAACCTCAAAATAAATCAGCTGACACTAAAAAATTAGATATTGCATTCGAATCCAAAAGCAACAGTAGTGTTGCCGGAACAGCTACCTTTATTGAAAAGAACGGAAACGTAACATTCGAAGCAAAATTATCCGGATTAAAACCAGGAATTCACGCTATTCACATCCATGAAAAATCAGACTGTTCAGCTGCTGATGGAAGTTCGGCTGGAGGACATTGGAATCCAACCTTTAAAAAACATGGGAAATGGGGAATTGGCGAATATCACAAAGGCGATATTGGTAATTTCACAGCTAACGAAAAAGGAAATGGAACTATTAAAATAACTACTGACGAATGGTGTATAGGTTGTGGAGATCAAACCAAAGACATCTTGGGCAAAGGATTGATTGTTCATGACGGAACGGATGATTTTACTTCTCAACCAGCAGGAAATGCTGGAGCAAGAGTAGCTTGTACAGCAATCATAAAATAAACTTACAATAACAAATTTTGAAACCATCTTAATTTAACAAAATTGAGATGGTTTTTTTATTTTTAGATAACATCAAAACTATAAAATAACATAGCTTTGTAGCATGAAAATAAAACTATGATTAACCCTTCTGCATCCGGTTGGATTGATAAATTCTTTATCAAGCAAGAATTCACGAAACAGCATGTTTTCTTGGATGATGATCTATTTTATAAAAAAATTAGAGCAACAGGTTTTATCTACGGTCATATTATTTCGTTTGAAACCCCCTCATTTGTTGATACTAAGGGCTGGGTTCAAAATGAAATACCTAAAGTTTCCTTATTAAATACCTTGTATGTCATTTATGGATTAACAACTCATGACGTTGATCCGAATGCTTTTATTAAAAAGTGTCTGGATTTTTATGATGATATGCACCCTCAAGGCTTCAATTTATTTAAAAAAGTCTTGCCAAATGGCTCTCCTTCTTTAAATCTGGAAAAAATTATTGATACCAGAGTTCAAACTAATGTGGACATTATCAATAAAAACTTTTCTCATATTGTAACTAATGCACTGCTTTTCATAGATATTTTAGCTTTTAGACAATATTTAATCCATGGAAAAATTCCGGAGAAATATTTAAAAAAAATCGAAGAAGCCGTAATTAGCGTGGTTACCTTAGGATTAAAAATCAAGACCAATAAATCTAATTATGACGATTTATTAATCAAACTCTTTGAAGCTTCTGTGCGTTACAGCAAATTTTCTAAAATTAACACTCAAAATATAGACGAACTCAATTTGGACTATTTCAGTTCTAATTTGGAAAAATATTATTTGATTGACATGGCCGGAATGGCATTGTGGAGCGATGGAGAAATTGAAAATGAAGAAATTTACTTTTTACATAAATTAGCCCAAAACCTTAAAATACCAGCTGATTTTGTAACGGAAAGTATTCACAACACGGATGCTTTTATAACTAAATATCGAAAAGAAATTCCGTATTTTAATTATTCAAATCCTGTAAAACATTTTTACGATCAAACCACACAAAGTGTTATTACATTGGTTACCCGCAATAAAAACAGATTACTTAAGGAAATTATTCAAAGTAAGGAATTAATGGTTTTATTAGCTTATTCCACCCGAAGAGATTTGGATGAAAAAGAAAAAAAGAAAGTAAAAAAACAGTTATTAGACATTTGTAAAACAATCCCTTCTCTAACCATTTTTTTACTTCCGGGAGGAAGTTTATTACTTCCTATTTTAATTAAATTTATCCCTACCCTGCTCCCATCTGCTTTCAATGAAAACCTGGATAATGAATAAAAAAAAATCGCCTCAAGGGCGATTTTCTTTTTTTATAAACTCAACTGATATACTTCGTCCAGTTCAAGATTAGAACTGATATTGACCTCCAAATCAGTTACAAATCCTGAATTTAGACCGTAAACCCAACCGTGTAAAGTTAAATCCTGTCCGTTTTTCCAGGCGTTTTGTACGATAGATGTTTTAGCCAAGTCAAAAACTTGTTCTTTAGCATTAATTTCAACAAAAGCATTAAAACGTTCTGTTTCATCTTGTATGGAATCCAGATAAATATTATGCATACGGTACACATCTTTAATGTGTCTAATCCAGTTATCAATAATACCTATAGATTGATTTCCCATTGCTGCTTTTACACCACCGCAACCATAATGTCCACAAACAATTACGTGCTTTACTTTTAAAACATTAACCGCATAATCCAAAACACTTAGCATATTCATATCCGAATGAACTACCATATTAGCAATGTTTCTGTGTACAAAAACCTCTCCGGGCTTAGCACCAATTATTTCATTTGCCGGTACACGACTGTCTGAACATCCTATCCATAACAAGGGTGGTGTTTGTCCCTTTGCTAAATCAGCAAAATAATTAGGGTCTTTTTCTAATGATCTTTCTACCCATTCTTTATTATTATCTAATATTTTTTTATAAAAATCAACCATCTTAATTTAATGTTATTGTGTTTAACTTTATTTTTAATTTTTTGTCATATTCTACAAAGGAATACAAACTTATGTTTTTTATAATAGCTTTTTAAAAAACCTCTTTTTTTACCATTACTCGCTTGGCAACATCATAATAATGTTCAATCGTTACATGATTAGGTACTTCGTCAGTGTTCTCTAATTGATACGCCTTTTTAAAGCCTTTCAATTTCACCTTGATGTTATCATCTACAGCTCTTGTTGACTTAAATTCTTTGATTAAATCTAAAATATCATGAGCAATATATACCGTATCATGAGCAGTAATAACCACACTGGAATTTTCAGGAATAGAACTCAACGTACTCTTAATAGCAGCCTTATTCAGAAAAGAAACTTCTTGTGCTAAATCAATGTGAATAATATCTCCATCAGCATATTCATCTTTCTTGAAAGTATACGCTCTTTTTAGATTTCCTTTCAAAACAAAAATAACACTGATAACAATTCCTAGCATTACTCCTTTTAACAAGTCAGTAGCAACAACAGCAATCATAGTTGCTATAAAAGGAACAAACTGATACTTTCCTTTTTCCCAGAAATGTTTAATTGTTGATGGTTTTGCTAATTTGTAACCTACTAAAATTAGAATCGTTGCTAAAGTTGCCAATGGAATTTTATTTAATACCACTGGTATAATCAAAACGCTCAACAACAATAATACTCCATGAATAATAGTTGACATTTTAGACTTAGCTCCTGCATTACTATTGGCAGAAGAACGAACTACTACTGATGTCATTGGTAAACCTCCTAAAAGTGAGCTTACAATATTCCCTATACCTTGTGCTTTTAATTCAACATTGGTATTAGTATATCTTTTTTGTGGATCTAATCTGTCTGATGCCTCAATACACAATAATGTTTCGATAGAAGCAACAATGGCAATTGTAATTCCCACAGTCCAAACTTGCGGATTTGTAAATCCTGCAAAATTAGGTACTACAATAATTGCCTTAAATTCATCTATTGATGTAGGCACTGGTAAGGAAACCAAATGATCTTTAGCAATAGCCAGAGAACTTCCTGTGCTGATGAAAATTTCATTTAAAACAATTCCAAAAATTACGGCAATTAAAGCCCCGGGAACCAATTTGAATTTCTTGAAAAAAGCAACTTTATCCCAAGAAATAAGTATTACCAAAGAAACTAAGGTTACAATTATTGCCCCTAATTGAAAATGATTAAACACTTGAAACAATGACGATAATGTATTATCACCATCAACTTGAGAAAAAGACTGATCCCCCTCGAAATCAGCATCATATCCAAAGGCATGTGGAAGTTGCTTTAGAATAATTATAATTCCAATACCTGCAAGCATCCCTTCGATAACATTCGTTGGAAAATAATTTGATATACTTCCTGCTTTAATAAAACCTAATGCTAGTTGAATTAAACCCGCAATAAAAACTGCCGATAAAAAGATATCAAAAGCACCCAAATCAGTTATTGCCGTTAAAACAATAGCCGTTAATCCAGCAGCTGGTCCGGAAACACTAATATGTGATTGACTCAAATACCCAACTACAATTCCTCCAATAATACCTGAAATAATACCCGAAAACAGCGGTGCACCAGAAGCCATTGCTATACCTAAACACAATGGTAACGCCACCAAGAAAACCACTAAACCAGATGCAAAATCAGATTTAAGGTTGGCAAAAAGATTAATTTTTCTTGTCATAATACTACAATAAATTACATGTAAACCTTGACCATACATAAAATTGCGGTCAAAATCTCTAAAAAGTCTAATTGAATGTATTATGCCCTATCGGGAGGAGGAGTAAATATAGTTCGTGAAACATTATCGTGTTTCGACAAATTTTCAGAAAGGATTAAACTTCTAACAGCAGTTGTTTTTATTTCAAAAGTAGAATTAGAAGCAACAATATAAACTAAATTCTTCACTTCTTTTTTTGCAAGCTCTTCCTCTGACATACTATAAAACATAGAAGTGTCAGTCGACTTTTCTATCAACTTTATAATGGTAGGAGTCGATAAAAAAGCTATGAAAAGAAATAAAAAAAATCGTGCTATTAATTTCATAGCGGTAAAATTAAACTTAAAAAAACAAATTAAATGCAAGTCGTCAGCATTTTTTTTAAAATTTTAACATAATTAGCAAAACAGGAATATCGATAAAAACACCCCTACTACTCTTAATTCTTTACATTTTCAGTCATAACTTAAATTGATTGTTTTTATATTTGCATCAAAATTCTCTATTTATGACAATCACACAACTTAAATATGTATTGGCGGTAGCCGAACACAAGAACTTCACTCTCGCTGCCGAAAAATGTTTTGTAACACAGCCTACATTGAGTATGCAAATTCAAAAAATTGAAGACGAACTTAGTATTCAAATCTTCGACAGAACTAAAAAACCCATTCAATTAACTGATATTGGTCAAAAAATTGTTAACCAAGCCAAAAATATTGTCAACGAAGCCGATAGAATTCAAGACATCGTAGAACAACAAAAAGGGTTTATTGGTGGCGAATTTAGACTTGGTATCATCCCTACTATTATGCCTACTTTGTTGCCGATGTTTTTAAATAATTTCATAAAAAAACATCCTAAAGTAAAACTCATTATCGAAGAGTTAAACACTCAAGAGATTATTGCCAAACTTAACAATGGTCATTTAGATGCTGCAATTGCTGCTACACCATTGATGGAAGAAAAAATCAAGGAAATTGTTTTATACTTCGAGCCATTTGTAGCTTACATTCCTGAAAGCCATCAGAACTTTCAAAAAAAGGAGATTGAAGTATCCGACTTAAATCTTGATGAAATTTTATTACTACAAGACGGACATTGTTTTAGAGATGGAATTTTAAATCTTTGTAAAAACAATACAAGACACGAAGGAAATCATTTTCAAATAGAAAGCGGTAGTTTTGAAACATTAATAAAACTTGCCGATGAAGGCTTAGGAACCACACTTTTACCTTATTTACATACTTTAGATTTAAAAGAATCTGACAAAATTAAATTACGCCATTTTGTAGAACCAAAACCAGCCCGGGAAGTAAGTCTTATTTTTCCAAAAAGTGAATTAAAAATACAGATTATTGAAGCTTTAAGAAGTACTATAGCCGGAGTAATTAAAGGAGCAATTGTTTTTCAAAACGTTCAAATAATAAGCCCTCTTCAAAAAAAATAGAGTCAAGATTTTTTAGTTTCTTGACTCTGTTTTTTAGATTAATTTCTTTCTACTACAAAAAGACACTTTTGCAATTCGGGTTTTTCTTTGGTAAAAAACAAAAGCCAACTTCTAAGATGCTCTATTTCGTGTGGCAATAGATTCCTAACCGCTTTTTTAAGTTCTTTTACAAATAGATCAGGTGCAAAACTAACTCTTTCCAATATTGACTTTGTGTAATCGTATATCATTCTTGGCATATCTAATAGTATTAAAGTTATTCTAAATAAAAGTAGTGTAATATACAAAAAATAAATTTTAACTTACAACTTAAAAACCGTTAAAAAACACATAAATCTGCTCAAATACATTTTTTGAAAAATTTAAAAAAATTTAACTTACAAATTGATATATTTTAACATTTCACTTTTTATAATAGAAAAAATGTTTATTGCATAAAAAAGGAATCTATTTTTAGATTCCTTTTCTTTAGATATTTACAATTAACAATGAAAGTTTTAACTCTGGTTTTTCTATTATAAAAGATGTTAACCACTCTTTTAACTGCTGTAATTCATAAGGCAAGAGTGCTTTTATGGCTTTTTCTAGTTCTTTACAAAAAAGAACAGGATCAAAACTAACTCTTTCTAATATCGATTTGGTATAATCAAACATAATTTTTGACATAATGTATCAATAGTTTAAGGTTAAACATCTTTTTCTCAATGCTTTGTAAAAATACAAATTTTAAAAACACATTTTACACTTTAACGTTATTTTTCAATTATTATTATTTACAGACTTAAAAAATAATGCATTCCTAATTTTTTACTTAAAAGCTCTAAACATTTCTCTTTTTCCCGGAGGACCTTCCAGTTTTTCAACTCTAAATCCTACCTCAATCATACTTCGTTTTACTACTCCCCTGGCTGCATAAGTTACTAAAACTCCGTTTTCTTTTAAAGCGTCATACATTTTTTTAAAAATTTCAGTACTCCATAACTCGGGCTGTACTCTATAACCAAAAGCATCAAAATAAATCAAATCAAATTGTACCACATCATCAATATCTTGAAAAAATTGTTTTCGTTTAGTTAACGAAAAACGATCGCTTAACTCTATTTTTTCACCCCAATTGCTTTGATGCATCTGCTCAAATACAGCCAATTGATGCTGAGCATTTAATTCATCTACATAATTCATAGATAGAATTTCTTCAGCAGCAACCGGATAAGCCTCTACTCCAACATAATTAATGGTTTGTCCCATTGTTTGAGCTTCTAAAAAACTAATAAAAGCATTGAGTCCTGTGCCAAAACCTATTTCTAAAATAGAAAGTGTTTTATCTTTAAATAATGAAAGTCCATTTTTGATAAAAACGTGTTTGGCTTCTTGAATCGCTCCGTGTTTAGAATGATAACTCTCATTCCATTCTTCCAAATGAATCGTTGTAGAACCATCTTGGGTTTGTATAATTTCTCTTTTCAATTTTTCTTAAAATATTTTTATTGAATCCAAATCAATGAGTAACCAAAATTACTCAAAAAACAGCATACAAAACCTTAAAAAACTTTGATTTATTGCATATTTCATAGAAATGATTGTCTTTTTTTTAGTTTTTTTTTGAATATATGAAAATCCTATTCAATAGTAACAATTATTAAAGTTTTAGCAAGTTTTTTGTCCATTTTTATTTAATTTTGCAGAAATCAAAGTTTAGTTCATCATAAAGTGAAATTTTATACTTAAGCTTCATTTATACATTCAAAAAAATAAAAAACATATTATTATGAGTACAACTCAAGCCAACAAAATTGAAATTATAAAAGCACCTAATACAAAAATTAACGAAGTAGATTTTGACAACATAAATTTTGGTTCTGTTTTTACTGATCATTTATTTGAATGTGATTTTAAAAATGGGGAATGGCAAAACCCAACTATCAAGCCTTATGCTCCATTTATGATGGATCCATCATCAAGAGTTTTTCATTATGGACAAGCCATTTTTGAAGGAATGAAAGCCTACAAAGATGACAATGATGCTATCTGGCTTTTTAGACCTGATGAAAATATAAAACGTTTTAATAGTTCGGCTGTTAGAATGGCAATGCCTGAAGTTCCAGAATCATTATTTACTGAAGGGCTTAACCAATTATTAAAATTAGATGAAGCCTGGATTAAAAAAGGCTTAGGAAACACTTTATATATCCGCCCTTTTATGATTGCAACTGGTTTTGGCGTTGTAGCTAATCCATCTGATGAATACAAATTCATGATTATTCTATCTCCTGCAAAAGCTTATTATTCGGGAGAAGTTAAGGTTCTTATTGCAGAGCATTACAGTAGAGCTGCTAATGGTGGTATTGGTGCTGCAAAAACTGCTGGAAATTATGCAGGACAATTCTACCCTACTAGTTTAGCTAACAAAGAAGGTTTCCAACAAATCATCTGGACTGACGATGCAACGCATACTAAGTTAGAAGAAGCAGGAACAATGAATGTATTTTTCAGAATTAATGATACTTTAGTAACTGCTCCTACAAGCGAAAGAATTTTAGATGGAGTTACCAGAAAAAGTCTTATTGATATGGCTAAAAGAGAAGGAATTGCTATTGAAGAACGTCCGGTTCTTGTTTCTGAATTAATTGAAGGAATCAAAGATGGTAGCTTAAAAGAAATATTTGGTGCAGGAACTGCTGCTGTAGTTAGCCCTATAAAAGGATTCTCATACAAAGAAGAATATTTCGAATTGCCTAAAATAGAAGATTCTATAGCATTACAATTGAAAGAAAAATTGACGAACATCCAACACAAATTAGCAGAAGACCCATTTGGTTGGACTGTAAAAATATAATTTTCTCATTTTAAGATAAAGAAAAAGGCGATTTTCAAATTTGAAAATCGCCTTTTTTAGTATTGCTTATTTTGTTAGAAATTACCTAATATTTTTGAAAAATCGGGTTTTAAATAATTAGGACCTTTCATCACTTTTCCATCCTCACGATAAATAGGTTGACCATCTTCTCCTAACTTACTCATGTTGCTTCTTTGAATTTCATCAAAAACAGCTTCAATTTTATTCTGAAGTCCGTGCTCAATGATTGTTCCGCACAAAATATACATCATGTCACCTAAAGCATCAGCAATTTCAACCAAATCATTATTCTTAACTGCTTCCAGATATTCTTCGTTTTCTTCTTTCATTAAATGATAACGAAGTGTTTTTTTTGACTCTCCTAAATCGGCAATAGGATTTTCACTATGTCCTATTCCAAATGCTGTGTGAAATTCTTTAACTGAATTGATTTGCTTTTGCATAATTATTATTGATTAAATGAAATGCAAATTAGCAACTAATCCTAAACATTTGACTATTTTTGCAATAAATTTTTAAAATTATGTTTAGCCAAGGACAATTATTATTTGCACTCTGTTTTATTATTGCTTTTGTTATCATCATGATTATTTCTTATCGAAAAGATATCAAAACACACAAAGTATTTTACAAAGGAAATTATAAAATCTTAATTGGTTTCTTTATTTTCATTGGAATTTTATTCCTGATAAAAATATTTTTCAAACATTAATCAAACAAGTTTTTACTTCAATAATCTCAAATTACATTAAGATTATCCAAAAACACAATCCTCACAAAAACAATCAGTTAATTTTTAAAATTATACTTTTTCACTATTATTTTTCCGTTAATTGACCATAAGCTGCTATTCAGAAATATTCAAGAATTCTTTTCTATTTTGACAATAAAGCATCTCTTTTTATAATTTTTGCGCTCACAGCTTCGAATATTGATAAAATTTCTAACTTTACAACAGAAAATAATCAATTTACTATGAGAATTTTAAAATATATCTTTCTTTTATTTTTACTTAGCTTAGTCGCCTTATCAATATTTGTTGCTACACAAAAAGGAGATTTCCTTGTAGAAAGAAGTAAGATTATTAATTCTCCCCGATCTTCAGTTTATAACTATATCAATGATTACAGAAACTGGAGTGATTTTGGTTCATGGACAACTGAAGATCCAGAAATAAAAATAAAGTACCCTCAAAATACTATTGGCAAAAGCGCTTCTTATTCCTGGGAAGGGAAAGACGGTAGTGGTGAAATGCGTACTATTAGAATCACAGAAAACGATAGTATTGTACAATCCATGGAATTTGAAGGAACCACATCTACTGTTTTTTGGAATTTTAAAGATACTATTGGCGGAACAAAAGTAACCTGGAAAACCAAAGGAAAAATGAGCTTTTTCTTTAAAATTTACTCTGCTATAAATGGTGGTGTAGATAATGTAATTGGGACTATTTACGAAAAAAGTTTAGCCAACTTAGACAAAGCACTAGATTATGAGATAAATACCTTTTCGACTATTAATAATGGGATAGTTCAAAAACCCGTTATGAATTATATTGGGCAGTCTTTCACAAGTGAGTTAGTCAAAATAAATAAGAACTTCAAAATTATTATTCCTAAACTGACTACTTTTTGCAAAAAAAATAATATTGTAATTAGTGGAAAACCCTTTATTATTTACCACACTTATGATACTGCAAAGGGACTTGCTAAAATCACTATTGGTATTGCCATTAGAGATGCTATCTTTTTTAGTTCCGGAAGCGAAATTGTAGCTGGAAAACTAGAAGCTTTTGAAGGTGCTAAAACAACATTAACCGGGGACTATTCGCACCTAAAAACTGCTTATAGCAAAACCGTCGCTTATTTAAATCAAAACAAACTAACTCCAAATCCTGTTTTTTCACATTTAGAAATTTATACTTCAGGTAAAAATGAAATTAAAAACACATCTAAATGGATTACGGAGGTCTATATTCCTATTGTACCAAAAGTAGTTCCTCAAGAAAAAACATACTATCCGGCAGCAGCAGTAGAGAGAAACAATCCTATTGAAGAATCTAAACCAAAAACAGCAGAGGAAGAATCAGAATTTTAAAAAATTTCTTTTCGTCCATTAAACCATATCACAACTTTTACATCTAATTCAACAAAAGACTTTGCTGGACGAAAAGGAATTCATACAACAATTATTAAATCCGAAAACGCAAAACGATGCTTTTCAAAAGTTGTTGCATACCTATCAAAAGCCACTGTACAATCATATTCGAAACATTGTTTTAGATCATGATGATACCGCCGATGTTTTACAAAATACCTTTATCAAAGTTTTTCAAAATCTTAAAAATTTTAAAGGCGAAAGCAAATTATTTTCCTGGATGTACCGTATTGCTACTAATGAAGCGCTGACTTTTTTAAATCAAAAAGCAAAAAAAAGCGGAATTTCATCCGAAACCTTACAAAGCAAAGCAATAGACAATCTTAAAGCTGATGTTTATTTTGACGGAAACGATATTCAAATTGCATTACACAAAGCCATTGTAACACTTCCTAAAAAACAGCAATTAGTATTTAAAATGAAATATTTTGAAGAATTAAAATACGAAGAAATCTCAGAGATTCTTGGTACATCCGTTGGTGCACTAAAAGCCTCTTATCATCATGCAGTAAAAAAAATTGAAGCCCTTTTAACAACAAATTAAACCTTTTACATTTCATTCAGTCTAATAGATATCATGAAAGAATTTAAATTAAATACAATCCCTAAAATTGAATCTGGATTCAAAACTCCCGAAGACCTTTTTTTTGAAAAGTTTTCAGCGAATCTAATAGAACAATTGCCTAAAAACGAACCAAAAACAATTTCGCTATTCCAAAAAAAGAAAGCAATTATTATGATGGTAGCCGCTATTTTTGTGCTAGCTTTACTTATTCCTTCTGTAATTAATAATGCGAGTCGTTCAAGCGAAATAGATCCTGTAACCTTAGAAAATTACTTAAGCTATCAATCGAATGTGAATCAATATGATTTAATAAATGTACTGGACGAAGAGGACATTGACAACATCAGCACCAATACTAATATCGCTTTAGAAGACAAAACTATTGAGGATATTTTAATAAGTAACAACAATTTAGAACATTATATTATAGAATAATATTAAAAAAACGGAAGATGAATTTTAGAAAAATTATACCCTTATTATTACTTTTTACTTGTAGCTTTTATGCCCAAGACAAAGACAATATAAACGATAAAAAAGAACAAATTAGATCCTTAAAAGTAGCTTTTTTAACTACCGAACTCGATCTTAGCTCCCAAGAATCTGAAAAATTCTGGCCCATTTATAATGCTTATGACGATAAACAATTCGAACTAAGACATGAAAAAATGAAAGCCTTCAAAAGTAAATTGAGTGATGACGCACTTAGCAAAATGAACGAAAGAGATGCTTCAATTTTACTTTCGCAAATGGAAGCTAATGATGAAGAATTATTTTTATTGCGAAAAAAATTCAGCAAAAGCTTGAGAACAATTTTTTCAGCAACAAAAATCTTGAAATTAAAAAAAGCCGAAGAAGATTTTAATCGAAAATTACTCCAACAATACGGAGATAGAGGCAGAAAAAACAAATAACACATTAAAAAGATTGGGTAAAGCCGTCACGTTAAAAAAACGCGACGGCTTTTTCCATTATATTATTAGCTGATTTTATGCGTTCTTAAACTGCATATCACAACTACCAAAATCACTTTAAATTAATTGGCACAGTAATTGAATATCTCAAATTATCAATATTAAAAAAACAGTAGCCATGAAAAATAAAATAATATTCTTAAGCATTATAGCTTCTTTTTTTATCACACAAACAGAAGCTCAAAATAAAAGTACAGTAAACGCAATGAGTAACGAAATTAGTGACAATCTCGATTTGAGAGCTGTTGCCTCAATTTTTGGAGACTCAAGAAATCTGGAAGATTTTGAAAGACGTCTGAATGATCCTGAACTTCAAATTTCTAATTTAGACTTAAATAATGATGACGAAGTAGATTACTTGCGTGTAATAGAATCAGTAGAATACAATACGCACGTAGTTATTATCCAAGCTGTTTTAGATCGTGATGTATACCAAGACGTAGCAACTATTGATATCGAAAGAGACAACTACAATAGAGTGCAAGTACAATTTATAGGTAACGAATACATGTATGGTTCTAACTACATCTACGAACCAGTGTATTATTCGACTCCATTAATCTATGCCTCTTTTTGGACTTCTAATTACCGCCCTTATGTTTCAAACTGGTACTGGAATTATTATCCATCTTACTACTATGCCTGGAATCCATATCCTGTATACAGATATAGAAACAACATTAGTTTGTGCTTAAATTTTCATAACAGTTACAATTATGTAAGCTACAGAAGAAGTAATCTGGCCATTTCATTATATAATTCCAGACGTACAAATGCTTATGAAAGACGTTATCCAAATTATGCTTTCTCAAAAAGAAATAGTAATTACTCTAATCGTTACGATTTAGATCAAAGAAGAGGTTCAAGATATTATAGCAATAACAATTCAACAAACAGAAATTCAACTGGTAGACAATATAGCACAACACCTAGAAAAGAAACACAAAGAGACTATTCAGAAAACAGATCGGGTACTTCCAGACCAAACACACCGTCTAGAAACTACAATCCTAATAATGCAACTAACAGTTCAAGAGAAAACAATACACAAAGAACAGAAAGTAAAGCTTACGATCCAAACAATGCTTCTAACTCAAGAGGAAATTCAACTCAAAGAACAGAAACTAGAGCATACGATCCAAACAATGCTTCTAACTCAAGAGGAAATTCAGCTCAAAGAACAGAAAGTAAAGCCTACGATCCAAACAATGCATCCAACTCAAGAGGAAATTCAAATCAAAGAACAGAAAGCAGAGCTTACGATCCAAACAATGCTTCTAACTCAAGAGGAAACACAACTCAAAGAACAGAAAGTAGAGCCTACGATCCAAACAATGCTTCCAACTCAAGAGGAAATTCAACTCAAAGAACAGAAAGTAGAGCCTACGAACAAAACAACGCGGGAAATCCAAGACAAAATCAAACACCACAAAACCCAACAACGAGAACTTATTCTCCTAGACAAGAAAACAACTCACAAGGAGCACAAAACGCCAGAGAAAATAGTCAAAATAGAGGAACAATGTCCGGACCTAGCGCTCCAACACAACGAGCGGAATCTAATAGAAATAGTGACAACAGAGGAGAAAACAACAATTCTTCCAGAAATAACAACCGAAGAATCTAACAAAATCAAAAGCTATTATTAAAAACACGACCAATTGGTCGTGTTTTTTTGTTTTTTAAAAATAATAAGTTTTGAATTGTTTAAAAAAGAGTAAATTTGACGCGTTTACAAAATCATACATGAGCACATCACATAGAAATCTACACAGTAAATTTACATTAGGAGGTTTATTAATTACATTAGGAATTATATACGGTGATATTGGAACTTCTCCATTATATGTAATGAAAGCCATACTAGGAGAGCACGTCATTAATGCCGATGTAGTTTTAGGAGGAATATCAGCAGTTTTTTGGACTTTAACATTACAAACAACAATAAAATACGTCGTTATAACATTAAATGCTGACAACCACGGCGAGGGTGGAATTTTTGCTCTGTATGCTTTAGTAAAAAAAACAAAAATTAGATGGCTCATAGTACCAGCCATTATTGGAGGTAGTGCCTTGTTAGCTGATGGAATTATTACACCTCCCGTTTCGGTATCTTCAGCGGTAGAAGGAATTCGAACGTATTACCCTGAAATAAATACAGTACCTATTGTCATTGGAATTTTATTTATTCTTTTTACCATACAACAATTTGGAACAAAACTAGTTGGGAAATTCTTTGCTCCAATGATGCTTATTTGGTTCAGTATGCTTGGAATATTAGGTATTATTCAAATAGCTAAACATCCTGAAGTTTTTAAAGCCTTCAATCCTTATTATGCTTATCATTTGTTAACGATTCATCCAGATGGTTTTTTTGTTCTTGGATTTGTCTTTTTATGTACTACGGGAGCCGAAGCCTTGTATTCAGACATGGGACATTGTGGAAGAAAAAATATCCGAATCAGTTGGATTTTTGTTAAAGCAACATTAGTACTTAACTATTTTGGACAAGGAGCTTATTTAATTCATAACGAAGGACAAACACTACAAAGTTTAGGTGGAAAAAACGGAAATCCGTTCTACTTAATTATGGATCATTGGTTTCAGCCATTCGGAATTGTTATCGCTACTTTGGCAGCCGTTATTGCTTCTCAGGCATTAATTAGCGGTTCGTTTACTTTAATAAATGAAGCCATGCGATTGAATTTTTGGCCAAAAGCAAAAATAAATTACCCAACCGAAGTACAAGGACAATTGTATATTCCATCTATAAACTGGCTATTATTCTTTGGCTGTGTGGGAATCGTTCTCCATTTTGAAGAATCCAGCAATATGGAACATGCCTATGGTTTAGCCATTATTTTATGTATGATAATGACCACCATTTTACTTAATTTTTATTTGATAATGAAAAGAGTAAAATTGTACTTCATGGTTCCATTAATTACTATTTACCTGTTAATTGAATTAAGCTTTCTAGCAGCCAATATTACCAAATTTGCTGAGGGAGGTTACGTAACCTTAATCATTGCAACTCTTTTAATTTGCGTTATGTCTATTTGGTTTACAGCTAAAAAAATTACCAAGAGCTATACTAAAATTGTAAAAGTTCAAGATTACTTAAAAGTATTAAGCGAACTAAGTGTTGACTTGAGTATTCCTAAATATGCTACACATTTAGTATATATGACAAATGCAGGACGTGTAGATGAAATAGAAGAAAAGGTAATGTATTCTATTTTACAAAAAAGACCAAAAAGAGCCGACATCTATTGGTTTGTACACGTAAACATCCTGACGGAACCTTACAAAACAGAATATAGAGTAACCGAAATTCTTAAAGATGATTTATACCGTGTTGATTTTAATTTAGGTTTTAGAGAGCCTACAAAAATCAACCTGATGTTTAAAGAAGTAATCAAAGACATGGTTAAAAAAGGAGAAGTAGACATTAGAAGCCGTTATGAATCATTAAACAAAAACAACATTATTGGCGACTTTAAATTTGTACTGTCTGAGAAATTTTTATCAAATGACAACGAATTAAAATGGCATGAAAACATTATTATGAACTCGTATTTCTTTATCAAAAAACTGAGTTTATCTGAAGAAAGTGCTTTTGGTTTAGATAGTAGTTCTGTGAAAATAGAAAAATTCCCGATGATACTTCATACCCCTGAAAACATTGACTTAACTCGTCTAGACGCAAGAGAAATACACATTTAATAAATGTAGTATTTATAAAAAGCGACTGAGAATAGTAAAATTACTATTCTCAGTCGCTTTTTCATTTATAGGATAAAAATTTTAAAGATTTTACTTGCTGTTTTTTTTCTTTCAACGTTTTGAAATGAACTATATTTAATTAAATTTGGTGAAATTTCAATCAAAAACCAACTTGAAAAACACATTTAAAATTCTTTTAAAATTAGTCTTATTTCTTTTGGGGTTCATTTTACTGTACGTAATAATAGCCTATTTACTTTCAATAATAACAATTGAAAAAGAAGCTGACGCAAAACCAGAAGTTGAAATTTACATCCTAACAAATGGCGTTCATACCGATATTGTAATGCCTATAACAAGCGATCAAATAGATTGGAGCAAACAAATTCAATTTAAAAACACCATAGCAGCTGATTCAACTTATAAGTATATTGCATTAGGATGGGGAGATAAAGGATTTTATTTAGAAACTCCTGAATGGTCTGACCTAAAAGCTTCGGTTGCATTTAAGGCAATATCAGGATTAAGTACAACCGCTATTCATGCTACTTATTACAAGCAAATGAAATTAGGCAAAGACTGCAAATCAATGCTAATTAGCAAAGAACAATACCAGCGCTTAATTACTTACATTACTGATAGTTTTCAAAAAGATACTGATGGTAATTTTATCCCTATAAAAACTGATGCCAATTATAGTAAAACTGATGCTTTTTATGAAGCAAACGGAAGTTACAGCATAGTAAAGACTTGCAATAGCTGGGCTAACAGTGGTTTGAAAGCTTGTGGTCAAAAATGCTGTTTTTGGACAGCAACTGATTCTGGAATTTTTTCGAAATACAAATAAAATTAATAAATGTAAAAGCAACTAATCAATATATTTTGATAGAATATAAAGTTAGATGATTAGACTCATCTCCCCTATTTATTAAATGTGATATATCTAACATTGTCAAAAATATAAATGTGTACCAATAACTTAAAAGAAATGAGAATAACTAACATACAAAAAAAAGAACTTTCAGATATATTCAAAAAAAACAACCTAAACCTAATTGATTTTGAAACATCTGGAGAATATCAAGAATTCAAAGTTAAATTCAAATATGATTATTTTTCTTTTTCAATAGAAAAGACGAAAGATGATACTTATTTATTATCAATTTTTTCAATAGATCGAAAAAATGCATATAATCTAAATGATACTTGGATAAATACACAAAAAAGATTTGACAATTGGGCGAAACAAGTTTCTACAGAACTGACTTCAACTACAGGATGGGAAACATTTGAAAATACAAATTTTCTAAATACTGAATATGAAGATTTAAACGATGAATTTACAGAAACTGAAAAAATACAAGCCAAAGAAAGCATAAAAGAATTAAAAGTAAAAATTAAGCTTTTAAATCTATCTCAAGAAAAGTTAGAAATAATTGAAAATAAATTAGATATTCTTTCTCTAAAAGTAGATGAGTTAAATAAGTTTGATTGGAAATCATTATTTATCGGAACAATTGCAAGTTTAATTATGACTTTCATAATACCCCAAGAAGCAAGCGGTATGTTTTGGGAATATATAAAAAGTTCATTTAACAATCTAAAAATTAATGGATGAACAATTACTTGTAACAATTGTTTAGGTTGACTGGAGATTTAGTGGAATTATCGTTTTTAATGTATTTTCGTTTTGCCGAAAATACACCCGACCACTCAGATATACGCAAAGGTTAGCGCAGAATTGTATTTCTGTGCCCTCAACGATTAGTAGGATTAGGATAATAACAAAAAAAGCTCCAAATTGGAGCTTTTTTCATATCAGAATTCGAATAATTATTTACTCAAATACATTTTTCTTCTAGAGTACAATTCGTAGAATTGATCGTCTTTTAAGTCGTCAATAAACAAGATGCTTTCTCCTGTTGATTTCATCTCAGGTCCTAAAGCTTTGTTTACATTAGGGAACTTACTGAAAGAAAAAACCGGTTGTTTGATTGCAAATCCTTTTAATTGAGGATTGAAATCAAAATCAGTTACTTTATTGTGTCCTAACATTACTTTAGTAGCATAGTTTACATAAGGCTCACCGTATGCTTTTGCAATAAATGGAACGGTACGAGAAGCTCTTGGATTAGCTTCGATGATATAAACCGTATCATCTTTAATAGCAAACTGGATGTTGATTAATCCAACTGTTTTCAAAGCTACAGCAATTTTTTGTGTATGATCTTTAATTTGTTGCATTACAAACTCTCCTAAGTTAAAAGGAGGCAATGTAGCATTAGAATCTCCAGAGTGCACTCCACATGGCTCAATGTGTTCCATAATTCCGATGATATATACATTACCATCAGCATCACAAATGGCATCTGCCTCCGCTTCTATCGCACCATCTAAATAGTGATCTAAAAGCAATTTGTTTCCTGGAATCGTTTTTAGCAAGTTAACAACGTGTTCTTCTAATTCCTGTTTGTTAATTACAATTTTCATTCCCTGACCACCCAATACATAAGAAGGACGAATCAATAAAGGAAAATCTAATTTATCTGCCAAAGCCGAAGCCTCATCTGCAGTTTCAGCAATTCCGAATCTCGGGAAAGGAATTTTTAACTCAGTCAATAAATCAGAGAAACGTCCTCTATCTTCAGCTAAATCCAATGCATCAAAGCTAGTTCCGATGATTTTTACTCCGTATTTAGATAATTTTTCAGCTAATTTAAGAGCTGTTTGACCTCCTAACTGAACGATTACACCTTCTGGTTTTTCGTGTTGGATAATATCATAAATATGCTCCCAGAATACTGGTTCAAAGTATAATTTATCAGCAGTATCAAAGTCAGTCGAAACTGTTTCAGGGTTACAGTTAATCATGATAGTTTCGTAACCACATTCTTTAGCAGCCAAAACTCCGTGTACACAAGAGTAATCAAACTCGATTCCTTGTCCAATTCTATTTGGTCCTGAACCTAAAACGATAATTTTCTTTTTTTCTGAAACAGTACTCTCATTATCTACATAACGTGTTCCGTCTGCTTTTTCAATTTCAGCCTCAAAAGTCGAGTAGTAATATGGTGTTTTTGCTTTAAACTCAGCCGCACAGGTATCTACTAATTTAAATACACGGTTGATATCCATTGTCATACGTAAAGCATGAACTTCACTTTCCAGACATCCCACCATGTGAGCAATTTGTCTATCGGCAAAACCTTTTTGTTTAGCCTCTAATAACAATTCTTTTGGTAAAGTAGTAACAGTATATTTAGCAATCTCTTTTTCAAGAGTAAATAATTCTTCGTATTGCTTCAAGAACCACATATCAATTTTTGTGATTTCATGAATTCTGCTCAACGGGATTCCCATTGCAATAGCATCGTAAATTACAAATACACGATCCCAACTTGCATAAGTTAATTTTTCAATTACTTGTTCGTAATTTGTATATCCTTTTCCGTCAGCTCCTAAACCATTTCGTTTAATCTCTAATGATTGAGTGGCTTTGTGTAAAGCTTCCTGGAACGAACGTCCAATACCCATTACCTCACCTACTGATTTCATTTGAAGGCCTAAAGTTCTATCAGATCCTTCAAATTTATCAAAGTTCCAACGAGGTATTTTCACAATTACATAATCCAATGTTGGTTCAAAAAGAGCCGAAGTCGATTTTGTAATTTGGTTTTGCAATTCATCTAAGTTGTATCCTAAAGCCAGTTTTGATGCAATCTTAGCAATTGGGTAACCTGTAGCTTTAGATGCCAATGCAGAAGAACGGGATACACGTGGATTAATTTCAATGGCAACGATATCTTCTTTTTCATCTGGAGAAACCGCAAACTGTACGTTACATCCTCCAGCAAAATTTCCGATACTACGCATCATAAGGATAGCATAATCACGTAATTTTTGGAAAGTAGTATCCGATAATGTCATCGCTGGTGCTACTGTAATCGAATCACCGGTATGAATTCCCATTGGATCCATATTTTCGATAGAACAGATAATTACAACATTATCATTCTTATCTCTTAAAAGTTCTAATTCATATTCTTTCCATCCCATCAAAGCTTTATCAATCAAAACTTCGTGAATTGGTGATGCTTCAAGACCGGCAGTTAATAATCTGTCAAAATCTTCTGGTTTGTAAACTATAGAAGCTCCAGTTCCTCCAAGTGTAAACGATGGACGAATTACAAGTGGAAAACCAAATTCCTGAGCAATTTCTTTTCCTCTTAAATAAGAAGTACAAATTTCAGCAGGAGCTGTAGGTACATTTATTCTTTTAAGAAGATCTT
Organism: Flavobacterium undicola; assembly: GCF_009909155.2. Classification (GTDB taxonomy): domain Bacteria; phylum Bacteroidota; class Bacteroidia; order Flavobacteriales; family Flavobacteriaceae; genus Flavobacterium; species Flavobacterium undicola. The sequence goes on from NZ_JAAAPM020000015.1 coordinate 70,313, forward strand.
TAAATTGATCTCTATCTTCAGTAATATTAATAGCGTTAATATCAACACCTATCAATCTTACTCCAAAATCACTCCAAATCCCTTTTTCTTCAGCCTCTAAACACAAGTTCAAAGCTGTTTGTCCTCCCATAGTAGGCAATACAGCATCAATTTGTGGATGCTCTTTTAGAATTTCGATAATCGATTTTGTTGTTAAAGGCTTCAAATAAATATGATCCGCCATAGAAGGGTCGGTCATAATTGTAGCAGGGTTCGAATTGATAAGAATAACCTCAATTCCTTCTTCGCGAATAGAACGTGCTGATTGTGATCCTGCGTAATCAAATTCGCAAGCTTGACCAATAACAATAGGACCTGAACCTATAATTAAAACTGATTTTATGGAAGTGTCTTTTGGCATTATATTGTAATTATTGTTTTATGAAGTAATTTTTTTTACTCATCAATTTCAGATTAAAAAATGATGCAACTCATTAAAAATCTTAAGTTTGAGTCTTATTTTACCGACAAGATATAAAAAAAGGCGGTACTAAAAAAAGTAACGCCCTTATCTATGCTTATACAAACATTATTTTTTGTGTCTAGGTTCGCTAGAAACAGTCAATTTATGTCTTCCTTTAGCTCTTCTACGCGCAAGAACTTTTCTTCCATTCGCAGACTCCATTCTGTCCATAAATCCGTGTTTATTTCTTCTTTTTCTTTTCGATGGTTGAAACGTTCTTTTACTCATTGCTTTGTATCTTTAAAATCTTATTTATATGTGTCTTTTGTTTGGTCGAATAATACTTATTCTGAAACCGAGTGCAAATATACAAAGACTTTTTTTTCTGGCAAGAAGTTTTATAAAAATATTTTTAATTCCTTTTACTATCTTTGCAAGCACAAATTATATACCCATCATGTTAAACAAGAATATCAAACTTATTATCGCTGGACTTATCGTAATTACTAGCATTTGGCAATTTGCAGAGAACAATATTGGAAACGGAATCTTCTTATTATTACTGACTGCAATTCCTATTTTTCTTTATTATAGAAACGAATTTATCCTATTAGCCTTTTTAAAACTAAGAAAACAAGATTTTGAAGGCGCTCAAAAATGGCTTTCGTTCATTAAAAATCCAGAATCGGCTTTAATAAGAAAGCAACAAGGATACTTTAATTACCTACACGGAATTATGCTTTCGCAAACAAATATCAATCAATCTGAAAAATATTTCAAGAAAGCTATCGAACTAGGACTATCTATGGATATGGATTTGGCTGTAGCCAAATTAAATTTAGCTGGAATTGCTTTGTCACGCCGAAGAAAATTAGAAGCAACTAATTTGATTAGCGAAGTTAAAAAACTAGACAAACAAAACATGTTAAAAGATCAAATCACAATGATGAAAGATCAAATGAAGAAAATCTAACGATTTTTAAATTTCAATTCCGAAGCTTCGGGATAAAATCCCAAATTCCAATTGTGAATCTGGGATTTTTTTATTGCGATGAATAGCTATCTCAATAGATGGGAGTTGGAAGATGGAAGCTAGGAGTTAGGAGTTAAAATTTGGCGTTTTCATTCAAAATAATATCAGGCAAATGAGTATTAAACCAACGGTATTTGGTAAAAATCATTACATGAGTCCCTCCTGCTACAACAATACATTTTTTTATATGCTTAATTGGAAACATTCTGTCTTTATTTCCGTGAATATGAATCACACGCTCATCAACTACGCAACAATTCCAAGAAACCACTTTTTCTACCGCCCAATTCAAATAACTAATATCCCGCACCGAAAGGAATTTTTCATACAACTGCATCCTATGTGTGAATTTTTCTCCAAATACAAATTGTGCCAACTTACCAAAACTCAATATCAAACGCATTGGAATTAACTTGTACACCAATGTTTTTTTTACTAACTGAATCCGTTTTGGAAGCTCTAAATTTGTTTTTACACTCGAAATGATAATTAGTTTTCTAACAGCAATATGTTTTGCCATTTCCTGCACCACAATTCCTCCAAAAGAAACTCCTATTAAAACCGGATTTTCTTCTTTTATATGAAAAGCGATTCGTTGTGCATAATCCTCCAAAGTTTCGCTTGGTTTCGGAATTTCCCATTCTAAATAATGAACATCAAAAAGAGTATCATCCAGCTTAATCCTTTCAAAAATCAAAGGATTTGCTGCCAATCCAGGCATAAAATAAACAGGAATTCGACTCATATTCTAACTTCAAATTTCATATTGCTAAAAAACTAATTTAAAGTTTTTTAAACAGCCTACCTAATTTTATAATCACGAAAACATCCCCTTCATCATCTACAAACAAAATGAGATGCCAAAATGATTTGATTTTGATTATCAAATACTTACCTTTGCACTTCCAAAATCTATTTCAAAAATCACTATACAAATGGTTCGTTTATAAAATTGAGTATTCGTTAAAAATACTCAACTTAATCTTTTTAGTCTAAATTCAAAAAACAAAAGTTATGGAATCAATTACAACAATAGAAATCAGAGACAACACTTTTGCAAGACAATTTGAAACCACCATACCCGAAGGACTGGTCACCGTTGAATATTCCTTTCAAGAAAGAAAAATATTTTTAACCAAAATAAACACTCCCGAAGAATTTAAAAACGAAATATTCATCGATAATTTGATAAAAAACATCTTAGATAACGCAATAGAACAGCGATTAAGAGTAGTTCCAATCTATCCCAGAATTGTGCAGTTTTTCAAAAAAAATCCTTCATACAAAGAATTACTTCCACCTGGAATCAGATTATAAAACCTAAAAAGAGCATTTGTATGACACAAATGCTCTTTTCTATATCAGGCTATTCTCATTTAAAGTTTTCAGACACAAATTTCCCGAATTTTCACAAATAACATCAATTTTAAAAATTGAATTACACGAATTACAAGAACAGTTCTAAAAATTAGTGCAATTAAGACAGATTGAATTTCGTGTAAATTTGTGAAATCCGTGTTTAACTTTTTCAAAAGCAATCACCATACCTCAATTATTTTATTTCTAAAATCTATTTTTCAATTTCTCTCATATTTTCCATTTTCTTATGCGCTAAGAAACCAGAAATATCTTCAAAATGCTCCACTACTCTTTTATTTCCAAATTCGAAAACCTTAGTTGCTAATCCATCCAAGAAATCACGATCGTGAGAAACCAAGATTAAAGTTCCGTCAAAATCACGCAAAGCATCTTTAATAATGTCTTTGGTTTTCATATCCAGGTGATTCGAAGGCTCATCCAAAATCAATAAATTCACAGGTTCCAGCAACAATTTAATCATTGCCAAACGTGTTTTTTCTCCTCCCGAAAGCACTTTTACTTTCTTAGTAATATCATCTCCCTGAAACATAAATGCTCCTAAAATATTCTTGATTTGAGTACGAATATCTCCAACAGCAATAGCGTCAATGGTTTCAAAAATAGTAGCATTTTCATCCAATAATGACGCCTGATTTTGAGCAAAATACCCAATTTGAGCATTGTGACCAATATCTAAACTTCCGCCATCAATTCCAATTTCTTTCATGATAGCTTTAATCATTGTCGATTTACCCTCACCATTTTTCCCTACAAAAGCTACTTTTTGACCTCTTTCAATAACAATATTAGCATCTTTAAAAACCACATGATCTCCGTAAGATTTTGACAAATCCTTAACCACAACCGGATATTGTCCTGAACGGGCAGCGGGCGGAAATTTCAATTTTAAAGCTGAATTATCTACCTCGTCAACCTGAACAATAACTAACTTTTCTAACATTTTCACACGTGACTGAACCGCATCAGTTTTAGAAAAAGTTCCTTTAAAACGATCAATAAAAGCACGATTATCTGCAATCATTCTTTGTTGTTCATCGTATGCTTTTTGCTGGTGAACCCTACGGTCTTTTCGCAATTCTAAATAATGAGAATATTTTGCTTTATAATCGTAAATTCTTCCCATCGTAACCTCAATAGTACGATTGGTAATATTATCAACAAAAGCCCTATCGTGAGAAATAACCACAACCGCCTTAGCTGAATTAATCAAGAAATCCTCTAACCACTGAATACTTTCAATATCCATGTGGTTTGTAGGCTCATCCAGCAAAATTAAATCGGGTTTGCGTAATAAGATTTTCGCTAATTCGATTCGCATTCTCCATCCTCCGGAAAACTCCGAAGTCTGTCTTGAAAAATCTTCACGAACAAAACCCAATCCAATTAATATTTTCTCAACTTCCGCCTCGTAATTGATTTCTTCAATAGCATAAAATTTCTCACTTAAGTCTGAAACTCTTTCGATCAATTTCATGTACTCATCACTTTCATAATCTGTACGAATAGTCAATTGCTCATTGATTTTGTCAATCTCTGATTTCATAGAAAAATATTCAGAAAAAGCTTTAGACGCTTCTTCCATCACTGTTGCACCATCAGTAGTCAATAAATGCTGCGGCAAATAAGCCACAACTGCATCTTTAGGAGCCGAAACACTTCCTGTTGACGGTTTGCTATTTCCTGCAATAATCTTTAGTAAAGTTGATTTTCCAGCACCATTTTTACCCATAAGGGCAATTTTATCATTTTCATTTATAGCAAAAGAAACGTCGCTAAACAAAGTTGTTCCGCCAAATTGAACGGATATGTCGTTAATTGTAATCATTGTTTGAAGTTAGAAGTTAGAGGCTGGAAGTTAGAAGTTTCTGTCCTCAATAAATTTAAAAGCGCAAAGATAGATTAATTAGAGAATTAGACAATTTAGGAATTAGAACTTTTTTTGAAATCTATAATAAAACAAAACCCGACAGTTTTTTAAAAACTATCGGGTTGCTAAAAAATTATTTAATTTGCAAATTGACTAATTACCTAATTAATCCTTTCTCCATTTTTTAGTTTCCTCAAAAACATGTTCTAAAATAGCCGCTTCTTGTTCATCAAATTCAATATTTCTTCTTCCCATTACTAATTTAGCGGTTTCAAAAGCCTTTTTAGTGGTATAAGTTGCAAAGCCAGCAGCTCCGCCCCATGAAAAACTAGGAACGAAATTGCGAGGAAATCCACTTCCAAAAATATTAGAACTCACCCCAACAACAGTTCCCGTATTAAACATGGTATTGATACCACATTTACTATGATCCCCCATCATTAAACCACAAAACTGTAATCCTGTTTTAGCAAAACCTTCGGTTTCATAGCTCCATAATTTCACTTCGTCATAATTGTTTTTCAGGTTCGAATTATTAGTATCAGCACCAATATTACACCATTCACCTAGAACCGAATTCCCTAAAAACCCATCATGTCCTTTATTCGAATGACCAAATAACACCGAATTATTAACCTCTCCTCCTATTTTAGAATAAGGCCCTACGGTAGTTGCTCCATAAATTTTGGCACTCATTTTTACCACAGCACCTTCACAAAGCGCAAAAGGCCCACGAATAACCGTCCCTTCCATGATTAAAGCATCTTTCCCAATATAAATAGGCCCCGTTGATGCATTTAAAGTCACAAACTCTAATTGAGCTCCTTCTTCAATAAATACATTCTCTGGCGCAATGACATTCACACTTTTAGGAATAGCTTGCGATTTTCTTTCTTCGGTTAAAAACTCAAAATCCTCACGGATTGCTGCATCATTTTTAGAAAAAATATCCCAGGTATTCATAACCGTTAAACATTCCTCACTATATTCGATAATTTCATAACTGTCAAAATCAACCTCTTCCTGGCTATCATTAGTATAAAAAGCAATTACTTCTTCTCCTTTAAAAATAGCTTGATTGGATTCTAAATTCGAAACCATTTCGGCCAAAACTTCATTTGGAAGAAACGAAGCATTAATCATTACATTTTCTTCTAATTCCACCATTGGATATTTATCAGACAAATATTCTTCAGTCAAAGTAGTAATGGTTGAACCTAAATATTTTTCCCATTTTTGACGAATCGTTAAAATTCCAATCAAAACATCCGCCACTGGACGAGTAAAAGTAAATGGCAACAAAGCATTACGAGCTGGTCCGTCAAAAAGTATATAATTCATAAAAGTTGTCTATTTATTAATTGAGTTTTTTCTTAAAACCCGAGCCAAAGTTACAAAGTTTTCAAATAGATAAAAATAAAAAAGCCTCCCAAAAGGAAGGCTTAGTTTATTTAAAAACAAATTAAAATTATTTAATGTGTTTAGCGTATTTAGTTTTGAATTTATCAATACGTCCTGCAGTATCGATAAGTTTAGATTTACCTGTGTAAAAAGGGTGAGAAGTTCTAGAGATCTCCATTTTTACAACTGGGTATTCAACACCGTCAACTGTAATTGTCTCTTTAGTATCAGCAGTAGATTTAGTAATAAAAACGTCGTCATTTGACATGTCTTTAAAAGCAACTAATCTGTAATTTTCTGGGTGTACACCTTTTTTCATCTTGAATCTTTTTTATTTGTTTGGCTATAACTTATTTTGAAGCTTCTCTTTTAACAGAAAAGGTATAAACTAATTATAACTTTTTATTTTAATATTATTTTGAGGATGCAAAAATACAATTATTTTTCAATAAACAAATGTTTATTTCTTTTTTTTATATAAAGCGCTAAAAACAGTTTTTTACTCTCCAATATAGAGGGAATTACTATATTTGTTGCTCAATTGAAAGCAGCAAACAATGATTCACGAAACTATCAAAAAAAACGGAATTACATTTGGAATTATTACTGGTTTAACATCCGTTTTAATCACCACTTTAATCTACTCTATCGATTTAAATTTATTCACCTCACCGTGGATTGGTTTTTCTAATTTAGCCTTGTATTTTATCATTGCAGTTGTGCTATTGGTAAAAACAAAAAAAGAATTCAAAGATACCTTTACATTTAAAGACGCTTTCACTACTTATTTTATTTCTGCCTTAATTGGAATCGCAATCTCAGTTGTTTTTAACATCATATTATTCAATTTTATTGATCCTGCTGCTAAAGATACTATCAAAGAATTGACAATTAAATTTATGGTTTCTGCAATGGAGAAATTCAACGCTCCTGCAGCAACAATCAATAAAGCAATTAAAGACTTAAAAGAAAACGATCAATTCTCAATTATAGGACTCTTAAAAGGTTCTTTGTCTAATATTGTTTTCTGTACCATTTTTGGTTTAATTTTGGCCGCTTTCTTTAAAAGCAAACCCTCATCACAAGAATAAAAATCGATGAATTTATCTATATTAATACCACTTCTTAACGAAGAAGAATCTCTTAAAGAACTTTACACTTGGATTATTAAAGTAATGCAAGAACACCGCTATTCTTATGAAATCATATTTCTGGATGATGGAAGTTCAGATCATTCCTGGTCTATTATCCAAGGCTTTGCTGCCGAAAATACGCATGTAAAAGGAATCCGATTCATGAAAAATTTCGGAAAATCACAGGCTTTACATGCTGGTTTTGCTAAGGCTCAAGGCGATGTTATCATCACCATGGATGCTGATTTGCAAGACAGCCCGGAAGAGATTCCTGGATTGTACGAAATGATTACCCAACAAAATTTCGACTTGGTATCAGGATGGAAGAAGAAGCGTTACGACTCTGTTGTGGCTAAAAACATTCCATCAAAACTATTTAATTGGGCAGCCCGAAAAACTTCAGGTGTAGAATTAAATGATTTTAATTGCGGTTTAAAAGCCTACCGAAATGTGGTGGTGAAAAACATCGAAGTTTCAGGCGAAATGCACCGATACATTCCAGTTTTAGCAAAAAATGCCGGATTTGGAAAAATTGGTGAAAAAGTAGTACAACATCAAGCCAGAAAATACGGTGAAACTAAATTTGGAATGGAACGTTTTATTAACGGTTTCTTAGATTTAATCACTATTTGGTTCTTATCTCGATTTGGAAAAAGACCCATGCATTTATTCGGAGCCATTGGTTCATTCATGTTCATCATCGGTTTTTTACTGGCGGGATACATTGGTGTTTCAAAATTGTACCATATGTACAACAACATGCGTTATAGCTTAGTGACAAATAACCCTTGGTTTTTCATCGCATTAACTACAATGATATTAGGAACACAATTATTTTTAGCGGGTTTTTTAGGCGAAATTATTTTACGCACTAAAAACAATGAAGAACGATACAAAATTTCTAATGAGATTAATTTCTCATAATTAAAACTCATTACCAATACAATACAAATTATTTCTTATATTCCGAATGAAATAGTCGTTGTTAAAAACAACCTATTACAAAAACTAAAAACAACCGAAAATAAAACGAGAACCGTAAAACGCTACAGAAATGGAAATTAAACAAAACATTTTAGATGCAGTTAATGAATGGCAAAGCCCAACATTTGATACCGCAACACAAGAAGCTCTTAACGAACTGATAAAAAATACTCCTAAAGAACTTGAAGAAAGTTTTTATAGAAATCTGGAGTTTGGAACTGGTGGAATGCGTGGCATCATGGGCGTAGGAAACAACCGAATCAACAAATATACTCTTGGAAAAAGCACACAGGGACTTTCTAATTATTTAAAATCTGTTTTTCCAAACCAACCTATAAAGGCGGTTATTGCTTTCGACTGTCGCCATAACAGTAAATCATTAGCAAAAGTTGTTGCTGATGTTTTCTCTGCCAATGGAATCCAAGTATATTTATTTTCAGATTTAAGACCAACTCCTGAATTATCTTTTGCACTTAGACATTTAGGTTGCCAATGCGGAATTGTTTTGACTGCTTCTCACAATCCACCTGAATACAACGGTTACAAAGTATACTGGGAAGATGGCGGACAAATTGTTCCTCCAGAAGATGAAGCGATTATTAATGCTATCGAAAAATTAAATTATAACGAAATCAAATTTGATGCAAATGAAGATTTGATTCAATATATTAATAAAGATGTTGACCAAGCTTTCATAAAATCAACTATTGAAAATGCTAGTTTTGACACTCCTGCTGAAGCAAAAGATAATCTAAACATTGTTTTTACTTCACTTCACGGAACTTCTATTACGGTAGTTCCTGAAACTTTTGCGCAAGCGGGTTACAAAAACGTACATCTAGTGGAAGAACAATCGGTTCCTAATGGTGATTTCCCTACTGTAAAATCTCCAAATCCAGAAGAACCGGAAGCTTTGACTTTGGCATTGGCTTTAGCCGATAAAACAAATGCCGATATCGTTATTGGTACTGACCCTGATTGTGATCGTTTAGGGATTGCTGTTCGAAACAATGAAGGTAAAATGACCTTATTGAACGGAAACCAAACTATGATTTTAATGACTGCCTTTTTACTGGAAAAATGGAAAAAAGCGGGCAAAATCAACGGAAAACAATTTGTGGGTTCAACCATCGTTTCTACTCCTATGATTATGGAATTGGCTTCGGCTTATGATGTTAATTTCAAAGTAGGTTTAACGGGCTTCAAATGGATTGCAAAAATGATTAAGGATTTTCCCGAACTACAATTCATAGGTGGTGGAGAAGAAAGTTTTGGATACATGGTAGGAGATGCGGTTCGTGATAAAGATGCAGTTGCAGCGACCTTATTAATTTGCGAAGTTGCGGCTCAAGCCAAGGCTAACGGAAGTACTGTTTACAAAGAATTACTAAAACTATATGTTGACCACGGATTTTTCAAAGAATATTTAGTTTCATTGACTAAAAAAGGAATGGAAGGCCTACAAGAAATCAACCAAATGATGATTGACTTGAGAGAAAATCCATTGAAAGAAATCAACGGAAAACGTGTGATTATGGTTGAAGACTACCAATCATCAATTGCTAAAAACTTACTTGATGGAGAAGAATCGGTTATGGATATGCCAAAATCAAACGTACTGATTTATTATACTGAAGATGGTTCTAAAATTTGCGCCAGACCAAGTGGAACCGAACCAAAAATCAAATTCTACATCAGCGTAAATACTGAATTGGATGCCGTAGAAAACTTCAACGAAGTAGAAAACATCTTAGACCAAAAAATAAAAAATATTATTGCTGCAATGCAATTGAAATAAATACAATTCGATAATTTTCCAATTAGACCCGATATGTTTTCAATAACTATCGGGTTTTGATGGTAAAAAACAACTTAAATGGACGCAAATTTCAAAAAAATTATTCCTTTCACAAACCCATATCGTTCTCATGTGATTTGGAACGTAATATTCAATATTTTTTACGCACTGTTTAGCACCTTGTCTTTTATTGCATTAATCCCAATGATGAATGTCCTTTTTGGCACCAGTGAAAAAATCAATAAAAAACCTGTTTTAGAGTCTATTTTTGACATAATCAAATTCTCTAAAGAATACTTATATTACAACATCACACTACTAACCGAAAAGAATGGTCCTGAATTTGCCTTACTGTTAGTTATTGCAATAGTAAGTATAACTTTTCTATTAAAAAATCTATTTAATTACTTAGCATCCAACCATTTGATGCATCTTAAAAATGGTGTACTAAAGGATTTAAGAAATTCAATGTATCACAAAATTATTAACTTACCTGTTTCCTACTATTCCGAAAAAAGAAAAGGTGATATTATGGCTAGAATGTTAGGTGATGTAAATGAGGTTCAAAATTCTTTTTTTTCTATCTTAGAATTGATTGTTAAGGAGCCTATGACCATCGTATTCACCCTTGTTGGTATGATTGCAATAAGTTTTAAGTTAACCTTGTTTGTCTTTATTTTCATCCCTCTTTCAGGACTATTAATATCAAAAATTGGTAAATCACTGCGCAGCAAATCCGAAAAAGTTCAATATGAAAACGGCTATCTAATTTCAATTGTAGAAGAATCGTTATCTGGACTAAAAGTGGTTAAAAGTTACAATGCCGAATCAAATTTCAAACAAAAATTTAATGATTCAGTTACCCGAGTTTTAAAATTGTCTAACAGTATAGGAAAAAAAAACAACTTGGCTACGCCTTTAAGTGAGTTCTTAGGGATCATTACTATTTGCATATTGCTTTGGTTTGGTGGAAAAATGGTACTTGTCGACAAATTACCTGATGGAAAAGCATTACTTGATGGAGCTAAATTCCTAGCCTACATGGGTCTTGCGTATAACATCTTAACTCCTGCCAAAGCCATTTCTAAAGCCTCTTATTCGGTAAAAAATGGACTAGCGGCTGCTCAACGTGTTTTTGAAGTTTTAGAAGTAAAAAATGAAATTACAGACAGCGAAAATGCAATTAAAAAATTAACTTTTGAAGACAGTATCGCAATTAAGAATATTAATTTCAGATACGAAGACGAGAATGTTTTAAAAGATTTTTCATTAGAAATACCTAAAGGTAAAACTGTAGCGTTAGTTGGTCAATCAGGAAGTGGAAAAAGCACCATTGCCAATTTATTAACGCGTTTTTACGATGTTCACGAAGGCAGCATTGCTATTGATGGAGTAAACATCAAGGACATGAACTTACAATCTTTACGCGGATTAATGGGATTAGTTACTCAAGACAGCATCTTATTTAATGATACTATAAAAGCAAATATTTCTTTAGGAAAGCCAAATGCAAGCGACGAAGAAATTATTGAAGCTCTGAAAATTGCCAATGCTTACGAATTCGTTCAAGACCTGCCAAATGGAATTTATACCAACATTGGCGATAGCGGAAACAAACTATCAGGAGGACAAAAACAACGTTTGTCTATTGCTCGTGCCGTATTGAAAAATCCTCCAATAATGATTCTGGACGAAGCAACATCAGCTTTGGATACTGAAAGCGAAAAATTTGTACAAGTGGCATTAGAAAACATGATGCAAAACCGAACTTCGATTGTAATTGCACACCGTCTTTCTACCATTCAAAAAGCAGATATCATTATCGTTATGAAAAAAGGAAAAATCGTAGAGCAAGGAACACACGACGAATTAATTGCTTTAGATGGCGCTTACAATAAACTAGTGATGATGCAATCATTCGAATAAATAATTATAATTTAACATCACTTATTTTATACCAAATACAATATAATCCTATTATTGTGGTATAATGCCGTTGTATATTTCATTTGGACCAATTTTTATTGGTCTATTTTGAAATAACAAACGGTATTAGATTCAAAAACGAATAATACCTTTATCTAATATTTTAAGTCTAAAAAATGTATCACAACAATCTAAATATCAAACTTCCGGAAGATACAGAAACTATTGTTTGGAAATATTTAGACTTATCAAAGTTTTTAGATTTATTGCTTTCGCAAAAATTATTCATGTCCCGTTCGGACAAGTTTGAAGATCAATACGAAGGTACGTTTAGCGAGCCTACTTATGAAGAAATCAAGAAATTAGCCATTGACAATCCTGATTTTATCAATTATTATAAAACACATCGGGAAAAAGTGGCCATTAGTAGCTGGCATATTAATGAATACGAATCTTTTGCCATGTGGCAAATTTTCACCCAAAACAGCGAAGGTCTTGCCATTCAATCTACCATTGGAAGATTACAAAAATCCTTGAATCCTGAGAATAATTTTAAACAATATATTGGCGAGGTAAACTATATCGACTACAAGAAAGAATACATTCCTTTTAATGATTTATTCTTCCCTTTTCTATTTAAACGAAAAAGTTTTCAATACGAACGTGAAGTCCGAATTATAACGGACGTTACTGATAGCAAAATAAAACTGAATGATGGCTTAAAAATCAATGTTGATATCAATCAATTGATTGAAAAAATCTACATACATCCTAAATCGGAAAACTGGTATAAAAATCTGGTAATCGAATTGGTAAAACAACTAGGTTTTGATTTTACAATTGAAAAATCCGATTTGGAAAGTGATATTTTGATTTAAGCAAAAAACATTAAATAGGTTCATAATTTTTAACTTCCCAATCTTTAGCTAATAAGTTGATGTAACTGTATTGCACTACATCATTTTTGTCAAATTGTCCGTTTTTATTGGTATCTTCAACGGTTCTAAAATACAAACGATTTTTAGACTCGATTAAATTCCAATCAATCAACTCCTGAAAATCAGCCGAAATTTTAGTAAAATGCTCTCCACTAATTTCACTTAAATACAAGGATTTAATATCACTCGTATCTAATTTTCCATCTTTATTAGTATCCACATCATACATGGTATACACTAAAATTTGCTTATTTGTTTTATCGGCAACCGCTTTTAAATAAGTAACAGTCAAAATCAAAGCTGGCTTATCAGTCAATGATTTTATAGTATCAGAATCGAGTTTTTGGAACTTTAAATTTTGTAAAAAACCTGTAATTTCATCATCACCCAAATTAGAAATGGTAAAACTCAAATCGATTACACTAGAAGAACCATATTTAGCCTTCGCCCCTCTCTCATACACTCTTAAATCGCCTACAGGATGAATTAAGTAATCCGTTCCCTCCATCTGAATAGGTAAATCAGCAATAGAAACCTGAGTCGAATCTACTTTTGTAAGTTGCCTCCCTTTATTAGTAGTATCATAAATTACTTTAGGTTTTTCTACTTCTTTTTTACAACTTACCAAAAGTAAGGTGGCAATATTTATCAAGACTACAGCTACTGTTTTCATATTTATGTGCATTAAAATATTTTCAAATGTAATGATTTTTAAAAATGCTTTTGAATTTTAAACTTAATTTATGATATAATAAAACCGAAGAAAACTCCAGAAATTATGCCTTTGCTACAATTTAGCATTCAATTTCACATTGAATATTCTTGTAGTCATATAATTAGGTATTGCATATTCGTTTTTAGAATAAACATCACGCACCCAAGTATTGGTAATTGCATTTTGATTATTAAACAAATTGAATATTTCTAAGCCGATGGACAATTCTTTAAAATTCCCCAACCAATTCTTTTTAACTTTTTTCGAATTAGCATCAATCAGCACTTTAGAAAAACCAATATCAACCCTGCGATAATCATTCAATCGATTTTGATAAACATAAGGATCCGCATAAGAAGGCGAACCTCCAGGCAAACCAGTATTGTAAACCAAATTCAAATACACTTTCATGCTAGGAATGTTAGGCATATAATCTTGAAACAAAACGCCAAATTTCAGTCTTTGGTCTGTTGGTCGTGCAATATATCCTTTATTATTCGAATTTTCTTCTGTTTTAAGATAACCAAAGCTAAACCATGATTCTGTACCGGGAACAAATTCTCCATTCAATCTAAAATCCAATCCTTGCGCATAAGCTTTTGCATCATTATTTGCCGCATAACGAATTCTAACATTATCAATAGTATAAGTATTGACATCGCTGAGTGATTTATAATACAACTCTGAAACCAATTTAAAAGGGCGTTTCCACATTTGGAAATTATATTCATTCCCAAGAACCACCTGAACCGATTGCTGTGCTTTCACATTGGGCTGAACTGCGCCACTGGCATCTCTGAGCTCTCTATAAAAAGGCGGCTGATAATAATACCCTCCCGAAATTCTAAAAACGATTTCTTTTTCCCAATTAGGCTTTAAAGCCAATTGCGCTCTGGGGCTAAAAACCGTTTGCGAATTAGCCGCAGCATTCGTTCCTGATACTCCCCAATTTTGCATTCTAACACCTGCCGTGTACCAAAGTTGCGCATTTTCTAAATTACTTTTGGCATTCCATTGCACAAAAGCCGAAAATCGATTGATGGTATTAAAATTAGTTGCAAATACACTTTGATACGGAGCTAACGGTCCAGTAAAAGAAGTATAAGGTTCATCTTTTTGAGCAAAATTGATTATTGGTGGATTAATAGAAAATCCCGCCGAATCAATCACTTCCCACTCCACTATTCTATCTCGAATAGATTCCCGGGTATATTTCACTCCAAATTCTAAATTACTTTTTGTCCAATCATAAAAACCTTTCAACTCGGTATTTACAATCAAAGCATCTAAGTCATTTCGAGCATGATTTAACTGAGTTCCAATTCCGCTGGTATAAGAAACATCATTATAGGTTTCTGATCCAATACTCGTATCGTTCTCGCTTAAGCGGTATTGGGATAAAATATCAAAATGTTCTTGTTCCAAAGTATGAAAAACAGAACCAATAAACTTGAATGTAAGCCGATCAGAAGCTTTAAATGTTGTTTTCAAAGCAGCAAAATAAGTATCATACTTATCCTTTTCCTGTCCATCATAAAACACCGTCAAAACCATCGGTTTATCAACAGTTCCAAATCTGGTCTTTCTAGTTAAAGGTTGATAATCATACTTATTCTGCGAAATATTCCCTAAAAAACTCCATTGCCATTTTGCAGATGCCTGGTAATTTACATTGGTTTGCACATCAACAAAAGAAGGAGTATAATTTGTTTCTGTATCTTGACTATTCACTAACAGACTATTATTTCGATAACGAACTCCCGTTACTGCAGTCCATTTTTTATTTTTAGAAATTGCATCGACAGCAAGGCTTCCGCCAAGAAAACTCGCTTCAAAAGCTGCTGCGAATTGAGTAGGATTTCGATACGTAATATCCAAAACCGAAGATAATTTATCGCCATACTTAGCCTGAAATCCTCCTGCCGAAAAATTGACATTTTGAACTAAATCAGTATTGGTAAAACTCAAGCCTTCCTGTTGCCCGGAACGAATTAAAAAAGGACGGTAAACTTCTATTTCGTTAACATAAACTAAGTTCTCATCATAATTCCCACCTCTAACAGAATACTGGGTACTCAATTCATTATTCGAATTGACTCCGGCTAAGGTTTTCAATACATTTTCGATTCCGGCATTGGCTCCTGGAGTTTTTTTGATAACATCAGGTGTAATAGTAGTAATTCCCTGAATTTGACTTTTTTTGTCTTTTGTAATGATGATTTCCCCCATTTGCTCCTCATGTTCATTCATTACCAAATTCAATTCGTAATCCTCCGAATTTTTCAACAATAAAGAAATAGTTGATTTTTTGAATGCCAAATGACTAAAAACAAGGTTGATTTTTTTATTAACAGGAATTTTAATAGCATAGAATCCTTTTGCATTGGATTGCGTTGTATGTCCTAAAAACGAAACATTTACATTACTTAATGGCCGCTTTTGAGCATCGAGCACCGTTCCCTTTACTTTAACTAATTGCGCCAAAGAAGAAAAACTAATCCAAAATAAAACTAAAACAAAACTTAATTTACTCCTATTCAAAGTATCCAATATTATTTTTGACTTCTAAAAAAATGAGTTTCAAATGTAGTTGCATTCCCCACTTGGTCTGTCACAATAACTTTTAAATCATTAGCCCCTTCGGCTACAATTCCATCACTAAAATTATAGGTGATTTTTCTAGTTTTAGCATCATATTCAAATAAAATCCAATTTCCATTCAAATAACCGTTGTATGATTTTATACCTGAACCACTATCTCTAATAGAAAGTTGGATTGTTTTTTCAGCACTCAACCAACGTCCTTCAATAGGTTTTGCAATGGTAATAGTAGGCGAAGTAGTATCCATAGCCAAAGTATATCTACCTAAAGTCCGTACTTTAGTTGTATAAATATTCCCTTTCACTGCTGTTATATTATAACCTAAAGTTCCACTTGCGCTCAAACTCGCTATATAGACATTACTTTTTTGTTCCTCGGTATATTTATCACTTTCTATAGCAATTTCAAAACTGGAGTGTACAGGGACAGTATCATCATGAAGCGTTAAAACATTCGCATTTACCGCAAAATTCATAGCGAAATCATCATAAAAAGTACCCGCCGGAAAACTGGCAGTCATATTATCTTTTGAAAAAATATTATCTTTTTTGGCTTTAACAAAATAGTTAGAGGTTATAATTTCTTTCCCTACAATTGGACTAGAAGCATCAAAAGCAATCGGAATATTGACAATTGTAGTATTTCCTAAAAAATCAGCAATCTCAATTCGATACACTAAATTTAAATTAGGAACAACATTTACAATTCCGTTATCCGCATCCGTTTTAATAATACTAAAATTAAAAGGATTAGTCATAAACAGTTTTTGAACTCTTTGGGACGTTTTTTTATAACGAGCGTAATCAATGAAAGCATTCACATAACGCATTTCGTCGAAAGAATAAGTATCAAATTGGTAACCAAAAACAGCTTTCCCATTCAAATAAGACTCCACTTTATAAACTCCATTTTTACTAAAAGAGACATTATCATAATCATCGGCAGTAATTCCAAAACCAATTTTTCCATTAGCCAAAACCTTATTTGCTAGGTAAGTTCCATCTTTTTGCAAACTAACATTCAGTAACAAAGGGCGCTTGGATTGATTAGCCGTTGTTCCCTCAAACGGATAAACATAAACAGCCGATAACAACGGTTTTTTAGTGTCTTTTAAATTTTTATCAAACCCAAACAACATTGGATTAATAATTTTTTCGGTTTGGGTATCTCTAAATTCAAAATGCAAGTGTGGTCCTTCTGAAGAACCTGTATTTCCTGAAAGTGCAATAATTTCACCTTTTTTAACCATTAATTCATTCGCTTTTGGAAACATTTCAATCTCAAAAGCCTGCTCTTTATAATGCGTTTTTTTGATATACTCTTCAATAGCAGCAGTTGCAGTTTGCAAATGACAATAAACGGTAGTAAATCCGTTTGGATGATTAATATAAATGGCTTTCCCGTTTCCAAAAGGAGAAATTTTAATACGAGAAACATAACCATCGGCAGCGGCATGAACTTCTAAGCCTTCTTTTTGTAAGGTTTTAAAATCAAAACCTGCATGAAAATGATTGGGTCTTAATTCGCCAAAATTCCCTGCCAATTGCATCGGATTGTCTAAAGGAACTTGAAAATAATCTTTTGGATAAGTGGTTTGAGCGATAAGGGCTCTAGAAATCAATAGAAAAAAAAGGAAAAATCTCATGCGTATCATTTTTGCTAAGATAAAAAAACTAATTCGGAATACTTTATAAAAAAAGTTTTTTTGTAACCAATTACAGTACAACATTTTGACTATTTTATAATAAAAAAACCCATAAAATATTGTAATAATAAAAACTAATACTAAATTTGTAATATTAAGTAATGAATAGGATTTATAATGAGTGTAATTGCAGAAATAATTGATACTCTTGAAAATAAAGTTGGAAAGCTTATTCTAAAACTAAAAAATTTAGAAAAAAACAATCAAGATTTAACTATCGAATTAAAGAAATCTGCCCAAATCATACAGAACCAATCTCAAGAGATTGAAGCTTTAAAAGCGCAGTATGAGACACTTAAGATTGCCAATTCATTATTAGGCAGTGACGAAAACAAAAGAGATACAAAGCTTAAAATAAATTCATTAATTCGTGAAATTGATTACTGTATAGCACAGTTATCAGATTAGTATAAACAATGGACGAAAAGCTTAAAATTAAAATATCAATTGCTGACCGAGTATATCCCCTAACTGTGGATCCTACTCAGGAAGAAGGACTTAGAAGTGCTTCTAAAAAAATTGATAGTATGATAAAGCAATTTGAAGAGAATTATGCTGTTCGCGATAAACAAGACGTTTTAGCCATGTGTGCCTTGCAATTTGCATCGCAAGTAGAGCAAAAACAGATTGATAATGCTATCAACGGAGACGAAACCATCGATAGGATTCAAAAAATTAATGCTATTTTAGACGAAAATCTCTAAAAAAACGTTCTTTTAAACAACTAAGATACTGCCTACATTAGTTCATATTTGGTAAACTCAACACTAACAATTTAGAATGAGCAAATCATCGTTACTATAGCAAGCCAATTCAGTTTGGAAGCTTGAACAACGAGTTAGCTCAAAACTTGTCTTTTCGAGTTTATACAAACAACTTAATGTAGGCTTTTTTTATATATAAATTTTAAAACAAACATGGACATATTAACGATTATTATTTCGGGAATCATAGGTATTGCAGCCGGATTTGGCATTGCTAAAATCATAGAAAAAAGCAATATCTCTAATCTTATCAAAAACGCAAAAAAAGAAGCTGCTTCTATCTTAAAAGACGCTAATCTTGAAGCTGAAAACATAAAAAAAGATAAAATTCTTCAAGCAAAAGAGAAATTTATTGAACTAAAATCAGAGCACGAACAAGTGATTTTGGCTCGTGATAAAAAAGTAGCTGAAGTAGAAAAAAGAACAAGAGACAAAGAATCTCAAATTTCTAATGAATTATCTAAAGCTAAAAAAGTCAACGATGATTTCGAGAAAAAAACGGCTGAATTTGAAGCAAAAATCGAAGTTTTAGATAAAAAACAAGCTGAAGTAGACAAACTACACAAAAGCCAATTACAACAATTAGAGCTTATCTCTGGTCTATCTGCTGAAGAAGCTAAAGAACAATTAGTAGAAGGTTTAAAAGCCGAAGCTAAAACTAAAGCGATGTCTCATATTCAGGATACTATTGAAGAGGCTAAATTAACAGCACAACAAGAAGCTAAAAAAATCATTATTAATACGATTCAACGTGTTGGAACAGAAGAGGCAGTAGAAAACTGCGTTTCTGTATTCAATATTGAATCTGATGATGTTAAAGGTAGAATCATTGGTCGTGAAGGTAGAAACATTAGAGCTTTAGAAGCTGCTACAGGAGTAGAGATTATTGTTGATGATACTCCGGAAGCGATTATCCTTTCTTGTTTTGATCCAGTTAGAAGAGAAATTGCTCGTCTAGCTCTACACAAATTAGTAACTGACGGACGTATACACCCGGCACGTATTGAAGAAGTTGTTGCTAAAACAGCCAAACAAATTGATGACGAAATTATAGAAGTTGGAAAACGTACGGTTATCGACTTAGGAATTCACGGTTTACATCCAGAATTAATAAAAGTAGTAGGACGCATGAAATACCGTTCTTCTTACGGACAAAACTTACTACAACACTCTCGTGAAGTTTCTAAACTTTGTGGATTGATGGCTGCTGAATTAGGACTAAACGTTAAGCTAGCTAAAAGAGCTGGTTTATTACACGATATTGGAAAAGTGCCCGATACTGAAAGTGACTTACCTCACGCCTTATTAGGTATGCAATGGGCTGAGAAATATGGTGAAAAAGAAGAAGTTTGCAACGCTATTGGTGCTCACCACGATGAGATTGAAATGAAATCTTTATTATCTCCAATCATCCAAGTTTGTGATGCTATTTCCGGAGCAAGACCTGGAGCAAGAAGACAAGTATTAGATTCTTACATCCAACGTTTAAAAGATCTGGAAGAAGTAGCTTACGGATTCAACGGAGTTAAAAATGCTTATGCAATTCAAGCTGGTAGAGAACTACGTGTAATTGTAGAAAGCGAAAAAGTTTCTGATGAAAATGCAGCGACTTTATCTTTCGAAATTTCACAAAAAATACAAACTGAAATGACTTACCCTGGTCAGGTTAAAGTAACTGTAATTAGAGAAACCAGAGCAGTAAATATTGCTAAATAAATCCTCACCCCAGCCCTCTCCAAAGGAGAGGGAGGCGGAATAAAAAATCAATATTAAAAAATCCAAATTCCAAAAGTTATAATTGGAATTTGGATTTTTTTATTTAAGCTGTAAAGAGATTGGTATTTGGAATTCACTACATATTCTTTCGAGGATGACAAGTCTCAAGTACTTCGGTCAAAAACTTTCTGTCTAAATGCAAATAAATTTCGGTAGTTGTTATCGATTCATGACCTAGCATTAACTGAATCGAACGCAAATCGGCGCCATTTTCTAAAAGATGCGTTGCAAAAGAATGCCTAAAAGTATGGGGACTTATCTTCTTGTTTAAATTAATTTTAGAAGCCAAATTATTTATGATTGTAAAAACCATAGCTCTTGTCAATTGCCCACCTCTTCTATTTAAAAACAAAGTATCAGTAAATTCTTTCTTCACAGCAACGGTTGTTCTTACATTGTCTTTATAAAGAAGAATATACTTTTTTGTCGAATTAGCAATTGGCACAAAGCGATCCTTATTTCCTTTTCCAGTAATTTTAATAAAACCTTCATCAAAAAACAAATCGGATATTTTAAGCGAAACTAATTCTGATACCCGAAGACCGCAACCATATAATGTTTCTAGCATGGCTTTGTTTCGCTCACCTTCATTAGAACTTAAATCAATCGCAGAAATCAGGCTATCTATTTCTTCAACTGCTAAGGTATCTGGTAATTTCCTGCCCGTTTTTGGAGATTCAATCAACTCCATCGGGTTATCAACCCGATAATCTTCAAAAATCAAATAACTAAAAAAACTCTTTAATCCTGAAATAATTCGCGCCTGAGAGCGAGCATTTACCTGACTGGAAATAGCATATATAAACTGCTGAATGCTTTCCTCTCCAATCTTCAAAGGAGAAACCACTATCTTATTTTCAGAAAGAAACAAACACAAACGTTCAATATCAAAAGAATAATTAGCAACAGTATTCTTTGACAAACCGCGTTCTATTTTAAGATAGGATTGATAACTTTTTATATAGGAATTCCAGTTCATATTACAAATAAACGACTTTTATAAACATAAAAAAACCTCTTCTTTTCAGAAGAGGTTCTCGTTAAAAATATTTCTTTTTTTCTACAATTTAAAGTTCACTCCTAAATTAACAGATGACACATTTAAACCATTTACAGAAACTCCTTTATAGGAAACATAAACACCTGCTTTTTCCATTTGGTAGCCAAATTTTGGTTGGTATAAAAACCCTCCATCATTACCATCATTAACCCCAATACCATAACCTAAATCAGCTCCAATAAACCAATTATCAGTCAAGGTAAATTGTGCTGTAGCAGCTACAGGAATAAAACTAACATCACCCCATCCTTTTTTACCAAGATAAGTAGTATAACCAGTAGTTATACCTGCATCTAAACCTTCGGCTACACTCCAGGTATAAGCCACATCAACTCCTAAGTTCACAGAACTAGCATCTTTCATATCACCCGTAGGTAAACCTACATGAGCTCCTAGTTTAAAAGATCCACTTTGGGCATTTGCAAATCCAAAAGCAAATAGCACCATTGTTGTTAAAATGATTTTTTTCATGGTTTACATTATTAAATTAATAATTTATTCAATTAAAATTATCAAATCATTAAAAACAAAAACTTAGTCTTACTAAAAACTTATCAACAATACTATTAACAACAATTTAACAGGAATAGATACAGCAAAAAAAACATATAATTATAATTAGTTAATTTACAACAATTTAAACCTATCCTATCAGCAAATCTGGTAATTTTAAAATGACTTATAGAGCTCGCATCTTTGAAAGATATTAGTTATAAATAAAAAATTAGATTCTATATTCATAATCAATTTTTATTAGAAAACACAATAAATAGTTTCTTTAACTGTTTTATATTTACAGTCTCAAATCTTAACTAAAAAATTTATTTATGAAAAAGTCAATCTTAGTTACTATTATGCTCTTAAGCATAACTTCACTATTACAAGCTCAGTCCATTCGTTTTGGTATTAAAGGTGGTATTAATTATGCTAATCAAAACGGAACAAGTATTACGGTAAATTCTAAAAACTTCAACACAACAGAAGCTATTACAAGTTATCATGCCGGTTTAGTATCTGAAATTAAATTATTTGACCGTTTCGCCATTCAACCAGAGCTTTTGTACTCTACTCAAGGGGCTACTTATAAAAATGTAGCTGAAGAGTTTAAAAACGAATTGGGTTACCTATCCATTCCTGTATTAGCTAAAATCTATTTAAGCAAAAGCTTGAGCTTAGAAGTGGGGCCACAAGCGTCTTTCTTATTAAGTGAAAGAAATGATTTTGATTATAAAAATTCTGAAACCTTTGAATTTGCTGCAGTGGGAGGTTTAGGCTTAAACATTACCAAAAATCTATTCATTCAAGCTCGTTACGGTCTTGGATTAACTGAAGCTTCTAAAGATGCCGACATTAAAAACTCAACTTTTCAAGTATCTGCTGGAATTATGTTCTAAAAAAAACTAATAAAATATAATAAAAACCGTCTCGTTATTTTTTTAACGAGACGGTTTTTTTATTTTTACAAAAAGATAAAAAATGAAAATTAGCATTATAAATGGCCCTAACCTGAACTTATTAGGAAAACGCGAACCTGAAATTTATGGAAGCCTAACCTTCGAAGAATATTTTGAAGAGCTACAAAAAAAATTCCCTGCAATCGAATTCAACTACTATCAAAGTAATATTGAAGGAGAATTAATCAACAAAATACAAGAGTTTGGTTTTTCTTACGATGGAATTATCCTGAATGCTGGCGCATACACACACACCTCTATAGGTATTGGCGATGCGGTTAAAGGAATCACAACTCCAGTTGTTGAAGTACATATTTCGAATACATTTTCGAGAGAAAGTTTCAGACATCAATCTTATATTTCAGGAAATGCTAAAGGAGTCGTTTTAGGTTTTGGCTTAAAAAGCTACGATTTAGCCATACAATCTTTTCTATAAACTTAGATTAAGAGCATAAAAAACGAGTCAATTTTATTATTTGACTCGTTTTTTTTTATATAATTTTCTAAAATTAATTATTCATCATCAGGTTCTACATGTATCAAAACATGTCCCAATTCAGGAATTTCTTTTCGCAAAGTGTCTTTTAAAATGTGTGCCAATTGGTGGCCTTCTTTTACCGAAATCTCAGCACTAACAATAGCATGTAAATCAACATGGTATTTCATTCCTGATTTTCTGATAAAACATTTCTCGGTATCAATAATCCCTTCTACATGAGAAGCTACTGTTCTAATATGCTCGATTAAATCATCATACACATGTTCGTCCATGATTTCACCAAGAGCGGGTCTAAAAATCAAATAACTGTTGTAAAAGATAAAACAAGAAGCAAAAAGAGCTGCCCAATCATCGGCCGCTTCGTATCCTTTCCCTAAAACTAAGGCAATTGTAATTCCAATAAATGCCGCTACAGATGTAATTGCATCACTTCTATGATGCCAGGCATCTGCTTTTAAAGAAGAACTATTGGTTTCTATACTTCGTTTCATCACGAGTTGAAACGAAAATTCTTTCCAAATAATCAAAGGCGCCAACACAAATAAAGTCCACAATTTTGGTAAATCATGAGGCTTTTGTATGTTCTGTATACTTTCATAAGCAATAATAGTAGCCGAAGTAATTAAAAAACCAACTACCAAAAAAGTAATCAATGGCTCGGCACGACCGTGTCCATAAGGATGATTTTCATCTGCTGGTCTATTCGAATATTTGATTCCAAATAAAACCAATAGCGATGAAAAAATATCTGTCGTTGATTCTATTCCATCAGCAATTAGGGCGTAAGAATTGCCAAAAAAACCTGCTAAGCCTTTTATAATTGCTAAGCAGGTATTTCCAATTATGCTAAAGTAAGTTGCCTCAACGGCTTGCTGTTCTTTACTCATTTTTTTATTCAACACGAACTATTTTAGCTCCAATAGCTCTCAATCGTTCGTCAATGCGCTCATATCCACGATCAATTTGCTCAATATTTTGAATTGTACTTGTTCCTTTAGCAGAAAGTGCAGCAATCAATAAAGAAATTCCAGCACGAATATCTGGCGAAGACATCGTAGTTGCTTTTAATGTTGATTTAAAATCATGTCCCATAACCACAGCTCTATGCGGATCACACAACATAATTTTAGCTCCCATATCGATTAATTTATCAACGAAAAACAAACGGCTTTCGAACATTTTTTGGTGAATCAACACATCACCTTTTGCTTGTGTTGCCACAACCAAAACGATACTCAATAAATCTGGTGTAAATCCAGGCCAAGGTGCATCGGCAATAGTTAAAATAGAGCCATCGATATCTGTTTTTACTTCGTATCCATCTGTGTGAGCGGGAATATAAATATCATCATTACGTTTCTCGATTGTAATACCTAATTTTCTGAACGTATTTGGGATCAAACCTAAATTTTCCCAGCTTACATTTTTAATCGTAATTTCACTTTTTGTCATAGCCGCAAGACCAATCCAAGAACCGATTTCGATCATATCAGGAAGAATTCTATGTTCGCAACCACCAAGACTTTCAACTCCTTCAATAGTTAATAAGTTTGAACCAACTCCTGTAATTTTAGCTCCCATAGAGTTCAACATCTTACAAAGCTGTTGCAAATAAGGTTCGCAAGCTGCATTGTAAACTGTTGTTATTCCTTTTGCCAAAACAGCTGCCATAACAATATTAGCTGTTCCAGTCACTGAAGCTTCATCAAGAAGCATATCTGTTCCTTTCAAACCTCCTTCCGGAGATTCTACTCCGTAAAAATGGTCTTCTCTATTATATCTAAATTTTGCTCCAAGATTAATAAACCCTTCGAAATGCGTATCTAATCTTCTTCTTCCAATTTTATCACCTCCTGGTTTTGGAATATATCCTTTTCCAAAACGAGCCAAAAGTGGTCCAACAATCATAATAGAACCTCTTAAAGCACCACCTTCTTTTTTGAAAGCTTCGGTTTCTAAATATCCAACATTAACCTCATCTGCTTGAAAAGTAATTGAACCTGATCCATTACGTTGAATTTTCACTCCTAAATTTCCTAAAAGCGTAATCAATTTATTAATATCAATAATATCGGGAATATTGTTGATTGTTACTTTTTCAGAAGTTAAAAGTACAGCACATAAAATCTGTAATGCTTCATTTTTTGCGCCTTGTGGAGTTATTTCTCCTTTTAAACGGATTCCTCCTTCAATTTTAAAAATTCCCATATTCTTTTTTTAAGGTTCTGAGTTACTGAGATTCTAAGACACTAAGGTTTTCTTCAAAAAAAACTTAGCAACTTAATTTCTTATACACTTAGTAACTTCTATTTTTGATTATTATTTTTCTGAAAAGGCTTTGGTTTCCCTGGCCCTTTATTGTTTTTATTACTTTGGATTTTAGGCTGTCCAGCAGGAGAAATTTTATTCGAAACTCTCTTATTAGTACGCAATAAATCAGTTGTATTAATCAGTTCTTCTGAGCTCTGTACTAAATTTAATTTACCGTCTGATAATTCGTAAAGATGTTCAAAAATAACATCATCTTTTACGGTGTCTTTATTCCAACTCAAATACGATTTTTTCATGTGATTGGCAATTACTTTTACCAACGCACTTTTCATTTCTCCTTCTTCCCATTTGTTCGCAACATCAATCATATACTTGATATTGTTACCATAATAACGGTATTTAGGAAAATTTTGAGGGTATTTTAAAACATCTGGTTTTAATTGCAATACTTCTCTGGAAGGAATAGGATATGGCGATTGTACATCTAACCTAAAATCAGACATTATAAAAAGCTGATCCCATAATTTATGCTGAAAATCAGGCACATCTCTTAAATGTGGATTCAAGCTTCCCATGACCTGAATAATGTATTTAGCCGCTTTATTTCTAGTTTCAGCATCTTCAATAACTGTAGCCTGGTCAATTAGTTTTTGTAAATGACGTCCGTATTCAGGAATAATCAAATGCGATCTTTCTGCGTTATATTCTAAATGATGAACAACATCATTCGCATTTTCTTTTACATATTTCTGATTCATACTTAATTATTTGGGAGTTCTGAAAGCTAAAAGGTATACTAGCTACTTTTCTTTTTATACAAAGATTACAATGAAATTATTCCTTCAATAGTAGAAACTTCAATGTATTTATTAATTATTTCTTGAGAATCTTTCATTTGAACATCAACTGAAATACTCGTAAATTTACCTGTTTTTGATTGAGTTGTTTTAATAACAGCTCCTAAACAATCAAAAGCAAGCTCTACCTGTTTTATTTTTTCGTTATCTGTAGGTACAATAAATTTAAACAAATATAAGGCTGGCCAGGTATTGCTATTATCCAACTCCGTTTTTAACCTATCATAAAATTCCTCTGTCTTCTTATCCATTTTGTATTTAAAAATAAAGCAAATATACAGTTTCAAATGTAAATTATGAATTATGTAATATGATTTTTAACAAAATCATCATTTTGATTCCTTTCAATTTTCAAAATATAAATTAGTTTGAGTAAGTTTGTTGTAAATGCGGCTTTTTTCGAAATAAAAAGCTATTAAATCTTTCTAAATTGCATGCCTGAAGCTTTACAAATTCTAAAAAAATACTGGGACCACGATAGTTTTAGATTACCTCAAGAAGAAATTATCAATGCTGTTTTAGATGGTCATGACACTTTTGCGCTGATGCCAACAGGTGGTGGAAAATCCATTTGTTTCCAAATTCCTGCCATGATGCAAAAAGGAATTTGTTTGGTCATTTCGCCATTAGTTGCCTTAATGAAAGACCAAGTAGCCAATTTAGAAAAACGCAACATCAAAGCCATTGCTCTTACTGACGGTATCAAATCAGACGAAATAATTGACTTATTAGACAATTGTCAATACGGAAATTATAAGTTTCTGTATTTATCTCCTGAGCGTTTACAATCGGATTGGATTTTAGAAAGAATAAAAAGCCTCCCTATAAATTTAATTGCTATTGATGAAGCGCACTGTGTTTCGCAATGGGGACATGATTTTCGTCCTGCTTATTTAAAAATTTCGAATCTAAAAACCCACTTTCCTAAAACTCCTTTTCTGGCCTTAACAGCCACAGCTACACCTAAAGTAAAAGAAGACATTGTTACCGAATTAAGACTTGAAAACCCTAAATATTTTGAAAAATCTTTCGAAAGAAAAAACATCGCTTACATGGTTTTTGAAATTGAAGACAAACTCTTTAGGATAAAACAAATTCTAAGCAAAAACCCACAACCGTCTATTATATATGTACGAAACCGAAGAGCCTGTATTGATACTGCCGCACAACTTAACTCTTTAGGATTTAAAGCCACCTATTATCACGGCGGATTATCAACAAAAGACAAAACCAAAAACATGCAACTTTGGATGGAAGAAGAAGCACTGGTTATGGTTGCCACCAATGCCTTTGGAATGGGAATTGACAAAGCCAATGTAAAAACTGTGATTCATATTCAACTACCTGAAAACCTTGAGAATTATTACCAGGAAGCAGGTCGCGCTGGTAGAAACGAAGAAAAAGCTTTTGCTGTTTTACTAACTAACCCATCAGATGTTGCCCAGACCGAAAATCAATTCATTTATACACTTCCTGATAAACAATTCCTGAAAGAGGTTTTTATCAAAATGTGTAACTATTTCCAAATTGCCTACGGCGAAGGCATTAACGAACAATATTCCTTTAACTTAAATCAGTTTTGTACCCGATATAAATTCCCTGTTTTAAAAACCTACAATGCCATTCAGTTTTTAGACAGACAAGGCGTTATTAGCTTATCACAAGAATTCTCAGAAAAAATAAGTTTACAATTTATTATTCCTTCCAAAGAAGTCATTCGTTATACGAGTTTGAATCCTAACGATGAAGAAATTATTCTGGCTATCCTGCGTACGTATCCTGGAATTTATGACATTCAAACTAACTTTAACCTTCCGTTAATTGCACGAAAATCGAATCATTCAGAAGCAGAAGTTCAAACTGTTTTAGAAAAACTAACAGAAAAAGGCATTGTTGATTACAATTCAAAAAATAATGATACTACTTTAATTTTTAACGAAATTAGAGAAGACGAAAGAACAATTAACCGAATAGCCAAATACCTAGAAAACCAAAACCAATTAAAAAAAGAACAATTTGAAGCGGTTCTACATTATATAAAGAAAGACACTATTTGTAAAAACAAATTAATATTGGAGTATTTTGGAGAAAAAAAAGAAACTAATTGTGGCATTTGTTCCTACTGTATTAAACACAAAACAAAAAAGAAAACCAATGTTTCACTTTCAGAAGAAATACGAAGCTTATTAAAGACAACTGATTTAACTTCGAGAGAAATCCAAATCAAGCTAAATAATCCTTCAGACGATGTTATCTTTGCACTTCAAGAATTATTAGAAAATAAAAGCATTCTAATAAAACCAAACAATAAATATAGCTTAAAACAATAATGGAAAAATTACGAATTGTATTTATGGGAACTCCTGACTTTGCGGTAGGAATCCTAGACCAAATAGTAAAAAACAACTACAACATAGTAGGTGTCATAACCGCTGCTGATAAACCTGCAGGGCGCGGACAAAAAATAAAATATTCAGCCGTAAAAGAATATGCATTAGCAAATAATCTTAACCTTCTACAACCAACCAACCTAAAAGACGAATCTTTTCTAGCCGAATTAAAATCGCTTAACGCGAATTTACAAATCGTAGTTGCTTTTAGAATGTTACCAAAAGTAGTTTGGGAAATGCCAAGTCTGGGAACATTTAATCTTCATGCTTCACTCCTGCCTAATTATCGTGGAGCAGCACCTATCAATTGGGCAATTATAAACGGAGAAACTAAAACAGGAGTTACTACTTTTTTCATTGATGACAAAATAGATACCGGCGCAATGATTTTGAGTTCAGAAACTGAAATTGATCCTAACGAAAATGCAGGACAACTTCACGATCGTTTAATGAACTTAGGCAGCAACACCGTTATTGAAACTTTAACCTTAATAGAAAAAGGAAATATCACCACAACTATCCAAAAAGAAGATGATGATATCAAAACAGCATACAAACTCAATAAAGAAAACTGCAAGATTGACTGGAGTAAATCTTCATTAGAAATCAACAATCTTATTAGAGGATTAAGTCCTTATCCTGCTTCCTGGTGTTTTTTTACTGACAAAGAGCATGAATGGAATGTGAAAATATACGAATCTAAAATCATTTTGGAAGCTCATAATTTTAGTACTGGAAAAATCATCAGCACTAAAAAAGAGCTAAAAGTTGCTACAAAAGACGGCTTCATACAGGTATTAAGTCTACAATTTCCAGGCAAAAAGAAAATGACTACCCCTGAATTACTCAATGGCATCACTTTTTCTGACGAAGCAAAGGCGCTATAAACCCACTAAAACAGGGAAAATCAGCCAAAAACATAGGAAAAAAGCCCCTGTTATGAACAAAAAAAATAAGTTATTAACAAAACAGTGTAAAATCAACAAAAACACTTGCAAGGTCTGTATTTACTGCTAAATTTGTGTAATGACAATTTATTTTTAACCAACAATTAATAACTATTATTATGAACAAATCAGAATTAATCGATGCTATCGCTGCTGATGCAGGAATTACTAAAGCAGCTGCAAAATTAGCTTTAGAGTCATTTTTAGGAAATGTAGGTGGTACCTTGAAAAAAGGTGGAAAAGTATCTCTTGTAGGTTTCGGATCATGGTCAGTTTCTCCAAGAGCAGCTAGAGACGGTAGAAATCCTCAAACTGGGAAAACAATTCAAATCGCAGCAAAAAATGTTGTAAAATTCAAAGCTGGAGCTGAATTAGAAGGTGCTGTAAACTAAGAATTTGTTTCAAAACCTATCAATATAAAAAAACCCTCAATTGAGGGTTTTTTTTTGCTTTTTAACGATTATGTTTGGAGTTTTTTATTTTTTTTTCTTAAATTTAATAAAAACTTGAGAGGTCATGATTTCAGAAAAATTAATAAAAGGACAATTACTTATTGCTGAGCCTTCTATCATCGGAGATTCATCATTTAATCGATCTGTGATTTTATTGGCTGATCATGACAAAGACGGATCAGTTGGTTTTATCATCAACAAACCATTGAAATACACTATAAACGATTTAATTCCTGAAATTAATTCACGTTTAAAAATTTACAATGGCGGTCCCGTTGAACAAGACAACCTTTATTTCATCCACAACGTTCCTGGTTTAATTCCGAATAGCATCGAAATATCTAACGGAATCTATTGGGGCGGCGATTTTGAATCTACAAAAGAACTCCTTAATAGCGGAAAAATAAACAAAAACAACATTCGTTTTTTCCTTGGCTATACTGGCTGGTCTGAAAGCCAACTCCAATCAGAGATGGACACTAATTCCTGGATTATTGCTTCTAATACCTATAAAAACAAAATCATAGGTAAATCGTCTGCTCATTTTTGGAAACAACAAATTATCGAACTGGGTGGTGATTATCTAATTTGGTCTAATGCACCCGAGAACCCTTATTTGAATTAAATAGCACTAACTATTTCATTCAACTTGGCAACTATTTCCCTGGACATATTTACTCCAAAAGTCTTTTTTCTATACTTAGTAATGGGCTGAATTCCTTTTATAACATTAGTAACAAACAATTCGTCGGCTTTTTGAAGCTCAAAAGGAGAAATAACCTCCTCAACTACTTCAATTCCTGCAATAGTTTTAGCTAATTTTAAAACTTGTTTGCGCATCACTCCATTCAAACAACCTTCAGAAACCGGGGGAGTAATTAATTTATTTCCTATAAGCATAAAAAGATTCCCTTGAATTGCTTCGACAACATTTTTACTGTCATTCAACAACAAACAATTATCTAAAGCATTCTCATTTGCAAAAATACTTGCAGCAACATTTAAGATTCTATTTGTAGTTTTAATAGAAGACAACAACTGTTTTGTAATATAAAAATCTTTAAACAAGTCTACTTCATATTCTTTTTCTTCAAAAGAATAAAACACAGCTTCAGTTGCCGTTGCATGAACTAAAAAAGAAACCGTATTATCTATTGGCAAATAATAGCCTCCATCATTTCTAAAAACAGTAATTCTAACTCTTGCAGCATTCGAAATAGACAATTTATCCGTCAAAGAAAGTAATTGCTCTTCTAGGTATTCCATTGTAAAATTCATTGGAATTTCCATTCTCACTACACGCATAGAAGCCATCAATCTAAAATAATGATCTTCTAAATAAAGTACTTTAGAATTTACAATTTTAACCGTTTCAAAAACCGCATCTCCGTATAAAAAACCACGATTTTGTACTAATATATTTGAATCTTGCGCTACTAAAGTTCCGTTGAAATTAATCATAAAAAAAGCCCTGAATTTTGTTCAGGGCAAATATAAGTTATAAAAATAGAATTCTCTATACAGAACCTAAGAGATGTTTTAAATCAGAAATTTGATTTTCCCATAATTGTTTGGCTTCATCAACTTCTTCCTCATCCGCAAAATCAATTATCATCAAAGAAACATCTTTAGTCAACTCATCCTCTAATATGTGTAATTCAAAAAAATAATCAGTATCCTTACCCGCCGTATCAATCCATTTAAACTTTACTTTCTCTCCTGATTTTTTAGAAGCTAATCTTGCTTTTTCTTCGGAATCATTCCAAATAAAAGTAAAAAACTCTCCTCTTGAGTTCACATCATCAGCAAACCATTCAGATAAACCAGAAGGAGTAGAAATATATTGATATAATAATTGCGGCGAAGAATTTATAGGAAACTCAATTTCGTAACGTACTTTAACATCCATAAAAGCAGATTTATTTTTTTTCGAATATATAGAATATAATGCCTAAAAAAAAACGTTTTTAAAAATATTTTTTTTCTTCATTTTATGCTTGCAACTTTTAATTTTATTTCTATCTTTGCACCCGCAATCAGGAACAGTATTTACCTGAACATTTGGCGAGGTAGCTCAGTTGGTTAGAGCGCAGGATTCATAACCCTGAGGTCACGGGTTCAACTCCCGTCTTCGCTACTAGGTTAAAAGACGAAAAAATATAGATTTTATGCGGTTTTAGAGCAATTTAAAACCGCTTTTTTTATGTCTAAAATTCGCCACCTCTTAACGAAAGAATACGCTAACGCATACGATTTGACTTATAAGAAACAATACTCAGTACCAAAGATTTACGATGCAAATGGAGATTTATCTAAGCGTTGGTACGTGTATTATTCGTTTCGAAATCCATCAACCGACATGCTCGAAAGACAGACTCCAATCTACTCAGGGGTCAATCAATTCAAAATACTAAAAGAAAGAAAAGAAGCTATAAAAATCCTTGCTAAGGCAATTGA
Organism: Flavobacterium undicola; assembly: GCF_009909155.2. Taxonomy (GTDB): domain Bacteria; phylum Bacteroidota; class Bacteroidia; order Flavobacteriales; family Flavobacteriaceae; genus Flavobacterium; species Flavobacterium undicola. The sequence goes on from NZ_JAAAPM020000015.1 coordinate 103,164, forward strand.
AACTATTTTAGAAAATGGCTTCAATCCCTATGATGATTCTATTTCTGTTGACGAATCAAAGAAATATAATATTCCAGATGCAGTTACTTTTGCGCTTGAATTGAAAAAAAATACTTTAAAAGAGAATAGTTATCGTGATTTTAGAGTACGATTAAAATCATTTGAGAAGTGGCTTTTGGAAAATGGTTTTGAAAATAGATACATTACAACGGTAAATAAAAAGGCGGTAATCACTTTTCTTAACGCTGTTTTATCGAATACAAGTGCCAAAAATAGAAATAACACACGCTCCAATTTGTCAATGTTCTTTCAATCATTAGAGGATAATGATATTATTGCAGATAATTTTGTCAAAAAAATTAATGTTCTAAAATCGTCACCCGAAAGAAACAAGACTTATAGTACTACCCAAGAAGTTGATATTTTCAATTATCTAAAAAATAATGATGATTTATTACTCTTGTTTATTCAGTTTGTTTCTTATAATCATTTGCGCCCTGTAGAAGTTGTCAGGTTGCGCATAAAAGATGTAAACATAAAAGACAAGCTTATTTATATTCGAACCAAAAACAAGGCTGTAAAAATCAAAATCATTCCTGAGATACTATTATCCACATTACCCGATTTAGAGAAGTACAATCCGGAAAGTTTTTTGTTCACTCCAAATGGCATTGGCTACGACTGGACAACTGGAGAAACCGATAAAAGAGATTATTTCAGCAAACGTTTCAAGAAAGTAAAAGACAGTTTAGGATTAGGAAAAGATTACGGGCTTTATAGCTTTAGACATACTTTCATAACCAAGCTATACAGAGAGCTTGTAAAAAACAGCACTCCATTTGAAGCCAAAAGTAAATTAATGCTAATTACTGGACATACTACAATGACTGCATTAGAAAAATATTTACGTGATATTGATGCTGTACTTCCTGATGATTATTCAAAACATATCAAATAAATTCGTTTAAACAGTTTTCAATCCAATTCTAGTAATATTTTCGGATGGGTCAGTGATATAGAGGACACACATGTTACTGATTTGGAAGATCAGAAAGATTGTTTTTATTGACAATCATTGCTTTTGTGTGGTGCTATAAAATAGGCGATTATATTGACGAAAAAATAAAAATAAAAAACATGGCAGAAGGTTTGTTAGTGTATTCAAATATGGACTGAATCATTTGTCTAAATTTCTTTTAATCAGATTTAATATTCTGTAAATCAATATATTTAAGTTTTTTTTTGTCATGTATATAAATAAAAATGTACTAAATTTATGTTCGACAATTTCGTTTTGTCGTGACACATTTTCCACTAAATATTTAACATTATGAAAAAACATATCACATTCATGGCATTTATCGTCTTATTCTTTGCATTACAAGGTTTTTTAACATTGGATACAGTTTTGGTAACAGGATGGTCAACTGTGTGGAAGATTGATACTAAATCTATTGGTAAGATAACATTTATGGAACCCCAAAAAATCAATCCTTTAATTCCTCCTCAGCCTCACGGATTAAAATTTCATCTAACCAAAGATGATTTTCTTCCTGTAGAAAAAGTTTATAAAACTTTTAAGATACGGTTGACTACGTATAATGGAACTCTTCTAAAGGATATTACAGAATTAAAATATTGGACATTCACAAAAGATGTTGTTAATAAGAACGTACCGTTTGTGGTATTGCAATTCGAATATACTTCACTAAATCCATATGTCAAGGGGAAAAAAAAATTTAAGCTTATTTATGTGCCCCCACATATGAAGATTATACCAAATAAATGGCAAGAATGGGATTTACGTAAAGGTGTTTGGGCGCTATATAATGATGTAGATCCCCCTTCTGAATATAATACTTTATTGAGTTAGTCATTTAGTTTCTGTATTTTTATGTCTTTAAAAACAGTCGTTATGGAAGTATTTGAAGGACAAAGCATACTAAACTTTATAAAAGAATTGCCAAATGATGAAGCTTGCAAA